>JAEZSP010000012.1 GCA_023421735.1 Bacillota bacterium | reverse complement strand
ACGAACGCGAGCGATCGCCTTTTTTCTCCTGCCAACGGCATGGAAGCAAACCTCTGACATTTTCCGTCCTCCTCCCTTACTTCAGAACCAGCACTTCGGGCTTCTGCGCCTGCTGCTCGTGCTCGGGTCCGGCATACACGTGAAGCTTCTTGAGCATCTTGTAGCCAAGCGGTCCCTTAGGCAGCATCCTGCGCACGGCCTCACGGAACGCGAACTCGCTCTTGTTGGCCATGAGCTTTCTGTACGTGATCTCTTTGAGTCCGCCCGGATAACCCGTGTGATAGTAGTAGATCTTCTGATCGAGCTTCTTGCCCGTCAGGCGGATCTTTTCTGCGTTGACGATAATGATATAATCGCCGCAGTCGCAATGAGGCGTGAACGTGGGCTTGTTCTTGCCGCGCAGGATCGAGGCAACCTGTGAAGCCAGGCGACCCAGAACCATGCCCTCAGCGTCAATCACATACCATTTGCGTTCGACGGTCTGAGGATTCACCATATAAGTACTCACGAATAATTCCTCCCAAATTGACGATGCTTGCCTTCTGCGCATGGTCAGTACGCCATTGGCCATCATTCGCGCTCGGGGCTAGTGAGCGGATTGACACAAAATGTATTATACCGCATTTCCGTTCATCGCACAATCCATTTTGATAAATTTAACGTCCGGATCGGCCAGATCCGGACATTGGGTCCATCAATTGTGTTTCGTCACAGTGCGGGGGATGAAATCCCCCGCTACTCTTCGTCCGCGCACTGGTCGCAGATGCCGTTGCCCCGCTCGGCGCAATCGTCGCACAAGGGCGCGCCGCACAGCCCACACATCCGCATGGAACGCGCATCTCCCCTCTTGCCGCACATGGAACATTCGACCATACGCAACACCTCCATGGCGTGAGTATGCCCCATATTTGGGCCGATATACATGGAAATCTCTGTATTGCGACGCTGCGTTTGACTCCCCGGCTACTCCATGTCCTCCATCGCCTCTTCGTCTGTGAGACCGCCGCGCATGTGGCTTTCGAGCTGAACCGTGCCGCCGCGCCGATCGCTCGCCCCTTTCTTCTGGTGGGCGTGACGCTCGTTGAGCGCGTGGGTTGCCGAGATGCGCGCAAACAGCTCGCGCACGATGACCTCGAGCTCACCGCCCGACTCGTAATTCGCGTCCACGGCGAAATCCGCGCGGCCATGCAGGAGCATGTCGTCCGAAACGTCGGTATCACCCGGGGCGCGCACGGCGATGGAATAGCCGCCGCGCTGCTTTGTCATCTTCATGCACGGCACGTCCGTCAAACCATCGCCGATATAGATCATATTCCCAAAGGGAATGCGGCGCTTGTTGTGCGGCGTATAGGCGTTCAGGTCGCTGTCGTTCGTCACGTCGAGGATGCCTTTATTGATCCGGAACAGATACTGGGTTTTTGACGTATAGTTCACCGCCGTCGCGGGCCAGATCGCGCGGTTTTCCGCATCATAGCAGAAGGAGGCGGCGAAGATTTCCTTGAACTTGTCGCCCACGCGCGAACCCTTGATGATCTCATAGAGGCCGGATGAAATGATGTAGTGCTCCACCGACACGCCACAGCAAAGCCCAATGGCATTCACGCGATCAAACCACGTTTCGACGCCCGGGAAGAACTCGATGTCGCGCCCGAGCGCGGTGAGCCGGTCGCGCGTGAGGTCGAATGTGCCCTGCGCCTTTTTCATCATCATATACATATACGAAAGGATGCCGTCGGCGCGCTGCTCGAGCGCAAATGCGCGGCACAGACCCCAAAACTCCTCGGGATTCGTGCGGATCTCCGGCATATAGCCGTATTCCTGCATATCGCCCGGCGAGAGCGTCTTGTCAAAATCATAGATGAGGGCAACGATTGGTTTTGTCATGGCTCCTCCTGTACAGAACGATCCCATCCGCTGCGGAATGGGATCGTTGATGAAAATTACATGATTAGATGGCGTTCGTGCCAATCTCGGTCGTCGGCTCCACGGTGGGTTCCGCAGTGGGCTCGGCGGTCGCCGACGGAACGGGCGTGATGCGCGCATTCTCGGTCATGGGCGCGTCGTCCGAGAGCAGAATTGCGATCGTCTGGGGATCCGCGATGCCGGTCACTTCGAGTCCCGCATCCTGCTGGAAGAGCTTGACCGCCGTCTGCGTCTGGGCGCCATACTTGCCGTCGCGTTCGCCGCTCAGATACCCGAGATCATAGAGCCGCTGCTGCAATTTCAGCACAGCAGAACCCTCATCGCCCTTGGAAAGCGTGGGATAGGCGGGCGTGGGGCTGGCCTGCGGTTCGGGCGTCGCGGTCACGAGGTTGATACGTTCGCCATTGATGACCGCCGTGAGGCCGACATCGCTCGTGATCGTCTTAAATTCAGTCACCGTCTGATTGATCGCTGCCCAGCGCGCCTGCGAATCCGCGCTCGTCGCCGCGCCTTCCGACGCGATTTCAATGGCGTCATAGGCGATGGCGGAGCCGATGTCCGACTGAATGGCGGAAATTGCATCGAGGAAAAGCTGGTCGTTCACGCCCGGTTCGGCAGGCAAGAGCGCGTTGATGCTCGTGTTATCTGCGTCAAGCTTTGCGGTGAGCGCGGTATATCCGCCGGTTGCATAGACCGCGAGGGCATCGTTGATATATGCCTCGCCGACGTGCGAATCGAGAAGCGCGATGCCCTGGTCATACACGGTGGGCGTGACGCCCGCGATCTGCGCGGAGGCCTCGGTTTTAAACTGACTGACGAGTTTCGGAGCAATGTAAATGCCGACCACGAACAGCGCGGCGACGGCGACGAGCGCGAGCACGATTTTGACGATCCGCGCGACATCGAGGCCATGCGACTCGTCGGAGACATATTCCTCCTCGGGCGCTTCTCCTTCCGGCGCATCCTCCTGCACGGGATAGGGTTCGCCGGGTGCGAGGTGACGGCCGCGATGCGGACGCTCCTCCCCCGTTTCAAGCCGCTTGACATATTCCTTGACATCGCTCGAGAGGCCCTGCGGCTTTTTGGCGATGATGGGACGGGACTTGATCTGCGAAAGGTCGAAACCCTCAATGTGATTTTCCAAATCCTCGGGATCGATGTCCTCCGGCACGCGGCGCGGAGCGGTGGATTCCCGAACGGGTTCGTCCTCGGAACCGACCGCCGCGCGCACATCCTTTCGGATGTCTTCGGGAACGGACGAGCCCTCATAGACCGGGCGATACGTGGTGCGCTGGTCGACCGCGCCCTCGCTTTTCCCCTCAAAATCACCGGTATAGGTCGTGCGCGTATACGGACGCGCGGCGACGACTTCCTTGTATGCGCTTTGGCCGGGAACGATGCGCACCTGCGCGGAGGTATAGGGAACGCCGTCAAAATGGCTCTCCCCCACCGGCGCGCCGCAGTGTTTGCACTTCTGCCAATCCGGGCTTATCGTTTTTCCACAACTGGAACAAAACATGAATGCGATCCTCCCGTCGGAAATTCGGGGCGTATACGGGGATATATATCCACTCTTTATTCATGATAGAACGGATGACGCGTGAAGTCAATGATGTGAATATGAAATAAAAAGGACAAATCATGACAGATCGGGCTGATTACAGCAAATGCGGATCAGTTTATGAAAAGTATCTCCCATTCATTTGCTGCATAACGTACTGCTTCATCAACTGTATCAAAAAGAACTGTGGGAGAGAAAGGCCCGCGTAGCGCCTCATCCGCCCTCTTGAGATTCTCGCAGTACCATGTGACGGTCAGATCCCGCTCCAGCTTCGCCTGTTCCGGAGCAATCAGATTGTCGAGGCCTTCCGGGTCCGCAGAGGCGAGAAATGGGAAAATGGTTTCCTCGGCTTCTTCGCGCAGGTATAGCTGAATGTCCAGCACCCCCATATCATGCGCATAGACCGCGTATGTCCCGTAGCGCAAATAGGGCTGAAGCACAGCTTCATCCCAAAAAAGGTCTACAAGCAGGGCAATGCATACCCAATCTCAAAATCCGAAGCCGCTCCCCTAAATCGATTCCTGATACGCTCAAACGGATTTCCTTCGTCCGTCAGATGCGCGCGTTTGCGCTCCGCAAGATTCTTTTCCTGCTTCATCCAATGATAAGCATCAGGCGCGACAGATCCAAGGAAAAACGCCGCAGCATTACCAATAGAAAGGGGTTCAAGGAACCGGCGCGCCACAGTGAGGTGTGTCAGCGGGTACGGCATATCAATTCCCTTCCGGCTCGACCGTTGCATCCGCTGCCGCGGTCTCGCCCGAGATGAGTTCATCAATATTGGAAAGCGCGTTTGCGGTATTGCTTGTGGGCGCGGCGGTCACCGCGACACTGGACCCGGGCAGCGGGCGGACGGTTGTGGGCATGGTCGTCCACGAGATGAGACCGAAAAAGCCCCATACGAAGAGAAGCGTCGTCTCAATGAGTGCGATGAGCGTCACAAACATGCGGCCGCGCAGGGGAAAGACGAGCGCGCGCCACATATAGAGAAGGCCGACGGGCGGCAGAAGGATACACAAAAGAAGCGCCCGGATTGCGCGCGCCGAGACGGTACTCTCGCCTGTTCTGTTGGGATTGCGCGAGCCGGTCATCTCATTTCATGTTCCTTTGCGCCGCCATTTTTTCAAGTGCCAGTGCCAGTTGATCCGGGCAGGAAGTACCGCCCCGGCACTGAATTCCCTTTAAACGTCCGATGACTTCATCGATTTTCATTCCCTTTGCGAGGGAGGCGACGCCCTGTGTGTTTCCCGTGCAGCCGTTGATGAAGCGGACATCCGTGACGATATCGCCTTCCGTTTCAATTTCAATGGCAGAGGCGCAGGTGCCGCGCGTCTTGTACTTGTACATATATTCCCTATTCCTTACATGGATTCTGAGATATTATACATTCAGGCGCGCGGGCTGTCAAGTTTTACCCCATTCATATTGAAATTGCGCGCGTTTGGTTGTATGATGGTTGCGAACATTCATGAAAGGCGGTATCCCCATGAGCATCCAGAAGAAATCCTTCGGACGCCTGCCCTGCGGCGCGGAAGCCGATCTGTATATACTGAAGAACAAATCCGGCGCATCGGTTGAAATCACAAACTACGGCGGAATCATCAAGTCGATTTACGTGCCCGACCGGGACGGCAATCTGGCGGACGTGGTACTGGGCTACGAGGATGTGTCGGGCTATCTCCCCTGCGCGGGCTATCTGGGCGCCCTGATCGGGCGCGTGGGCAACCGCATCAAGGCGGGCAATTTCACGCTGAACGGCAAAAATTACCAGCTTGCCAAGAACGAGGGCGGCAAAAACCACCTCCACGGCGGCGACAAGGGATTTAACGCAAAGCTTTGGGCTGCGATTCCCCTCGAGGGCATCTGCGAGGATTCGCTCATCCTCAAGCTCGTGTCCGTCGACGGGGACGAGAATTATCCGGGCACGCTGACAGCGATGGTGACCTACACCTTCACGGACGAAAACGACCTCATCATCCACTACGAGGCGGTTTCGGACGCCGATACGCTGTGCAACCTCACCAACCACAGCTATTTCAACCTCGCGGGTGAGAAGAGCGGCAAGACCATCCTCGACCACACGATCGAAATCAATGCGGATACGTTCACCGTGGTCGACGACCAGTGCATCCCAACCGGCGAAATGCGCGACGTGGAGGAGACGCCGTTTGACCTGCGCGCTGCCAAAAGGATCGGCGAGCAGATCGACGCGGATTGCGAGCAGATCAAGTTCGGCAAGGGATACGACCACAACTTCAATCTGAACGAGGACGGCATGCGCTTCGCGGCGCAGGTGCGCGATCCCGAAACGGGCCGCGCCATGGACGTTTTGACCGACATGCCGGCGGTGCAATTCTACGCGGGCAACATGCTGGAGGGTGTGAACCCCGGCAAGAGCGGGCGGATTTACGGCAAGCGCGAGGGGCTGTGCCTCGAGACGCAGTTTGCGCCGGATTCCATCAACCACCCCGAATTCCCAGACAGCGTTTTGTACGCGGGCGAGAAATACGACTATACGACGATCTTTATCTTTGGCACGGAGGACTAAATGATGCAAGTGAGAACCCGTTTCGCGCCCAGCCCCACGGGATATATGCACTTGGGCGGTCTGCGCACCGCCCTCTACACCTATCTGTTCGCCCGAAAAAACAACGGGGTCTTCATGCTGCGCATCGAGGACACCGATCAGGAGCGCGAGGTGCCCGGCGCGGTGGAGAAGATTTATTCCGCCATACACGCGGCGGGCCTTTCCTATGACGAAGGCCCGGATGTGGGCGGCGATTACGGCCCGTATATCCAGTCTCAGCGCAAGGATATGTACCTTCCCTACGCCAAAAAGCTCATTGAGACGGGACATGCCTATTACTGCTTCTGCACCAGGGAGCGTCTCGACGACGCGCGCGCCGAGGCGGAGAAAAACGGACAGACGTTTAAATACGACAAGCATTGTTTGAATCTTTCGAAAGAGGAGATTCAGGCGAAGCTCGACGCAGGCGAGCCCTACGTCATCCGCCAGAACGTGCCGACCGAAGGCAAGGCGGGCTTTGACGATTTGATCTTTGGGCATGTGGAGGTCGACTGTTCGACGCTCGACGACAACGTGCTGATGAAGGCGGACGGGCTGCCGACCTACAACTTTGCGAACGTGATTGACGACCACACGATGGGGATCACGCACGTCTTGCGCGGCACGGAGTATTTGCCCTCCTCGCCGAAGTACAACCTGCTCTACGAGGCGTATGGATGGGAGCCGCCCAAGTACATCCACCTGCCGCCCGTGATGGCGGACGCGACGCGCAAGCTCTCCAAGCGCAAGGGCGATCCGACGTTCGAGGATCTTCTGGCGCGCGGCTTTTTGAAGGACGCGATCATCAACTTCATCGCGCTTTTGGGCTGGAGCCCGCGCAGCGAGCAGGAATTTTTCACGCTGGCGGAGCTGGAGGAAAAGTTCGATCTCGAGGGAATCAACAAGGCGCCCGCGATCTTCGACATGGTGAAGCTGACATGGTTTAACGCGGAGTACATGCGCAAGCTGTCGTTTGAGGAATACCTGCGGATTGCAACGCCATGGTTTGAGAAGGCGCTCGACCCGGCGAAGGTCGACATCCGGCGCCTGGCCGAACTGATGCATTCGCGCACGGAAGTATTGGAGCAGATCCCGGAGATGGTGTCATTCCTGGCGGAGATGCCGGAATTTGACGAGGCGATCTACACGCACAAGAAGATGAAGACGAATCCCGAGATCGCGCTTCAGGCGCTCGAGGCCGTTTTCCCCGTGCTCGAAGGCGTGACCGAATGGACGGAGGAGAAGTTGCACGACGCGGTGATGGCGTTTATCCCCGAAACGGGCATGAAGAACGGGCAGGTGCTCTGGCCGCTGCGCATTGCCATTTCGGGCAGGGAATCCACGCCCGGCGGCGCGTTCGAGGTTGCGTACCTGCTCGGCAAGGGCGAGACGATGAAGCGCCTTGCGGCTTCGATCGAAAGGCTCAAAAAATGAGATTTCCCAATTACGACCGGTCGATCCTTTCGACTACGGCGTCGATTTTGCGCCATTTTGGCGCGCAGGCACACTATCCGACGCTGCCGGAATTGGACGCCGTGCTTGCGACAAAGCCCAAGCACGTGGCGCTGGTGATCCTCGACGGTTCGGGCGTGATCCCGACCGACGGGGCGCTTTCCGCGGATTCGTATCTACGCAGCCACCGGGCGGCGACGGTGACGAGCATCTTTCCGAGCACGACGACCGCAGCGAACACGAGCTACTACAACGGTCAGTCTGCCTACGAGCACGGCTGGCTGGGGTGGCAGCTCTATTTTAAAGAATACGCGACGGATGCGGTGACGTTCATGCGCACGACGTATTATGCGCACCGTCCGATCGAGGGGCCGCAGCCCGCGGTGGCGCTGATGCCCTACGAGACGGTTTTTGAACAAATCAGAAAGAGCGATCCCGGCGTGGCGCTTCAGAGCATCATGGCGTTTGACAGCTATTGCGAGCACGGCGCGGACGAGACGCTGCGCATCGCTGACTTTGCCGGGCTCTGCGATCAGGTCGCAGCGATTGCGGCAAAGGACGAGCGCACGTACACCATCGCCTACTGGGGCGAGCCGGATACGTCCATGCATGAATTTGGCGTGGGCACGCCGGAGGCCGTCCAACAGTTCAGACACTTGGATGATCAGCTTCGGCGGCTTTCCGCACGGCTTTGTGACACGCTGCTCATCGTGACGGCGGATCACGGACTCATCAACTCGACCACACATGACATTTCTCGGATGCCGGAGATCATGGATTGTCTCGTCTTGCCCCCGTCCATCGAGGGGCGTGCGACGGCATTCTACGTGAAGCCGCACAGGCAAAACGCGTTCGAGCGCGCCTTCAAGGAGCGATTCAGGGATGAATTCCTGCTGCTTTCACGGGAGGACGTGTACCGGACGGGCGTTTTTGGGCGCGAGGCGCGGCATCCGAAATTCGACGACCTGATCGGCGACTATGTGGCCTGCGCGATCGGTGGGACGAGCATCGCCTACAACGTACCCGGGATTGAAGGTCACAAACTGATCGGCATGCACGCCGGCCTGACGGACGACGAAATGCTGGTGCCGGTCGTGCTTGACAGGAAAGGCTAAGATGACAAAAGACGGATTCTATGTACAGATGCACCTGCACACATCGGAGACGAGCGCCTGCGGGCAGGTGAGCGGACGGGACATGGCACATGCGTGCAAGCAGGCGGGTTATGACATGCTCGTTGTAACCGATCACTTTATGAATGCGAACATCGGCTGTCCAAAGCGCACGCCATGGGAGCAGAAGGTGGACTACCTCTTTGCCGGATACCGTGCGGCGAAGGAGGTAGGCGACGAAATCGGGTTGATCGTCCTCAAAGGCTGGGAGACGTTCACCGACGGCCCGGAATACCTGACATACGGCCTCGACGAGGCGTTTTTGCTCGACAATCCGGACATTGCGGATGCGAAAAGCGACGAATACCTCGACCGCGTACACGCGGCAGGAGGGTTCGTCGTCCACGCGCATCCATTCCGCAAGGCGTTTTATATTCCCGATTTCAAGCCCGATACGCTACGGGTGGACGCCTTTGAAGTTTACAACGCCACAAACGACCCGCGCGAAAACAAGCGCGCCCTCTCCGTGGCGCAGGCGCACGGCCTCATCCAGATTGCGGGTTCGGATGCGCACGTGATCCCGGGCGTCGCAAAGGGCGCCATGCGCTTTCCCTATGCGCTGCGCGACACGAACGACCTGATCGCTGCGCTCCGCGCAGGCGACGGGGAGATCGTGGAGGAGATGTGAGACGAGGTGAGGCGCGGCACAAGTAGGGCGCCAGCCCTTGCACATCCCCTGCCGGATAAAAATATAGATTCCATTACCGGATCGCGTGGGGGCCCAACCTCACGCGATCCGGTTGAAAGATCTGATCGATTGCGCAAATTCCGCCCGCAAAGAGGAGTCTACGGGATGGGCGGTGGGGGGCGTTTTACGACTTCTACAAAGCATACCCACGCCTAAAAAGCGGATCGAGCGGGGTCCGGGGCCAGCATCTCTTACCCTTCGCTTCCCAGTGTCCAGGTGAAGATGCCCGCGCCCATGCGGTCGACGGCTGCCATGGCCTCGGCGGCGGTGCGGAACGCGCCAAAGACGCAGGAACCGCTGCCAGTCATGCGCGCGAAGTACGCGCCGTTATCGTACAGGCGATTAATTGCGGTCTGCACATCGGGGAGGAGGCGCACGGAGGGCGCCTCGAGGGCATTTCCGGAGAGGATTTTGCAGGCATCGTAGTCCTGTGCGCGCAGGGCGTCTGCGAGGCGCGGCAGATCGAGGCCGAGGGGCGAAAGATTCATCCGGTCGTATTCCGCAAAAACCTGCGCGGTGGAAAGGCCTTCCGCTGGCATGAGCAATACGAGCGGGATTTTGGGCGGATTGTCGAGCTTTTCCATGCGCTCGCCCACGCCCCGGACGCGCGCGAAACCGCCCTCCATCAAAAATGGCACATCGGCACCGAGCGTTGCGCCGATCTCGACGAGTCGGTTCATGGGGAGATTGAGGTTCCAAAGTTTATTGAGGGCGACGAGCGCGGCGGCACAATCCGCACTGCCCCCGCCGAGCCCCGCGCGCACGGGGATGCGCTTTTTGAGGACGATCCGCGCGCCGTAGCGCTTGCCCATAAACGCACAAAGCGCGGTTGCTGCGCGCACGACGAGGTTCTTGCCGCCGACGGGCAGTTGCCGTCCATTGATGGTGAGGGAGAGCCATTTGGCGCGCTGAAACCGCAGTTCATCGCAGAGTTCGATCTTCTGCATCAGCATATCGAGCTCGTGATAACCGTCGTCCCGGGTTGAAAGAATGTCCAGCGACCAGTTGATCTTGGCGTACGCCCGTGCATCGATATGCATATGCGACCTCCCTGCCGTACGTTTCCAGTGAATGGAATTATAGCAAATCCTTGTTAAAACTACGCGCCCGACTTGCAAAACGGTCGATTTCGGATATAATATCAGTAACGCAATGAGGGAGAATGTCTCATTTTGCCGAAGAAAGAGAGTCCATGGAAGGTTGGTTTGCCATCCGCAAGCCAAGTCGTTTGCGACCGTGACGACCGAATCTTGATTCGATTGGCGCGCCTGCGGTGCGAATGGATCGAGGCCAATGAGGTTCCACTCCGGAGTGAGCCGCGATGAGCGGCACGGGAGCGCCCGATACAGCGCCATGAGGAGCGGGAATCCGCTCGAAATTGGGTGGTACCACGATCCGTCGTCCCTGCATGCGTTGGGGGCGTCATTTTTTTTAGGAGGGAAATCGCATGCTTGATCTGAATCTCATCCGCCAGAACCCGGAGGCGATCGTCGAGGCGTTGAAAAAGCGCGAATACGATGCGGATTTTACCGAGCTTCTCGCCTGGGACGCGCGCAGGCGCGAACTCTTGATTGAAAACGAAAACACGAAGGCCGAGCGGAACCGCATGAGCAAGGAAATCCCCATGCTCAAAAAGCGGGGCGAGGACGCGACCGAGGCGCTTGCACAGCTCAAGGGGATGGCCGACCGCATCAAGGAGATGGACGAGGAGCAGACCGCGCTCGAAAAAAAGATCGAGACATTTATGCTTTCGCTGCCAAACATCCCCGCAGAGGACGTGCAGGCGGGCGGCAAGGAGAACAACCGCGTCATCAAGACATACGGACAGAAGCCTGAATTCAAGTTCCCCGTGAAAAACCACGTCGATCTGTGCGTGGGGCTGGGGCTGATTGATTACGAGCGCGGCGTGAAGATGGGCGGCAACGGCTACTGGCTGTATACCGGCGTGGGCGCACAGCTGGAGTGGGCGCTGTTAAACTTCTTCATCTCCGAGCACATCAAGGATGGCTACACCTTTATGCTGCCCCCGCACATGCTGACCTATGAGTGCGGGTTGACGGCCGGCCAGTTCCCGAAATTCGAGGAGGACGTATACCGTTTGAACGAGGAGAGCTTCCGCTTCATGCTCCCCACCGCAGAGACGGCGCTCATCAACCTCTACCGGGGCGAGATTTTAAACGAAGCCGATCTTCCGAAGCGGCTTTTTGCCTACACGCCCTGTTACCGGCGCGAGGCGGGCACCTACCGGGCGAGCGAGCGGGGCATGATCCGCGGCCACCAGTTCAACAAGGTCGAGATGTTCGGCTATACGCGTCCCGAGGACTCGGACGCCATGCTGCAGGAACTGATCGGCAAGGCGTGCAAGCTGGTGGAGAAGCTGGGACTGCATTATCAGCTTTCAAAGCTCGCGGCGGGCGATTGCTCCGCGTCCATGGCGACCACGTACGACATCGAGTTATGGATTCCGAGCATGAACGAATACAAGGAATGCTCTTCCGTCTCGAATGCGCGCGATTACCAGGCACGCAGGGGCAACATCCGCTTCCGCCGCACGGAGACGAAGAAGACGGAATTTGTGCACACGCTGAACGGATCGGGATTGGCGACGAGCCGGCTCATCCCCGCGATCGTCGAGCAATACCAGCAGCCGGACGGCAGCGTGATCGTCCCCGAGGCGCTCCGGCCGTTCTGCGGCATGGAAGTCATCTCTCCCCGAGGGGGCAATGACTGATGAAGGAACAGCCACAGCTTCTTACCATGATAAAAGGTCAGATGTTTGACGGGTACCTTCTCGTGCGCGCCGCGACCCAACGAACCTCCCAGAACGGATCGAAATACCTCGACATGACGCTTTGCGACATCTCCGGCGACATCAACGCGAAGATGTGGGATTCGCTCACACCCGCACCGACCATCGCACAGCCCGTGCGCGTGCGCGGGATGATGCAGGAGTACAACAGCCGGGCACAGCTGCGCGTCGACAAGATGCGCGAAGTGACGGAGGCGGATGACATCGACATGTCGGTCTTGACGCCCGTTGCGCCGCAGCCCGCAGACGACATGCTCGATTTGATCGAGAGCCGCGTTGCCGCCATGCAGGATGAGCAGCTGCGCGCACTGGTGAAAAAGCGGGTGGACGAATCGGGCGCGAAGCTTCTATACTACCCCGCCGCATCGAAGCTGCACCATGCGGAGCGATCCGGGCTTCTGCACCACGTGACGACCATGCTGCGTACGGCGGATGCCATCTCCGCGATCTACCCGCAGCTGGACGCGGATCTACTTGCCGCGGGCGTGATTCTACACGATCTTTGCAAGCTGACGGAGCTTGCGGCAGATGAACTGGGCATGGTGAGCGATTACACGCGCGAGGGCATGCTGGTGGGCCATCTGGTGATGGGCGTCGCGGAGCTTTCGCGCGCGGGACACGAGCTGGGCGTCCGGGAGGAATTACTGATCATGCTGGAGCACATGATCCTCTCGCACCACGACTTACCCGAGTACGGCAGCCCCAAGCCGCCGATGTTCCCGGAGGCGGAGGTTTTGCACCTGATCGATCAGCTGGACGCGCGGATGTTTGAGATGCAGCGCGCGCTCGCGGCGGTTCAGCCGGGCGCGTTCACGGAGCGCATCTGGTCGCTGGAGCGCAAGCTGTACAGGCGAACGGACGACAAAGAATAAAAGAAGAAGCTCGCTTTTTTGCGGGCTTCTTTTTTCACGGCACCGGGATGAAGGAGGGGGGTATTGTGACCAATCGTGAACGGGTACGGGCGGCGATTTCGTTTCAAAAGCCGGATCGGGTGCCGTATCACGTGGAATTTACGGGACAAATGCTGGACAAGATGATCCGGCACACCGGAAATGCGCAGTTTTTGGACGGCCTTGACAACGCCATTGCGGACGCATACTTAATCAAGCCCGAGGTGATGATTAGGCGCGATTATGACCGGGACGAATTCGGCGTTGTATGGAATAAATCCGGGGCGGACAAGGACATCGGCGTGATCGATTCGATCCTGATCGACGACCCGGACGTACTCGACCGATACGCATTTCCCCCGGTCGACGAGGCATACATACGATCGCGCATGCGGAAGTTGATGGAAACGCGCGGCGAACGGTTTGCCGTGGCGGCGATTGGCTTTTCGCTCTTTGAACGGGCGTGGACGCTGCGCGGGATGGAAAACCTGCTGTGCGATATGCTGACGGAGCCGGACTTTGTGCATGCGCTTCTTTCCAAAATCACGCGGCGGAATCTGGAGATCATCGACATTGTGCTCGAATACGACATCGATTGCTTCCATTTTGGCGACGACTGGGGGCAGCAGCGTGGGCTCATCATGGGGCCTGTTTGCTGGCGCCAGTTCATCAAGCCCTACCTTGCGCAGATGTACGGGCGCGTCCGCGCCGCCGGAAAGGCGGTTTCGCAGCATTCCTGCGGAGACATTCGGCTTGTGATGGACGACCTTGCGGCTTTGGGGCTGAACATCTACCAGACGTTCCAACCCGAGATCTACGGTCTTGGCTATGCGGAGAAACTGCGCGGCAAGATCGCAATTTGGGGCGGGATCAGCACGCAGACCGAATTGCCCGTCAGATCGCCCGCCGAGATCGAAGCGATCACGAGACGGCTGCTGGCGTCGTTTCCGCAGGGCGGATTGATCGCCGCGCCGACGCACGCAGTGCCCGGCGACGTGCCGCCCGAGAACGTGCTGGCGATGCTGCGGGTTTTCGACAATCAGGGATGATTGCCAATCGGGAAAGGCGCGCCTAAAACGGCGCGCCTTTTTTATTACATAAGCTGTGTATCGTTGTCGAGCGCCCGGTATCGGTGGTCGCGCAGCGATGCAACCGTGATGGCGATCATCACCAATACGGTGAGCAAGATTTGAAGCGCCATGCCGGAACCGTGCCCGGTGCCGACGAGGTGGGCCAGCATTCCCTGCAGCTGCGAGGGCCTTGCCATCAGCGGCTCAAACACATGATCCGCCAATATACCGCCGAAAAACAGGCCGACCGGCATCGTCCATAGCTGGAGGGTGTCCCGCGCGGAGAACACGCGGCCTTGCAGCTCGACGGGCACCTTGGCGCGCATGCACGCCGTGAGGTTTGCATTGAGGATCGGCATGGCGATGTTCCCTAGGAACGCGCCGATCGCCCAAACGCCGATGGCGCGTCCCAGCGCCAACGGGAAGTCAACCAGAAAGCACGCCCAGAGGCATGCCCACAGAAGCGTCTTGGTGCGGCTCTTCGCCGGACGGAGCAGCGTCATCAGGATGCCACCGACGAGCGAACCGACCCCAACCGCCGTGTTGTACGCGCCAAGCGCCGTCTCGCTATTTCCCGTGCGCGCAAGAACCATTGCCGGGGCGATGCCCAGCGTGCCGATGTGTGCAAAGAGGTTGATCCACATGAACAGAAAGATCAAATTCAGCATGACCCGATTGCGCAGCAGATAACGGACGCCGAACAGGCAGCTTTGCCAGAACGATTCCTCCTTATGCTGCGTGGCATTTGGAATCGGCGGCACGCGGATGACAAAGAGCAGCGCGCAGACCGCGACCGCGAAGGTGAACAGGTCGATGAGCAAAACGGGCGTCAGCCCGCCCAGCGCAAAGACGACCGTCGCTGCCATGGGCGTGATGAGGCTCGAAATGGAGCCGGACAGGGCGAACATGCCGTTTGCCCTGGCAAAGTGTTTCTGTGGCGTCAGAAGCGTGATGACGACATTGGCCGCGGGATTCTGGAATGCGTTCATGCAGCCGAGGACGAAGTTGACGGCATAGAGATGCCAGGGCATCAGGCGTCCGGTCAGGTTGAGCACCAAAACGGTCAGCGTACCGACGGCGGCAATGCTGTCCCCAATGGCCATGATGCGCTTTTTATCCCAACGATCTGCGATGGTTCCCGCGATGAATGTAAAGAAAATAGACGGCAGAAGGGTGAATGCCGCAAGAAAGGCGATGCTCGACGCCGTACCCAATTGACGGTACGACCAAAGAATCAACGCATAGCTCGTCATGGACGTGCCAAGCGATGAGAACGACTGGGTGAGCCACAGGATAATAAAGTCCTTGGATTCGTGAAAATGATTCAGTTTCATGACTTTGCTCCTCGTATTTGATGTCGGATGCAAAGTCAAGCGGGACGGCTGAAAAGCCGCTCCATGCAACGCCGTCTCCGCTTAAACTTTGCATGGAGCAGCCGTGGCTTGGATCATTGTATTCCCTCCCCTCTTTTCAAACAAAACAATTATAGCATAGGTCGGTGTGCGCGGCAACGGGAAGTTGATTGGATGTCCAGGGCTTACGCACGAACTACGTTCATACCTAAGCCAAAGGAACGAGGAACCGGATTTCTAAATTTTCTCACGAAAATTCCGGGCGAAATCCGGGGGGGCATGAACTGATTCGTCGCCGGGCGGGCATGCTCGCCCTTCGTACGAATCCATTTTTACCGGCCAAGCCGGTAAAAATGATGATACATGGAGGGCTGCGGCCCTCCAAACCTCCCGAGGTTCATACTTTCTTCATTCATGTGTTGGCCGTGATTGGATGTCTGATCGGCTCCGCCCCGACGACCTTGTCTTTCTCCTGTTTGGACTGGAAAATGCAGCCGCGCGCGTGTATAATCATGTAAAAGGTGCACTGAAATCGTACGCAGCCAGCGTTCGGGGAGGCTGCCTTTTGAAAGGGGTTTTCGCATGAAGTACACGGGATCTTGTCTCTGCGGCAAAGTGACCTTCGAGATCGAAGGTGATTTTGAGCACTTTTATTTATGCCATTGTGATCGTTGCCGCAAGGATACGGGGTCCGCACATGCGGCAAACCTGTTTTCTGCAACGGCAAAGCTCCGGTGGAAATCGGGTGAGGACAAAGTGCGGGTGTTCGACGATCGCTACGAGGGGCACATCAAGAGTTTCTGTACAAATTGCGGGTCTGCGCTGCCGAACATACAGTTTGACGGGAAATTGCTGGTGGTCCCGGCGGGATGCATCGACAGCGCTTTCGACATAAGGCCGGACGGGCACATCTATTGTGCGCACAGGGCAAAGTGGGATCACGATCTCGGGAAAATACCCATGTACGATGAACTCCCGCCAGAATCAAACTGACTCCGAGCGCGAAGCGCCCACTTCCGGGACAGGCAGCACAACGGGTACGCCATGCGCGAATATAATTTCCACATCAACGCCATAGACGGTTTGAATGGCCTCTGCGGTCATCACCTCGGAACCGCCCGCCGCATAGACACAGCCGCCGTGAAGGAGCACAAACCGATCACAATAGCGCAGGGCGATGAAAATCACCCCCGCGCCAAGCAGCGCAATGACAAGCTTTTTCTGATGCAGATATCCCCTGTATGCTGACTGCATGCGATTCTCCAATCGTCAGCTGTCCGAATCCCTGCCCTGCGGCTTCGAGCTGCTGGTAATAGGGCGCGCCGAGCATGAAGGTGTGAAGCTCTCGTCGGCCTTGGCGATGGGATCGACGTCCGCAAAAGCCATGTGCGCCCCTGTAGCTCACGCCTCCGGTATAGACGGTGGGTTTCTGCGCATCCGGAATATCTCCTGTGCGCGCTTCGAGGTCCGCCTCTCAACCCTTGAGCGCCTCGATGACCGCGGCGCAGCGCTCATACGCGCCCGTGACCTCGCCCACAAGCGCAAGAGAATCGTATACGCTCTGATCGAAGATGCCGGAATAAGAGAGCCCCACGGCCGGAATGCCGATTTTATCCTGAATGTCCCGCGCCGTTTCGGCGTCCTTGTTGCAGAAAATGACGTCCGGGCCGAGCATCACGAGCGCCTCGTAGTCTGTCACATCTCCCGATCCACCCGCGCCTACGGAAGGAAGCGCATTGAACAGATCCTTGTTCAGCGCCGAATAGGGCATACTCGCATCGCCCGTCTTGTCCATATCCGTAACGCCCACGAGCATGTCCGTAACGCCCGCGTAGACCAGAATGCGGGCGGTGAAGGATGTGGCGGCGATGGTCTCAACCGTCGTGGGAATTTCCACCGTTCGACCGTATCCGTCGGTGATTATGCGTGTATCCCCCTCCGCGTGGGCAAAGCCGGGAAGCGCGAATGTCAGAATGAAGAAGAAAGATAGCACTTTTTTCATCCATTTCACCATCCCCTGCCGTAATCCACAAAGCAATCGAGGCAGACCTTCTTGCCATCCTGCAAACGCATTTTGTACTCCGGCACAACCTCACCGCAGACTTCGCATGCAACGGAATTGAAAAGCCGCGCGCGCGCCGGGAGGTCGAAGGAGGGCTCTGTGATCTTGAAGATTTCATCGACAGGCGCATCGAGCAGGTATTGCCGGTAATCTTTGCGATCCATGCCTGCGTTTTTCGCCGTCAGCATGACGCGCATTTTCCGGCCATTTTTGCGGTCAAAGAACGAAAACGCCATTTTTCCCGTGGGGCGGAGGATCATGTTTCCCTTGCCCATGGTACAGCTGAGAAGCGCCTGCACGGCGTCAACGCCGCATGCGTCGTTTTCCGTCACGCATACGATGTCTTCGTCCGGGTTGCCGAGATCAAACCCCCATTTTTCCTGTACAGCCTCCACCGCCTTGACGCCGATCGCCAGTCCCGGGCACTCGTGGCCGTGAAATGCGCGCGCCTTATCCCACATTGCCTGATTCATTTGAAAAATCCCCTTTCTCGCTGTCCATTCCGGAGCGCCGCATCCGCAGCAGCGCCTCGCCTTCCCTCCACGGGCAGGCCCGCAATGATTCCAATTCCAAAGCGCCTTCCCAAAAGAAATGCCGTGAAGGACGCCCGGCGCTTCTGCGCGGGACAATACCTTCACGGCATCAAATCTGTGACATCAAAGGACATCACTTTATGACAGGATACCACACGATCCGCATCATGTCAAGAAACCATATGTTCGCATATGCAATGCATTTTGAAGATAGATCGAATGTACTTATGATGGATCGACAAAAATCCGATACGATGTGGAGATGGTATTTGCCATTCGTACGTGCAATCTGATCAATCATTCGCCGATTAACCGATCAGGACGGCATGATTTACGCTCTGCGATGCGTCGACCGTTGTGCGGCGTTGCGTGAATCGATCATGCCGTGATGCACTGCGCTGCCAGCATATGACAGCATGGAAATCACCGGGCGCGCGATAATAGGATGGGAACGAGGCGGAAGCATACGGGGTGATTGCATGGGAATCGTTTTATGGATTGTACTGGGCGCACTGGCGGGATGGCTGGCAAGCATTATCATGGGTAAAAACCGAGGCATGGGTTGGATCGCCAACACCGTGGTCGGGGTGATTGGCGCAACCTTGGGCGGATGGATCGCGTCGTGGCTGCTTGGCGTCGAAATAACGGGATTCAACGTGACGAGCTTTCTGATCGCGATTGGCGGCGCGTGCCTGCTCCTCCTGATCGTCGGCCTATTGCGCAAAAGGACATAGGGTACCAACCGAAAGAGCCGCCGATCAAAGGATCCGTCTCATCTGAACGGTTTGACGACTGATGGCCCGGCACTGTGAACACAGGATACGGATCGGATGATCACCGCGGCGGCGAAATCGCCGCATCTGACGTTTTTTTTGCAGCTTCATCATTTCTGCACATTTCATTGTTATAATGCATACAATCCAAGGAATTGAAAAGAGGCTTCGACGATGTACGGATTTTATAGAGGCTTATGCGGTGCCGGATACGGTATCGGCAGGATGGGATGGACGGGAGGAGTCGCAATGCTGATTGGCGTGATATTGGTTGGCGTCATCATCTATTTACTTGTCAAAAAGGATCATCAGTCCGGGAACAGAAACCAGGCCGACGGCGGAAACGATTCCGGATTCGGCAACCAGACGCCCGAAGAAATTCTGAAAGAACGTTTGGCGAAGGGCGAAATTGACGAAGAGACGTTTGAGAATCTCATGAAAAAAGTGAAATGAATTCCGTACGCCTCTCCCCTCATCGAAACCGGAGCAATGGCAGGCGACACGCCGCAAATATACGGCGTGTCGCTTGTTTTGCATCGCAGTGCTTCCGAATGCGTGCTACAGCTGCATCTCCTTCTTGACTTCGCAGAAGCAGCGGACCGCAAACGCCAAATCCGCGCGCGTGTGCGCGGCGCTGACCTGCGTACGGATACGCGCCTTGCCCTGCGGCACCACCGGATAGCTGAATGCAACGACGTACACACCCTTATCCAACATGCGCGCCGCAAACTCGGCTGCCACGCGGGCGTCGTAGAGCATCACCGGCACGATGGGGTGGGTGCTCTCCGGCACGTCAAACCCATTCGCGTTGAGTTCCTTGCGGAACCAGGCGGTATTCTCCGTCAGACGCGCAAGCGCGTCTCCGCCGCCTTCCAGAATATCCAGAACCTTGATTGTCGCCGCGCAGACCGCGGGTGCGAGCGTGTTGGAGAACAGATAAGGCCTCGACTTCTGGCGCAGAAGATCCACGATCTTTTTGGATGCCGCCGTATAGCCGCCCGACGCGCCGCCCATCGCCTTTCCGAATGTGCCGGTCAGGATGTCCACCCGATCCATCACGCCCGCATACTCCGGCGTACCGCGTCCGTGTTCGCCCATGAAGCCGACCGCGTGGCTGTCGTCCACCATGACCAAGGCATCGTACTTCTCCGCCAGATCGCAGATGCCCGCAAGGTTCGCCACATAGCCGTCCATCGAGAACACGCCGTCGGTTGCGATCAGGCGGATGCGCGCGGCAGAGGCTTGCCTGAGCTTCTCCTCCAGATCCGCCATGTCGCTGTTCCGATAGCGCAGCCGCTGCGCCTTGCACAGCCGGACGCCGTCGATGATCGAGGCGTGGTTCAGTTCATCCGAAATGATGGCATCTTCCGCACCTAAGAGTGCCTCGAACAATCCGCCGTTGGCATCGAAACAGGAGGAATACAGAATCGCGTCCTCCATGCCCAGAAATGCGGAAATCCGCGCCTCGAGTTCCTTATGCAGCTGCTGCGTGCCGCAAATGAACCTGACGGAGGATAGCCCGAATCCCCAGCGATCGTAGCTGGCCTTCGCCGCGTCGATGATCTCCTGATTGTCCGCAAGGCCCAGGTAATTGTTGGCGCACATGTTGAGAAGCCCCTGCGCCTTCGTCGTGTCGATCCGCGCGCGCTGCGGCGTCACGATGATCCGCTCGCTCTTCAGCGTGCCCGCAGATTCGATGTCCTTGAGCGTCTTGTCAAAGTACCCGAATGCTGATTTCATGCTCATTCCTCCCAGCTCAGAATCACCTTGCCGCTTTTTCCGGTATTCATCGCGGCAAATCCCTTTTCAAAATCGGTATAGTGAAAGCGATGCGTGATGATCGGCGTCAGATCCAGCCCGCTCTCCACCATCGCGGCCATCTTATACCAGGTTTCGTACATCTTGCGGCCATAGATGCCCTGCAACGTCAGCCCCTTGAAGATCACCTGATTCCAGTCGATGCGCGCGTCCCGGGAGAAGATGCCGAGGAGCGCGACACTGCCGCCGTTTCGCATGTGATCCAGGAGCTGGTGAAGCGCGGCGTCACTGCCGCTCATTTCAAGCGCGACGTCGAAGCCTTCTACCATATGATGGGAACGCATGACTTCGCCAAGGTCGTTTTCCGCCACGTTGATGGCGAACAGCCCCATCTTGCGGGCCAGATCCAGCCGGTACTCGTTGACGTCTGTGATGATGACCTGGCGCGCGCCGTTTTTTTTGCAGATCGCCCCCGCCATGATGCCGATCGGGCCCGCACCGGTCACCAGCACGTCCTCTCCCACCACGTCGAATTCAAGC
Organism: Bacillota bacterium; assembly: GCA_023421735.1. Next base: position 45,896 of record JAEZSP010000012.1, on the reverse strand, counting down.
GCAGTATGCGTGGCGTTGCCGTACGCATCGAAGAATGAAACGACATCCTCCGGAAGCGATTCGTCCATGGGCACTACGTTCTTCGCCGGCAGGCACAAAAATTGCGCAAACGCGCCATCCCGGTTGACGCCGACGCCCTTTGTATATTTGCACCACTGCGCGTTGCCGCCCCGGCAGTTGCGGCAGTGCCCGCAGGTAATGTGCCCCTCACCGCTCACCCGCTGTCCGATTTTCAGACCCTCGACCCCTTCGCCGATTTCCTCGATCACGCCCACGTACTCGTGACCGATGATCAGCGGGGGAACGATATTTTTCTGGCTCCACTCGTCCCAGTTGTAAATGTGCAGATCCGTACCGCAGATCGCAGTCTTGCGGATGCGAATGAGCACTTCTCCATACCCAACCTTGGGAATAGGTACCTTTTGCAGTTCGAGTCCTTTGCCGGGTCGCGTTTTTTTCAACGCGAACATATCGCCGTTCATATATGTATGCCTCCCCGTTTTTAACGGCCGGAATAACCCACTGACAAGTATAGCACTCGAAAGGCTGTACGTCCAGTAAAAACATAACCGGAAAAGAAGAAGAAATGAGCGGCGATTTCAATCTTGATCAAAAATACAAAAGAGCGGCAGATAATCAGGAGTCCATTGAACATGAGGCATTTCACAAAAAGGTGACGCCGGAAAACAGAGCGTCGCGGCACGGGGAAAGTGTCTTTGTATGGCGGACTAATAGGCGATCCATCCAAATTGCAGGTAAGCCACGGAGATGCCCGAAAATATGTTGTTTTCAAAGAAAACATGTTTGTTTTGGGGTTAATGGTCTGCATAAAGGGTATGTATTTATGAATCCATTTGCTCAAAATACGGAGGAAAAGGAGGATAGCGAATAAACGAAAAATACGACGCTGTGATTGTCGGCGCAGGCATGGCGGGGCTTACGGCTGCCGCGTATCTCACAAGGGCGGGGCGTTCCGTTCTGGTATGCGAGCGCGGCGATCGGCTCAAGGCGGCGGGATTTCGGTACCGATTATTCGTAGGAAATACGCGCATCTCGTTCCGCATGTACCGCGACGGCTTTCACTCGTTCATCGAGGGATGGACAAAGAATTTTGCGTCCGGTGCCGCCAAGACGCCCTTATGGCTCTTTTGTCTCGTATTTGTCTGGGTGATGGGCTGCGCCTCCGTGCCCTTTCGGATGATTGTGTCCGTCCTGGTGGGAGACTGGGCGACGCTGATTGCAAACGCAACTCTTATCGTCCCGTGAATGTTGGAACTCGGACGGATTGCGCGCCGCCTCGGCTGTTTCCGCGTTTCGACAATCGCCGCCTACCCCGTTTCTCTTGCCGTTTTCCTTTGGGTTTTTGCGGTTTCCTTCATCTTGAAAGAAATGCTTGTAAAAAGAAAACAAAGAGAGAAAGATAGAGCCGCGTGTGCCGAGTGATCGCCTTGAGAAAAGAAAAGGAGTGTGGCTTATGAACATGAGAGCAGGTAACATCGTCCTCAAAATCTTCGCGGCCGTTGCCTTCATCGCAATGGTTGCCGTCAATTTTCTTGCGCAAGCCCTCCCCATCAACGGCATGACGCCCGGAGAGGTGTCTGATTCGCTGCCCAATCTGTTTGCACCCGCGGGATTCACGTTCTCGATCTGGGGCCTGATCTACCTGACGCTTGCGGTGTTCACAATCTATCAGTTGGGTTTTACAAAACAGTTTGACAAGACTGCGGTTCCCGACAAGGTACGGGCACTTTTCATCCTTTCCTCGCTTGCAAATATCGCGTGGATCTTCTCATGGCACTACGGTTTCTTTGCCTGGTCGATGTTTTTGATGATTGTGATTTTCGTTACGCTCATTTTCATCAACCTTTCGTTAGACAGGGAGCCCCTAAGGCGCGCGGAAAAGTTGATGGTGCGCCTTCCGTTCAGCCTGTACTTCGGCTGGATCACGGTTGCGACGGTCGCCAATGCAACGGCCCTTCTCGTCAGCATTGGCTGGGATCGCTTTGGTCTGTCCGAGCAGACGTGGGCGATCATCATTCTCATTGTCGCCATGCTCATCGGCACCGCAACGTTGGTGCGCCGCAAAGACATGACATACGGCCTTGTGCTGATTTGGGCATACGTCGGAATTCTAATCAAGCATCTGTCGGCCAACGGCTTTGCAGGCATGTATGCAGGCGTCATCGCAACCATAAGCGCATGCCTGATTGTCTATCTGGCCGCAGAAGGATTTGTGATTATTCGGTCTGCAAAGCGGATTCAGCAGGCATAGATTGGGGCATTTCCCGCCATTTTCATGGTGATCCCTTATCAGCGGACTGAACGGGCACTCATTCGAGTACCCGTTCGTTTTGCATGTGCGGTTATGCGGATCGGAGATTGAGAATACCGTTTCATCGCTGAGACGGGTCGCATGCGAAAATCTCAATCATTCCGGCCCTACAGTCCATATTCCGCCGGCAGGAAGCTGCCCTTCAGTTCGGGCAGAATACTGTCGATCATTTCTTCCTCCGTATCCGGAATTTCATCCAGTTGGTCCTGAATCAGCCCGATCCACTTTTCCTCGCGCGGCCAGATATTGAGCTCGTGTCTGCGATACGCCGAACCGATCTCCTCGATGGCGGCGCGTGCGCCCGCAATCGTGCGTTGATAGGGGTCGGCATGCTCCGCGATCTTCTCGCTCAGCCGCAGCACCACATCCGGCCTGAGCACGTATGCCTGCGGCGAAAGGCGACTATCCGAATTGGCGAGCCATTTCTGCATGCGGGCGGCTTCTCCGTCCGCGCTTGCCGCATTGAAGAGGCGACAATCGTAGACGAGCTGCTCCATGGAGACAGTCGGCGCCATGTCCGACAGGAGTCTGACGTTCTGCACCGATTCGTTGCTCCACATATCGGCGACGCAGGCCGCGATATTGCCAACGGAGGAAAGGTGCGCGCAGGCTGCCGATTTGCCCTCCATCGCGATGGGAACGCCCGCGATCGCCTTGAGAAACGGCCCTCGTATGCGCAATCCTTGCTGGGCCCTTGCGCACCGACGTCAAAGGCGACAAGGGCTCGACCGACCGTCGCAACGCGGATGACGGCTGCAAGAACGCTGGGAATCATTCCTTTTTCGGCAAGCACCATCGCGGTATTTGCAAAGCCGCAGGCGGAATCTCCAGCCGCGATAGAGCCGTTGTCGTCCGCGATTTTCACAATCTTCTTCCACAAAAAGGCCATGTCGCGCGCGCCCAGTACGCCCAGCGCGAAGATCGACTTTGCCAGGTCCGCGTTCACAATCGCATCGTCGTGAATTTCCTTTCCGCCGGTTGATTCGATGGACAGAAATTCCGCGCCCGCCTTGGCCGCACCCGCAAACACCTCCATCATGCTCTCCAGGTAGGCGCCCGAGCGCATGACGGGGGGCCTGACGAACTCCCGCGTGTCGTTCGGCGTCAGCCTCAGGGCACTCTTGAGTCCCTTGTTGGCTTCAAAGTCGAACATGATGTCGCGGACAAGTTTTGTGATCTCGATGCCCCACGAGGCGTTGTTCGTCATCGGCGGGAGAAGCTCAATTTCGACAATCACGCCCGGCGCCTGCAAATCAACCGCGCGCGCCAGCGCGCCAGTGAGCATCTGCTTGTAGTGGTCGCGCGCCCTGGGGTATGTCGATTGATCGATCGTCATGGGCGGCAAGGTGAAATTGAGTTCTGGATAGACCTCTCCGCCGCCGATCACCATGCCATTTTTGAGCGGGATGGGACGCGGTGCATGCCCATACAGAAATGATCCGAGATCCGTAATCGCGAGATGCGTCGAGTTTTGTGCCATAATCGTCGTCCCCTTTCAGGATCCATGTGCTTGTATTCCATATAACTATATTAGAATACTAGGTATATATGATATTACCGAAAAGGGCCGAAGTTGTCAATCTGAAAAGTTTGCGTAATCATAGGAAAAACAGGCGCATCTCGGCCCGGATCAACGATGAATTCATCCCGATAGACGCTCTTCTTGGCATACCGCAAGGCGACACACAAAAATACCACGCTTGGCGTTCACCTTGCGCGGTATTTTTTCAGGTACTCGATGGGGCATCCCCATGAACGCATCCGAAGCGTTCAGGCGATACCGCACAAAGCATGCGGTACCGATCCTGCGAAAGCGTTTCCTCGAAATATCCGGAGTAATCGGCGTTGATCGGAGCGGATACGTTGCGGAAATGCACTTCGAGAACCTTGCCGCGCCTGACAAACTCGTCAATATTGCCAAGGAAATCGTCGCTGAACAGGAGTACGCCTTCCAACCAGCAACCGGTGCACAGCTTCATGCCGAGATAAGAGCGATCCTTCGCGCGGTCGAATGCTTTCCGGTAATCGTTGGCCGTGATAATCAGACTGCCGACTCCCTCCAAATAAGGCACCGGCGGGTCGTTGGGGTGCAGTGCCATTTTGACGTCACACTCCGCGCAGGCCGGAAGCACGGCATCGAGGAAGTATCCAAAGATTTCCCACATCTCTTCCCTGGTGTATACGATCCTGGTATTATTCATATTCACGCTCAACCCCTTGCAAAAAAAGCGGAAACAGGTATTATAATGAATGGAGAAACTGCTCGACGGCGAGCGACATCATGCCTGAATTCTCGGTGGAGATGGGCATGGATCAAGCGCTGAACATCCAGTTCCATAACAACTATTATTCTACCGTACGGCAGGATGAAAATTTTCGCCGCCTGACCGAAACCCTGGAGGGCTAGGATATGGCTTTTGCCCACAAGATGCAATCCTCGGCAAGCCTGCTGATCCGCGCGGTGGAAATGTGCCGGACAATTTCCAGAAGGAGGTTTCGGGCGGCACAAGCACAGCCAACGTAAAGGAGATCATTCAGGAAATCTGCTGTGAAAACTGTAAAATGTCCGACCGTGCCATTGCAGAAGCGCTTGAAAAGCAGGGGATCACCCTGTCCCGGCGCACGGTGGTCAAGTATCGGAGCCAGATGGAGATCGATTCCAGTTTTAGGCAGAATCACAAGGAGAGGCCATGAAGATCAGAAATAACGGAACGGTGTCGCGGCTGCTTCGGGATGTGCCGCTGCCCAGAATGTTCCATGCATCGCAAGGAAGCTGCCGAGATGTTGGGCATCAGTAAAACAACGCTGTGGCGCAAATGCAAAGACTTTAAATTGAATTGAGGAATACGAATGAGCAGAAAAATGATCGTGTCCATTGCACAGCTGACGGAACAGCACCGGGCGGAGATTCGTTCCGCCGCGACAGCACATGGTTTTGAGGTAAGCTTTTTTGATGACGAAGCCAGGGCGCTGCCTGCGCTGGCGGATGCCGAGATTCTCTTTGGTCAGTCCCCGCTGCTGTCGCAAAACGCACCCCGCCTGCGGTGGCTGTGCGTACCGTCTGCAGGCGTCAATCCGTTTACCGCTCCCGGAACATTTGCCAGTGCGGATGCCGTGCTGACCAATTCTTCCGGCGCATATGGCGTGACTATTGCCGAGCATATCATCATGGTCACGCTGGATTTTATGCGCCGCCAACAGGAATACGCGCAAATTGTTTCGCGCCGCGAATGGGCGCGAAACCTTGCCGTGCGGTCCATCCACGGTAGCCGCATCACGATGCTGGGCACGGGCGATATTGGCCAGGAAGCCGCTATCCGTCTGCGTACCTTTATGCCCGCCTGCATCGTCGGAGTCAACCGCAGCGGCAAAAATCCGCGCGGGCTGTTTGACGACGTATTGACCCAGGATCAATTGAATGCCGCGTTGCCCGAAACCGATCTACTGATCCTTTCGCTGCCGGGAACTTCTGAAACAAATCAAATGATGGACGGGAAACGCCTGTCGCTTTTGCCGGACGGTTCATTCATCGTCAACGTCGGCCGCGGCAATGCCATTGATCAGCATGCGTTGGAAATGGAACTGCGCGCCGGCCGCCTGCATGCCGCTCTCGACGTATTTGAGGAGGAACCGCTGCCTCGGGAAGACCCCCTGTGGGATTGTCCCAATCTGCTCATCACCCCGCATATCGCGGGAAACATGACGCTCCCTTACACCAAGGATACCATTGTCCGATTATTTCTGGAGGATTTTGAGAATTACTGTGCGGGTAAACCTCTTCAGCGGCAGGTCGATCTGAAAAAAGGTTACTGAAGCAGGTTGCGATTCGGCATACCGCCGACAAAAGCGGGTCGTTCAAAACTTTGTTTTGAACGACCCGCTTGGTTAAAAAGATGCGTAGGATTACGTATTTTTTCGAAAGACACCTCGCCGATCAAACATGCTCCAAGACGGTTTTGGGCTGGCGCCCTGTGATCAGATTTTTGCCATCCGCATAGCCTTCCTCGCGTCCGGTGAGCTCCGAAACAAGCACATTGCGCAATTCCGCGATGCGCGGTTGGTGTTCTCCGTCGTGAATCGCGTTGTGTGTCTCGTCCGGATCGGAATCAAGCCGGAAATAGCGCTCCTCGCCGGATTGGGAATACCAAATGTATTTGTCATACTTCGTGACGATAAAATGAGAGCTCAGCGTGCCGGTCGCATGCTCGCCGTGCATATAATCGCGCGAAAAGTTGCCGCGCGCCATCTCGACAAGGCTCCTCCCGTCAAGACCATCCGCCGACGCCCCTGCGAACGAAAGCGCCGTGGGCATGACGTCGCGCAGGCCGACGACCTCTTCGCAGATGCCGGATTCGCCGATCAGATCGCTTGGGCCTGATACAAACATTGGGATGTGAATGCTGCCCTGATAGGCGCGCACCTTGCGCGAAAGGCAATGATCCGAAAGCAGTTCGCCATGATCGGACGTGAACATGACGACCGTGTTCGACAAAACGCCGTGATCATACATCGCAGTCAGCAGCCTGCCAATTTGATAGTCGATATGGGTGATGCAGGCATAGTATCCGATCTGCTGTGCGCGGATCATCTCTGCATCCAGGGGCCCGGTCGATGAATTGTAGATGCGTCCGTTGCGGTTGAGCGCCTCTCGGTCATCCCAATCGCCGCGTGCCGGCGGTTTCAGATTCATGTTCCGATACATGTCGAAATAGCACTGCGGCGCGTCGTACGGCGCGTGTGGGCGCACATAAGACAGCATCAGGAAAAAGGGCTTGCCGGGATCGCGCCGCCGGAAGAAATCGATCGCGCGGGAAGTCGCCCAGTTGGTCGGATGATATTTTTCCTCATGGATCCAAGGCCGGGCGACCCAGGAATTACAGTCGATGCCCGTGTCGGTCACATCGGCGTCCGCGCCCAACTCGGTCTTCAGCCAATGAAAATAATCGTCGGCGTACCGCTGATTTTCACCGTATGCCACCTGATTGCCACGATAGGCATGCAGATACCCGTCGTGCAGGTCGATGCTTTGAAAGCCGACCGAATTGCGAAGCGGATGCACATGCATCTTGCCGACGCAATGGGTCTGATACCCGCATTTTGAGAGTTCCCCGGCCATTGTACGCGGAAAATTCCAATCGACGCGATCCTGATAACCCACGCGTCCATTATGCCTGGGTGAAAGACCCGTATGCAGCTCCGCGCGCGCGGGAACGCAGCTTGGACAGGCGGTATATGCGTTTGGATAGCGGATACCGCGCAGGGCGAGCGTATCCAGATGCGGCGTCTTCACATCCGGATGCCCCATAACGCCCAGCGCGTCGCCGCGCATTTCATCTGTCATGATCAGAAGGATATTCGGCCTTGATTCATTTGGCATGACAATCACCTCCCCATGATTATAACACAAATCGGCGCTTCTGTCGCCGCCGCAAATCTGTCTATAACAATCCCACGAATGGCATACTTGCGCGCTGGACAGTGATGATTTGTGTTGCTATAATGAGGCCATACAAACTGAATATGGAGGTGTGCGATGGATCGGTATATCGATTCCTTAAAAAAGCTCATTCCAGAGACCAGCAGCGGCATGACACGTGAACCGATGGGTGTTTTAAAGGCTCCCTACATCGTACCCTGTTCTGCGGACAGTCCTTATTATTCCGCATCCCTTTGGGATTGGGATTGCTGGCTGACCAGCGTCATGATGGGGCAGGTGGAGGCGGACAGCGGCAAGCGCGGCGCGTTTGTGGATTATGAACGCGGTTGTTCGATCAACTTTCTGGAGCTGGCGACAAGCGAGGGTTTTGTGCCGATCTGCGTCACCAAAGACGGTTCCTTGCGCACGGACGTCGAAAAGGAGAAGGCATTCAAGACCAATATGCACAAGCCCGTTTTGGCACAGCACATCGCATTTCTGGTGCAGCGCGACGGGGGCAACACCGACTGGATCAAGCCCTATTTTGACAAATTGGAAGCGTTTTTGAACCGCTATTTGGAAAGCCACGTTCATCAGTCCACAGGCCTTGCATACTGGCAGGATGATTTCGCAGTCGGCGTGGACAACGATCCGTCTGTCTTTTATCGGCCGGACGGAAGCTGCGGCTCCATCTACCTCAACTGCCTGTTATGCCGCGAGCTGCTGGCGTACGGGTATCTGATGGAAATGTCCGGCAATATGCGCAAGGCCAACATATGGCGCGGAAAGGCGCAGGATTTGGCGGACGCAATCAATCGGCATTGCTGGGATGAGCGCGACGGCACTTACTACAGCGTCGATTTTAACCTTCGTCCGGTCGATCCAGGCGAATGGCTGCATCAGGGCGCGCCGCGGAATTACGACTGCATCATCATGCGCATCGACAACTGGTCCAGCTTCCTGCCTCTCTGGGCGGGCATCGCAAGCGCCGAGCAGGCGGCACGCATGGTGGAGCGTTACCGCGATCCGCGCACCTTCAACTGCAAAGGCGGCATCCGTACCCTGTCCAAACTCGAAAAGCAGTATGATCTGCGCGCGTCCAACAATCCTTCCAACTGGCGCGGCCCCGTCTGGGGCATCAGCAATTATATGGTGTTTTCAGGCCTTCTCAAGTATGGATACGAAGAGGATGCCAGAGAGCTTGCCGAAAAGACCATCCGTCTGTTCGGGCGCGATCTGGAAAAAAGCGGCTCGCTGCATGAATACTACAACCCCGACACCTGCGAGCCCATCGTGACGCACGGTTTCCAGAACTGGAATTTCCTGGTGCTGAACATGATCGCCTGGATTGAGGGCAGGAAGTTTGTCGATACATTCTAATGGGCCAGGGAGCGTTTCAGCATCAGCTGCTGCATAATGGCTGCGGAAATCAAAATGACAATGAGGGAGAACGAATGCATGCTGTTTGAACACGTCGGAACGAACGGTCTATCCTTTGCAAAGGATCCTTGCGTCGTCAAATTCGGGGATCGATACTACATGTACTATTCGACCGTCGTGCGCGACGAACGCCTGGAGATTCAGGCCTTTGCGATCGGCATCGCGGTCGGTCCGGATTTGGATCATTGGGAAAAGAAGACGATACTGACGGCGGAACAACCCGCGGAGGGCACGGGCATCGCCGCGCCGGGCGCCTTTGTGCGCGACGGGGTTGTGCACCTATTTTATCAGAGTTATGGTCAATTCCCCAGGGACTACATATGCCATGCGACGTCAACTGACGGCATTCACTTTCAGCGCGATCCGTCAAACCCCATCTTTTGTCCCACCGGGGACTGGAACATCGGCCGCGCGATCGACGCGGACGTTTGCGTGTTTGGCGACGAGCTGATGCTCTATTGGGCGACGCGGGATCCCGCCGGCGAAATTCAGCAACTGGGCGTTGCCAGCGCGCCGCTTGACAGCGATTATTCCGCCCCTTGCTGGCGGCAGCGTTGTGACGACACGATCCTGAAGCCGGAATTGCCCTGGGAGCAGATGTGCATTGAAGCGCCCGCCACATTTCTGTGGGAGGGGAAGATCTACCTGATCTATGCCGGGGCATACAATTGCTGTCCGCAGCAGATCGGATGCGCCGTCAGCGAAGACGGCGTGCATTTCACGCGCGTGTTTGACGAGCCGTTCCTCCGGCCCGGATGCCGGGGCAGTTGGAACACCAGCGAATCCGGACATCCGTATGTCTTTGTGGACGGCGGTCAGATCCACCTGATTTATCAGGGCAGCGACGACGGCGGGGACACGTGGCGGCTGAGCCGTTGCGCGCTTCGCATGGAAGACGGAAAACCGACGATCGTTCGGTAAGGAGGATGACGATGGCAATGACAATGGCGCACATGGCGGTTACGGTAAGGGATATGCAGGAATCGCTTCATTTCTACCTCGATGCACTGGGACTGCGGAAGGCATTCGAAATCCCAAATCCCAAGGACGGTTCTCCCTGGATCGTCTATCTGAACGTCTGTCCCGGACAGTTTGTGGAACTTTTTTACGACGGAACCGAGGAAAATCCCTGGGGCCCCCGGCAGATCGGGTTTAACCACTTATGCCTTGCGGTCGATGACATTCATGCGGCAACGCAGCGCGTCATCGATGCGGGGTTCACGATGGATGTCATGCCCAAACAGGGTGCGGACGCCAACTGGCAATCCTGGACGAAGGATCCGAACGGAATCCGCATCGAACTGATGCAGATCGACCCCACTTCTCCGCAGGCGAAGTTCCTGTAACAAAAAGCCCCGTATCCTTCTGCGGATACGGGGCTTTTTCTATTCTTTTTGGATCAATGCGCGGAACCCGTCGGTCATTTCGGTCGATCCATCCTTCATGACCCAACAGGCCTCGGTGCCATCGAGCGATTCGATCAGCCGCAAACCATCCTCATACGGCATGCAGTAAAGTGCGGTACTCAGGCCATCCGCCAAACCGGAGTCCTTCGTCACGATGACGACCGATGCGAAGTAATTCGCCGGCATCAGCGTATCGGGATCGATAATGTGGTGATAGATGACGCCATCCACCGTATAGTACCGATTGTATGCACCGGACGTGACGACCGAAAGATCGGCAATATCGATTGTAAACAGGCTCTTTTGTTCCGCGTCCTTTTCCGGATTTTCGATGCCGACATGCCAGAGCGAGCCGTCGGGCTTTGTGCCGATGGCGCGCACATTGCCGCCAATTGACAAAAGTACGTTCGTCCTGCCGGATTCCTCGATGAGCCGGGCTTCCTGCTCGGTCGCATAGCCCTTCGCGACCGCGCCCACATCGAGCGACATTTCGGGATCCTGGAGATAGACGGTGCCGGCCTCTTCATCGATGATCATATCGTCGATATTCGTATGCTTTGCGGCTTCGCGCAGCGCGTCCATGGGCGGGAGTTTTGCGTTCTCCGGATCGTCGATACCAGCCTCCCGGTAGGTGTGCCAGATGCTGAGGACCGCGCCAAACGCGACGTTGACCTTGCCGTTTGTCAGACGGTAGAGCTCCTTGCTCATATTCAAAAGATCGATGACCCGGCGGTCAACCTGAACGGGCCCGATGCCGGCGTTATCGTTGATCGATTTGATGGATGCTTCCACGCCTTTGACGTGATAGATGTCATATAATTGATGATACGTCAGGAGCGTATCGTGAACTTGCTGTGCAAATGCGGTGAACGACTCCTTATCGGCGTCGTACCCCTCGATCTTGGAAACGGTATCAAATAGTTCGAGAAACGAAGCATTGAATCTTTTGGGCGTCTGCGCCGGATGGAGAAGATTGGGAACCAGCCGAATCGCGACGACACCCGCGACCAGCAGGACGGCCACGACTGCGACCAGCGAAACGAGCAACCTTCGGTGTTTGTTCATAAGAGCACCTTCGTTCGTCGGATTCGAAATGGGCGGGCAAAAGGCAAGTGCCGGTTCCAAACGCTTGTCAGAAACCGGCACTTGGGTATGTGGATTGGTTGCTTACTTTGCCGTTGCGGCGGCCTTGGTGATCACGGTCTGGAAGCTGCCGATTCCAACGGTCGTGCCCGCGAGGATGTCCGCGTCAGTCGCATGGCCCTTATCGTCAACTGCGATGGCGGAGACTTCGTCAGCCGTCTTGCCCTTGACGTACTCTGCGAACGAATTGGCTTCCTCGTACCACTCCTTGCCGATGCCGGACTTGGCCTTCATGCCGTAGTCTTCCTTCAGCGTCTGCTTGTCGTACTGCGGAGCAGTCAAATCGGTGGTGAGCATGCCTTCGGTGTTGAAGGTCGCCTGGAACTGCGCAGCATTGAGCACAGAGCTGGTGATCTGGCCGTCGGCGTTCAGGGTCACGGCGGTGTAGTATGCATAGGAGTAGCCCGTGCCGTCTCCGTCAGCGGAAGCGTCCTTGGAGTGTCCCGCCAGGTCGATGTCGGTCGCGATGCCGAGCGTGTCCGTGGACATTGCGCCCAGATCCTGCGCGTTGTTGCACGCTGCGACGACGCTGTCGATCAGGTTGCCGACGTGAATGGTGGTGCCGGCGAGAATGTCGGCGTCGGTGGCATAGCCATCTTCCCCAACGGCGATGGAGGAGATTTCATCGGCGGTCTTGCCCACGCAGTAATCTGCGAATGCGGCTGCCTGCTCATACCACTCCTTGCCGATGCCAGACTGCGCCTTCATGCCGTAGTCATCGCCAAGCTCGTTCTTGGTCTTCACTTCTGCGGTGAGATCGCTGGTGATCTTGCCGGTGGTGTCGAAGTTGATCTTCGCCTGGGACATATCGATGACACACTTGACGATCTTGCCGTCCGTGTCGAGCGTAACGCCCGCGAATGTCACATTGATCTGAACCAGACCGTCCGCATCCGCGGTCGCATCCTTGGAGGAAGTAAGATCGGGAATGATCGAAAGGCCGGTTTTGACGCTGGTGGCCTCTTCCATCAATCCGGTGGTGGTGCAGCTGCACATCAAGAGCAGAACTGCGAGGATCATGGGTACAATGCGCTTCTTCATGCTAATACCTCTTTCCTGTTATTCTCAATCGGCTCAAAAGATGGGCCGAAACTAAATCTGTGATTTGGGATCGACCGAGGACTACCGAACCGGTGCGGCGGTCTCCAGACGGGACGTCGAGCCGACCATCGCCTGATAAAGCAGTTCGCCGATCTTGTCCTTTTTCTGCGCGGGTGCGATAAGGCCGTCCAGCAGACGCATCGCACGCTCATAGTATAATCGCGAGATGCGCCGGGTAAACGCGAGGCCGCCCTGTTCCACCACGACGCTTCTGACCTCTTCTTTTGAGATCTTGCCCACAGACGCCCGTTCGCGCAGGTCGGGTTTGTTGTTCATCGCCACGATGAGCGGCAACGTCACGACGCCCTGTTCGAAATCCGACAGCACCGGTTTTTTCGCCTGCTGCGCGGTCGATTCATAGTCCATGCAATCGTCCGAGAGCTGGAAGATCATTCCCAGATGCCAGCCGATTTTGGCATACTTTTTCGCCTCATCGCGGCTGGATTCACCGAGCATCGCACCCGCCAGGAAGGAGCCTTCAAAAAGGGCGGCGGTCTTTCCGGCAATGATGCGCAGATAGCCGTTTCCGCTGAGCGCGAAATTGCGGTTGTTGATGCTCTGCAGCAGCTCGCCCATGCAGATTTTTTCCATCGTGCGCGGGAGTTCTTCGCTGATGTCTTTTTCGCTGGCTGCAGCCTGCGCGGCAAGCCGCAGTGCGAGGCAGAAGATATAATCGCCGGTAATGACCGCCTGCTGCGCACCGAATTTCTGAAAGACCGTCTTGAGCCCGCGCCGCGTCCCCGCGTTGTCGATGACATCGTCGTGTACGAGCGTCGCAAGGTGCAAAAGCTCTACCGCGGCAGCCGCCTTTGCGGCGGAGGGACGGACCCCCGCTTCATCCTCCGCACAGGCAAGCAGCGCATAGGCGCGCAGAAATTTCCCGGGCGACTGCGTCAGGTATTCGGTACGAGGTCTGAACGGCGCGGGCGTTGTGCTGAGCGCTTTGTCCATCAGCGCCTTTGCAAGGGCCAGCGCCTCGTCAAAGGGAACGGTGTCGTTCGGGGTGTCGGTGTGTTCCATATTAATCATTATACAAATACCACTTCTTGGCCCAGCGGACTTTTTTCCAGTTGCGCTTGAGAAGCGGCATGGCGTAATAGTCGAGGCCGAAGGTGCGTCCCGCGCCGATCAGGCAGGCGATGCCCGCGAAGATCATCCAGAACGAGTTGAGGTAAAGGCCCGTCGTCGTGACGAACATGAACTGCAAAACGAGCGACACGGCGCTGGCCGGGAACGTGAACAGGCCGCCCATGAGCGCAAGGCCAATCGCAAGCTCCATCAGTACAATGACGATCTGCATGACGATCTGCATCCAGTCGCTGGCGAGCACGGTATGATCGAGGACCCAGTTCATGATCGGAATATTGAGCTTAACCGCGTAATCGCCGAGAGTGGACGCGGCAAGATCTTTGCCCGACACGAAGATCACCTGAACGAGGTGCAGGAAATTAAAGTTGATGAGGACATGTCCCACGGATGCCGCCGCATCGGTGGCGCCTTCCGCAGTCGCCGCGGAAGCGGCATCGACGCTTCCCCCGCCCGCGCCTGTGATGATGGAGTTAAACCACGAGGTCGCGCCGCCGAAGAAGCTTGCAAGCATGGGCGAGGTGAACCAGCCTTCCGCGATCTTCATGACCGCTTCAAACACCCAGACTGCACCCAGCCAGACGCGCAGCGCAACCAGAAGGAAGCTGGGCGTCTTATTGGAAAAGTGACCGCCGACGAACGAGCGGTTGTTGCGCACGGTGAAAAATTCGTGGCGCAGATAGCTGAAGACCTTTGCCCAGCCCATGACCTTGATGAAATAGATGATGTTGATAAAGTGCTTGGAGAGCATGGCGAGGAACGAAGGCAGACCGAATTTATGCTTGTCCGTACCGACATGCGCGCTGCCCCAGCGACCGCCGACGCAGACCATGACGCCGTGGAACTTGGGCGCGTATTTTTCCATTTCGCCCTTGCCCGTCAGCGCGACAACGATGTTGTGCGCGGCGCACTCGGCACTCTCTTCCGCATTTTCGACGACCTGGGGAACCGGACGCTCCTCGCCCTCTGGGACATAGTGGAGCGCATCGCCGATGAGATAAACCGATTCGTCCGTCTTGGAGCGCAAGAACGCATCCGATTCGAGACGCCCGCGACGGGTACCGGCAATGGTTTCGGATGCCTTCTGAAGAATGCTTTCGCCCTGCGTGCCCGCCGCCCAGATGATCGTGCGGGTTTCGACGCGCGTCGCATGCTCGCCGTCCGTCAGTTCGATGAAATCATCGCCGATCTCCACGACGTTATGCTTGAGCATGATCGTGATGCCCATTTTGGTCAGGCGCCTATAGCAGCGCGCGCAGTACTTGGGCGGCATGGTCGGCACCACGCGGTCGAGGAGGTCCGCCATGTACATGCGAACTTCGGCGGGGTCAATTTCAAACTGATCGCAAAGAATCGGCACCCATTCGGCGAGTTCGCCTGCCATTTCCGTGCCAGTAAAGCCCGCGCCAACCGTGAAAAAGCTTAAGAGCTTGCGGCGCTTATCCGGGTCCGTCTCGCGCGAGGCTGTGCGGAAGCAATGCAGAATCTGCTCGCGCAGGACGACCGCGTCGTCATAGCTCCAAAGCCTGAACGCCTTTTCCTCCGCGCCTTTAACGCCAAAGTACGTCGGCCGCGAACCGGCCGCCATCACGAGGAAATCGTAGTCATAGGTGCCGTTTGCTCCCTTGAGCTGTTTGCCGGAAAAATCGACGTCCTCGATTGTATCCATGACAACGTTGACCTTGCGGCCGGCGAAAATTTTCTCATAGGGAAGCTTAATCGAATCCTCTTCTACGCGCGAAGCGGCAACCTCGTGAAGCTCCGTAAGCATCGTGTGGAAGGGATTGCGATCAATCAGCGTAATCGCAACATCATCCATCGCCTGCTTTTTCTGAAGCGCCCCGAGCGTTTTTTCTAACTTCTTTGCGGCTAAAACGCCTGCATAGCCGCCTCCCAGAATCACAACTTTCTTGCTCATACCAACCAGTTCCTCCTTGTGGCAGCTTCATCAGTGCCGATTATGACTCCGCTTCGCGTGCGGTTACCAGTAACCTTGTGCAGAAATCCGGAATTCATTCCGCAAAGGCGGCCCTTTCCACATTGTCGTTTCAATACTTCAAAGCTGCCGATCCATGCGATATCCGGTTCCAGGTACCATACGATCCTTAAAAGTTCGTTGCGGCGAGTTGCATATCCTTTTTTTCCGCGCAAAAATTAACATGGAAATATCAACTTTTTGTGACAAACTCACAGATAAATCATCGAGTTCGTCCATAATAATGTCAGACTACTCTACACGCCGAACGCGCCCAGCGCCCAACTCCCGAGAATCGCAGCGAGATAGCCGTACAGGAGGAGGATATAGTTTTTCACGCTCAGGATAAATGTTTCCGCCTTAACGGGATTTGCGGAAAACTTCTTAGCGTTTCGAAAAACAATCGGGGCGGTCAGAAGCGCTGCGAGCGCCGCGGGACCCAGAACCCGTACGATCACGGCGACGACGATACCCAGATAGGCGACGATATAAAGCAGCCGGAACAGCTTGAGCGCCATGCTCCGCCCGATGTAATACGGCAGCGTATAGCGGTCGTTTTGCGAATCGCGCTCGACATCGCAGATATTGTTTGCCAGCATGATCGTGGACGTGCAGCATATGCTGGGCAGTGCGAGGAGCGCCAAGGAGAGCATGCTGACCCAATCAAACGAGATGAGCAGCGCGCGCCCGTCAAAGCGCATGGACGCATACGCGGCGGTCCCAACGCCGGCGTTGACATAGACGGCAAGGAAGATGACGAAAAAGCCCTCCGTCAGGCCGGACGCGATTTCTCCATAGGGCGTGTGCGATATGGAGATCGGGCCGAACGAGTAGAGAATGCCGACGCCAAATGAGATCATACCGGCGACGAGCACCGGGAGTCCGCAGAGCCACGTCAGATACAGGCCGAGCAGCATCGACGCGCCGCCTGTCGCCAGGATGAGCGTCAGCGACACCCCCGTGCTGAAGTGCGGCGTGCCCCCTTCCGCGCGCTTGTCAATGAAGTTATTGATCATCGTCACCGTCAGCGACCAAAAAAACACGGCCACCAACAGGATGAGCGTCGCCTGAGGATTCAGCGTCCGGTTCACATACAGGCTGTATGCGGTCCCGATCAAAAATGGAGTGAGGCTCACGAGTTTTGTGCTGAGTTCCACAAATTTGACCCAGCGCTTCCAAACGTTGTCGGCTCTGTGCATCCTCATCCCCCATTCCCAAGCCATTGGATCGGTGCAATAACCTACCCCAATAGTTTGATTATAATAAAATCACATAAACATGTCAAGAGACACAGTCGCGGTATTGCCAAATCGGAATATTCATGATCCCCCGGGTTCATAGCCAAAACAATTGTACGCTCTGGCCTGGTGCTGTCAAGTCCGCAAAATGTCACGTGCAAACTTAACGCGCGCTGGGCGCAGATCGCGAACTTGATCCCCGGTGTATGCAACCAGATCAAACAGGAATGTGCGCAAACGTGCGCGCATTTTTTGTTTTGGGACAATTCAGGCTGGTAAACGGCGCGTGGCACGTGTATAATCATGGTAATGAAATTCCGTTAACCGCCCTTTCAGCTGCCGATGAAGAATGGACGTGATGAAGTGAATCAAAAACGAAGAATGACGCTGATCCCGATCGCGTCGCTGATTGCGCTCTTATCGGGTGCCTTTTTCCTCTATGTCTCAGATTATTACAGAGCAGACGACGTGGCTGTTGCCGTACTGGCGACGGATACCAGGCTGCGCGTCGAGAAGGATACGATCATCTTGTCGCCGGCAGCCGCGAGCGATACCGCGCTGATTTTTTATCCCGGCGCCAAGGTGGAATACACGGCCTATCTGCCCATCCTCGAAAAGATCAAATCCGCCTGCGGGATTACCTGTATTTTGGTCAAAATGCCGTTCAACATGGCGATCTTCAATGTAAAAGCGGCAAACGCTGTCATGGCAGATCACCCTGAGATCACAAACTGGTACGTCGGCGGGCATTCCATGGGCGGCGCGATGGCCAGCGATTATGCGTCGAAGAACCCGGACAAGGTTGAAGGACTGATCCTTCTTGGGGCGTATGTATACGGCAGCTATCCGCCCGAAAAGGCGCTGACCGTCTACGGCACGTTCAACACAAGCGTTGAAAAGAAGATCGATTATACCGAGAACATCGTCGTCATCCAGGGCGGGAACCACGCCCAATTCGGCAACTACGGCAAGCAGCGGGGCGATCCGGACGCGACCATTTCGCGAGAGGCGCAGCAGGACATCGCCGTGGAAGCGATCCGGGATTTTATCATGAACGGGCATGAATCGTAAGGAGCGTTTATGAAAAATGTCGTCATTACCGGGAGCACGCGGGGGATCGGCCTTTGCATGGCAACGGAATTTCTGAACGCCGGATGCCGGGTTACGCTCTCCGGACGGGGAGACGCGCTATCCGGTGCGGCGGAAGCCGCGCTGTCTTCCTACCCGGGCAAGTACATCTACGTTGCGTGCGACGTGCAGGATCGCCAGAGCCTGAAACGCCTATGGGATGCGTCCGCCGGGCATTGGGGCGAAATCGATATTTGGATCAACAACGCAGGGCAGAACACGCCGCACGCATTTTCGTGGGAAACGGGCGAAGCCGCGACGGAAAATGTGATCCGCACGAACATCATCGGTATGATCTACGGTTCCCAGGTTGCGGCCTCCGAAATGATCCGGCAAGGGCACGGCGCCATCTACAGCATGGAGGGGCTGGGTTCAAACGACATGATCCAGAAAAAGACAATCCTATATGGCACAACCAAGCGCTCGCTCACGTATTTCATGAAGGGTCTCGCAAAGGAGCTGGCGGGGACGGGCGTCATCGCAGGCCGACTGTCACCCGGCATGATGCTGACTGATTTTATCACCAAAGCACCGGACGGGAAGACTTCCGAGGTGATGCGGGATGCGCGATTTGTGAAGGTTTTTAACTCCATCGGCGATCGGCCCGAGACGGTCGCGCGGTTTTTCATCCCGCGGATGCTGGCAAATACGAAAAACGACGCGCACATCGTCTGGCTGACGAACGCAAAGACCATGTGGCGGTTCATGACGGCGCGGATGCGCAGAGAGCGGCTCATATCGAGATGATCCGCGCTTCCCACATTGCAATTTGGGGTATATAGAAACAAAAGACAAAAAGAGGAGGGTTCCGGATGGAATATCGCAAACTACCGGGGACATCCGTTCAGGTATCGCGCGTCTGCCTGGGCACCATGATGTTCGGAGGTCAGACGGGCGAGGCGGACAGCCTCTCCATCATGGACTGTGCCTTTGCGCACGGCGTCAATTTCTTTGACACGGCGAACGTCTACGTGCAGGGCGAGAGCGAAAGGATCGTCGGAAAAGGCCTGAAGGGACGGCGCGAAAAGATCATTCTGGCCACCAAGGTGCGCGGGCAGATGGGCGACGACCCCAACGAGGCGGGACTGAACCGGTGCAACATCTTTTTGGCCGTGGACAAGAGCCTTGAGCGACTGGACACCGACTACATCGACATCTATTACATGCACGCCCCCGATTACGACACGAACATCGAAGAATCGCTCGACGCAATGACGCAGCTTGTGCGTTCCGGCAAGGTGCGCTACGTGGGCGTGAGCAACTATGCCGCATGGCAGATGGCGGACATCCTCGCCGCCTGCGACAGGCACGGCTACATCGCCCCCGTCATCACCCAAAACGTCTATAATCCCATTACGCGCGGCGTCGAGGCGGAACTCGTGCCGTTTCTCAGGGCGCACAAGACGGGGATGGCGATTTACAACCCCATCGCGGGCGGGCTGCTCGCCGGCAAACACAAGCCGGGTACGCCCGCTTCGAACACGCGATTTGCAAATAACGCCGGATACTACGACCGCTACTGGTCGGATGAAAACTTTGCGGCAGTGGAGAAACTGACGCGGATTGCGGCCGAGAACGGCATGACCATTTTGCAGCTGGCGCTCAAGTGGTGCGCGGCGCAGGAGCAGGTGACGAGCATCATCAGCGGCGTAAGCAAGCTTTCGCAGATCGAGCAGAATATCGCGGCGCTGGAAGGCGATCCGCTCTCGGCGGATGTCCTCGAAGCATGCGATCTCGTTTGGAAGAGCCTCGCGGGAACGCGATTCGCCTATAACAGATAAAAGGAGAAAAACCATGAATTATCGCAGATTAGGAAAAACTGGCCTGAAGGTCAGTGAAATCAGCCTCGGCAGTTGGCTGACATACGGAAACGGGGTCGGCGACGAAACGGCGATCAAGACCATTGAAACGGCATATGACCTGGGCATCAACTTTTTCGATACTGCAAACGTGTATAACCGCGGCGAGGCGGAAAAGGTGGTCGGCAAGGCGCTTGGCAAGTACGACAGGAGTTCCTACGTCCTCGCGACGAAGGTATACTTCCCCATGGGCGACGGACCGAACGACCGCGGACTTTCGCGCAAACACATCTTCGAGCAGGCGCACGCGAGCCTGAAGCGACTGGGACACGACTATGTGGACATCCTTTACTGCCACCGATACGACCCGAACACGCCCGTCGAGGAGACGATGCGCGCGTTTGACGATCTGATCCGGCAAGGCAAAGTTCTGTACGCCGGCATCAGCGAATGGAGCGCCGCGCAGATTGAAGAGGCCATGCATGTGGCGGACCGGCGCCTTCTGGATCGGTTCGTGGTCAATCAGCCGCAATACAGCATGCTGCACCGCGACATCGAGCGGGAGGTTATCCCGGTGAGCGAAAAGCACGGCGTGGGTCAGGTGGTGTTCTCTCCGCTCGCGCAGGGGCTTTTGACCGGCAAGTACAAAAAGCTGGGCGACATTCCTGCGGACAGCCGCGCGGCCAACGACCGGATGAACCAGTTCATCGGACGGTTCATGAACGAGGAAACGTTTGTGAAGGTGCGCAAGATTGCCGACATTGCGGACGAGATGGGCGTGCCCATGGCGCGGCTCGCGCTCGCGTGGGTGCTCCGGCAGCCCAATGTCTCCAGCGCGCTCGTCGGCGCAAGCAGACCGGCGCAGATCGAGCAGAACGCGGCCGCCTCGGGCCTCGTCCTTCCCGACGACGTGCTGAAAAAAATCGACGAGGCGCTCGCATAGCGCGCAAAAAGGAGTGCCTGACATGAAAAAAGTCGTCATTACGGGAACCGCCGGGTTACTCGGGCCGCACGTCGTCCGTCACTTTCTCGAATCGGGCTACGACGTGTTGTGCGTGGACGCGCGCAAGCCGGACAAGCCGCTTGCGCCCCATCTAACGGTGGATCTCACCAATTTGGGCGAATGCTACGGCATGCTCGCGGGGGCGGACGCGGTCGTCCACCTCGCGGCCATACCCGTGGCCTACAGCCATCCCAACGAGGTCACGTTTCACAACAACGTGATGGCAACCTACAACATCCTCGAAGCGGCGGACGCGCTGGGCATTCAAAAGGCCGTCGTTGCATCGAGCGAATGCACCTACGGCATTGTGTTTTCGAAAACGGGGCGGGGACCGCAGTATGTGCCGATGGACGAGGATCATCCCACATTGCCCGAGGATCCCTATGGGCTCGGCAAAATCGTGGGCGAGGAGATTGCGCGCGCGGTGAACCGCAGGCACGGCATGCAGATCGTTTCGTTTCGGATTGGGAACATCATCACGCCTGAAAAATACAGCGCGTTCCCGGACTTCATCCACGACCCGAAAGTCCGAAGGGGCATCCTTTGGAGCTACGTCGACGCGCGGGACATCGCAGTCGCCTGCCGACTGGCGATCGAAAAGGACGGCCTGGGCGCGCAGGTTTTCAACCTTGCGGCCGACGACACGAGCATGGACATCAGGAGCATCGACCTCATGAATGCGGAGTTTCCGGATGTGACGGACTTTCGTACTCCCATTGACGACTACCAGACGCTCCTGTCCAACGAGCGCGCGAAGCGCGTTCTGGGCTGGCAGATCGCGCATCATTGGCGCGACGAGGTACAGACGGTCTGACGCATTTCCCCATCCCCTGTCCGGGCCGGACAGGGGATTTTCATTTTCGCGCGCTGATTGATCTTTTCAGTTATTGTTTTTGCGGACACGTTGAGAATGTGGAAAGCATGCGTTATACTGGTGACCTACTTGCAGAAAAAGGCGGTGGTCGCATGGATGAAACGATGCTTTATCCACGGTACCGGTATGTGATGGCGATTTTGTTCGCAATCTGTGCGTCGTTTACGCACATCGGGTTTTTGATCACATCGCCCATGCTCGTATATCTGGCGAAGGATTTTTCGGTGGACATTGCGACCGCCGGTTACGCCTCCACCGTGCACATCCTCGCGATGGGCGTCTTCATGTTTGTCGGCCCAAGTCTGCTGCGCAAAATTGACATTAGGCGAACGCAGCTGATCGGAATTGGCATCGAGATTTTGGGCGTGATCGCGTGCTTTTTCGCGCCGCGTTTTTCCGCGCTGCTCGCTGCGCGGGTTTTGACCGGCATGGGGCACGGCCTGAGCGGTTCCTGCACGAATTCCATCGTTGCCGCCTGGTTCCCACCCCGGGAGCGCCCCGTACTCATGACGGTGAACGGGCTCGGGGTCGTCGGCGTCACGACGCTCGTCTACACCTGCACGATGCCGCTTTTCCACGCGTTCGGAGATTCGTGGCGGCTCGTGATGCTGCTTCTGAGCGGCATTCTTTTCGCGGCGTTTCTATCCTGGCTGCTCTTTGCGCGCGACAATCACACGCTCAACGCGCACATCCGCGAGAAAAACGCGCTGGAAGGGCGCGTCATCAATGCCTTTACGGACATGAAGGATGCGATCACCCGCCGGGATGTGTGGATGCTCTGTCTGTTTATGGGACTTGGAATGATGGGCGCCAACGGAATCACAACCTATCTGCCCCAATTTTTACAGAACGTGCGCGGCTATTCCGACGTAGACGCTTCTGCGGTGGTCGGCATTACGATCGGCATCGGCGCGGTGGGCACATTTCTGGGCGGCATTGCGACGACCGTACTGGGCAGGCGCAAAATCGTCATTTTGCCCTTCCTCACGGTCAGTACGGCGTGCATAGCAGCCGCGATTTTAACAAAAGAATCCTGGCTGATCGCGCTGTTCCTGTTCCTCTATGCGTTTACCAACAATTTCCGCACGCCCGCATCGCAGACGATTACGACGGAGCTGCGAGGCGCGACGCCCACGTTTGTCTCGAGTGCGAGCGCGCTCACGTACGGCGCGGGGTTCATCGGCTCGTTTTTAACATCGCCGCTTCTCCAGATCGCAACGCGTGCTGTGGGCGAGACCTACGCGATGCTCGTCTTCGTTCCGCTGTTTTTTCTGTCGATCGTCTTTGCATTCCTGACGCCGGAAACCGGGCCGAAGCGCGGCGTCAGAGGATGATGCGCAAAACGAACAGGCAGTCGCGCACGTCAAAGTCACACAGTCCGCCGTGTTTTTGCACGATGAGCGCGATGCTCTTTGTCCCAAGGCCTTCTGAAACGACCGCTCCGCCTTCGACGATCATCTGTCCCACGAACGGGTTGGCGATCTCGATGAGGAACTGGCCGTTTTTGATATGAGAGTTGACTGCGATCTTTTTTCACGGTCCTTTACAGGCGCTGTCGCCCGGACGGCATTTTCGAGCGCGTTTGACAAGATGACATACAGATCGGGATCGGGCAGGCCGAGATCCGGGGGGAGATCCGCCTGGACGGCGAGCGCGATCCCATGTTGCGCGGCTTGCGCGTGAAAAGCGGAGAGGATGAGGTTCACCGTCTCGTTGCCGCAAAAGGCGGACGCCTCCCCCTGCCCGATGGAGGTTCCGATGCCCATGATGTACCGCTGGATTTTCGTGCAGTTGCCCTCCGCCGCGCGGGCATGAATGTATTGTTTCGCCACGAATCGGCAGGCGGCGCAGGAAAATCGGAATGGCCGGAGAAATGGAATGCAGAGGACGTTCAGGGAGGGATGGGGATGGATGTTTGGAAGGGGCGGTTAATCTTTCATTGCGACTGCAATAACTTTTATGCCTCGTGCGAGTGCCTGGAACGTCCCGATTTGAAAGACGTGCCCATGGCGGTGGCGGGCGATCCTGAGAACCGCACGGGCATCGTCGTCGCGAAAAATGAACTGGCAAAAAAGTGCGGGGTCAAGACGACTGACACCGTTTGGGCGGCAAAGAAGAAGTGTCCGGGGATCGTGTTTATGCCGCCCCGCCACAAGTTTTACGAGGATATTTCCGCACAGGTTAATCAAGTCTATCTGTCCTATACGGACTATGTGGAACCCGCATCCATCGACGAATCGTATCTCAATTTGACCGGTGCGCCGGCGTTTTATGGATTGACGGCGTGCGCGCTCGCCGACGCCCTGCGGGAGCGGATCCGCACGGAGATCGGAATCACCATTTCCGTCGGCGTTTCCTTCAACAAGATTTTTGCAAAAATGGGCAGCGACTACAGAAAGCCGGACGCGACGACCGTCATCACGCCTGAAAACTACAAAGAGATTCTCTGGCCGCTGCCGGTTTCCCATTTGATCTACGCAGGTCATGCGGCGGTCGCGCTGTTGGAGAAAAAATACATCCGCACGGTGGGCGATCTCGCGCAGCGCAGTGAAAAGGAGCTCACGCAGCTTCTCGGAAAGGGCGGCAGGCAGCTATGGACGTTCGCCAACGGGCTTGACCGGGAGCCGGTTCGGCGCTATGGCGATCGGGAGGTGGTCAAATCCGTCAGTCGGGGGATGACCTTCAAGCGCGATCTCCTTTCGCAGGACGAGGTACACATGGGACTTGCCGCGCTGGTGGACGACGTGGCGACGTCGCTGCGCAGGCAGAATATAAAGGGGAGCGTCGTGCAGGTACAGATCAAGGCGCCGGATTTGCATACCATTTCGCGCCAGACGACGCTCGAACACCCGACATACCTTCAGCACGAAATTCAGGAGGTTGCCCTGCGACTCGTTACTACAAACTGGCGCGTCGGACAGGCGGCACCGATTCGCGCCCTGACCATAGGCGTGACCCATCTGACGCCCGCAAATGAAATCGCGGAGCAGTTGAGTCTGTTTGACGCGGGGCTTTTCGACCCGGCGCAGGAATGGAAGGTCGATCGGGCGCGGCAGGAACAATTAGAGGCCGCGGTTGACCGCCTGCGCCGCAAACACGGTGCGGATGTGCTCTCCCTCGGGTTCCGGGAAAACGAGGAGATCGGACTTGGACGGCGCAAGGACTCGCGTCATAAGGACGGCGAGACGGAATAACTGCCTCAGATCAGCATAAAAAAACCACCCCAGATGCAAAAGGGTGGTTTTTTCGCCGGAACTTTGTCCATGACGAAGCGATGTCCGGGCGCAAAGCCGGAACGCAGGCGCAAGAGTCAGGAACAAAGGGATCGTCGAAAACGCGGGTCTGAAGATGGAGTGCTAGTAGTCCACGAAGTCTAAGAATCGGTGATAGGGCGCAGAGATTTTTCCGTCCAGCGCGAAGCCGGAGCGCAGACGTAGCAGAGTTACGTCAAGCGGAAGGCGACAAAGCTGGGTGGGAAAAGATCCAGCCATATCGCGGGGGTTAGGCTTCGCGGACTACTAGACAGCGGCGACGAGATTGGGCGTTGCCTTGCGAATCGTCGCATTTGTATCGCGCATGATGGCAATGAGCTTGCCCGTCTCGCGCCGATAGATCAGCGTGTGCGCGGTACCTGTCTGGTTCGCGCGCCCCGTGCGGCCGATCCGGTGGACATAGCTTTCGCTGTCCATAGGCAGGTCGAAATTGACGACCAGATCGATGTTGCGCACGTCGATCCCGCGGGCTGCGACGTCGGTCGCTACGAGGATATCGAGCCGTCCGGCGCGGAACGCGTTCATAATCCGCTCCCGCTTCTGCTGGTTGATGTCCCCATGGAGCACGTCCGCACGCAGATTCTGGTGCTTCAGATCCTCGCAAAGTGCGTCCGCCATGCGCTTGGTATTGACAAATACCAGACAGAGCGCGTGATCCGTGCCCTTCAAAAGCGCGAGAAGCTCGCTCGTCTTCGCGCCGTTATTGACGGTGGTGTAGAATTGCCGAACGGATTTGACGGTCAGCGTATCCTGTCGGATGACGATATGCCGCGCATCGCGCTGATAGCTGCGGGCGATCTGCTGAATTCCTCTGGGAAGCGTCGCGGAAAAGAGCACCGTCTGGCGCGCTTCCGGCACGGTCCTGAGAATTTCGTTCAGGTCCTCCTGGAAGCCCATATCCAGCATGCGATCCGCCTCGTCGAGAACCACCGTCCGTACCCCATTGAGGCGGACGGTTCCACGCTTCAAATGATCGATCAGCCGACCGGGCGTCGCGACGATGATCTGCGGACGCGTGCGCAGGATGGAAAACTGCTTTTCGATGCGCTCGCCGCCGTAGAGCGTGGCGATACGAACGCCCCTTTTGAATTGAATGAGCTTTTGAAGCACGCGCGTGGTCTGGATTGCCAGTTCACGCGTCGGGCTGAGGATGAGCGCCTGCGCATAGCGCGCGCGGGCCTCAACCATTTGGGCGATGGGAATGCCGAACGCGCCGGTCTTGCCCGTGCCGGTGGGTGCCTGCACGATCAGGTCTGCGCCTTCGAGTAAAACGGGAATCGTTTTTTCCTGCACGGGCGTTGCTTTCACAAAGCCCATGGAGTCGACCGCGCGCTTAATTTCTGCGGCCAGTTCCATTCCCGCGAATGTCATTTGCATTTCTTCGTTCATAAATCTCCAATCTTCTCTTTAAAACGCCGTCCACCCGATTCCGGATGGACGGACTGTTTGCTCTGCCGATCAGACAGACCGGACATTAACCGCCCGGAGTTTGCTGCTGTTCTTCGGATCGGGCTCGGTATCGAACGTGACCGACTGACCCTCCTGAAGCGACTTGTACTGCGTGTCAGAAACGATGGAGGAGAAGTGGACGAACACGTCCTCGCCTCCGTTGTCATTTGCGATAAAGCCGTAGCCTTTTTCCGAGTTGAACCATTTTACCGTACCAGTATTCATTGTGGTGCCTCCTGATTGATGGTTGTTCGTGGGCATAGAGAAAAACCTCGTATTTCTGTAAACCGTAAAACATCGATTTACACAAATACGAGGTTTACCACTTACTTTGAACTTGATACAAGCTTACCATTGATTTTCTCCGCTGTCAAATTAAGATTCGGATTTTACGATGTGCAGCGCGGCATCCGGCAGATTTTGGGCGCCCTTTTCAATCTGCTCGAAGATAAACGGCAAGACATCATCGCGGTCAATGTCCAAAACATGGGCGAACTCGTCGTACAAGGCCTCTTCCGCGTCCTTGAGAAACCGCTCGTCGGAGGCATGCAGCTTTTTGCCTTTGCCGATCTCCTTGAGTTCCTGCTCATGCAAATACAGCGTGATGATCAATGTCACGAGGGCGGAGCGATCCGCGCCGGAGAGAATCCGGTTATAGAGTTCCTTGCGTTCGTTTTCGTTTTCGATCCAAATGGTATGAACGTCCGGCATATCCCGAATCAGGGCATAAATTTCATCGACCGAGAGAACCGGGCGCATTCTGGCTTCTGTTTTTTTGTTTCCCACCGGGATGTAGAGGGTCGATTTTTCTTCGAATACGGGCTTGATGACAAAGTATGGGCTGGTTTCATATCCGACGGTCATATTCCGGATACCGGTAATTTTACACACGCTGTGGCCGGTATAGATAATGGTATCTCCGATCGCAAACACGCGATCATCCCCCCTTTCATTCATTTCGGACCTGCGTCCGTTCAGGCAAAACATCGCTTTACGAAAATGATAACATATTTATTAAAAAAATGCAAATCTACGCGGCCGTACAGGGATGGAGCGAAGACGGACCACCCATTCCGATGGAGCGCGAACCGCGCAATCGCCGTCCCGCAGGGCGCTTGCGTGAAGTTTTTGTACAAAAGAGGAAGGAAATACTTTGCGGATATAGAATATTTCTGTATATTATTGGGGCGGGCAAGGTTGAATTCCCAATTTTGGGGTGAAAAGCCAAAATAAGGCATGTGCGACGTGCTTGGGGCATCAGCTTTAAAAAGCGTGTACGGGAGGGTTGCGGCATGGGACTTTATTTCCTTGTGGGTCTCCCGTGCTTCGTGGGTTTTCTTTTGTTCGCCCGGGTTCGGCTCGGCGCGGTGAACGCTGCGGTGCGTGAACCGCGCAGCGTATCGGTCATCATTCCCGCGCGAAACGAGGAAGAAAATCTGCCGCATCTTCTGGAATCGCTCAAACATCAAACCCGCGCGCCTCAGGAGATCATCGTCGTGGACGACTGCTCCGCCGATCGCACGGGGGAAATTGCCGCGTCATACGGCGCCCGGGTGATTCGCGGTACCGAGCCGCCCGCGCGCTGGACGGGAAAGAACTGGGCGGTGTGGAATGGATTTCTGCAATCCACAGGCGACATACTGGTCTTTTTTGACGCGGACGTCCGCCTTGCGCCCAAGGCATTGGAGCGGCTTCTCGCCGCGCGCAAACTGTGCGGCGGGGCAATCTCGGTCGTACCCAGCCATGATATGGAAAAGCCGTATGAGAAGCTGTCGCTCGTGGTGTACCTGCTTGGCGTTCTCGCATTTACATCGCGGTTCGAACGGAAAAATAAAAAAAGGGGACTCTACGGCTCGTGCATCGTCGCGGCGCGCGATGATTACGTAAAAATCAGTGGTCATGAGAGCGTGCACGAAGAGGTGCTGGACGACATGAGCCTCGGAAGGCGGCTGACACAGGCGGGCGTTCCGATCGAAAACTACATCGGCGGCGATCTGGTTTCCTTTCGGATGTACCCGGGCGGACTCCTGAGCGAATTGCAGGGTTTTGGAAAGGGCGCGCTCGCGAGCACATCGTGTTTAATGCCTGCGACGGTTCTGATCATCTCCGTTTGGCTGGCAGGTCTGTTTGCCACGGGCTTTGGCGCGCCGATTCTACTGCTCGCGGGGCATCCGTGGGCATGGGCGTTTTTGTCCGGCTATGTGCTATACGCGCTGCAAATTCTGTATTTTGCGAAATGTACGGGGCGATACGGGCTGATTCCGCCCCTGTTCCACATGATTTCTTCGTTTTTTTTCATCGTCGTGATGATTTACGCGATCTACCGGGTGGTCTTTGTGGGCACGGTCACCTGGAAGGGAAGGCAAATTGATGTGAAAGGCGGGCGGGATACGTGATCATCCTATATGCGCTGATTGGATTTTTGAGCGGATCTCTGATGTTTGCCTTTTGGCTTGGCCTGGCCGCCCACGTGGACATTCGGCGCGTGGGCGATGGGAATCCCGGCTCGTTCAACCTATGGCACGCGACCGGATACAGGCTTGGAATGCTGGGAATCTTTCTGGAATTCATGAAGGGATATCTGCCGCTGAAGATCCTGACGGAGGGCGGGTTCATCAATGGATGGACGATCGCCCTTGTCGCCATCATGCCGGTGCTGGGGCATGCCTTTTCGCCGTTTGTCGGCTTGCGGGGCGGAAAGACCATTGCGGTCTCCTTTGGCGTTTGGAGCGCGATCACCCGGTTCGAAGTCTCGCTGGTCTACGCGCTGATCCTTGCCGTGCTCCAAATGACCGTACGGATGGCGCTGCACGGCAAACAGACGTCATCCGACGTGGACGGCTGCATGGCGGTGGGCGGCATGTCGATGCTGGGCGGTTATCTTGTCATCCGTGCGTTGCCGGCCTATCTCTTCGCATTCTGGCTTTCAAACCTGATGGTGCTGATTTACACGAACCGTTG
Organism: Bacillota bacterium; assembly: GCA_023421735.1. Next base: position 16,273 of record JAEZSP010000012.1, on the reverse strand, counting down.
GAAGCTCTATCGCTCGGCAAAGGTATTTTATGACTGCTATGTGCGGGGATTGTGAGATGTAGCCCTGCGCGCAAATGAAAGATACGGAGGAACAGACATGACATCCAGAGAACGAATCATCGAAACGCTGAACCATCGGGAGCCGGACGAGCTGGGGATCGATTTCGGTGCGATGCGCTCGACCGGCATCCACGCCATCGCCTATCACAAACTGGTTCAGCATTTGGGATTGGACCTTCCGCCCGCAAAATTATACGATATTTTCCAGCAGCTTGCAGAACCGCAGCCCGAGGTTTTGTCGCGATTCGGCGGCGACGTGGTACAGGCGCACCAGCGCTGCCCCGCGTTTGGCATCTCCATCGACGAAGGGTGGAAGCAGATCGCGTTGCCGGATGGCACGCCGGTCATGGCGCCCAACGGATACGATCCCGTGATCGAAAAAGACGGCAGCGCCTATCTCTACCTGAACGGGAAAAAATGGGCGAAAAAGCCTGCCACGAGCCTGTATTTTGATCAGGTGGCGCATCCGTATCAGGGCTGCGAGACCGAGGACGACATCGACCGGGTGCCGATCGCGGGTTTGAGCGATGCGGATCTCGATTTTCTGGAGCACGAAATCAAATCGCTTTCTGAGACCACCGACAAGGCCATTTTACTGCCCTTTGGCGGAAACATCTTTGAAGCCGGGCAGATGGACTTTGGCTACGAGGATTTCTATGCCAACCTCCTGCTGGAGCCGGACTTGATGCACTATTATTTCAACCGTCTGTGTGAGAACTACATGCGCAATCTCGAAAAACTCTTGCCGCGTGTGGCGAAATACATTCAGGTGCTGCAATTTGGCGACGACCTTGGCACGCAGCAGGCGCCGCAAATCGCGCCCAAAACGTACCGTGATATGATCTACCCCTACCACAGCAGGCAGTATCAGTTTGTGCAGAACCACTATCCGGATGTCCGGGTGTTTTTGCACAGCTGCGGCTCCATTGAGCCGCTCATTCCCGATTTGATCGACGCGGGGGTGCAGGTTCTCAATCCCGTGCAGCTTTCCGCCAAGAACATGGACCCCGTCCACCTGAAAAAGGAATACGGCAAGCGCCTGAGCTTCTGGGGCGGTGGCGCGAACACATCCGAAACCATGACAAACGGCAGCGTGGATGACGTCCGCCGGGAATCGCGCGCGCTGATCGAAACATTTGCGCCGGGCGGCGGCTATGTATTCACGCAGGTTCACAACATACAGCCGGGCGTGCCGACCGAGAACATCGTCGCCGTGTATGATACGGCGCTTGCATACCGCCGGGCACAATCATAACAAACCGTCTTTGGGGCAACAATACCTCCTGCACAGCATATGCGCAAACGCGAGAAAAGCGGGAGGACGTACAAAATGGGTATCCTGACATTTTCCACATCGGCACATGCCGAGAGCGCGACAAAGACAATCGTCAAGGCGCGGCAGTTTCAGATGATCATCGACGAACCGAAGGCGCTGGGCGGCGCAGACGCAGGGGCAAACCCCGTCGAGTACGTGCTGGCGGCCGTATCGGGATGTCTGAATGTCGTGGGGCACGTGGTCGCCGCCGAGATGGGCTTTGCGCTCAAGGGACTCACGATCGAGGCGGAGGGCGCGCTCGATCCCGCGCGGTTTCAGGGAACGTCGAACGCGGCGCGCGCGGGTTACCGGGAGATCCGGCTGACGCTCAAACCCGACGCGGATACGGATCAAAAGACGCTCGAAACATGGCGCGCTGCCATCGAAGACCGATGTCCCGTCAGCGACAATCTCAAAAACGCGACCCCGGTATCGATTCAACTGGGCTGAAACATGGCGTACGATTCATCAAACGAATCGTACGCCATGTTTGATTGTTTACAGGCTGTCGCCCAGATCCTTGCGGAACTTTGCGGCAAGCTTTTCCTGCCAATCGCCGATGGGAGCGAGGCGTCCGAAGAAGAAGCGCAGGGTCGAGGGCTCTTCCACAAACTTCAGGCCGCCCACGAGTTCGCGATTCTCATACAGCCAGGCAATGCGGTCGATGGCGTATTCCACCTGCGAGAGCGTGAACACGCGACGGGGCATGGCAAGGCGCAAAAGCTCCATTTCGGCAAGGGGTTCGGTGCCGTCCGGCTCGCGCTGCTCGGAAATGGTGCCGCGCTCCATGCCACGGATGCCGCCGGCGATGTACGCGGCAGCCGCGAGGCAGCCGGCGGGGTACTGGGGCTGCGGAATGTGGGGCAAGAACCGCATGGCATCCAGATGGCAGCCGAGACCGCCCGGCGGGGTGACGACGGGGACGCCGCGCTTGATCAGTTCGTTGCACATGTACTCGATGAACTGCGGCCCCTGGGCGATCACCGACTCGTCGAGCGTCTCCGCAAGGCCGACGGCGATTGCTTCCATCTCGCGCACGCTCATCCCGCCGTAGGTGAGGAAGCCCTCGAACATGGGCACGAGCTCCTTCATCTTCTCGCACAGCTCCTTCGAGCGCATGCAGAGGCCGCCGCCGCGGGCGAAGCCGAGCTTGCGCGCGGAGAAATAAATGATGTCCATGCGGGCGGAGAGTTTTTGGGTGATTTCGAGCGTGGACATCTCGCGGCAGGCCGCTTCGCGCTTTTTGATGAAATAGAGGTTATCCTGCCAGAGCGAGGCGTCGAGCACCGTCATAATGCCATATTCCTCGGCGATGTCCGCAACCGCGAGTGCGTTTTCGAGCGAGAAGGGCTGGCCGCCGATCAGATTCGTGCCGGCTTCCAGGCGGATGAAGGGGATGTTGTCCGCCCCTTCTTTTTCGATGAGCGCGCGCAGCCGTTCCAGATCAAAATTGCCTTTGAAGGGATGATCGCTCGTGATTTTGAGGCCTTCCTCGATGACCAATTCTTCCACGCGTCCGCCCACCCGGGTGATGTGCGCCTTTGGCGTCGTAAAGTGGAAATTCATGGGGACGACATTGCCGGGCTTGACGAAGGTCTGCGCCAGAATGTGCTCGCACGCGCGGCCCTGATGCGCGGGGAGGAAGTAATTGGTGGCGAAGATTTCATTCACCTTGCTCTCGAGCCGTGAGAAGGTGGCGCTGCCCGCATAGCTGTCATCCGCGATCATCATTGCGGCAAGCTGGTTGTCGCTCATGGCATTGACGCCGCTGTCGGTGAGCATATCGAGAAAAATATCCTTGTTTTTGAGCAAAAACGTGTTGTTTCCCGCTTCCGCGATTGCCTCCAGCCGACGTTCCACCGGGGGGAGGTTGAGCTTTTGAACGATGCGCACCTTGTGCATTTCCAGGGGGATCTGTTTTCCGCTTGCGAACGTGATGTGATCCATGGGTCATCCTCCTTCGTATTTCGGTGAGCGCCCTTTGGCCGGCACCCCCGTCGGAGGACAGAAAACGCCCTCCCCCTTGCATAGAGGACGAGCGCCAAATCCCGTGTTACCACCTCAGTTTGTCTGCGCCTCACGACGCAAACCTTTTCAAGTACGGCGGACTTCTCCGCGATACTCTGCCACGATAACGGGCGAACCCGTTCCAGCCTACTGAGCCCAAATCGGACCGTTTGGTGGACTGCTCTTGCGTGTATTCCCGGTGCGCACAGACCGCCTCACACCACCCGGCGGCTCTCTGAACGGTTCACATCCGGTACTCCTCGCCGTCACAGCATTTTCATATGATATTAGCAAGGAGTATACACGAAATGCCAAATGATGTCAACCCTTGCATTTTGATGCTCGGGTGCTATAATGGGAACAATTGGTGATTCGGATCAAAAGTCCATTTCCCAGGATTTTACCGCGGCCCATGACGCAGCAAATCGGCAACGAACGCAATGAACTGCGGGCGGAGGACGGGAATGGACTTTTGACACCCTCAACATTGGTCGATGCTGGGAGATGTATTCATGGCGATTCAAGTGCGCGGGGTTTCCAAGAGTTTTGACAAAAGACAGGTACTGAAGGACATTCGCATCGACATCGAGTGCGGAGAAATTCTGTGCCTGCTCGGGCCGTCCGGGGCGGGCAAGACGACGCTCATCCGCCTGCTGTTGGGTGCGATCAAGGCGGATGACGGAGAAATCACAATCGACGGCATTCGGGTGCCGTCGATGAAACTTTTTGAAAAAATCGGGTTCATGCCCCAGAACGACGCGCTGTACGACGATCTGACGGGGCTGGATAATCTGACGTTTTTCGGCGGGCTCTACCGCCTCAAGGGTGTTCGGGCGCGCTCCATGGAGCTATTGACGATGCTCGACCTCCATCAGGACGCGCATAAGCTGGTTGCAAACTACTCGGGCGGCATGAAAAAGCGGCTTTCCCTCGCGGTCGCGCTGCTGCACCGTCCGCGTTATCTGCTCCTGGACGAGCCGACCGTCGGGATCGACCCGATTCTACGCCAATCGATCTGGGAGCAGTTTGCCAAACTGCGCGACAGCGGCGTAAGCATCGTCATTTCGACGCACGTCATGGACGAAGCCGCAAAGTGCAACCGCACGGCGCTCATCTACGACGGACGGCTCATCTACAACGACAGGACGGAAAACCTGCTTGCGAAAACGGGGGACGGAAACATCGAGAGCCTGTTTTTTTCGGCAAAGGAGGCGCAGGCATGACGAGTATTGCGAGAAGGATCATCCGGCAAGTACTCAACGACAAGCGATCCCTTGCGATGATCGTGGTCGCGCCTATCTTCCTCATGACACTTTTATATCTTTTACTGGGCCAGAACGCGTTCACGCCCGTGATGGCGACGGACGGACTTCCGGGGATGATGACGGACGCGCTTGCCGCGCAGGAAGGAATCGCGGTCGTCGAAAAAAGCGCCGACGAGACCGCAACAGAGATGATCCAAAATGGAGAAGCCGACGCGGTCATCTCGCGGGATTCAAACGGCGTGCACGTACTGATGCTGGAGCCGGATGCGGTGAAGGTCAAGGCGGTGACAAACGCCATGAAGGCGGCGGCAGCGAAATTCAACCCCATCGGCAGCATCAACGTGGATTTTATCTACGGCGATGCGGACGAGAGCACGTTTGACAGCATTGGGTATCTGCTGACGGGGATCCTGTCGTTTTTCATGATCTTCATTTTTTCGGGCATTTCGTTCGTGCGCGAGCGGACGCAGGGCACGGTCGAGCGGCTTATGGCGACGCCCGTGCGGGTGGTTTCGGTCGTCGGGGGCTATATTGCCGGATTCGGCGTATTCGCGGTCGCACAGAGCGCGCTTTTAATCATCTTCGCAAAGTTTGTATTCAAGATGCCCTTCGCAGGCGCGTGGTGGCTCGCGGGCCTGGTGATGCTCCTGATCGCTTTTTCGGCGGTTTTGTTTGGCATACTCGTTTCCGCTGTCTCGCGGACGGAATTTCAGGTGATGCAGTTTATCCCCATCGTGATCGTGCCGCAGTTCTTCTTTACGGGGCTTATCCCCATCGACACCCTTCCATACCACCTTTCGATCCTCTCGCGGATCATGCCGCTCTATTACGGCAGCACGGCGCTGCGGGGCGTGATGGTCTATGGAAACGGGATTGCCGGAATCGCAGGTCCGCTTTTATCGCTGTGCGCGTACATTGCCGTGCTGTTCGTTGCGAATTTACTGGCCGTGAAGCGATACCGTGCGTCGTGCGTGTAATAACATCACATAGAAACCCCTTCCATTCGGGTATATTATAGGTGCCAAGATCATGACGGTGATCCAGAAAGAAGGGTTTCATATGAAGAATGTTGGAAATATTGATCGAGTGATTCGAATCATTATTGCAATCGCGCTATTCAGCCTGTTTTTCCTGCTGGAAGGCGGGTACAGGTGGCTGGGACTGATCGGACTCATTCCTCTTGCGACGGCGCTCATGGGCTTTTGCCCCCTCTATCTTCCCTTCCATATCTCGACGAGGCCGAAGGAGAAATAAGCAAACCGCCGGAACGGCTGCATGCCGTTCCGGCGGTTTTTTGTGTTATAATGGACAAAAACGGAGGATATGCGCATGAACAACCGAGAAACGCTCGAACGCCTGTCGAAGGATGAACTGATCCGGCTCATCGAAGCACAGGCGAAAAACTGGCTCGCGCTGGACGGCGTGTGGTTTCAGTCGATTGAAAAAAGGCACGGCATGGACGAGGCGATGGTGCACGACGGCGAGGCATGGCGACGCTATACCGTCATCGAAGCGAGGCGCATCAAGGAATTTCTGGGTCTTTCGGAGAAACCCGGGCTGGACGGCCTTGCGCAGGCGCTCGCGCTGCGCGCATATGCCAGCATCAACGACTATGAAATCGTGCGCACGGACGATACCCTCGTTTTGCGAAACGTGGATTGCCGCGTTCAGACGGCACGCAAACGAAAGGGCATGCCGTACCACCCGTGCAAGTCCGTTGGCATCGTTGAATATGCGGGGTTTGCGCGGACGATTGACGCGCGGATCGAATGCCGCTGTTTGAGCTGCTTCCCGGACATCACGGACGAGACGACCGCCTGCGCGTGGGCATTTCGCATCGAAGAATCCTGACGCCCGTACGGGGACAGGTTCGGAGCAGCTGAAAAATCCGGAATTTGGGGCTTGGGCTTCAAATGATCGTAGACCCGTCCCCGCGTCTGTCAAGCCTTTACACAACAATATCTACAGGCAATTTCTCGATATACTCCCATTCAATGATTTCCCTGCACTTTTCATTGCCGCTGTCACGGCGGATATTTGTTATTCTACACTTCATAGGCGGTAAAATAACCTCATTTTCCTCACAAAGCGGGTCGAGCTCTAAAACAAATCCATTTTCAGGAATGTTTATCTCATATCGATAAAACTCATAGCCCGCTTTTTCTTCCGGTCCCGTGGTGTCTTCATAGCCCGGATGAATACATGTTGATGAAAGATGATTAAAATCCACAATATCGCCAACGTTGTGGCGCAGGGATTTTGTATACGGCCGCCGAGAACCTTCATCGTCGATTATGATGATTCTGTAGAGTGTAACATCACTTTTTGTCGGTTTCATCGCGTCAAGAATATTCATAATATCATTTTTAGCGACTTCAATCATTTCCGCTTTTTCCTTATTGTCAAGGTTTTCCCATATCCGGCTTTTGAGCCGTGCAATGGTTTTATCGTCAAGCGGCGGTCTCTCCCCGTTAAAATGCTCTCTAAGCACACCGATATTATCTTGAATTGCGATCCTGGCAACTTTCCACATAAAATCCATATTGCCGCTGAGCAGGTTATTAATGATTAAATAATCGTTTCTTGTATAGAAAAAGAGAGTTTCTTCAAGTTTTGTATTCGCTTTTGTGCCTGTCCAGTCAATGCCCGTTTGATTCATTGTGTCCTCCCGGAATGCTGCGGTTGACTTGCCCTATCACCCATCCGCAAACTTAAATTCGCTTTTATTTTACCATATTCACCCATTTAAAGCAACGATAACTACATCTGTTCGTTATGCCGGGGCGGTTTATGGCTGCGGACGTGCGCACCTGCACCATTACAGGACAGACGCCGCGTGCCGCCCGATCACCGCAAAACTTTTTTTGAGCGCGGCGTGCTCCTGCGCCGTAAGCGGTAATTCGGGAAGCGGCTTTGCGCCATCTTTCCCCACGATGCAGGGAATCCCGGCGTAGATGTCCCGCCCGCCATATGCCCCGTCGAGCATCACGGAGCACGCCATTTCCGCACCCTCGTCCCTGCGGATCGCGCGGATGAGTCGCGCGGCCTGCGCCCCGATGCCAAACTCCGTACAACCCTTGCGCGTGGCGACCGCCCAGCCTGCGTCGATCGTCTCTCGGCAGAGGGGCTCGAGGCGCGCACGCAGATCCGGGCTAAGCGGGGCGTTGTCGAGCGTCGCGGTGCTCATCGCGGGCACCTGGCTGTCGCCGTGCTCGCCCAGGCAATAGCCGCCGACGCGCGACCATTCCACGCCCAACGCGCGCGCAATCCGCAGCCGGAACCGCACGGAGTCAAAGCCCGTGCCTGTCCCGACTGTGACCAGGCCCGTCTTCTTTGCGAGCAGCTGCGCGATCACGTCGCAGGGATTGGTGATCGAGACGATCATGCCGGAAAACCCGCATCCGGTCAGTCCGCCGGCGACCTCCCGCGCCACCTCTGCGGCATATGGAAGTTCCAGAAGCCGATCCGCGTTTTCATATCCGTTTCGGCACGCCGCCATCACGGCGATGTCCGCATCCGACACCGCCCCATAGCCGCCCGCATATACCCGTGTGCGCGTCCCGGCATCAAACAGATCCTCCGCCTGCGCCCATGCCTTCTGCGGGTCTGCGTCCAAGAGCACAATGTCTTCTGCCAGTTCCTGCCGCGCGCATTCCAGCGCCACGTGGCTGCCCACATGGCCCGCGCCGATGACTGCGATTTTTGCCATATCTTCCTCCGCACAGAAGGATGCCGCCGTATCGCTACGGCGGCACCGTTACCATTTTATTTTTAACTTATTGGCCCATGCTGTTGTTCAGCTGCACGGCCTCGTCGATCCACTGATAATAGATTCCGCTTTCCACCACGTCTGCGACGACCGCGTTCACGGCCTCGAGGAGTTCCGGCTCGTCCTTCACAACCGCAACGGCAGTGCCGAGCGCCTCGTACGCAAAGGGCGTTTCGCAGATCACGAGCTCGGGATAGTTTGCGATGTACTGATTCGCCACGACGGACGCAAGCGCCACGCCGTCAACCTTGCCGGACATGAGCATCATGACGGCATCGGGAATCTTCGCGATGGGCTCCATCGTCGCATCGGGAAGCTGCTGGGTCACGAGATCCTGCTGCAGCGTGCCGTTCTGCGCGGCAACCGTCTTGCCCGCGAAATCGGTGAGCGTTTTGAGTGTTTCGGAATCCTCAGAGCGGATGAGGATGATCTGGTTTCCGTCGTTATAATAGACATCCGAGAAGTCCATGACTTCCTTGCGCTCCTCCTTGGGCACCATGCCGGCGATGGCGAGATCGACCTTGCCGGTGGAAATGGCCGCGAGCACGGTGTCAAAGTCCATGGACTGCACTTCGAGCTCTACGCCCAGCGCATCCGCGATGTACTGTGCAAACGCCATATCGGCGCCAACGGCGTTGCCTTCGGTATCGAGGAACTCATAGGGTGCATAATCCGGGGAGGTCGCAACGACGAGCTTGCCGTCCGCCTTGATCTTGGAAAGCCTATCCGTGCCTTCTGCCAGCGCCATAGAGGCGGAAACGAGCATGGCAAGCGCCACGCAAAGGGAAACAATCTTCTTCACAGGGAATCCTCCTTGCATTTTTATGAGTTGTATTGTATCCGGATCGCCCATAAATGTCAATATGCACCGAGAAAATATGCATATTTATAACATCGCAGTGCCTATTATCGCAATACCTTGCGCAAAAACTCCTGCGTGCGGGGATGCCGGGGATTCGAGAACAGATTTTCAGGGGTGTTCTGTTCGGCGATCTTGCCCTCGTCCATGAACAGCACGCGCGTAGAGATTTCCCGTGCGAAGCCCATTTCGTGGGTGACGATGATGGTGGTCATGCCGTGCTCGACCAAATCCTTGATGACTGTCAGAACCTCGCCCACCATCTCCGGGTCAAGCGCGCTGGTCGGCTCGTCAAAGAGCATGACCTCCGGCTCCATGGCGAGCGCGCGCACGATGGCGAGGCGCTGTTTCTGGCCGCCGGACAGCCTTTTGGGGTGCTCATCGAGCTTATCAAAAAGCCCCACGCGCTTTAAAAGGTCGCGCGCGATGGTCTCCATTTCCGCTTTTGTCCGGATCCCCGCAAGCACCGGGGCGAGGGTGATATTTTCCTTGACCGTAAGGTGCGGGAAGATATTAAAGTGCTGGAAAACCATGCCCATTTTGCGCCGATGCAAATCGACATTGACGCCCTTCTGGGTCAAGTCCACGCCGTGGAAGAGCACCTGCCCGGCGGTCGGCTTTTCAAGCAGGTTCAGGCAGCGCAGAAATGTCGATTTTCCGGAGCCGGAGGGCCCGATGATCGAGACGATTTCGCCCTTTTTGATCTCCTCGGTAATGCCGCGGAGCACTTCGAGTTCCCCAAAGTTTTTTTGCAGATTGCGTACCTCAATCACTTGCCTTCAGCCTCCTTTCAAGCACCGCAATCGCCTTGGAAAGCGTGAATGTCAACACGAAGTAGATGATGCCCACCACGATCAGCGGTTCGAGCACCAGATACATGGCGCCCTTGATGGTGTTATAGGTGGTCATGAGATCGCCGATGAAGAAGGTCGAAGCGAGCGACGTCTCCTTGATGACGGTTACAAACTCATTGCACAGCGCAGGAAGTATGTTTTTAATCGCCTGCGGAAACACGACGCGCAGCATGGTCTGGCGCGCGGTCATGCCCAAAGAGCGCGCGGCCTCTGTCTGGCCGTAATCCACGGCCTGAATGCCCGCGCGAATGACCTCGCTGACATAGCCCGCGGAATTGAGAACCAGCGCCACGCAGATGCAGGTAAAGTTTGAAAGATCGAGCACCGGGAGCATTTCGGGCAGGAGGAACGCAAAGAAATACAGCTGCAAAAGCAGCGGCGTGCCCCGGATGATCTCGACATAGGCGGTGGCGATAAAGGCGATCGGCCGAAACCGTGATCGGCGCATGAGCGCGATCAGCGAACCCAGCAGGACGCCGAACGACACTGTGATCAGTGACAAAAGCAGCGTGTAGCCCAGTCCCGACAGGAACAGGTTCGGATACCGCGACAGCACCTTTTCGATATTGGGTATCATCCGTTCAAACAAGTGCATTCCCTCCTAAAACCTCTACCTTCATGACGGCATCCCGCACCATTTCCGCCGTGACCGGATACGGCAAATGCCGCATATCCGGCTGATTGGGCACCGCGAGGAGCGCACGCGTAAGCGCCGGATCATCCAAGGCAATTTCCATTTCCCCCAGGCGCACAGCGATGCCCAGAGAAGCGAGGAACTGGCGCAATTCCTGCATCCGCGCGATATCGCCGTCCATCATGAGCTGAACGAGAACGCCCCACGCCACCACGTCCCCGTGCAGCCGCTTTTTTTGCGCCACAAGGCTTTCCATGGCGTAAAACAGCGAGTGCGCGATCGCACCGTTGTACATTTCCTGCACGGTCAGAGAGACGATGCCCGTGCTGACGATGGCACATGAGACCGCGGCGCGCAGCGCCTCCGAATCGATCTCCCGCGCGCAATCCGCGAGCGCCTCCTGCCCCACCTTCAAAAGAGGTTCGTAGCAGGTCTTGCTGACGACGATTCCCAGGCCGTCTTCGTAGCCCAAATCATCGCCCCGAGCGGCAAACGCGCTTTCAAAGTGCTTCGCGGTCGCATCGCCCAGCCCGGCGCGCAAATACATATCCGGCGCGGCGGCGATGATTCCGGTGTGGATAAACGCGCAGACGGGCGGAACGTTGAGCTGCAAAAAATCATCGAACGCCCCGTCCTCATGATACATGACCGAAAGCTTTGTCACTGCGGCACACGTCGCGGCGATGGTTGGAAACGTGAAAACGGGCAATCCGGCATAATAGCCGCATGCCTTCGCCACGTCGATGGCCTTCCCGCCGCCCATACCCAAGACAGCATCCGCGCGCACAAGCTTTGCCTGTTGCGCAAGCATCTGGGCATCCTCCACGGAGCAGGTGCCGCCATAGACGTGCACGCTCACGAAATGAACCCCTGTATTCTCCAGCACGGAACGCCCGGCGGATAACGCCCTTTCTCCGCCGATTAAAAACAAGCGTGCGCCCTCGGGCACGACCTGACGAACGGCGTCATATGCGTCCGATCCGATATAGTACCGAGGGAGAAAAATACCTTTCAATGTTACACCCTCGAAAGCTTCCGAAGTCGCGCGAGGGCTTCGTCGAGCGTCGCCTCTTCGCGAGCAAAGTGCAGGCGGATCAGATGGTTGACCGGCTCGCGGAAAAAGCTTGATCCGGGCACGGCTGCGACGCCGACTGTCTTGATCATCCACTCGCAGAACTGATAATCCGAAAAGCCCTTGAATGGATCCCGTGCGAGGAAATCGGAAATATCGACCATCACGAAGTACGAACCCTGCGGAACCGTATGGCTTAGACCCATATCGTCGAGCCCGCCCAAAAAGTGATCGCGCTTTTTCGTGTATATATCCTTGAGGTGCTGATAATATTCCGCACCCATGCCGAGTCCAGCGACAGCGGCCGCCTGAAGGGGCGACGCAGCGCCGACCGTGAGAAAGTCATGCACCTTCTTTGCCGCCTCAATCACGACCTCCGGCCCGATCAGGTATCCGAGCCGCCAACCGGTGATGGAATAGGTCTTGGAAAGCGAGCTGCACGTAATCACCCGGTCGAAAAGTCCCGGCAGAGACGCCGCGCACACGTGCTCATAGGGATCGAAGATGATATGCTCGTACACCTCGTCGGTGATGACGAACGCGTCATATTCCGTTGCGAGCGCGCCGATATAGGTCAGTTCCTCGCGCGTAAACACCTTGCCGCAGGGATTTGAGGGATTGCAGACGATAATCGCCTTCGCGCCCTGTCGGAACGCATCCGCAAGCGCCGTACGATCGAAATCGAACGTCGGCGGAGTGAGGGGCACGAAGATCGGCTCCGCGCCTGAAAGGATCGCGTCCGCGCCATAATTTTCATAAAAGGGCGAAAAAACAACCACCTTATCCCCGGGATTGCAGACCGTCATCATGGCGCACATCATGGCCTCGGTACCGCCACAGGTAACGACGATCTCGCGATCCGGGTCGATCTCCCGTCCAAATGCGGGAGACTGTTTTTTTGCGAGCGCAGCGCGGAAATCCGGCGCGCCGAAGGTGACGGAATATTGGTGGGGACCATCGTCCGCAACTGCGCGCAATGCGTCCGTAAGGGGCTTAGGCGGCGCAAAATCCGGAAACCCCTGCGAAAGATTGATTGCGCCGCACGCATCGCTGATGCGCGTCATGCGACGAATGACGGAATCGGTAAAGGTCATAACCCGGCGACTGAGCTGAGGCATACATCTCCCCCGTTCATCAAAAGCGCGTTAACAATGTATGAAAGTATATCACAGACACGCTATTATTGTATAGCATTAATAGAATGGATTTTGCGAATTGTGCGTTATAAAATCGTTCCGTCGGACCGTTGACCAATTGGACAAGAGGTGGTAGAATACCAGAAACAGGCTTTGACGAAGACGAAACCGCAAGGCGGCGCTCAGAGAGGGATGCGTTTGGTGCGAGCATCCCGCGCGCGCAGCGGCATGACCACTTCCGAGTCGCCCGCGAAACAAGCGGGACGGGTGCTCCCGTTACAGAGAAACGTCAAGCGGCGGTTCTGCGGGACCGCAAGCAGGGTGGAACCGTGGAGTTTGTCTTCACCCCTGAAAAAATCAGGGGTGAAGATTTTTCTTTGCCCCGAAGCGGAAAGGGGAATCCAAATGGAAGCTCAGAATCAATACACATTTGAAAATGAGCAGTACCGCAAGACCTACTGGCACAGTGTATCCCACATCCTCGCGCAGGCAATGAAGCGATTGAATCCCGACGTGAAACTCGCCATCGGCCCGGCAATCGAGAGCGGCTTCTATTACGACTTCGACGCCCCGGAACCCTTTACCGGGGAGCAGCTTGCGGAAATCGAGGCCGAGATGCGCAAAATATGCAAGGAAAGGCACAAGGTCGAGCGCCTTGTGTTGCCGCGCGCAGAGGCAATCAGGCTCATGGAGGAACGGGCGGAACCGTACAAGGTTGAACTGATCCGCGATCTGCCGGAAGACGCCGAGATCTCCTTTTACCGGCAGGGCGAGTTCATCGATCTGTGCGCGGGCCCGCATCTCGATTCCACGGGGCGGGTGAAGGGAAATGGGATCAAGCTCATCTCAACCGCGGGCGCATACTGGCGCGGCGATTCAAACCGCAAGATGCTTCAGCGCATCTACGGCATCGCATTTCCGAAAAAGGAGGAACTCGACGCTTGGTTGGCTGCCCGCGAGGAAGCCCTGAAGCGCGACCACAATAAGCTGGGGCGCGAACTCGAATACTTTACGACGGTCCATGTGATCGGGCAGGGATTGCCGATCCTTTTGCCCAAGGGCGCGCGCGTCATCCAGCTGTTGCAGCGCTGGGTGGAGGACACCGAGGAGAAGCGCGGTTACCAGCTCACAAAGACGCCGCTGATGGCCAAACGCGACCTGTATCGCATATCGGGCCATTGGGATCACTATCGGGACGGTATGTTCATCATCGGCGATCCGGACGACGAGGAGGCCGAGTGTTTCGCGCTCAGACCCATGACCTGCCCGTTTCAATATCAGGTATTTCTGAACCGCACGCGCTCCTACCGCGACCTGCCCATGCGGCTTGGCGAAACATCGACGCTGTTCCGCAACGAGGACAGCGGCGAAATGCATGGCCTCATTCGCGTGCGGCAATTCACCATCTCCGAGGGGCATCTGATCCTGCGACCGGATCAGCTGGAGGCGGAGTTCCGGGGTTGCCTCGACCTCGCAAACGAGATGCTCGAGACCCTCGGTTTGCTTGAGGACTGCTCCTACCGATTCTCCCAGTGGGACCCGAAAAATACGGCAAAATACGAGGGGACAGCGGAGCAATGGAACCGGGCGCAGGCCGTCATGGGCGCAATTCTCGATCACCTGGGCGTCCCCTACGAGGTGGGTGTCGACGAGGCGGCATTCTACGGCCCTAAGCTCGACATCCAGATCAAGAACGTATACGGCAAGGAGGACACCCTGATTACCATCCAGATCGACATGTTGCTCTCGGAGAAATTCGGGATGACATATGTGGACACGGACGGCACGACAAAGTACCCCTATATCATCCACCGCACGTCCGTCGGCTGCTACGAACGCACGCTGGCGCTTCTGATCGAGAAATATGCGGGTGCGCTGCCGACCTGGATGGCGCCCGAGCAGGTGCGGATCCTTCCGATTACGGATCGCGTTTCCGATTACACCGCAAACCTGCGCGCACAGCTTTCGGACATGGGTTATCGCGTGACCGAGGACAACAGGAACGAAAAAATCGGCAAAAAGATCCGCGATGCGCAGATGGAGAAGATCCCATACATGCTCGTTGTGGGCGACAAGGAGGCGGAGAACGGGGAGGTCGCCGTGCGGCACCGCGCGGAAGGAGATCTTGGCGTCATGAAAACCGAGGCATTTGTGCAGTATCTCAAGGAAATTGTGGAGACGAAGGCAAAAAAATAAGCAGAGGAACATCCATTTGCCTTTCATCCGGATTTTAGAATCCGCAGGCAGGCGCCGAGGCGCGCATGCAGTTTTGCAGGGATTGGGAGCAGTGCGGAAATACCGCGTCGCTCTGCTCAGCGTACCGATCAAATTCGGCACGCTGAGACCCCCGTTGCACGGGGTTTTTTAGGATGGCAATACCGCACAAAGCATGCGCGGGCCGTCGAGATGAGTGTTCGGCCACGGCACCGCGCGCGCAGGTTGTGTTTGCAGAATACGCCTGCATCGCGGCGTTCCGTCAGGATTCTTTGGTGATGCGATGGAATTCGGCGCAACCTTTTTGCTCCTGGCACGAAGCCGGAGCACAGGCGTGGCAGACAGGGGCGGACTTTCCGCCCGCATCAAGCGGAGAGCGACAAAGCCAGGGACGAAAGGGATCGCCGAACACGCGGTTCTGTTGTGGATGGAGTACGGGGCACAGGCGTAGCAGACAGGAGGCACGCTTTCCGCCTGTGTCAAGCGGAGAGCGCCAAACCCAGGGACGGCTGCGCCAAACACGCGGTTCTGTACGGGTTTGGCGTACGAAGCGCGAAAAGGCGGAACTGCATCCATATGACGGGTATCGGATTGATGATCGCCGTTGTGATTTATATCCATTTCCCGACTCATCGGGACAGAAAAAAGCCCCCACCCTTACGGGCGGGGACTTTCTGGTTCTTAGTAGCGGTTGCTCCTCTGGCTCTCGAAGCACGCGCGGCAATACACCGGGCGATCTCCGCGGGGCTGGAAAGGCACCTGAGTGGGCTGGCCGCAGCCATCGCAGATCACATCATACATCTGACGCTCGCCACCACGGCCACCGCCGTTGGTCGCGCGACGCTGTGCACGGCAAGCCGGGCAACGACCGGGCTCGTTCTGGAAGCCCTTGTCGGCATAGAACTGCTGCTCGGATGCGGTGAACACGAATTCTGCGCCGCACTCGCGGCAGACTAAGGTTTTGTCTTCGAACATGGAAAAATACCCTCCTAATTGTATGTGCCCATTCGATGCCTGTCTTGATTGCCGAGTCCTGCGGGCCTTATCTACCGCACCGGTAGGGACACCAACGGAGGAATACGGTTTCG
>JAEZSP010000003.1 GCA_023421735.1 Bacillota bacterium | reverse complement strand
ACGAAGCGGCGGCAACTCCGGTGCAGAAACGCTTGGAGGAGAACGGCGTGACGTTCCACCTCGGCATGACGGTTGGCCAAGTGGTTGGCGATAAGCACATCGAGCAGGTGGTGCTGAAGGACGGCACCGTGCTGCCGTGCGACGTACTGGTGATGGGCGTGGGCGTGCGGCCTAACGTGGCGGAAGCCAAAGCGGCGGGCGTGGACGTGAACCGCGGCATCATCGTGGACGACACCATGCGCACCAATGTAGCGGATATATGGGCGGCGGGCGACGTAACCGAAGGCGTGGACGCTGTAACGGGAGAACGCAAGATCATGGCGCTGTGGCCCAATGCTTATGCGCAGGGGCGTGCGGCGGGTTATGACATGGCGGGCAAGAAGGACGACTTTGACGGCGTGTTCCCGATGAACGCTGTGGGCTTCTTCGGACTGTCCGTGATCACCGCGGGCGTTCAGGGTGGCGAAGGTACACAGCTGCTGTCCAAATACGACGAGAAGACCGGCGCGTCCAAGCGCTTCTTCGTGAAGGACGACCGTCTGGTGGGCATGATACTGGTGGGCGACGTGGACCGCGCGGGCATCTACACGTATCTGATGAGCGAGCGCATACCGCTCTCCACCCTGGAGGGCAAGCTCACGGACGACGGCTTCGGTCTGATGGCGCTGGGACAAGAGCGCATGAAGCAACGGATTTCTTCATAAAGGGGATAGGGTAACGATGGAACTGACGGCAGGCGCGCTGTATTACAGCGACTTGAATGAGCAAATAAAGGCACTGGCGCAAACGCCGGGCGAGATCACGGTGAATGAAGTGTACGGTCACCGCTATATCGGCTGCGGCCTGAAAAGCCACACCAAGCTGAACGTGCATGGCACGCTGGGCAACGACTCGGCCTGTTACATGGACGGCGCGACGCTGGAGGTGTTCGGCAACGCGCAGGACGGCATTGCCAACACGATGAACGACGGCAAGCTGATTGTGCACGGCAACTGCGGCGATATCATGGGCTACGCAATGCGCGGCGGCGAGATATACATTCAGGGTTACGCGGGCTACCGCGCCGGCATTCACATGAAGGAATACATGGATAAGATTCCGAAAGTGGTGATCGGCACCAAGGCGGGCGACTTCCTTGGCGAATACATGGCGGGAGGGCGCGTCGTTGTGCTGGGGCTCGGGCTCAAAGAAGGCGAGAAGGCAGCCGGAAAGTTTTTTGGTACCGGCATGCATGGTGGCAAGATGTATATCCGCGGCGAGGTGACCGAGGCGCTGATGGGCCGCGAGATCGCGCGCAAGGAGCTGGATGACGAGGACAAAGCGTTTCTGCGCAACACGCTGGACGAATACGCGGCTTATTTCGGCGTGGACGTGTCCGGTATCAGCGTGGACGAGTTCAAACTGTATCAACCGAGGAGCAAGCGCCCGTACGGCAACATGTACGTAGGGAACTAATTCTATTTTTAATATGGCATTACTTATTATCCTGTTTTTATAGGAAATGTTTTTGCATTTCCTTTTTTGCTATTGAGGATAATAATAAAGGCACTAAGAAAGTTTAAGGGAATTATCATGAGGATAGCATTATACAGCCGCGGTTTAAAGCTATTTGTTTGGTTATGTTTCGGGTTCGGACTATGCGTATTGCTTGGTGTTGCCTTATATTTGCTGCTAAGCAGTGATGAAGCGATATTTCATGCTTTTTCAGTTTTCTTTTGTCTGACATCAATTATTATGATCGTCTTAATTATTATATTGAATAAAGACGGTTCCATGAACAGTGAGATAACAATAGACATGGAAGGCATTAAACTGACGTATAAGAAACGCTGTTTAAAATGAAATGGAACGACGTCAGGCTTATCGGTTTGACTGAGCCATTGGGGAAAGCAATTGTATTCTCCGATAGAGCGGACCATAGATTATTGAAAAATTATATCAAATTTATACAATTATCTTCTAGTTTAATTGTCGTTCCAAACAGAAAGGGTTTGATAGAAGAAATCAAGAAACACTGGGGCGGGAAAATAATTAATGAGGAAAGGTATATTAGGAATTAACCGGAATTTTTGGACGATTTAAGGCTGTATCAGCCAAAGAGCAAGCGCCCGTTTGGCAACATGTACGTGGGGAATTGATAACGGGCTGTCATATCATGAGGGTGCTGCCCTCAAACTCCCGGTTCTTTTCTGAAGAGAAGAACCAAAAGACTTTAAGAGGAAATGCGTCGAATTTCCTCTTTTCTGATCATGACTAAATGCTGTAATAAAATAAATAGCGATTGCTAAATAGCAAAATATCAAAAAAAGCTCCAAGTACCGGTTCATCGGTATTTCAGGGCTTTTCCTTATTACATCATGTAGCACCCTGTTTTCGGCTAGTACAAGATTAGGTGCAACATGACGCAACTCATTTTTCTGCGCTCTCGTTCCCTACAAAGTAACCCTCCGAGACATTAACGAATATTGAATAGGTCTCATCACCTATATAATTATAAGCCTTAACCTCCACCCCCGGCCATTCCATAAAAAGACTTGGCTTTGTTTCATAAGGCATGCTGCTTCTAGAATCCGCGGGGCCTAGTATCTCTTCCATCCTGTCTCCGAATGATTCAAGGCAATTACCTATATCTTCAATCTCCATATCATACAGGTCAGTTTGAAATCCCAAGCTGCTGAGTTTTAACTCCGAATCCCTGATAGAAAAGAAGAAACTAAACCCATCACCATAACTTAGATAATACGAATAAGGTTCGCTCGCGTAGTATTCGGGTAACGGAGCGGGCGTCTCATTGCGGTATATTGTCTCTATATCAGTACCGAACGCATAAGGAACCAAGCCGGTTAAATCCACACCGGGGAGCGAAAACGCCGAAACTTGAGCGATAGTCCCTGACATCAATAAACTTGTGTCTGTGTCAAGGCTAAAGCGGCAACTTTCGTCTTCCCAATTGTAAATCTCAGATTCTTCATCATATGAATGGCTGCCCAGTACAGTATCCAAACTGTAAACAAGCTCCTTTATCTGTTCATCGCATTTGCGGTCTTTATCCTGAAAAATATCAAAAATTATAAGAGCTAGCGTAGGATTGCCGACAGCGATATCTTCATTGCCATCATTAATATTCCTGAAAATATATTTTACTATCGCCGGAGACCCCAAAAGTTCAGCGTAATATGTCAGAAATACCGTACTGACTTTTTCTTCACTTTCCCTATTCATTACGTCTCCAAATGTGCTTTCACACGTGAATCCGGCAACCGAGCTTTTGGCTTTATCGAGTTGCAAAATGTCGATCAAGGAATCTATTTGCTCAAAATTTGGCCTCGAAGTTGGCGGAAGTGCAAATGTATTTTCAAACGCAGCGCAACCTGAAAGCAGAAGTGCCACGGC
>JAEZSP010000048.1 GCA_023421735.1 Bacillota bacterium | reverse complement strand
TCAGGGTTCAGGGATCAGGGATCAGGGATCAGGGATCAGGGATCAGGGATCAGGGATCAGGGATCAGGGGGCAAAGGGGCGGATGGGTGTTCACATTGCGTTGCATCGTGCCGCGCTATGTAAAGTTTGCGGATGATGCGCAGGAAGGTAGACAGGCAAGGAGAAAGGCGTACAATCGCTTGGGACTTGGGACTTGGGACTTGGGACTTGGGACTTGCTCGGCGGGATATTCATGTACATCGGCGTGAATCTGCGCGCAATGGAATACGGATATCCTCCATGTGCGCAATATTTTAATGATTTTCGGCGGCATGGGATAGGCATCTACGTCTTTTTTGCAGTTCATTCTTTACGTGCCGGTGTTATGCTATTCGCCTGATCTTTGAGAAGGCGGTGCGGGGGCGCATGGACATGACGCGGGCGCGAAAGGCGCTGTCGGATTTGGGGCACCTCAGGTGGCGGCTTGCGTATAAGGGGGTGCTCGTCGGCGTTGTCGCCGGGCTGCTGGCTGCGCTTTATCGCGGTGGGATTGATTTTTGCATGGAAAAAGCGCTGTGGGTGTACCGATATTTGGGCGCACATCCCGCGTACATCCCACTGTGGGTTTTGTTTGCGTGCGCAGTGGGTTATTTGATCTATCGTTTGGAGATAATTGAACCCTATGCAAAGGGGAGCGGCATACCGCAGGTTGAGGCCGTGGCGCGATTGGGCGTGCGGATGCGCTGGTATACGGTGCTCCTGGTGCGCTTTGTGGCGGGTCTCGGGGCGATGTTTTTTGGCGTATCGCTTGGAAAGGGCGGCACATCCATCGCCATTGGCGCGGCGGGTGCGCAGGCGATCGAAGGCAGCACCAAGGACGGCGCGCTCGAGCGGCGACTGCTGACCTCGGCGGGCGCGGCCGCAGGGCTTTCCACGGCGTTCAATGCGCCCCTTGCGGGCGTGGTGTTTGCGCTCGAACAGGTACATCGGTCATTTTCGCCCAAGGTGTTCATTGCCGCGGCCTCTGCGGCCCTAACGGCTGACGTTGTTTCGAAGGTGTTTTTCGGGCTGAAGCCCGTTCTCAACAACGGCGACATTGCGCAGCTTCCGCTTCCGTATTACGCGCTGCTGATCCCCTTGGGGCTGATTGCAGGACTGATCGGATGGGCGGTGAACCGCGGCCTGCTGCAAATTGGCGGGTTATACAAAAAAATACCGGCGTTTGCGCGGCCCGCCGTAGCTCTACTTTGCGCGATTCCGCTGGGCCTTTTGTTGCCGGGCGTGCTGGGCGGCGGACAGGGACTTGTGACGCTGGCGGAGGGTGCGGGTGCGGGGATCGGGGCGATGCTCGTTTTGCTCGCGGTGAAATTTGCGTTCACGTGTCTGTGCTTTGGCAGCGGCATCCCGGGCGGGCTCTTTATGCCGATCTTCTCGATGGGTGCGCTTGTGGGAGCGATTTTCGGATTGGGGCTTTCACATTTGGGCGCTCCGGCGGCATACATCCCGGCATTTTGCGTGTGCGCCATGGCGGGTGTGATGGCGGGCGCGATCAAGGCGCCGGTTTCGAGCGTGTTGCTGGTGGCGGAGATGACGGGCTCGCTCATGCACTTTTTGCCGCTGGCGATCGTGGCCTTTATCGCGCTTTTGACCGCGGATGTTCTGAAGGCCGCTCCGATTTACGATGTGCTCCTCGAGCGCATGATTGGGGAAAAGCGGGCGGATGCGGAGGAGGGGAAGAGTGGAA
Source organism: Bacillota bacterium (assembly GCA_023421735.1). Next base: position 7,220 of record JAEZSP010000048.1, on the reverse strand, counting down.
CGATCGTGGAATGCCCGGTGGAGCTCGGAAGCGTCATCGCAGGAAAGCGGCTGCGTGACGTGGTGCTTCCTGCGGGTGCGATCATCGCGCAGATCAACCGCGCGGAGGCGGCGTTTGTGCCCAATGCCGAAACGCGGATTTTAAACGGGGATTATTTGATTTTTCTCGCATCGAACGCCGTGCCAGAGGAGGCGAGCCGGATGCTCACCGCGCTATGCAGCGCGGCTGACACATAAATTACACAAATATGACTTGACAGATGCGCAATCATGCGCTAAACTAGCACGCGATAGAGTTTTAAACCGGTACCGTGATGCCGGCAAACGTTTGTCGCACGATCGTTGCGTGTGTCCGCGCCTTGCCGAATTCCGGCAAGGCTTTTTTCATGCCTCGAGGTGACGTATGGAGTTTAAGGCAGAGATCATGGACGAGATGGCAATGCGCCGGGCGCTGATGCGCATCGCGCACGAAATTGTCGAAAAAAACAGAGGCACGGGCGACCTTTGCATCGTCGGAATCAAACGGCGGGGCGAGGTGCTTGCCGAGATCATTCGCGCCAACATCGCACGAATCGAGGAAGTGGATGTGCCGTGCGGGAGCGTGGACATCAAGTTTTACCGCGACGATTTGACGCATTTGGAGGACGCGCCCGTGTGGCGCAAGCCCGAACTGCCCTTCGACGTGACGGGGCGGGTGATCATCCTCGTCGACGATGTTCTGTTTACCGGGCGCACGGCGCGCGCCGCCATGGAGGCGGTGATCGCGTGCGGGCGGCCTAAGGCGATCCGGCTCGCGGTTTTGATCGACCGGGGGCACCGCGAATTGCCCATTCGGGCCGACTACGTGGGCAAGAACGTCCCTACATCGCAATCCGAGCTCATCGAGGTACGCATGCCCCCGTTCGATGGTGAAACGCGCGTGTGCCTTATGGGGCTGGGAAATAGAAGCTGACCTTTCAAGGAGGAGAGGGATTCATGGACAAGAAGAAGATTGGATACCTGCCGGACGAGAGACCGCCGATTTGGCGACTGCTGCTGTACGCTTTGCAGCAGGTTGTCGTCATGTTCCCCGCGACCATCACCGTCGCGCTCATCACCGGGTTCCAGGTTTCGACAACCATCTTCGCAAGCGGCCTTGCGACACTCTGCTTCACATTCATTACGGGCAAAAAGCTCCCGCTCTACTACGGATCGAGCTTTGCGTACCTCTCCGCCATCTCCGGACTTATGGCCGCGCAGGGATTTGAGAAAATCGGCGGCATTCTGCCCACCGAAGGCATCCAGATCGCACAGTTCGGCATCGTGGCCTCCGGTCTCGTGTCGATTGCCGCGGGTCTTCTCGTGAAGATCGCGGGGCGCGACATCGTCGAAAAGATCCTTCCCCCGGCCGTCACGGGTCCGGTCGCGATGATCATCGGCTTGACGCTCGCGGGCAACGCGCTTTCGGACGCGGCGCCGGCAGCAGGTCAGTCGCAGGTCGTTTGGATCATCTCGCTCGCGACATTCTTCTCCACCGTCCTCTTCTCCCGGTATCTGAAAGGCTTCCTGGGTCAGCTTCCGCTGCTTCTGGGCGCGGGCGTCGGCTGTCTGACGGGATTGATCATCTATGCGGCAGGCGGAGACGGCTTCAATTTCTTCCGCGAACTGCCCGGTCAGGCGCTTGCGGCCTCGACCTGGAAGCTGGGCGAAGGCGCGATCTTTGCGCTTCCCGCGTTCTCCTTCCCGAAGGCGAGCATGGCGGCAATCTTTGCCATCATGCCCATCGCCATTGCGACCATTCCCGAGTCGACCGCGCACGTCTACCAGCTTGACATCTACGTCAACGACGTGGCGCGCGAAAAGAAGTCGACCAAGAAGTACGACATGGTTGGCCTGCTCCACAGGAACCTCATCGGCGACGGTCTGTGCGACATGGTTGCGGGCGTCATTGGCGGACCTGCTGGCACCAACTACGGAGAAAACATCTCCACCATGGCGATTACCCGCGTGTTCAGCGTCCCGGTTCTGATGGTTGCCGCGGTGATGGCAATGATCATGAGCTGCTTTACGCCCCTCATTCAGGTGATCTACGGCATCCCGCTGGCGGTCATCGGCGGCCTCGAGATCTACCTGTTCGGCGCCATCGCGGCGCAGGGCATCGCGATTTTGATCGATCGCAAGTGCGACATGTTCTCCTCCAAAAACATCGCGGTCATCGCGAGCATTATGGTGATCGGTCTGGGCGTCAACTACACCTTCGGCGGTACCCTGAACTTCTTCGGCTTTGGCGTTCCCGCCGTCGCGGGCGCGGCCATCTTCGGCATATTTTTGAATCTGATCCTGTCAATTGGCGACAGAAAGGTTGCAAAAGAATAAATTCTGTCATATAATAGGAGCCGCGGCGAACCCGGAAGGGTTTGACCGCGGTTTACCTATTCTTATGGGGGGTTTATTGTGATTACGCTGACCGACATTGGAACGGATGATTTACGGGATATACTGGCGTTGCGCGTCGAAGATGCGCAGAGGGATTTTGTGCCGACGCCCGAGGGGATTCTCGCGCGCGCTTGGGCATATCGCAATCAGGGCGTACGGATGTATGCCATCCGGGCGGAAGAGACGATTGCGGGACTGGCGCTTTTGTACGAGTTGAACCAGACGCCCGCCTGCTATTGCCTGATGGAATTGCTGATCGACCGCGCGCATCAGAATCAGGGGATCGCAACGGAGGCGCTTCGGCAGATCGTGCAGATTTGCGGTCATGAGGGAAAGTATCCGCTCGTGGAGTTGAGTGTGGATCGCCGGAATGCGCACGCGCTGCGCGTCTGCGAGAAGGCAGGATTTGTGGATGCGGGCTATGTTGATCCGGCGCTTCCCGCGTACAGAAATCTGATTTACAAGCTGCCGCCGATTTGACAGGGCGGGAGAAACCCCGGCGCATCCTCGATGAAGGGAGCAGCCGGGGCTTTTTGTTGCGCAATGAGGCATCCGCAAAGTTCTGTAAACGCTGCAGTGCGCCTGTGGGACTGACCTACGAGATTCGGTCAACGTGAAATGCGCTTGATTTTAGAATAGCGGGCGGGAATGGGGCGGTGCGATTGACTGGCTTTGCAGGGGATGGTATATTGTGACTGGAAACGAGGTAGGGAGGCAACGACATGCTGAAAGAGCGGACCTACAAAATTGTGGATCTGATTCGCCTGAGTCTGCGCGCATCGCCCTTTTTTAGCGTGCTCACCATGTTGATGAGCATTGTGATGGGGCTTTTGCCCTCCGCAACGGCGTTGACGACGGCGCACTTTATCGATACCGCCCTGTCCGTTCGCGCGGGCGATTTGGCGCGCACGGCGATTGATCTGCCGATCGTATGGGTCGTGGTCGTCGTTGCCGTCAACTGGTTCTCCTATCAGTTTTACCAGTTCGCCGACCGGATGCTGACCCTGCGGCTGCGGGAAGTATTGCGAACCGAAATGCTCGGGAAGTGCGCACGGCTGGAATACCGGCACATCGAGGATCCTGCGACGTGGGACCTCATCAGCCGCGTAACGAAAAAGCCCGAGACCGAAATAGAGGAGGGCTTTGCGGGTTATGGCGGCATCATGGCCGCCGTGCAGCTTGCGTTGAATGTATTAAGTGTGGTGGGGCTTCTGCTAGCGTCGGTGTGGTGGGCGGCCCTTGTGACGGTTGCGTTTTCCGTGCCGCTGATGTGGGTGGCGCTCAAGGGCGGCAAGGAGACATACCAGGCGAACCGCGATACCGAGCGGGAGGAGCGGCTGCAAAAATACCTGATCGAGACGCTGTTGAGCCGCGAGGCGGCGGAGGAACGCGCGCTTTTCGGGTATGTGGAGCGGCTGTCGGAGAAATTCCGGGCGGCGTTTCAGCGGGCATACAAGCTGCGCTTCAAGGTGCAGGCCAAGTGGTTTTTCCGGATGAAGCTGGGCGCGTCGCTGTTCGGGGTGATTTCGCTTTTAATCGCGCTGACGCTTTTGATTCCCACGGTGCGCGGCGAGATGACGACCGGCATGTTCATGTCGCTGACGATCGCGGCGTTTTCATTGGTGCAGGCGATGAGCTGGAGTTTGACGGGCATTGCGGACACCATTGCGAAAAAGCGCGAGTACATGAAGGATCTGACAAAATTTATGGCGTTGTCTGAAGTGGAGGACGCGCTCGCCGTACCCGCCGAACCGCCGCTTGCGTTCGAATCGCTGGAACTGAAGAACGTGACGTTTACATATCCCGGCACGGAGCGCAAGATCCTCGACGGGCTGTCTCTTCGGATTGAGGCGGGGGAGCACATCGCGTTTGTGGGCGTGAACGGCGCGGGAAAGACGACGGTGACGAAGCTCTTGACCGGGTTGTACGGCGCATACGAGGGCGAGATTCTCGTGAATGGGCGGGAGTTGCGCACGATTTCACAGGCGGAACTGAAGAGCCTGTATGCGCTCGTATTTCAGGACTTTGTGCGCTATCAGATTTCGATGCGCGACAACGTGGCGTTCGGGCACACGGATCGGGAGAAGCGGTTTGACGAGGTGACGGATGCGCTGAACCTGGGGGAGACCATTTCACACCTCAAGGAGGGCGCGGACACGCCGCTTGGGCGGCTTTACGAGAACGGGCAGGAGCTTTCGGGCGGACAGTGGCAGCGGGTTGCGATCGCGCGCGCGCTTGCGAATCCCGCGCCGGTGCGCATCCTCGACGAGCCGACCGCCGCGCTCGATCCCATTGCGGAGGCGGACATCTATCAGAAGTTCAAGGCGCTCTCGCGGGGCGTGACGACGCTGTTCATCAGCCACCGGCTGGGATCGACGAAGCTGGCCGACCGCATCTACGTGCTGGGCGCTGGCAAGGTGCTCGAAACCGGTTCGCACGACGCGCTTGCGGCGGCAGGCGGGTTATATGCCGAGATGTATGAGGCGCAAAGGAGCTGGTATCAATGAGCGAGACAGCCGTGACGAAGAAGACCTCGCTATTCGGGCTATTGGCGAAGCTCATGCCGCTGGCTTTTCAATATGAGCGCGGGTATTTTCTGATGAACAACATGCTGTCCATTTTGCACAGCGTGAGTTGGGGCATGTCCGTGTTTGCGCGGCAATGGTTTTTCGATGCCGTGACGGGTGCGGCGACGGGGAACGGGACGATCGGATTTGCGGTCTGGATGCTCGTCATCTATGGGTTTGTGACCACGGCGCAGCAGGGGTTGAACGGGCTATCGAATTTCCTGATCATGCGCTGGTTTGAGCGATTTGCGGCGCGAATGAAGGCGCTGCTCGCCAGGAAGGCCGGGCGCGTGAACGCAGTACTGTTTGAAGATCCGAAGATGCTCGACGGCGTCAACAAGGCGCAGGAGGGCGCGGAGAACAGCGCGATGGCGATCTTTACCCCCATTGGTCTTTTCACGTTTTATCTGCCGTATTTTGTCGTCCTGACGATCTACCTGTACTCCAGAAAACCGATCCTTGCGCTGGCGATCCCGCTGGTGTTCATTCCCGTGGCGATTACGCAGTTTATCCGCACGAAGGTGTTTGCGGACCTCGAGGAAAAGTTGGGGTCGGTCAGACGCAAATACGAGTATTTTGAGAAGTCGATTGCCGACCGCGATTCATTCAAGGAGACGCGGCTTCTGGGAAACTATCGGTTTTTGAGAAAGCTGTTCACCGGGTCGCTTGCGGACTTCAGCGGTCTTTCTGGCAAGGCGGAGAAGAAGACCGCGCGCTGGGAACTTTTCATGAAGCTGATCACGCTCATGGGCTACATGGGCATTCTGTATCTGCTCTTTTCGGCGCTCATGGCGGACGAGATTTCAATCGGCGTGTTCGCGTCGGTGTTTGCGGAAGTCGGCGTGATGTTTGGCATTATGGAAGAGGTGATCTGTCGGCACATTGGCGGGATGGCGAAGCAGGTCGGTACGGTGAAGAACTTTGTGGACTTTCTCTACGCGCCGGAGCGCACGGGTGCGGCTGTCGATCTATCCGCGCGGCCGGAGATTCGGCTCGAAAACGCGCATTTCCGGTATCCCGGCGCCGAGAAGGAGGCTGTGCGGGGCGTCAATCTGACGGTGCGGCCCGGGGAGTCGTTGGCGGTGGTGGGCGAAAACGGGGCGGGCAAGACGACGCTCGTGCGTCTTTTGACGGGGCTTTATCTGCCGACAGAAGGAAAATCGACCGTCGACGGGCACGACATGCGGGACGTTCATCCAAAGAGCCTGTTTTTGCATACGTCCGCTGCGTTTCAGAAGTACATGCGCTACCGGATGACGCTTCAGGACAACGTGCAGGTGAGTTCGCCCGATTCGACGGAAGAGATCGAATCTTCGCTCGCGCGGGCCGACCTTGCGCCGACGGACGCGAGTTTCCCGGACGGGAACGACACCATGCTCTCGCGCGAATTTGAGGGCGTTGATCTTTCCGGCGGGCAATGGCAGCGCGTGGCGCTTGCGCGCGGGTTTTACCGCGGTCACGGCGTGATTGTGCTCGACGAACCGACCGCAGCCATCGATCCACTCGAGGAAACGCGGGTATACCGGAAATTTGCGGAGGTTTCAAAAGAAGTGACCGCCATCATCGTGACGCACCGCATTGGCTCCGCGCGCATCGCCGATCGCATCGTGGTGATGAATGACGGCGTGATCGAGGAAGAGGGCAGCCATGAGGAATTGCTCGCGCGTGGCGGGCATTATGCCGAGATGGTGACGGCACAGGCGGATTGGTACAAATAAGCAAACGGGAGGCAACAGGATGGATACGGAAAAACTTTTTATTCTCTGGACAAACGCGGATGCTCTGACTGCCGAGAAAATGGTGATGATGTACGCGACCAACAGCATGATCCACCATTGGTGGGACGAGGTGACCGTCATCATTTGGGGGGCAACTGCCAAGCTTGTCTCGGAAAACGAACTGATTCGCATGAAAATTCAGCTTGCGCAAAATGCGGGCGTGCGGTTTTCCGCGTGCAAGGCGTGTACGGATCAATTGGGTGTGTCCGATCACCTGGCAGCGCTCGGCATCGAAATCAAGTATTGGGGTGTCGGATTGACGGACATCCTGAAAGGCGAAGGGAAACTCCTGACGATCTGATCATTTCGTCGTTTCAGCAAGGACGGCATGCGGATTTGTGCGCATGCCGTCGCTTTTGTATCCGTTAAGTTTGTAAGCGCTGCGGAATTAGCTTGACGTGTGCGGTGAAAGGCAGACAATTTTTTAGGGGCCAAGGGGCCAAGGGGCCAAGGGGCCAAGG
>JAEZSP010000045.1 GCA_023421735.1 Bacillota bacterium | reverse complement strand
TTGGTGCGGTCGATGGGACTTGAACCCATATGGTTGCCCACACGCCCCTCAAACGTGCGCGTATGCCAATTCCGCCACGGCCGCGAACAGGTAGTATTATATATCACGGCAGGGGGTTTGTCAATAGCCTATTTTCGCGGGGCGAAAGATTTCAGCTTATGCCGGGTACGCGCAGCGGATGTGTTCGTGTTTTTCACCCGTCATCCAGTCCACGTCGTCCGTCAGCCAGTCCATGATCTCGAGCTGGCGGGTTTCCCACTTGGTGGTCGCCGCCCGTTCTTCCTCCGTCATTTCGTGGTCAAAGCTCTTCACCAATTCGCAGTATCCGAAGATATACTTCTCATCTGCGCACCAGATCGTGAAGTTGCTCTCGGGGCCCTCGCTCACTTTGTCTGCACGCGCAACGATGAGCGCCTCGTGTCGATTGAAGTATTCCTCCGCGCAGCCGGGCTTCAGAACCGTCGCAAACACGCGGTGGCGAATGAGCGACTTGTCTTCGCGCACGATGCCGATGTCGTGATACATCATGCGCATGGCACCGACCGGTGCGATCAGTTCCAGGACGTCCTTCATGTACGCGTCCCAACGCGCGCATACGGCAAGGTCATTCTCAGTCGGCGTTGCGCCGTCCGCCACTTCGCGATAGCCGAAGGCGAAATCGCCCACCGTCCACACGGACAGGTTTTTGTAGCCCCTTGCCGCCCAGGCCGCGACGAGTTCGGGCCACGGATTCTGATACCGTTTCAGGAATTCGTCCTTTTCGCCGGGCAGTATTTTGGCAAGCCAGGTTTCCCTCGTCATTTGTCTGCCTCCTCGCTTAATAGGGCGATTCGCAATTCATCCAGCGCATTGACAACGCTTAAGGTGCGAATCCATTGGCGATCGCCCATAAATTCATGTTTCTTTGCAAGCGCGCGGCCCGCATGGGCGACGCACGTCCAGACCGTGCCGACGGGCTTTTCCGCCGTGCCGCCGCCCGGTCCTGCAATGCCTGTCACCGCCACGGCCCAGTCTGCCTTTGCGTTTGCGCAGGCGCCCAGTGCCATCTCCCGCGCGCATTCTTCGCTCACCGCGCCATGGGTTTTGAGCGTTTCCCCCTTCACGCCAAGCAGCTTTTCCTTCGATTCGTTTGAGTAGGTGACATAACTTTCCTGGAGTGCATCGGACGCGCCGGGGCAATTCACAAACTCGCCCGAAAGGAGCCCGCCCGTGCAGGATTCCGCGAAAGTCACCGTTTCGCCGCGCCTTTTCAGCAGGTCGAGCACGGCCTGCGCAAGCGACGCATCATATCCCTCCCCGTAGAGGGCGTCGCCCACCCGGCGCTTGATTTCCGCATAGACGGGATCGATGAGCGCGTTTGCGTCCTCGCCCGCCGGAACCCGCGCGCTGATGCGCGCCGTGACCTCGCCCGCGCCGCAGTAAAGGGCGAGGGTGGGGTTGTCCGAGTGGAACAGATCCAGCAGGATCGTCTCGACGTTTGACTCGCCAAGGCCGAAGATCTTCAGAAACCGGGACTTGATCGCCACGCCGGAACGCTTTTCGAGATAGGGGGCGAGCTGACGGTCGAACATGTCGGTCAGTTCGCGCGGTGGTCCGGGAAGCACGGCGACGGTCTTGCCATCGACTTCGACGATGCAGCCGGGCGCGGTGCCGCGCAGATTTTCCATGATGATGGCGCCCTTGGGGAAGTACGCCTGCTTGCGGTTGTTTTGGGTCATCGGTCGTCCGAAGCGTTGCATTCTGGCGACGAGCGCGTCGTAGGATGGCTGATGCAGTTCCATTTCGAGCCCGAAGTACTGGGCGACCATTTCCTTTGTCAGGTCGTCCTCCGTGGGGCCGAGGCCGCCGGTTGTGATGACGATGTCGCTGCGCGAGAGCGATTCACGAAGCGATTCCAGCACGCGGCCGGGATTGTCGCCCACCGTCGCCTGCCGATAGATCGATATGCCGAGTTCGGAGAGCCGTTTTGAGATAAACTGTGCGTCCGTGTTGGCGATCTGCCCCATCAAGAGCTCCGTTCCCACGGACAATATTTCTGCGATCAAGGTACTGCGCCTCCGTTTTGGTTTATCATTTATAATAGTAGAAAGGTAAGATCCGGCTTGCAACCTATTATATCACAGAAGCAATGGACGTGACAGACGAAAGGTGTTATGATAAACAAAAAAGGAGCGCGATGCGCATGGAAGTCCTGAAGAAAATACTGGCATTTCTGAAAAGGGCGCTATCCAGGATTGAGTACAATTCTCCGGTGACGTTGACATTCAGTCTGATCGCACTCGTAGCGGTGATTTTGGACGGCATTTCGGGCGGACGCACGACGAATGCCGTGTTCAGCGTATACCGTTCATCGGCCGCAGATCCCATGACGTATGTGCGGCTCTTTACCCATGTGTTCGGGCATGCGGATTATCAGCACTTCATCGGGAACATCGCGCTTGTCCTTGTGCTCGGCCCGATTGTCGAGGAGAAGTATGGCGCTGTCAAGTATAGCGCCATGATCGCCATTACTGCCCTGGTCGCCGGCGCGGCGCATATGCTCATCTCCGCGGATACCGCGCTCATGGGCGCGAGCGGCATTGTGTTCATGTTGATCTTCGCGGCGGCGTTTACGGGACGCAGAACCGAAAAGGTGCCGCTCACGATTATTCTGGTCGCGATTCTGTATCTGGGCGGAGAACTGGTGGACGGCGTGTTTGTCAGGGACAATATTTCGCAGATTTCGCACATCATCGGCGGTTTGTGCGGTATTGGCGCGGGCGCGCTGTTTCGCGCAAAAGGGCTGAAGACGCCCGCAGCATAGCTGGATTGACCGAAATTCGGGAGGGGGCGATGCCCCTCCCGTTCTTATTTCAAGACAAAGTCATATTATCTCCCTATTTTCGCGCATATGAGAATGCTATACTGTATACGGATTTTTATATCATTCGGCAAAGAGGCGAAGTCGGAGGGCAGATATGGAGCATATTCTTACCCTTTTGGGCATATCGGGCAGCACGACGAGCGCGCTTGTCTACGCGCTGATCGTCCTGTTGTTCGTATTCGGGCTATTAAAGTGTACGATGCCGGTGTTGCGCACGCGCGCGACGCTGAAACACGCCATTCACAAGATGAAGGCGGGGGACAAAAAACAGTCCTGGCAGGATGACTTTTTTCTCGGCAAGGGCCCGTTGTATGCGCACTGGAGCGAATACCTGAACAACCTATTCTTTGCGGACGGCGTGTATCACAACGCGTCAAACGTGGAGGACTACATCAACGAGGATACGGTGATTTACACCCCGGGCAGTTCGAACTTTGCGGAGGCGCTGCCGGGGCTGATGGTGTCGTTGGGTTTTCTGGGGACGCTGATCGGCCTGGTTATCGGGCTTTCCGGTTTCAATCTGGGCGACGAGGAGGGCGTCATGACGTCCATCGAGACGCTCATTCCGGGCATGCGCTATGCGTTCATGACCTCGGTGGTCGGCGTCGTGTTTTCCGTGGCCTTCACGCTCGTCACCCGGTTCGTCAACGGCACCGCGGCGCGCGCGATTACGAGTTTTTACGGCGCGATGAGCCGCTATGCGGGCGTCCTGTCGGTTGACCCCATGACGCAGATCGCCATTTATCAGCAGGAGCAGACGGCGCTGATTCAGACCATGGCGAAGGATCTGAACGGCGAACTGACCGGAAAGATCACAGCCGCCATTGAAAACGCCACGCTCCCCTTGCAGGATACGCTCTCTAAATTCGTGACGGTGACCACGCAGGAGCAAATGCGGTTTCTCGACGCGGTCGTGACGCGATTTGTCACGCATATGGACAAGGCGCTGGGCGGTCAGTTTGAAAACCTGGCGGATGTGATTGACGAGACCGTGAAAAATCAGGAGCGTCTGCTGACGGCCGTCGACGGACACGTCAACGCCATTGCGCGCACGTCGGTCGATTTGACCCGATATGAGCAGCAGGCGGCCTCCATGCTCGAAAAACTGGACGGCTATGTTTCACGCCTGGGTTCTTCACAAAAGCAGCTTGACGAGGCGTACCTGCGCGTTTCCGGCAATTTTGAACAGATGCAGCTGATTTCCCGTCAGCAGGCGGATTATCTCAAGACCATCAGTTCCATGCAGAACGCGGCTTCGGATTCCGCGCGCGCGCTTCAGGACAGCGCGAAGACCGTCGAGACGGCGGCGAGCGTGCTCTCCACGACGGGCGACAAGCTGATTGCCCTGCGCGCCTCCTTCGATGCGGATACGGCGCGTGCCACGGATCGGCTCTTTGACGCGCACAAAAAGGCGCTGGGGGAAGCGGAGGCGGGCATGGCGCAGACCATCGACGAGCTTGCCGTCTTTATGCAGGAATACACGCGGCGCGTCGACGAGGTGACGGCATCCATTGCGGATACCGTTGCGCGCATACCGGAAGCGGCAGCGGCGGCGTCCGAGACGTTCGCGGATGAGATCGACCGCATGAACGCGACCCTGAATCGCGCGCATCGCGCCATTGACGATGCGGTGGACCGGATGTACGGGAAATAACGGGCCCCGTCCGTTCCGGATTCTCAATGGAATAGGTAGAAAAATCTTTTGATCAGCCGGGCCGTCCGGGCTTTACTCCCCGGGCGACCGCGATGAGAAACGGCCGAAGGTGGTGAAACGATGCGTTATCCACGCCGCAAGTCGGCACGGCACACGGTGCGCGGGAGCTCTTCACAGGATTTCTGGCTGAGCTTCTCGGATCTGATGAGCGTGCTGGTTTTGGTGTTTGTCCTGTTTTTGTTCTATATTCTCTATAAGTATTTTATCATCAACAGCGCCTACGAGGAAAAGCTGCAGGAGATGCTGACCATCGAGGCAGCGCTCAATACCAAGGAAGATGAACTGTCCACCGCGCAGGCCGCGCTCGACAGCCGCGAGGCGGATTTGGCCTCCGCGCAGAGCGACTTGACGACCGCGCAGGGCGAACTCACCGACGCGCAGGAGGAGCTCGCCAAGCAGCAGCTTCTTTTGAACCTCGCCAAGCAGGCCATGAGTGATTCTGAGGATGAACTCGCGAGCAAGCAGACACAGCTCGACGACGCGCTTGCCCTTCTTAAGGAGCGCGAAACCGCCCTGACTTCTTTGCAGGATCAGCTGGATTCCCAACAGGCGCAACTTGAGGCGCTCGTCGGCGTGCGCGCGCGCATCATCCGGCTTTTGAGCGAGACGCTCAAGGAAAACAACATCTCCGCGACCGTCGACCCGACCAACGGTTCCATCATGCTGGAATCGGACGTGCTGTTTGCATACGGCTCATCGGAGCTGACCGACGCGGGCAAAGAGTATATCGATAAATTTCTTCCCGCCTACCTGTCGGTGCTGCTTTCCTCGGACAACGGAGAATATATCTCCGAAATCATCGTCGAGGGGCACACGGACACCACCGATACCTACATGAAGAACCTGAAGCTCTCGCAAAACCGTGCCTATGCGGTAGCAGAGTATGTGCTTGACGACAACTACCGGTATTTGAGTGCCTCGGAGAAAAATCGGCTGCGGGATCTTCTGACGGCGAACGGGCGCTCCTACTCCGATCCCGTGTACGACGAAAACGGGCAGGTGGATGCGGCGGCATCCCGACGCGTGGTTTTCAAGTTCCGCCTGACGGACGAGCAGATGATCGAGCAGATGCAATCCATTCTCGATGGAACCGGAAATTAAGGATTTCGTCATAGAATCAGTCGGATGCCAAAGGTTCATTTCTCGGGATTTTGCCATAACGGTTGTTCGGTCAATCAATTGCGGGCATCATTTGTGGCGCAGCGGATAGAGATGGCCTTTCGATACCCTCGACATAGAATGGATTGCCATGAAAGTGTAAGGAGACGTCCCAATGAAGTACCTACGCCGCTTTATGTGGTTCATCGCAGCGCGCGCGCTGGTCGTGACCATCGTGATTTCGATCCTCGTTTGCGCGTTTTACATGAGCATGAACTCGGCAAACATCTACATCGTTTTGACAGACGGGCTGAAGGCGCGGGTCTCGGCGATCTTGACTGCCGAGGGCGCCGAGACGCTGAACGATTATTTTCACGCCGAATTTCTCAATCAGGACACAGCCTTGCAGGGCGCGTTCGACGGGACGAGTGCGTTCGGCGCTTACAGCATTACGGATTTTAAATACGTTCTCACCATTGAGAGCCTTTGGGCGTGGCCATGGGATACGACCGCGAGCTGTGTTGTGACCGAGCGCGTTCCGTCCATCACCGGCAAGGTGCTCTCGAGCCGCAAGGAAGAGGTTCCCGAAGCGGTGCCCGCGTGGCAGGGCGGCCGGTACCGGATCACGCTTCAGCGGTCGAACGGCAAGTGGAAGATTACGGGCATGAAGCAGATCGGCATCATCATCGAACCGACACCCTCGCCCGAGCCCACCGTGGAGGTGACGAGCGGCACATGAGGATCGTGGTTGGCATGTCGGGCGGCGTGGATTCGTCGGTCGCCGCGCTGCTCCTGAAGCGAGAGGGACACGAGGTGATCGGCGTATTCATGAACAATTGGGAGGAGAAGGACGAATCCGGCGTGTGCACATCCGAGAGGGACTGGGACGACGTGCGCCGCGTGTGCGACGTCATCGGCATTCCCTATTATTCGGTGAATTTTGCAAAGGAGTACCGGGAGCGCGTGTTCGCGCACTTTTTGGCTGAATACGAAAAATTCCGCACGCCCAATCCGGATGTCCTGTGCAACCGAGAAATCAAATTCTCGGCTTTTTTGGACTTTGCCCTCAAGCTGGGCGCGGATCGGCTCGCGACCGGACACTTTGCGAATCGCGGCGTGCAGGACGGGCTTTTTACCCTCGCGCGCGCGAAGGACGAGATGAAGGATCAGACCTATTTTCTCTATATGCTCGGTCAACGCGCACTCGCATACGCCATGTTCCCGGTTGGGAATCTGCTGAAGGCCGAGGTGCGCGAAATTGCGCGAGCTGCAAAGATCCCGGTGAGCGATAAGCGGGATTCGACGGGCGTATGCTTTATCGGCGAGCGGGACTTCAGGGCGTTTTTGCAGAATTACCTGCCCGCGACGCCGGGGGATATCGTCGACGAAGCCGGACATGTCGTCGGGCGGCATGAAGGGATTCTGTATTATACCCTGGGTCAGCGTCGTGGACTCGGCATTGGCGGCGGCGGCACGGGCGAGCGTTGGTTTGTCGTGGAAAAGGACGTCAAAAACAATCGGCTGGTTGTTTCGCAGGGCGCGGATTCCCCGCGTCTTTATACCATGGACACGACGGCGCGCGAACTCACATGGATTGCGGGGCATGCGCCGGGCGGGTCGTTTGAGGCGCTTGTGCGCCTCAGGCACAGGCAGCCTTTGCAACGTGCGCATATCGAAATTGATGGGGACAGGGCGCTCATCCTGTTTCGGGAGCGTCAGCGCGCCGTGACGCCTGGGCAGTCTGCGGTGTTCTACGCGAACGAAATCTGCCTGGGCGGCGGGATTATCGATTAAAATGGGCTTTTTTGGCCTTTTCCGTATTTGATTTGGCACCTTTATATGGTATAATTTTAATATATGAAATCGGGGGGCGTCAAAATGGATCGGAAAAGCAAGGTATGGATCTGGGTGCTCGCGCTGCTATTGGCGGCTGCGTTGGCAACATCGGTGATGTTCAAGCTCAATCTCGACGCCACGCAGAGCGAGCTTGATACCGCGAAGACTCTCGCGGATGACATGCAGAGCAATCTCGATGCCGCGCAAGCAGATCTCGCCAAGGCACAGGCCGATCAGGAGACGCTTACGGGTGCGCTCGACGCCGCAAACGCACGCGCGGATGAAGCGGAATCGACGCTGAAGACCGCGCAGGCGGATCTTGCACAGGCAGAGGCGGACAAGGCGACGTTGCAGAGCGATCTCGACGCGGCGACAGCGCGCGCGGATGAGGCGGAAGCGGCGCTCGCGAGCGGTCAAACGGATCACGACAAGGCGCTGAGTGATCTCACACAGGCGCAGACCGATCAGGCGGCGCTGCAGGCGGAACTGGACGCGGCAAATGCACGCGCGGATGAGGCGGAAGCGGCGCTGAAGACCGCCCAGGCAGATCTCGCACAGGCGCAGACCGACAAGGCCGCGCTGCAGGCGGAACTCGACGCGGCAACGGCGCGTGCGGATGAGGCGGAAGCTGCGCTGCAGAGTGTGCAGGCGGATCTTGCGCAGGCACAGACGGATCAGCAAACGCTCTCGAACGCGCTTGAAAGTGCGAAGGCCGTGCTTGCCGAGGTGAATATGACATTGCCGCCGACGGTGAAACCCACCGCCACGGTGAAACCCACTGCGACGGCAGCACCCACCGCCACGGTGAAACCCACCGCCACGGTGAAACCCACTGCGACGGCAGCACCCACCGCGACGGCAGCGCCCACTGCGGCTTCGACTGCGGCGGCGGATTTGTCGGATGTCGATAAGGCGGCGCAGGCGCTTCTTGCGAATGTGACGGCCGAGCAGGATGAAATTGCGAATGCGATTGCGCGGCTGCGCGACTTGCGTGGGGACGAGGCGGCAGATTCCTATCAGGCGCAGTTTGGCGAGATTTTCCCGGCGTTTGCGGACATCGAAGCGGATGTTGCGGCAATCGAGGCAGACAAAACCCTCTCCGATTCGGAGAAGGTTGCGGCAATCGAGGCGCGCACGGCGGACGTACAGGATGTGCGCGTGCGCATGGACGAGGAATATCACGCACTGCTCTCCGATTTGGTCGAGGCGGGCGACGCGCAGGCATCCGTCGATATTTGCATGGTGGAACTCAGACAGTTGACCCGTGAGGTCGCTGTCCTGCAAGCCGAGCGCGATGAACTGAAGGCGCAGCTTGACGCCGAAACCGCGAAGGGCGCGGAAAACGCCGAACAGATTGAGGCGCTTACGGCGCAGATCGCCGAGAAGGATGCGGAGATCGCCGCAAAGGTGGAATCGCTCAAGGAGTATGAGCAGAAGCTTGATGACGCGAGCGCACAGATCGAGACGCTTACGGCGCAGTCCACCGAGAAGGACGAGACGATTCAGTCGCTGACCGACGCACGCGATCAGGCGCAGGCAAATGCGGTCGATTTGACCGCGCAGCTTGACGCCGCAAATGCAAAAGTGGCGCAGATGGAGGCCGATCTTGCGACTGCGAACGATCAGATTGGGAAGCTGAAGGGCGACCTCGAAGCATCAAATGGAGACAAGGATGCGTTGACCGCCTCGCTCGCCACCGAGACGGCAAACGCGGAGGCGCTCACCGGCGAGCTGACCGAAGCGAAAGCCCAGATCGGCGAGCTGGAGACGGAGCTTTCGAGCACAAACACATCGCTTGATGAGAAGGCGTCCGCGCTCCAGGCTGCGCAGGACGATCTCGCAGCCACGAAGGAGGAACTTGCCGGTACGCAGGACGAACTCGCGACTGCGCAGGCGACGCTTGAGAAGACGCTCAATGAACTGACGGCCTATCAGCTGAAGTTCGCGGCACTCGAGGGGCAAAGTCACGCATCCGCAGATCTTGAAGGCGCCGTGGTGGTGGCGGCGGACGGCGTTACCGCGACATACGTGCTCGAAAACACAGCGCTTTCGGGCAATTCCATCATACTGAAACTCATGATCGGCGAGGACGTCATCTACACATCCGAGGCGCTTGCTCCGGGCGAGACGCTTCAGCCCTTTACACTCGCCGCGCCCCTTGCGGCGGGCAGCTACGAGGGAACCGCCTACATCGAGACCATCAACAAGTCAGGCGAACAGGTTTCGATTATGCAGATTCCGGTAGAGATTATGGTTGGAGAGTAAGAAGACGTTGAGGGTGCCGAAAGTCCATTTCCATCCTCGGCGCCACAACATATTGTGCTAGCACTCCGTCCATAGCAGAAGTGATGGAATTCGGCGTAGTCCTTTTGTTCCTGGCACGAAGTCGGAGCGCAGGCGTAGCAGACGGGGGCGGACTCTCCGCCTACGTCAAGCGGAGAGCGACAAAGCCAGGGACGAAAGGAGTCGTCGAAAACGCTGTTCTGTTGTGGATGGAGTATTAGTTGCCGATTGTCTGCACAATATGTGTGGCCAAATCCCGCGAAATGGACTTTTGACATCCGAATCAGAAGACAGGTATCGTGATTCAATGCTCGGGGATATTGCCCCGAGCATTGTTTTGGAATTTAGACAATCTTATAAAATTGGCACAAAGATTGTCAACTGAGGAAACATAGTGCAGCATACAGGCGTCCAATGATCGTATGTGTTTTGCGCATCTGTGCACAGAACCGATCTGTTTGAATGGAGTTGATCGACATGACGAGGCGATTCGCCTCCTTCTTGCTCGCCCTTCTTTTGCTCGCCGCGCCTCTTTCTATTGCGGAGGGTGATGCGGATGTGGCGAGTCCATCGCCGATTGTGGCGACGCCAAGTCCAGTACCTTCCGCGGCGACCCCAAGCCCGTCGCCTGCCCCAACCACGCAGTTGACGGTATCCGAGAGCGCGACACCGATGGTGACCGCGAGCCCGGCGCCGACCGAGAGCGCGGCACCGACCGAGAGCGCGGCACCGACCGCGAGCCCAGGAGCATCCGAGAGCCCGGCGCCGACGGACGCATCTTCTTCCGAGAGCGGGGAGCCAACCGCGTCGCCCACGCCCGATCCCGACGACGAGGCGTGGACGCTTCCGGACGGCGGGGCGCTCGTCTCGGGCCCACTCAAGGACGTGCTCGATCAATGTGCGCCGGGCGGGACCGTTTATATTCAATCTGAAACGGTCGTCATTGCCATGGACTACACGACGGAACTGGTCAAGGATTTCATTTTCATGCCCGATCCGGTGAAATACGAGGCGGACAAGTTTGCAGTCATGTTGTCCGACGAGGCGCCTGTGGGCGTCGATGCGCCGGACGAGACGCATACTTATTTGTACGCGTGGGTCGTTGATCTCACGCGGCCCACACCCGTTCCGACGCCGGGGATGACCCCCGCGCCCACCAAGGAACCCGTCGAGATGGAGATTCGGGTGGATGTCGAGAATTACGTGGCGGGCGCGTGGTCGAATGTTGCGCCTGTGTTTGCACTTTCGGGCATTCCCGATGGGGACGATCGCCATGCCTACGCTGTGATTGCCTATGATGAGCGATTCATCATTCTCTCGGGGAACACGTTCACTGCAAAAGACGAAGGGGAGTACGAGCTCAGGTTCGTGATCCTCGACGGCATCGGCGATGTGGTCGCCAAATCCGCGAAGTACACGCTCATGCTGGACTTCACGCCGCCCATGTACGTCTCCGCCTCGATGGTCGGCGATTCCTATAAGAAGTACGAATTGTACGCGGAAGACGCACGCAGTGGCATCGTGGGGTACTCAAACGACGGCGGCGCGACGTGGGTTCAGCCGAACGAAGCCGGCGCTGCGCAGTTTAAGGGTACGAGCGGAGACGTGATCGCCATGGGCATGCTCGCGGCGATGGATGGCGCGGGCAATATCGCCACCTACATGAACGACTTCTACCTCCCCGTCAAGCAATCGGGTGGCGGCGGTGGCGGTGGTGGCGGCGGTGGCGGCGGTGACGGGACGACGGTGCCGCATTCACCCTCCGGAGAGGCGGTTGACCTCAATCCGTATAACGCACTTGCGTTGACGTTGCCGGAAGAGCCGATGGCGGAACTGACCATGGGCGACGTCCTTCTGCCGCTCACATTGCGGCTCGAGAGTGCGGCCGATTTCGACATCCCCGCCGAATATGAGGCGATGTTCACCGCGGCATTTGCAAACTGGGGCGAAGCAGTCGAAGAAGGCGAAGCGGCGGCAGAAGGCGAAGACCAGACGGACGCGCAGCCGGATACGCTTATTCTCACCGTGACGGACGAACCCGAAATCACTGGCCCGTATCAGTACGTCTTTTCATTCGGCGGTATCGTGTACCGGATGCTGCAAAACAGCGGCATCGACTATCTGGTGCTCCGGGTGGGCGGCGATGTGGCGGCGTTTTCGACGGCGGGCTTTACGGCCGGCACGGAATACACCCGGCTGAAGGCGGGCGGCGTATCGACCCGCGAATTCAACTATGAGGCGGTCCTCGCGGGCGACAAGGCGGTGCCAGAATCGTTTGCAATGACCCTCTCCCTCACGGTGAATGATGAAGGGACGGAATTGTACTATGACGTATCTCCCGAGGAGGGTGGGGAGATGTATTACTACGATGTGCAGGTTGGCCCCGCTGAGATGATGGATGTTCCGTTCGGCGCGTGGGTACGCGAGACGGATGCACTGGAACAATAATCGGAGGAGGGCGTGAGATGAAGAGGGGACAAAGAGCGATCTTGGCTGCGTTTGTGGTGCTGGCAATGTTTGCGGCAATTCCCGCCGGTGCGGAGATGATCTTTGACGGATATGTCACGGGCGGTGAGACGATTTCGGTGCTCGCGCCCTTCGGCGGGATCGTCGACGACGTGGCGATTCAGGCGGGCGACCGCGTGACGATGGGCGACGTGATTGCCACGATCCAGACGACGAAGGTCTATGCCTCCGTGGACGGCACGATTTCGGGCGTGTTTGGCCGAGAAGGCGATCAGACCGACGGCATTACCGAGCGTTACGGCGCGGTTCTCTACATCGAGCCGGTAAACAAGTACACCATCACGGCCTCGACCGAGAAGGCCTACGACCGCAGCGAAAACAAGTTCATCCACATCGGCGAAAAGGTGTATCTCAAGTGCACCGCGGACGGCACGCATCAGGGCACCGGCATCGTGACCGGCGTTTTGGAAGAGGGGAAGTACACCATCGAGGTCAACGCCGGCGAGTTCATGCTGCAGGAGACGGTGAATATATTCCGCAAGAGCGATTACGCCTCGTCCTCGCGCGTTGGGCGTGGCACCGTGGCGGCGGCGACGCCGGTTGCGGTCAAGGGATCCGGCAGCATACTCAAATTGCACGTGAAAAACGGCGATTCGGTGGAGCGCGGTCAGCTTCTTTTTGAGACGGTGGATGGCGCGCTGGACGGGCTCTATTCCCCGGGCGC
Organism: Bacillota bacterium; assembly: GCA_023421735.1. The sequence goes on along the minus strand of JAEZSP010000045.1, from coordinate 36,164 downwards.
CCAGATCGTCGCCACCGCAAGCGGCATCGTGGCCAGCATGGATGCGGGCGCGGGCGAGGCGGTTTCAAAGGGCGGCAAGATTGCGACCATCTATCCGGACGATGCGTTGCAGGTTGAAATCCCCGTTGCGGAGTCGGATCTTGGTTCCATTTATGTGGGCATGCCGGTCACGATCGAGTTTTCATGGGATTTGGAGCTCCAGACGCGCTTTGACGGCATCGTCACGCGCATTTCCTATCTGAACACTGCGGCAGAGGGATCGGCGGAGCCGAGCTATGTCGCCTATGTGGCGTTCACGCCCGATGCGCACGTTCGTCTGGGGATGACGGTACTCGTGTATGACCAGGTTGTGCAACAGCCGGATGCGACGGCGGCCCCGGACGGCAACTGATCAAATTGAAATGGAGAAAATCAGATGATGAGAACGACAAAACGGTTTTTTGCGGCGTTTCTTGCGCTTGCGCTGCTGATCTTCGCGCTTCCGGCATTGGCCGGCGCCGGGGACATCACCATCTACCGATCGAACCAGAGCGGCTACAGCGAAACGATGCGCTCACTGGCGTATTTGGACGGCACGCTCTACCTGTTTCCTTATTCGGGCGATCATTATTACACATGGACGCGCGAATCCGGCGTGATGACCGAGTATCCGTTTGATCCGGATCCCACCATGCGTTCGGATGGCGGCTACAGCGATCTGCGCTGCATCATGGCAGGCGAAGACGGGCTTTATGCGCTCCTGATTTCCAACGATCCAACGGGAGATGAAACCGGCATGACGTCGATTGGCGACGTGACGCTGAGCCGGATTATGTTTGCAGATGACGGGACTGCCTCCCTTGATGAGGGCGTGTCGCTTGATTGGGGCGACATGATCTCCTACAGCGACGAATACGAATATTCCCGCGAGGTGCGCAATCCCTTTATCAACGCAGATACGTTTACATTTACCACCTACGGCGAGAGCGGCGTCAGCAATGAAATCTTTGCCTACGACATCGAGACGGGTGACTACACGCAGTACGAAGCGGAGACGGATGCCGGCGCGCTGGACATCCAGAACTATTGCAGCTATGGCGACGGCGTGGGGCTGATTGACACTTATGATTACTCGAGCGATACGAGGGTCGTTTCGTTCTATACAGTCGATCTCGCGTCGGGTGAGGTTGCGCCGGCCTTCGACATGCCGGTCGACAATTACAACTTGCCAATGAATCTTCTCTATGACGAGAAAAATGACATGCTTTATTATACGCTCAATGGCGAGCTGGTTCGCATCAAGGGGGGCGATCCCGCGACGGCCGAGAGCGTTGCCGCGGTGCAGATCGATTCGTGGAGCGATCTTTCCCCTGCGCTCACCGATGACGGATATTTCATCTGTTCGGATTATCAATCGGTGATTGCACGCTCGACCGATCCGTCGGCGCGCGCCGCGCAGACACTGACGGTTTACACGGGTTATGAGCAGGCGCTCGAAGGCGCGTACTATACCTTTGCTGCAAAGCACGCGGATACGGATGTCGTTTTGGCGCAGAGTTATTCCGACATGACCGAGGCAATGATGAACCAGTCGGCGGCGGTCGATATCTATACCGTTCAGGTCAACGACAGCGCCTACGGCGCGCTCTTTGACCGGGGCTATCTTGCGGAGCTGACGGACAGCGACAAGCTGATGAGCCTCGTGTCCCAGATGTACCCGGGAATCCAATCGGCAGTCATGAAGGACGGCGCGCTCGTCGCGCTGCCGGTGCAGATGTATGCGGGGAATTCGATGAGCTACAATCCCGCGGCGCTCGAAAAGCTTGGGTTGACCGAAGACGATATGCCCAAGACGTGGGTGGAATACTTCCAGTTACTTCAGAAGCTGCCGGATCTGATGGGCGATACGGGCGTTACGGCGTTTGAAGGATACATGACGCAAACAGACGCGCGCAACAACCTCTTTTATAGTCTGCTGAGCGCGTACATGCTCTACATCAAAAACACGGACGGCGCGGAAATGGCCTTCGATACGCCGATTTTTGCGGATGCGCTCGCCGAACTGGAAAAAATCGACTTTACCGAACTTGGACTTCCGGAGGAGTATGACGACGACAGCTCCTATTCCTATGACGAAGACACGCGCGCGCGTATCCTCTTCCAAACCTACGCGGACATCAGCATCTCGAATTATCAGGATGCCTATGCAACGCCGCTGCTCCTCTCCTTTCAGGAGGACGAACCGCCGATGATCGAAACCTACCTGACCGTTGCGTTTGTGAACCCCTATTCGCAACACCGCGACCTCGCGATCGAATATCTTGAGGACACGGTCGACAACATGGACAAAAACTTCCTGACGAGCGTATGTCCCGACAGAAACGATCCCATTAAAAACGCTTCTTATGATGAAACGGTTACCTACTACGAGGATCAGATCGCTTCGATTCAGGAGGAACTCGACAAGGCCGACGAGGCATCAAAGGCAGATTGGCAGACGCAGCTGGATCAGTACAACGAATATTTCGCCGAATTTCAGGAAAACGGCGCGTGGGATGCAAGTGCGGAATCCATCGCCCGCTATCGCGCGTACGCGCAGTACATGGTGGTGAGCAAGTATTTCGGGCTCGACGACAGCAACATGGGCGAGTTCTACGACCAAATTCAGCAGTACCTCAACGGCACGATCGACGCGTCCACCATGTGCAAGAACATCGACAAGAAGCTCAAGATGATGCTCATGGAAGGCATGTAACACAAGACCGGTTGCGGGCGGAATCCCTTTTCGGTTCCGCCCGGTTCCAACCACCTTCAAACCCGAAGACCAGATTTGAGATGAGGGGATGGAGTTTATGGTGCGGCGGCTTTTGACGGTGCTGGTTCTCCTGGCAATGCTGAATGCCTGTGCGCCCGGCGACATTGAAAGGAATTGCCCACCCTTCTCGGGGTGGGTCAATCCGCATGGAGAAAACAAAGCGCTGGCCGTAGACTTTCTGGAGGAAGTCGCCGACGGCGTTTTGTGCGGATGTGGTTAAAAAAATCCGGATGACGCAAAGGATGCGGGTGCGCGGCAAGGCGCGCCCACAAACGAATTCCAAGCGACGGAGGCGAGACATTGTTTCACAAAAAAAGGTATGTGCTGCCCTTTCTCTTGCCGGGGCTGATCGGGTTATTCGTCTTTTACATCGTTCCGTTCTTTGGCGGGATGTATTACAGCGTGACCGACGGCAGTTATAAAAACGCATTTGTGGGGCTTGCAAATTACAAATCTTTGCTTCAAAATCCCATGTTCCAGTTGGGACTGAAGAATACCATGTGCTTTTCGGCGATCTGTACGCCGCTTGTCTGGGTGCTGTCGTTTTTCGTTGCGATGCTGCTCAACCGCATCAAGCCCAAGGGTGCGTTTTTCAGAAACAGCGTGATTTTGCCCTATTTCATGCCCTCGTGCGCGATCCTGTTCGTGTGGCTTTTGATTTTCGATTACGGCGGCGCGGTCAATCGGCTCGTGACCGCATTGGGACTCGATCGCGTTTCATGGCTCGACGGGAGCGCCATGCGATTTCCGGTCATCGCGCTTTTCGTATGGAAAAATCTTGGGCTCGCGATCATCATCTTTCTTGCGGCGATGCAGTCGATTCCAGAACCGCTGTACGAATATGCGCGGCTTGAGGGCGCGGGTTTTTTCCGGCAGGCATGGCATGTGACGTTGCCGCTCATCGTCCCGAGCTCTTTTCTGGTGTTTATCCTCTGCTGGATCAACTCCTTTAAGATCTTCAAGGAGGTTTACTTCATCGGCGGCGCATACCCGGACGAGTCGGTGTACACGCTCCAGAACTACATGAACAACATGTTCGCAAAGCTCAATTATCAAAATGTCACCACGGCTGCGTATCTGTTTGCAGCGATTGTGTTTATCATTTTCGGGATTCTGTTTTTTGTGCAAAAGCGGCTGCTGAAGCGGCTGGGCTAGGGGGCGGCGATGAAAAAGTATACGGGTACGCGCTTCGCGCTCACGCTGATTGCCGTGGCGGTGCTCCTCCCGATGATTTTGACGGTCATTTACTCGTTTTCCTCACCGGGCGAAATGAAAAACTACATGGATACGCGCGGGAATTACGATCAAAGCACGTGGATGGACATCAAGCTCTCGCCCAAATCGTTTTCGCTCACCCAGTTTTACCGGGTTCTGATCGAGGACGAGACGGTTTTGCGGCTCTTTGTCAATAGCGCCGTCTACACCGTGGCGATCCTCGTGGGGCAGGCGCTCGTCGTTCCGGCGATGGCCTATGCGCTCTCGCGGTTCAAGTTTCCCTTTCGAGACGCCATCTTTTTCGCGGTCATCATGCTGATGCTGCTGCCGTTTCAGGTGACGATGGTGCCAAACGTTCTGACGCTCAGGCGGATGGGGCTCATGAACACGGTCTGGGCGGTGATTTTGCCCAACTGTTTTACGCCGTTTTACATCTTCCTGCTCAGGCAGTACATGGTGGGGCTTCCCAAGGAGATCCTCGAGGCGGCGGAGATTGACGGCGCGGGCACGCTGCGGTGTTTTATTCACATCATCCTGCCGGTGTGCAAGCCCATCATCGGCTGTGCGGTGGCGCTCTCGTTCGCGGATTCGTGGAACCTGGTCGAGCAGCCGCTGACCTATCTCGCGGAGAAGGCGAACCTGATGCCGCTGTCCGTGATGTTCAACCAGTTTTCGTCGTCCTTTACAGGCGTCGAATTCGCGGGAGCGACGATTTACATATTGCCCGCGTTGTTTATCTACCTGTACTTCCAGCGGGATATCCTCGATGGAATCCAGCTGACTGAACTGAAATAGGGGTTAATTCGATGAACGCAAAAAAGTACGCCATTCGTGGATTGATAGCCGTCGCCGTCGCGGTAGCGCTGTGCCTGTTTTTCGCGGACACCATCCGCACCATCGCCACCGCAAAGGTCAGGATTCTCGCACCCAGGCAGGGAAAGCTCACACAAACGGTTGAACTTTCGTCTGCGCTGTATTTCCCGCAGAGCGACGACGTCTTTGTCGAGGGGGCGGGCGATCAGTCGATCCTCGTGACTTCCGTCAAGGTACAGGTGGGTTACGAGGTCGCGGCGGGCGGTGTCATCTTCGAGGCGGAGGTCGCGAACGAGGACGCCACGATGGCGAGCCTGCGGGAGACGTATGACGCCACCGAGGCGTCGCTTGCCGCCCTACTCGACAAGAATATACGGCTCAAGCGCACAGAAGAGGCATGGGGCGCGGCTTATGAGGCGCTTTCAACTGCGAAGGACGCATATCTCGATGCGAGCCTTGCGTACAAGGCGCGCGCGGTCATCGAAGGCGTTTCCGCGTCGAGCGATGCGGCGCCAGAGGGCGCGTCCGAGGAGCTGACGGTGCTTTATGATGCGCGCACGGCGACAAAAACCGCGCTGGATCAGGCGCAGGCCGACATGGATGCGGCGGAGCGCTATGCCATTTCCGACGAAGCGCGCAGTTATATCACCGATCAGATCAAGTTCGAACGCCAGCTCGCCGATGCGGAGAAGCAGATGCTCGATCTCAAGGTGCTGAGCGAGCGGGTGCGCAGCGTCACGGCGACTGAGGACGGATACATCACAGAGCTTCATGTGAAGGCGAACGAGAGCTTCAGCCCCGCGAGCGCGGCATATGCCATCTGCCCCAAGGGGGAGGATCTTTCGCTGCGCGCAGATACAACGGATGTGGATTTGAACATCTCCAAGGGCATGAGCGCGTACCTGACCGATAAAAACGGAAATCAGCTTGAACTGAAGGTAACCGGGGTGGGCGTGACGCTCACGGGCGGCACGTATGCGGATGTGAAGCTCGGCAAATCGGACATCAAGGATATGGGCGGCGTATACGCGATGGCGGCTGTGGAAAGCGTGCCCTTGAAGCTCGAATACAAGGCCAAACAGGCGACGACGCTCCTGCCCGCGGCTGCGGTGCGCGGATCGGGCACGGATCGGTACGTCTTTACGCTCCAGAAAAAGCAGAGCTCCTTCGGCGCAACCAAAACTGTGACGGTCAAGACGCCCGTGACCGTACTCGCCGAATCGAACGGCACCGTGTCCGTGGAGGAGGATCTGAGCTGGATGGAGGTTGCGTATATGGAGGACAGAAGCATTTCGGAAGGCGACGCCGTTATGGCGTATGACGACTGACATGCGGGCGCTATTCAAGCCGGACACGCGGGCGCGGGGGCGTTTGCTCGCCGTATTGGGCGCGGCGATGCTGGCCTTCTCGCTGCTCATGCTCTATCGCACGGCCCCTCTCGCGCAGTACATGACGGCGGCGCCCGTCGAAGCCGGGCAGGCGAATGCACAAAGCGCGCTTGCGCGGATTCTGGAAAAATGGGACGCGCAAAAGACGGAGCTCGGCGCGAACGCGAAGGCGGGGCTCGCCGCGACGCGGTATGATAGCGGCATCGAATCTTCCGCCGGGCAATTTGTAAACGCGACGCTTACATGCGTGTCTGCCGGCTGGTTTGATGCGCATCCCAAATTCCTGAAAACCGGACGGTTATTCGGACAGGCGGAGTGGAAGGACGGCGCAAAGGTGGCCGTACTCGACGAGGAGCTGGCGTTTCAGCTGTTTCCCACGGTGGATGCGGTCGGCAATCAGGTGCGGATCGATGATGCGTGGTACGAGGTGATCGGCGTGGTGCGCCATCGCAGATCGGCGGGCGACGCGGATGAATGCGGCGCATATATCCCCATCCAAACCGCGGCGAAGGCGGGCATGCAGACGGATTATGTGCAAATCGATTGCGCACTGGACATTCCGGGCGCGGCGCGCGCCACGCAGAGCGTCGGCGGAGCAGTGCTCGGTGCGGGCACATGCTATGACACCGACAAGGAGATCATGCGCGCTTCGATGATCGTGCGGGTTCTCATCATCCTGTTCTCCTTCTATATCCTCGCGCGGCTTTTACGCGCGTGGAACGCGCGCACAAGATCGCTGATCGCCGGCTGGCGCGCGGAAGTCCTTCACCGGTATTTTAAGAAAATGCTGCCCCAGGTGCTGCTGTATTCGTTTGGTCAGCTTCTGGGCTACGCGGTGCTGATTGCCGCGGCCTACGGCATTCTTTCGCTGACCATCCGGCCCATGTACGTGTTCACCGAATGGATTCCCGAGGTGATTGTCGAGTGGACAAACATCTCGGCGCGCGCACACGAACTCATGGCGGCGGCAGCCGCACCCGTCAAATACCAGACGCGCGAATATGCCGCGATCCGGTTTTATGGCGCGTTCGCCCGTTGGGGCGCAATCTGCGTGCTGTGCGCGCTGGCTGTCAGGCGTCGCCGGCAGGGAAAGCCCGAAAAATAAAAAGGGGCCGCTGCGGGACGGATCACCCGCGGCAACCCCGGTGCATCGGCCTCCCAAGCATTCCGCTTGCGGAGGCTTTTTTATGCGTCGTATTTTTTGAGCAGCGCGTCAAGCGCCTCGCGCAGGAGCACGGCTTCGCCGACGCCATCGCGCTTCGAAACCTTGGTGAGCCGCTTGAGCTGTTCGAATGTGTAATGGCTCGTCTTCGTGACCATCTTTTCTTCGCGTGCTAGGCAGACGCGGTTGTACCCCGCCAGCTTACCCCGGAACATCGCACCCTCCGCCTTGCGGGTCAGCTCGACGTAGGTGCCCCCATCGTCCGGCGCAGAGGCAATGCCGATGGTAATCGTCTGCGTGCCGCCGTCCGGAAGGGCGACCGCATAACCGGCGCGCAGCGATTCCATCCGGAGGAACGCCTCTTCCTTTTCCATGCCCTCCGGGAAAACAGCCGCGAATTGATCGCCGCCGCAGCGGTAAAGCCGCGTCCCCTCGGGAAGCGTCGCCCGTAGGTATTCGCCCGTTTCGATCAGGACCCGGTCGCCCGCCTCCGATCCAAATTCGTCGTTCACCCGCATGAAGGAATCCAAATCCGTCATTGCCACCACGAGATCCATGCCATTTTCGAGCATCAGCGTCAAATCCTTCTCCAACTCCCGCGCCTTCGGAAGCCGCAGCACCTCGTCCACCTGATTCTTTTCCACTGAAAGCCACCTCCTTGCAAGGAAAGTATAATATATAATATGGTATTTGTAAAGTATTATTTATAAAATAATATAAATCAAAGAGCCTGGCTGAGGAGGGAAGCGGCGCGCATTGCCCTGCGCCGGAATTTTTGATATAATACGGAAGGAATTCTTCCCGGGAATAACGGAGGCAGCATGTACCGAATCTTTATCGTAGAAGACGATGCGGTCATTGCGGGCGCAATGAAAAAGCGGATCGAAGCATGGGGACTTGATGCGCGCGTTGCCGAGGACTTTCGGGCAGTCGACCGGGAATTTGAGGGATATGCGCCGCATCTGGTCTTGCTCGACATCACGCTGCCCTTCTTTGACGGCTATCATTGGTGCCGGGAAATTCGGCGGGCTTCCAAGGTGCCTGTCGTATTCGTGTCCTCTGCGCTTGAAAACATGAACATCATCATGGCGATAAATATGGGCGGGGATGATTATATCGTCAAGCCCTTCGATTTGGACGTGCTGATGGCGAAGATCCAGGCCATCCTCCGGCGCACATATGACTTTGGCGATTCATCATTGACGATTACCCACAGGGGCGCGGTGCTCGACACGGCGGATGCGAGCCTCACATACGCAGGGGAAAAGATCGAGCTGACGAAAAACGAGTACCGGATTCTGTTGGCGCTGATGGAGGCAAGGGGAAAGATCGTCAGTCGGGAACAGCTGATGGAGCGGTTGTGGGATACGGACAGCTTCATCGACGAAAATACGCTCACCGTCAATGTCGCGCGGCTGCGAAAGAAGCTCGATGCCGTGGGGCTAATGGGATTTATCGGCACGAAAAAGGGAATGGGGTATCTCATCGAGTAATATGCGCATGATTTTATCGTATCTCAGATCGCGCATTTGGGCGCTTCTGGCGGCGTGCGTGTTTGGCGCAATTTTCGCCGTGGTTTTTTATTTGTATCGGCTGCCCGTTCAGGCGGTGGGTTATGCGTTCCTTCTGTGCCTGTTTCCCGCGGTGCCGTTTGTGGCGGTCGATTTCATTTCCTTTCGAAAAAAACACGCGTTGCTCGCCGCCCTCATGGACGAAGTTGCGCTGTCACTTGATGCATTGCCGGTGCCGGCATCGCAAACGGAGGCGGACTATCAGGCGCTTCTGCGCGCGCTGTTTGCCGATCGCGTGCAGCTTCTGGACCGGCAGATGCGCGGATACGACGACCTTGTGACCTATTACACCCTGTGGGCGCACCAGATCAAGACGCCCATCGCGGCCATGCGGTTGATCCTCCAGACGGAGGATGCGGCTTCTCCTGTGCTGGCAGAACAGCTCCAAAAAATCGAGCAATATGTGGAAATGGTGCTGTGCTATTTGCGGCTGGGCGCGCAGTCCACGGATTATGTGATCCGCACATGCGATCTCGACCGGATTGTCCGGGCATGCGCGCGAAAATATGCCGGACAATTCATCCGCAAAAAGCTGCGGTTTGAATGGCAGCCCATTCACGCGGAGGTCCTGACCGATGAAAAATGGCTTGCGTTCGTGATCGAGCAGCTATTGTCAAACGCGATTAAATATACCAAATCGGGCGGTGTCTTTGTATCCTTCGAATCCCCCGCGACGCTCGTGATCCGCGACACGGGCATCGGCATTGCGCCGGAGGATCTTCCACGCGTGTTTGAGAAGGGGTATACCGGCCTGAACGGACGCACGGATAAGCGCGCGACCGGCATTGGGCTGTACCTCGTCAAGCGCATCCTCGAAAAGCTCGGCCATGCCATTGCAATCGAATCCGAGCCGGGCATCGGGACGTCTGTCTTTGTCGATCTGCGCAGCAAAAAACTGGATTTCGAGTGAGCGGAACCTTTCAAAAATGTAAGCCCGGGCACCTGAAACGTAAGCCAATCAAATGGCACGGTGCGGGGGATACGTCGTATACTATGCCCGTACGAAGAAGGAGGGCATTATGGCATTACTCACTTTAAACAAGGTCAAAAAAATCTATACGACGCGGTTTGGCGGGAATCGGGTGGAGGCGCTTCGGGACATTACCTTTTCGGTGGAAGAAGGGGAGTACGTCGCCGTGATGGGCGAATCCGGTTCGGGCAAGACGACGCTTCTCAACATCATTGCGGCACTGGACAAATCGACCACGGGCGAAGTGGTGCTCGACGGACGTGCGCTTTCGGGCATTCCTGAAAAGGAGATCGCCGCGTTCCGCCGGGATTGCCTGGGGTTTGTCTTTCAGGAGTTTAATTTGCTGGACACGTTTACCATCGAGGACAACATCTTCCTGCCGCTGGTGCTTGCCGGCAAACGGTATCCCGAGATGCGCGCGAAGATTAGCCCCATTGCAAAAAAGCTGGGCATCTGGGATATTCTGACCAAGTTCCCCTACGAGGTTTCGGGCGGGCAAAAGCAGCGGGCGGCGGTGGCGCGCGCGCTCATCGCCAATCCCCGTCTCGTGCTTGCGGACGAGCCGACGGGCGCGTTGGATTCCCGGGCGTCCGACGAGTTGTTGACGCTGTTTGAGGAAATCAACCGCGACGGGCAGACCATCGTCATGGTGACGCACTCGGTGCGCGCGGCGAGCCGGGCGGGACGCGTATTGTTTATCAAGGATGGAGAGGTATTCCACCAGATTTACCGCGGCGGGTCCACCAGCGAGGAATTGTACGGCAAAATCTCGGACACGCTGACCATGCTAGCGACAGGCGGTGAGCGCCATGCGTAGGTCGCTCTTCATCCGACTCGCGCGCGGAGGACTGCGCAAGAACGGACGTCTTTTTTTGCCGTATTTGCTCGCCTGCGTCCTGTGTGTGATGATGTTCTACGTGATGTTCACGATCAATACCGATCCCGTGATCCGGGAATTGCCGGGCGGCGGGGTTCTCGCGCACGTCCTGGCATTCGGCGTGATCGTGATCGGTCTTTTTTCGGCGATCATCCTGTTTTACACAAATTCTGTGCTCGCAAAGGGCCGACGGCGAGAATTCGGACTCTACAACGTGCTGGGTATGGAGAAGCGGCACATCGGACGCGTGCTCTTTTGGGAAAGCGCGTACACAGCGCTTCTCGCGATCCCCGGCGGTCTTTTCGCCGGCATCGTGTTTTCAAAATTGACACAACTCGTCCTTGTACGGCTCTTGAACGGACAAACGGGCTTTCAGATGCGGATCGATCCCCTCGCCGCAGGAGTAACCGTCGCGCTGTTTCTCCCTCTCTTTTTCCTGATCTTTTTAAACGACCTGCGCATCATATACGCGGCGAAGCCCATTGAGCTTCTGCGCGCGGCGAGCGAGGGCGAGCGAGAGCCCAAGTCCAAGTGGGTGCTCGCGATCCTGGGCTTTCTGTTCCTGGGGAGCGGGTATTGGCTTTCCGTCATGACGAGCGATGCCATTCAGGCAATTCTTTTGTTCTTTGTGGCTGCGCTTCTGGTCATTGCCGGTACCTATTTTTTGTTCATCGCCTTTTCAATCGTCTTTCTGAAGGCGCTGCGGAAAAACAAAAACTATTACTATCGGACGCGTCATTTCGCGACCGTATCCGGCATGCTTTATCGCATGAAGCGCAACGCGGCGGGACTCGCGAGCATCTGTATCCTTTCGACGATGGTGCTTGTGACCATCTCGACCACCGTCAGCCTCTATCTGGGTGCGGACTCGATCGTCGACGAGATGTATCCGTACGACATTTCGGTGGATTATCCGCAGGATTCGGAACTGGGGCCGCTTGCCGCGGTTGTGGAAAAGGCGCGCGGCATCGCAAAGACAGATGGGGAGACGCTGTCCGACTTTGCCGCATATTCGTATCTTCAGTTTGCTGCGCAGAGCAATGGAGACGAGATTGTGATCCCGGAAGAGGTGCCGGGCGTCTCGCTTGCGCCGAACTTTGTCATGATCGCCATCACCACCGCCGAGGGATATGAAAGCATCACCGGGGAGACGGTCACGCGCGCGCCGGGCCGGGCACTTTATTATCAGAAGGGTGAAAAGCGCGACGCAATTTCCCTATCGGGAATGCACTTCGAACTCACGCCGATGGACGCGGCGCCCTTTGACAGCGGCTACGAAACCACGGGGACGGATGTATTATACCTTATCGTGGACACGGAAGAGACGCTTTCAAAAATTGACGCTGCACAGGCCGAGACATATGGGAAGGATGCAGCTAAAATCAGGCGCATAATGCGTTTCAATCTTTCCGGCACGGATGACGATAAAGCCCGGTATGCGCAGGACTTGCAGGAAGTGCTCAAGGTGCCGTCTTCCGACGGAGGCTATTTTATCGGATATGTGAGGTCGCGGCAACTCGGCGCCGACAGCGATTTTTACTCTTTCTATGGCGCATTTTTCTTTCTGGGTATTTTTCTGGGACTGATGTTCCTCCTGGCGACCGTGCTCATCATCTACTACAAGCAGGTTTCGGAGGGTTGGGATGACCGGGCGCGGTTTGCCATCATGCGCAAGGTAGGCATGACCGGCGCGGAGATTCGCGCGACGATCCGGCAGCAGGTTTTGATCGTGTTCTTCCTGCCGCTTTTGACCGCGGCTGTCCACATCGCCTTCGCTTTTCCCATGATCCGGCACATCCTCGCGGCGTTTTCCATGACGGATATCCCGCTGTTTGTCAAATGCACGCTCGGCACGTTCGGCGCTTTTGCCGCAATCTACGTCTTTGTGTACCTCATGACCGCGCGGACCTATGACGGAATCGTGGAGAATCGAAAAATGCGGGTGTGACGCCGCATCCGGTTGCCCATCTGTGGCGCGGGATGGATTTCCCGCGCCTTTTTTCTTTACAGATGACCAATCCTGTGTGCGTGGCGTGTCTAATCGGTAAGGAGGTGATGAGGTGAGGGTGGACGAAGAACACTTCCGCGCCCTGGTGCGAGCGCATGGCACGGATCTTTTGCGCATGTGCTTTCTGTATCTGGGAGACAGGCAACTCGCAGAGGATGCTGTGCAGGAGACGTTTTGGAAGGCGTTTCGCGCCATGGACAAGTTCCGGGAAGAGAGCGATGTGGGCACATGGCTCACGCGCATCGCAATCAATACCTGCAAGAACATGCGCCGTGCGCCGTGGTCGCGCATCCGGCCCACGGATCAGCTTCCTGAGGTGGGCATGTCGGACCGATATGCGGATGAAACCGTCGCGCGGGAGGTTATGCGGTTGCCCCGGAGGGAGCGGGAATGCGTCATCCTCTATTATCAGCGGGAGATGCGTGCGGACGAGGTTGCGCGGGTACTGGGCATCACGCGGGATGCCGTGTATAACCGGCTCAAACGCGCACGTGTGCGGTTGAAGGTTAGACTGGAGGGGTGGTATTTCGATGAATAGGCTCAAAGAGACGATTGACCGCGCGCTTGCGGCCGTCGAAATCACGCCCGCACTGGAAAATCGGATCGTGATGGGGAGGGGAAAACGGATGAAAAAGAAGCTGCGTATGGCGTTGACGGCTGCGCTGGTATTCCTGCTGGTGGCGGGAATCGCGTATGCGACGGGGATTGGCCGAACGATCTTTTCACAGATGGTCGATGTGTTGGGCGGCAAGGACACCCAAAAGTACGAAGAAGTGGACGAACTCTCTACGCGGGGAGCCGACAGCCGCAGACTTTATATCGCGCCGGATATGACGCTCACACTGCTGCAAAGCTATTATGACGGTGCGCAGCTCATCATCGGATATGCGCTGGAGGGAAATCTTCCGCAGGTGGATTTTGACTACGATTCCGCGCCGCTTACGCGCATTCGATCGCCGTACGACGCGACGTCCGAAGACATTACCGCCGAAATGACGGATGAACAGCGTGCGATCTTCCAAGCGCGGTATGCGCGCGACGGATCTGTGGGTGCGCTCATCCCACACATCGACATCGTGACGGTGGAGACCTCGAGCAGGGAGGAATTATTGGGCGGCGGGACTCAGGTTGCGGGCGGTATGTATGAAGAATTTGCCGTGCTTCCGGAGTCGGCGCGCGAGAAGGATTCCATTGAAATCGCCCTTGTCGTGACGATTACATGCGATTACGTCTACATGGATGAAACGGGCACTTATTCCGATTCTGTGGACGGATTATTGCAGCAGGAAGCCATTCCGTTCGTGATTCCGCGTTCCACTTGCAGTGTTTGGGATTACACAGGGGTATATGAAGACGACCAGTATACGTCATCTGCGACGGTGTATGTGACACCTTTCAACGTGCGCACGTTACTGCATCTTAATGTGCCGGCGAACTGGATGTACAGTGGTTCGGACGAAGATGTGCCCATTGAGTATGCCCTCATTGTTGATGGCATGCCGTACGAAGGGGAACTGGTTCTCGACGCGACGAATATGTCCGATTATACGCGCGATTGGGAATATGAATACGTATTGGAGATTGCGGACGGCGCACAGTTGCGTCTGAGACCCGTGTACGCCATCAGCGGCGCACATCCGGATGAGGACATCGTTTTGAAATAGCATATTGACGCCTCCGGACATGCATGGTATCATGATCCGGGGGTGTTTTCTATGGAGCTGCGGGACGTTTATACGCGCGAAGGCGCGTTTACCGGCAAGGTGATCGAAAAAGGGACGCAAATCGGCGCGGGGGAGTATCTTTATCACGCGCATATCATCCTGAAAAACGCCGACGGGCGCTACCTGTTGCAGCAGCGGTCTTTGAAGGCGCGCTATTTTCCCGGCAAATGGGACGTGACGGGCGGCGGCGTCCAGCACGGTGAAACGGGCGCCGAAGCCGCGGCGCGCGAGGCAAAGGAGGAACTGGGCGTCGAAATCGCCCCCGGGGACTGCTTTTTCGCCGGGCGCCAGGTCGAGGATTGGGACGATTCCAAATGCGGCCTCATCTCAGACATCTACGGGGCGCGCATCGACGTCAATCCGCAGAAGCTGAACCTCTCCGCGCGCGAAGTGGCGGGCGTGAAGCTCGTTCCGTTTGCGGAATTCGTCGAGACCGTTTTATATAACAAGGATGACAATTACCGCCGCATGCTTGAAAAAATCGAGGCGGTGCGCCTGTAAGAAGATGGAAAACCGCGCCTCCCCATCGGAAGTCGCGGTTTTTTGCGTTCAGGCCTGATTTGTGAGGAGGTAGATCGTCGCGTCCTGTCCGCGCAGATCCTCGGCGGTGACGGGATTTTGGCCTTCCGGGTCGAGATACGCGCCGTATTGCTCCGGGAAGGACATGGTGAACAGGGCCTCCTTCGCAACCACGTACTGCGCCTGCGATCCGTCCGGGGAGACGACGGTGATCGTGCGCGTCTCGGCCGGATTTTTCAGCTGCGCCACGAAGTCCGGGGCGGTTGGGGGTTGGTCGAGGGCGGAGACACTCGCCTTGAGGACCTGCGATTCCTTGCCGCCCGTGACCGCGTAGAGCGTGTAACCGCGCACCTCCTTGGTGTTGGCGTCGAGGGAATAGGCGATGCGGATGGAATCGGGGCTGCCGAACCCGAGCGAATCGAGGAACGGCGCGTTCAAATTTGTGCGCGAGAGCGTGACGTCAACCTTCGTCTCGCCGCCGGATGTCGTCGCCGCGCCGATGACCGATCCCTCGTTTGAGAGGAAGAGGTAATCGTCATACGAGGCGACATATTCATCCAGCATCCCCGGATAAAACGCCAGGACGGAATACTCGTTCGTGGTGGGATCGCGGAAGTAGGCCGTGCCGGCATCGAGAAACTCGCTGTATCCGTCCGAGTCCTCATAAGAGGCGGCGTACTGGTCGCCGGATTTGCCGATGGCCTGGTCGGTTGTAAAGCTCTCGTTGCCGTCCGCATCGTAGTAAACGGTGTGGATGGAGAATGCAGCGTGGCGGGAGAGGACCTGATCCTCCGTGTTTGCCGCTGCGATTTCGTCGATGGTGATGGTGTCTCCCGTTTTGGCGCAGCCTACGACGAGCGTGATAAGCGCAAAAAACGCGATCAGGATGGACTTTTTCATGTCGCAATCACTCCCTTTTCCGTAGTATCGCCCAATTCGCCGCTTGTCAATCGCATCGCGATCCGGTACAATGGGTGCATGAAAATTGCGGGCATCGTTTCCGAATACAATCCGTTCCACAACGGTCACAAATTGCATATCGCCCAAACGCGCGCGGCGGGTTACGACAAAATCGTGTGCGTCATGAACGGTCATCTTTCCCAGCGCGGTGAGCTGACGCCTGCCTCCAAATGGACGCGCGCGCGCGCGGCGCTTTTGTGCGGCGCGGATGCGGTGATCGAACTTCCGGCGCTGTTCGGCTGCCGCACGGCCGATCGGTTCGCGGACGCGGGTGTCCGGCTCATCGCGGCGCTCGGCGCGGATGCCATTTCGTTTGGCAGCGAGTCGGGCGATCTTTCCGCGCTCAATCGGCTGGCCGACGCGCGCGAGCAGGAACCGGATGCGCTGCGCGCCTACATTGCGGATTCCCTTGCGCGCGGAGAGACGCTTGCGCGGGCGCGCGGAAGCGCGGAGGCGGCGTTGGGGCTCGGCGGGGCGGAGGCGCGCCCAAACGACATATTGGCGGTCGAATATCTGCGCGCGCTTCGCAGATGTGCTGGCGCGACGCCGGAGCCGTTCACCATCATGCGCACGAACGACTATCATTCCACAAAAACGGGCGAAATTGCCTCCGCGACGGCGATCCGCGCGGCGGTCTGCAGAGGTGACTTTGACGCGGCGGCGCGCGGGATTCCCCAAAGCGCGCAGTTTCAGATTCCGGAGATGGCCGCGCGCCACGGGGCGGACGACCTCATCCTGAATGCGCTCCGCCAGCTCGGCGCCGCCGGGATCGCGGGGCTTCCGGACATGACGGAAGGACTCGAGAACCGCGCGGCGCGGGCGGCAAACGCCGCCTTTGACGCGGCGGACTTCATCGTGCGCGTCAAGTGCAAAAGATACACCTATGCGCGCATCACGCGGCTCGCGGCGCATGCGCTTGCGGGGCTCACGGCTGAATTGGCGCAATTATACCCGCATCCCACCTATCTGCGGCTGATCGGCGCGCGCGCGGATGCGGATGCGCTTCTTTCCGAAATCGCGCGGCGGGCATCGCTCCCGATCGTGCGCGCGCCGGAGCTCATAGGCGACCGATGCTTTGCGCTCGAGTGCCGCGTGACAGATCTATGGGCGCTCACGCGGGAGGAAGCGGCAGAACGGCGTGCGGGGCAGGAATTTACACGGAAATTCATTCGAATAGAAGAGGTGTCAACATGAAAATTGATCTCAGGCTTGCCTCTCCCCTTGAAAAGGTGTTTCTGGACGAGGCACCGCACGGCGGCTATCGCCGGGCGAGCGCGCTCCTCACCGAAACGGCATCTTTTCAGGCCGCGTGGACGATTCTGGAAGGCCCGTCGCGCGAATATGTGTCGCTTGAGGTGGCGGCGGACGTTCCCGTGCATGTGCGCATGGTGAAATCCGTGCCCGTCCGGTTTGCGGCGTTCCCGGATGCCGATGCGGACTACCTGCGGAAAACGCCTGGACTATATCCCGATCTGCTCGATGAAATCGGGGAAGAAAAGTGGCGTGCATACGCGGGACTGTGGACATGCGCGTGGATCGACGTCGATCATGCGCCGGCGGGGACGCACGCGATCGAGGTTTTGTTGAAATCTGCGGATGGGGCGACCCTTGCGCGCGCGACGTTTACGCTCGACGTCATCCCGGCGCAACTGCCGAAACAGGAGTTCATCCATACAAAATGGTTCCACTGCGACGCGCTCTGCCATTATTACGGCGTTGAAATGTGGTCGGAGGCGTTTTGGACGATCTGTGAAAACTTCGTCGCGGCAATGCCGAGGCGCGGCATCAATATGCTTTTGACGCCGATCCACACGCCGCCGCTCGACACGCGCGCGGGCGGGGAACGCATGACGTGCCAGCTCGTGGACGTGTATCTGGACAAAGGCGTCTATTCATTTGGTTTTGCGCGGCTCGGGCGTTGGGTAGAGATGGCGAGACGGTGCGGGATTACCTATTTTGAAATGGCCCACCTGTTCACCCAATGGGGCGCGCGGCATGCGCCGAAGATCGTGGCATGCGTAGATGGCACGGAGAAACGGATCTTCGGATGGGAGACGGATGCGACAGGCGCGCCGTACCGCGCATTTCTCGGCGCCTATCTGCCCGCACTGACAGCAGAACTCAGGCGGCTCGGGATTGCGGACAGATGCTCTTTTCACATTTCCGACGAGCCGGGACTCTCCATGCTCGCCGATTACCGCGCGGCACGCGACATGGTCGCAGAATTTCTCGACGGCTTCCCGGTGATGGACGCGCTTTCGAGCTATGAATTCTACGCCACGGGGGCGGTTGCGCATCCCATTCCCGCGAGCGATCACATGGAGCCCTTCCTCAAAGCCGGCATTGAGGGACTGTGGACGTATTATTGCCTCGGGCAGTATAAGCTCGTTTCCAACACGTTTCTCGCCATGTCAGGCGCGCGCACGCGCATCCTTGGGTTCCAGCTATATAAATATCGGATCGCGGGCTTCCTCCAATGGGCGTATAATTTCTACGGCGCGCAGTTCTCGGACTATCAGGTCGATCCCTTCCGCGTGACGGACGGCGACGGCTTCGCGCCTGCGGGCGACACATTCCAGGTCTATCCCGGAAAGGACGGAAAGCCTCTCGAATCGCTGCGGATGATGGCGGCTGCGGAGGCGATGGCCGATCTTTGCGCACTGAAGCTCCTCGAGTCGCTCAAGGGTCGGGATTTCGTCATGGCGATCCTCGAGGACGGCATCGAGCCAATCACGTTTACCTGTTATCCCAGAAGCGCCGATTATCTCCTCGAGACGCGGGAACGCGTGAACCGCGCGATCGAGGAAGCGATCCGGTCATGAAAAAAATCCTCCGTCCGCCGATCGGCGGACGGAGGATTTCGGCAGGAAGTCTATTTCAGGTACTTGTTGTAGACATAACCGGTGGTGGAGCCAACCTTGACCTTGCTCCATCCGCCTGTGATCGAGATGACCTCGACCGTGGTGCCGGCGCTGAGCGTCGAAATGACCGTGCCGTTGGCGCTCTGGCGGAAGTTCAGGTTTGCGGAGGTCGTCATGGAATAGCCGGATGCGATGTAGGTCTTGGACATCCAGCCCTTAGTGCCGGAAAGGGTGGTGATGAAATACCAGTTGCCGCTCTCGCCCCAAATCTGCACCTTCGTGCCCTTGGTCAGCGTGGAGACCCATGCATAGCCGGAGCCGGGGCCTTTGCGCATGTTGACGCGGTTTCCGGAAACGCTGCCCGCAGAAGCGGTGCCAACGGTTCCAGGGTCGCTCGGCGTTGCGGGATTTTCGGACAGATCCTTTATGTAGGTGTTTTTGATGTAGCCGGTCTTGCCGTTTCTGGAAACCGTGATTTTCGACCAGGTGCTGCCCTGATGGATGATGTCGATCTCGTCGCCGTCTTTGACCCAGGTGACCACCGCGTAGTTGGTGCCCGCGCCCGCCCGCACGTTGAGCGCCGTCCAGCCGGCCGGCAGTTTGACAAACGAAGTGGGTGTGCCAGCCAGCGCTGCAGGCATAAGAACCGTCAAACATAATACCAAAGTCAAAACCAGACAAGCCATTTTCTTTCCCATGTTCACATCTCCTTTGTTTTTTACTGGTACTTAGACCACCATTTTCCGCGATATGTTTCTCGATGGAGCATGTCAATCTTTTCCAGTTTCTCGGCGTGGCATGTTGAGAAAAATGTTGACATTTGGTTAAATCTGTGGTATATTGCGTTTAGAAATTCCATTCGTCAAAAAGCAGTGCCGCGAGGCATTGAGATCGGGGAAGCCGTCGCGCTTCTCCGGGGTGGGAGTGGGGAGCGCCTCCGGCAGCGATGTCGGAGGTGCGTATTTTATGGAGGGAATGATGTACGAGATTGCCTGCAACTGGTCAAATGCGCTGAGCATCCTCCTGGCGGAAGGGCGCGTGGATGTGGACTACGTCAAATACGGGGTGTATCCCGATTATGACAAGCAGTTTGCACGGATCAGGCCGATGAAGCCCCTATTGCTCCATGGACTTGGCTGTTTCGATCATGCCGGGATGCGAAATCCGGCGGACGTCGATTTCGCCGCTGCGAACGCACGGATTGCTGCGTGCGGTTCGCCGCATTACGGCCTCCACATGGCGATTCAACATGCCGATATGGATGCGGGCATGACGGAAGCGGAGGTGCGAGAGCGGCTCCTCGGTGGGATCCAAATGTTTCGCAGTGGTATCGGGGTTCCGCTCCTGGTTGAAAACACGCCCGATTCGCCGCAAGACAGGACGCAGTTTGACCATTACCCGTATGCCGAACCGGAAAAGCTTGCGGAACTACTCGAAACCGCGGATGTCGGGCTGCTCCTTGACCTGACGCATGCGAAGATCACCTGCCTGTATCGCGGCTGGGACATCCATGATTTTCTCGGAATGCTTCCCCTTGCGCGCGTGCGTGAGATTCACGTGAACGGTTCTGGCGTGGATGCGGACGGCGCCCCCGCGGATACCCATCAGGCGATGGCGGCGGCGGACTTGGCGCTCCTCGAATGGACGCTCGCGCGCACGCGCCCCGCGATTGTGACGCTTGAATATAACGGGATCGCGGGCGAACCGGAATCCCTTGTCCGGGAGAACCTGATCGCGCAGCTTGAACGCATTGCCGAAGACAGCGGGCGCGCGTGAAATTGCGCCTTGTCTCCGATGCGCGGTGCGTGGTATAATGGGCAAAAAATAGGGAGGCGCCTAATTATATGAAAGAAAATCACTTGCTGCCCTTTTTATGGTTGCACGGCGAGGATGAAAAGACGCTGCGCGACATGCTTCAAAAGATTGCGGCGGCGGACATCGGCGCGGTTTGCCTCGAATCGCGCCCACACCCGGATTTTGCAGGCGATACCTGGTGGCGCGATCTCGACATCATCCTTGACGAGGCGGTCAAGCTGGGACTCAAAATATGGATTCTCGACGATTCGCACTTTCCCACGGGGTTTGCAAACGGCAAGGTGCCGGATGCGCCGGCGGCGCTATCCAAACAGTACATCAAAAGCGGGCGCGCGGACGTCGTGGGCCCGATGAAAAACGCGCGGTTGAACGTGGCGGGCATGATGGCGTACAAGCCGAGTCTGTTTGAGGGCGCCTCCCCCTTTGCACCGAAAAATCAGCGGGTATTCGACGACGAAAGTCTCTGCGCCGTGTATGCGCACCCGATTTTGGAGTTTGACCGATTGGGCGAGGGGATCGACATCACGGATCGGGTGGCGGACGGCGCACTCATCTGGGATGTGCCGGCGGGCGCATGGCGCGTGGTGGTGACCTACCTCTCGCGCAATGGCGGCGGCAATACCAATTACATCAATCTCCTGCATGCGCAAAGTGTGGATCTATTGATCGATGAGGTGTACGAAAAGCACTACGCCCATTATGCGCAATATTTTGGAAACACCATATTGGGCTTTTTTTCGGACGAGCCCGCCGTGGGCAACTGCGTCGGCTTCTCATTTGACGAGCGCGTGGGATACAAGCAGATGGCGCTTCCGTGGGCGCCGGAAATGGCGGGCCTTCTGGGGGACGATTTTTTGAAAACCGCCGCGCTTTTGTGGAACGACGGGGACGGCATGGAAGAAGCGCGACTTTGCTATATGAACGCATGTACAAAGCTGATCTCAAAAAACTTTTCGGATCGGCTGGGCACATGGTGTGAAAAGCACGGGGTTCTTTATATCGGACACGTCATCGAGGACAACAACCAGCACATGCGGCTCGGTTCCAGCTGCGGGCACTTCTTCCGCGCGATGAGCGGCATGCACATGGCGGGCATCGACGATATTGGCGGGCAGGTCATTCCCGGCATGGAGAACGCGCTGCGCAGCGGATTTGCGAAGGGCGACGGCGAATTTTATCATTTCGCGCTCGGGAAGCTCGGCGCGTCGCTCGCGCAGGTGGACGCAAACAAGAGAGGGCGCACCATGTGCGAAATCTTTGGCGCATATGGTTGGAACGAGGGCGTGCGGACGATGAAGTGGCTCGCCAATCACTTTATCGTGCGCGGCGTCAATTACTATGTGCCCCACGCCTTTACGGGCAAGCAGTTTCCCGACCGGGACTGTCCGCCCCACTTCTATGCCCACGGGCACAATCCGCAGTATCGGCATTTTGGCGCACTGATGCGCTACATGAATCGGCTTTGCGACATCTTCGACGGCGGGAAGCCCGTGATCGACTGCACCGTTCTCTATAACGCCGAGAGCTACTGGATGGGCGATGCGATGTACGTGCAAAAGCCCGCGCGCAGGCTCGCCGAGGCGCAGCGCGACTTTTTGTTCTGGCCCGTCGATGCGCTCGACCGATTGCCGAAAAGGCCGCTCGTCGTGCCCGCGTGTGCGCATTTGCCGCCCGAGGCCGTCCGTTGGATCGAGGCAAATAAACAGGACGTGCTCTTTGTCGATCGATTGCCGGAGGAGATCGCAACCGGCACCGTCGTCGCGCTGGATGATCTCGCGGGCGCAATTTCTGCGCATCTTGCGCTGTCCGCACACCCGAAGGGACTGCGCGTTTATCATTATCTGGGCGACGATGAGGCGTTCATGTTCTTCAATGAGGATATGGCTGCGCCCGTGGACCTCGTGGCGGCCCTCCCTGCGGGCGCCTTTTACGACGCCGAACACGATCGCTATGTCGGGGCGACGGACGGCGTGCGCATACGCCTTCAGCCCGGCGAGGCGTGCGTCTATGTGGCCGGGAAAAAGGCCGATGTGATGCCCGTTTGCGGCAAAACCGTCGCGCTGGCTCCGACCGCGGTCGGCTACGCAACTGCCGAACAATACCCGGCGTTCGGTGAGATCGCGGGATCGGAAACGGAATTTTCAGGAACGATCGCCTATGTCTGTGCTTATGAGGCGGATCAAGCCGCGCGCGCAGAGCTTCGGATCGCGGAATGCACCGAGGCAATCGAGGTATTTGTAAACGGAATATCGCAGGGCATGTCGGTCGCGCCGCCCTATGCGGTGGAGATGATGCTCGCAGGTGGCAAAAACGAGATCCGCATCGAGGTGACGAACACGCTGGGCAACCAGATGCATGCCTACGACGGCGGCATCTTTTCCGGCTCGTCGTTCGCCCCGGCCCTTGGGATTTTGGGCGAAGTTTCGCTCATCATTGAAGCGTGACCGTCGAAGCATTGGGGATGTCCCTCGCGTTTGAGACGCGCGAGGGCCTCTTTTCCCCCGCGCATGCAGACCACGGCACGCTGGCAATGCTTTCATATGCTGATTTTCAGCCGGGCATGCGGGTTCTTGATCTCGGCTGCGGCTGGGGCCTGGTGGGCATCGCCGCTGCGAAGATGTGCGGCGCGGAAAACGTATGGATGGCGGATATCGACCCGCTTGCGGTGGAATCCGCGCGGGAAAATGCGGCGCGCAATGGCGT
Source organism: Bacillota bacterium (assembly GCA_023421735.1). The sequence continues at coordinate 12,784 of JAEZSP010000045.1, read as the reverse complement.
ATCAGGCGCGCATTTCTGCGTGTCCGATGGTTTTTCGGGCATCGACGCCGCGGGATTTGACATCATCCTCTCGAACCCGCCCTACCAGAGCGATTTTTCGGTCGCAAAGGGATTCATTGAAAAGGGATTCAACCGCTTGAAAATCGGCGGGCGAATGCTGATGGTAACAAAGCGCGAAGGTTGGTACCGGAACAAATTCACGGCAATCTTCGGCGGCGTTCGTGTTTTTCGGCGCGACGGGTACTTTGTGTTCGTCGCAGAAAGGCGGCGCAGTGCGCGCGGCGCAATGTAATCATATCTTTTCTTGACATTAGACTTAACGGCGGCTAAAATACATATGTTAGCAATGTAACTTGGGCATATCCCGGTATGCGCAATCTACAGCGGCGCTGCAAATCATAAACAGCATTTTATATAAGGAGGGATTCACAATTGACTTTGGCAATCTACGCAATAATTGCGCTGATTGCGTTGGCGGCCGGCTCGGCGGGCGGATATTTCTATCGCAAGAACGCTATGGAGAAAAAGCTTGGGCAGACCGACGAGGTAATCAAAAACCTGCTCGAAAACGCCAGGCAAAAGGCGGAGGACAAGCGTAAAGAAGCTGTTCTCGAGGCGAAGGAAGAGATCATTCGCTTGAAGTCCGAGCTTGATAAGGAAGTTCGCGATCGGCGCGCGGAAGTTTCGCGGCTGGAACGCAGGGTCAACCAGCGTGAGGAATCGCTTGACAAGAAATTTGACAATCTGGAAGCACGTGAGGAACAGTTAAACGGCAAGTATCAGGACGCGGAGCGTCTTGAGGCTGAGGCGAAGCAGCTGCACGGTAGGCAGCAGGCGGAGCTCGAGCGCATCGCGGCCATGACGATGGACGAGGCAAAGTCCATCCTCGTCGACCGCATCCAGAAGGACGCCTACCACGATGCCGCCATCATGGTGCGCGACATCGAGTCGCAGGCGAAGGAAGAGGCGGACAAAAAGGCGCGCAATATCGTCGCGCTTGCCATACAGAAATGCGCAGCCGACCACGTCGCCGAGACGACAGTCTCCGTGGTCGCGCTCCCCAACGACGACATGAAGGGCCGCATTATCGGCCGCGAGGGCCGCAACATCCGCACTCTCGAAACCGCGACGGGCGTCGATCTCATCATCGACGACACGCCCGAAGCGGTCATCATCTCGGCCTTCGATCCGGTGCGCCGCGAAGTTGCGCGCATTGCGCTCGAAAAGCTCATCATGGACGGACGCATCCATCCCGCCCGCATCGAAGAGATGGTCGAAAAGGCGAAGAAGGACGTCGATCAGCAGATCCGCGAAGCGGGCGATCAGGCCGTGTTCGAGACCAATATGCACTCGATTCATCCGGAACTGGTCAAGCTTCTGGGCCGCATGAAGTACAGGACGAGCTACGGTCAGAACGTGCTCAAGCATTCCATCGAGGTTTCGCACCTCGCGGGCGTCATGGCGGCAGAACTCGGCGCAGACGTTACCCTCGCAAAGCGAGCGGGACTTCTGCACGACATCGGCAAGGCAATCGACCACGAGGTCGAGGGCACCCACGTCACCATCGGCGCGGAGCTTGCGCGCAAGTTCCACGAGTCCGAAGCGGTCATCAATTGCATCATGGCGCACCACAACGACGTGGAGGCGACGTCCGTGGAGGCCGTGCTCGTGCAGGCCGCAGACGCCATTTCCGCCGCACGCCCCGGCGCGCGCCGCGAGTCGCTCGAAAACTACATCAAGCGCCTCGAAAAGCTCGAATCGATCGCCTATTCCTTCGAAGGCGTCGAGACCTGCTACGCCATCCAGTCCGGCCGCGAGGTGCGCATCATCGTCAAGCCCGAGGACGTCAACGACTCCGGCACCCTCATCCTCGCCAAGGAGATCGCCAAGAAGATCGAGGCCGAGATGGAGTACCCCGGACAGATTAAGGTCAACGTCATCCGCGAAACACGCTCTGTGGAGTTCGCGAAATAGCAGGGGCGCTGCTCCCGCATCCCCGCCAAGGGTGGTAATCTCCCCTTGGAACCCCGCGCGGGTTCGTCATTTTATATCGTTCGTCGGTCGTCCGGGTTTTCCCGGGCGACCGTTCTGTTTGACTTGACATTTTGCGAATGGTTTGGTATGAATGAGAAAACAAAATAGGAGGAAGACATCATGCCGATTCTGGACATGCCGCTTGAGAAGCTATACGAGTACGAAGGACGAAACGAGAAGCCGACGGATTTTGACGCCTACTGGGCGCGCGGGATCGCGGAGACGGAGGCGCTGGGGACGGGCTGTGAGCTCGTCAAAAGCGCGTTTCAGGCGCCGGGCGCAGAGTGCTATGACCTGTGGTTCATGGGGGTGGGCGGCGCGCGGGTACATGCCAAGTTTCTGAAGCCCGCGAACATCGCCGGGAAGGTTCCGGCAGTCGTGATGTTTCATGGATATACGGGGGATTGCGGTTCGTTTTCGGAAAAGCTGAATTACGTATGTGCGGGCTTCGCCGTTGCGGCGCTGGATTGCCGGGGACAGGGCGGTTTGTCCGAGGATGCGGGGAGCGTCAAGGGAACGACCATGCGCGGCCAGATCATCCGTGGGCTTTCCGATCCCGATCCGGACAAACTCCTGTTCCGCGCGATTTATCTCGATGCCGCGCAGCTCGCGCGGATCGTGATGGCGATGGACTTTGTGGACGAAGCGCGGGTTGGCGCGACGGGCGGCTCGCAGGGCGGCGGGCTGACGCTCGCGTGTGCCGGTTTGACGCCGGGCCTGAACCGCGCCGCGCCGCAGATGCCGTTTTTGTGCGACTATCGCCGCGTGTGGGAGATGGATCTTGCGGTTGACGCCTATTACGAGCTGAAGGACTACTTCCGCCACTTCGACCCCATGCACATGGCGGAGGCCGAAATCTTCACCAAGCTCGGGTACGTGGACAACCAGCACCTTGCCCCGCGCATTCGTGCCGAGATCTTGATGGGGACGGGCCTGATGGATAACATTTGCCCGCCTTCGACCCAGTTTGCGGCGTATAACAAGATTACGGCGAAAAAGAACGTCCGCATCTACCCGGACTACGCCCACGAACGCTATCCCGACTGGGACGACGCCGTGATGCAATTCATGCTCGGCATGTAAACGAAAATCGCCCGGGGCCTGAACCTCCGGGCGGTTTGACGGATATAGCATCAACCTATATGCGATGGTAGGGAGGCAATGCCGCCCGCCTGTCGTTTTTCTCCTTCACCTGCTCAGAATCCGCGCCCCGATTGGCCGATGTACGATCATGGCGCCCTTGGGGCAGAGTTCCTGACAGCAGAAGCAGCGAATGCATTTTTTGCGGTCGATGACGGGGAAGCCCTTGCGCATCTCGATCGCGGCTGCCGGGCACACCTCGCCGCATTTGCCGCAGCCGATGCAATCGCGTTTGACGAGCGCGGGCTTTGACTGCATGAGCGAGGAAACGAGGGGGCCGAGTACCTTCCCGCTGAAAAAGAGGACGTCGTGGCGCGGCGCGAGCGTGAAATCGGAAATGAGGAACGGGGCGATGTCGCCCGCGATTTCGGGGATCTCAGGCGCGAGCTTTCGGTCGCGTGCGGCGGCGAGCGTCGGCGCGTCCGCCGCGGTGACGCCGATGATCTTTGCGCAGGCCATATCGACCTCGTAGGGATTCGCCCCCGCGAGAAGGCAGCCGATTTTGCGCGGCGTGCCCATCGACGGCCCGTTGCCTTCCATGCCCACAACCGCGTCGACGATATTCAGGCGCGGTTTTTTAAATTCGTTCAGGTCGACCAGCATGTCCGCAAAATCGCGCGCATCGGGATAGACGTAGTGAAGTTCCGGTTTGCGCGTACCGGGGATGAGGCCGAACAAGTTTTTGACGGCTGCGGTCATGCCCATCATGCCGTGGGTTTTCAGCTTCGCAAAATTGATGATTTCGTCGCAGGAATCCACCCATGCGGTATATTTGAACGTCTTGAGCTTGACAGCGGCGGGGAATTCCGCACTTTTTTCGGAAAAATCATCATTCAGACGTCCGCCGAACGCCTCGACCGCCCGCAACCCCGTCACGGAATAAACGCGCGCGAGGTATGCGCGCCCAAACGGCCCGCCGGGGCTATCGCCGACCACGGCGGTCGCGCCGCGTGCGCCGATCAATTTGACCAGTGCGCACAAAAGCGCCGGATGGGTGGTTGCCGCGGAATCCGGCTTCATCATCGTGATGAGGTTCGCCTTGATTCCGACGGTCATCCCGGGCTTGATCCATTCGAGTCCGCCGATGGGCGCGAGCGCGTCCTTGAGCGCCTGTTCGCACGCCTCCGGGGAATAATCCGTGCATGGCACGATGGAAATCATCCAATCAACTCCAATTCAACGATGCCTCATTATACAACGCATCCGCAGGGAAAGCAACGGCAGGGGGCACCGCCCCGCGGCTCCCTGTCCTTCGCGGTGTTGGCAGATCAACGCCGCCCGTTGCCGTTCGACCGTCATCCCCGCCGATATGTGTACTTCCCATTCCTCTCCTGTACGGTTGTGACGACCGCCTCGAGGGTATCACCGTCGACTGCGTAGGTGGCCTCGAGAAAGAAGGGCGCGCGTGGGAGTCGGCAGGCAATATAGAATTTGTCGTCCGCGCGCCCCCACGCGCCGAGCGCCGGCTGCTCGGTGGAGGTAAAGGGGTTTTCCGGCGCTTCGGATGCGACCGCTGCGCCGCGTCCAAAGAGCGCGTCGGTGGGGCCATTTTCGGATTCGCCCGTGAGATGAAGAACGCCGTTGTCCAAATAGGTGAACGTGATGGTTTCCTTGCCGTCCGTGCGGACATAGGTGCCTTCCGGCTTTGCGCCGATGCCCGAATCGGCAGGGAAGGGATGCGCGAGGGCTGCCGCACGCGCGACGAGTTTGGCCTGTTCGGCCTCGGTGCCGGGTGCCGCCTCTGCGGCGGGGAATATATGATCCGCCATGGCGCGCATTTCGCCCGCCATGTGGGAGACGCCCGCCGTCGCGGCGACCACCATGTCGCGCGCTTCGTCCACCATGCAGATCTGCCCGAACGCACCGTCACCCCGGAACCGTCCGCCGCGTGCGCGCCAGAACTGGTAGCCGTAGCCCTGCGCCCACTCGTTGTCCGGGTCGGGCTTGCCGCCGTCATTTTCGATGTGCTTCGTGCCCGCCAGTTCGACCCAGCCCTCCGGCAGGATGCGCCTGCCTGCCCACATGCCCTTCTGGAGCAGCAACTGACCGAACTTTGCGATGGATTCGCAGGAAAGATGCAGGCCCCAACCGCCGCAGTTGATGCCCTCCGGGCAACTGTCGAAATGCGGCTTCTCGATTCCGAGCGGCGCGAACAGCCGGGGCATGAGATAATCGCGCACGGTCATGCCGGTGACGCGCTGTATGGCTGCCGACACGAGATATGTGCCGTGGGAGTTGTAATGAAAGTGCGTTCCCGGCTCAAACTGCACGGGCTGGGCGAGCACGTCCCGCGCCCAGTCGTCGCTTTCGTGACTGTCCGATTCCGGCGCGAGTCCGCTGCCCATCATCAAAAGATGGGCGATTGTGACCTTCGAAAGCAAATCGGACGGGTTTTCCGGCGCTTTGTCGGGCAGAAGATCGATGATTTTATCCTCGTAGTGAAGAAGTCCCTCCGCAACGGCAAAGCCCGCCGCGCAGGAGGTGAAGCTCTTCGACAGGGAAAAGAGCATGTGCGGTTCATCCGCGCGATAGGGCTTCCAGACGAATTGCGCGGCAATTTTGCCGTGCCGCAGAACCGTCACGGCGTGCATGTGCAGCCCGCGCTTTTCGACGTCGTCCAGGTACTGCAAGAGGGACGCGGAGGACAGACCCACCTCCTCCGGGGATTTGGCAAATGCGAACATATTGACACTCCCTTCCGATATCAAAAAAGCCGCCGAAGCGGCAAGGACATGAGATTATTGCGCGGAGAGTTTCTGCGCAAAATCGGTAAGCTGATCACCGAAAATCAGGAACGCGGCGGAAGATAAAACCACGCCAATCGCCATCAAAATGAGCATTGCGCCCGCAAACGTGCGCTTCGAGCGAGATTTTCCCAAGGTGGCAAACAAAACGAGGGCGATGATGTTCACGCCCGGAATGCCGGTGAGAATGAGCGTTCCAATCCAGTTGAGAACGGAGATGCCTCTTTTCCTGGGCATGTCATCTGTGCGGCTCATATTGTGGCCTCCTAATTTAATTATATCATAATTATACATTCATTCGCAGTCCGCGTAAAGGGATGTTCGGGATTTTTGAAATGTTGACATAATTGGCATATCAGGTGTAAAATCAGAGAAGCACACGAAGGAGATGAAAGCATGAGTGAAATCACATACGAGATGATCGAGGGCTTTTCCAAATCGTTTAATTCCGACGCGAAGAATTTGGTGGGCATGCACGCAGTCGTCAAAAATGGACTCGCCGCTGCCGCCGAGAACCAGCAGGAAAAGATCGATAACCCGATGACGTTCTCCATCGAGATCGAGACCGGCAAGATCACCAATCAGATGCAGTCCGGACGCTGTTGGCTGTTCGCGGCCCTCAACTGCATGCGCTTCCAGGTGATGCAAAAACTGAACCTTGAGACCTTCGAACTCTCGCAGAACTATCAGATGTTCTGGGATAAGCTCGAAAAGGCCAATTTCTTCCTTGACAGTATCATCGAGACCGCCGACGAGGCCCGGGATTCCCGGCTCATCGCACACCTCCTCTCCGCGCCCGAGGGCGACGGCGGACAGTGGGACATGTATTGCGCCATCGCCGACAAGTACGGCTGTGTGCCCAAATATGCCATGCCCGAAACCTTTCAGTCCTCACAGACCCGGGCCATGGTATCGCTGATCACGCTGAAGCTGCGCGAGGATGCCAAGATTCTGCGTGAGGCTGTCGTTGCGGGCAAGGATGTCCAGCCCATCAAAAAAGAGATGCTCGGTGAAATCTACCGCATTCTCGTCATGTCCCTTGGCGAGCCGCCGAAGACATTCACATTCGAGTGCCGCGACAAGGACAAAAATTTCCACCGCGATGCGGACATCACGCCGAAGGCATTTTTCGACAAGTACGTCGGCTTGGCGCTGCAGGACTATATTTCCATCATCAACGCGCCGACCGCCGACAAGCCGTATCATAAGACGTTCACCGTCGATTACCTCGGCAACGTCGTGGGCGGCCGCCCGGTGAAATACCTCAACCTTCCCTCCGACGACATGCGCGCGCTTGCGATCGCACAGCTGCAGGACGGCGAACCCGTCTGGTTCGGCTGCGACGTTGGCCAGCGGCTGCTCCGCGATTACGGACTCATGGGCATGAAGACCTTCGATTATGAGAACCTGCTGGGCATCCGGTTTGGCCTCGACAAGGCGGGACGCCTCGATTACGGCGAGTCGCTCATGACCCATGCCATGGTCTTCCTCGGCGTGAATCTCGTCGACGGCAAGCCCAATCGCTGGAAGGTCGAGAACAGCTGGGGCGATAAGTCCGGGCAGGACGGCTACTATATCATGACCGACGAGTGGTTCGACGCGTTCAACTATCAGGTCGTCGTCCATAAAAAGTATCTCTCCGCCGAACAGAAGGCCATGTTCGAACAGGAGCCGATCCACCTCAAGCCCTGGGATCCCATGGGCTCTCTGGCATAACGCGAGGAACCCACGATCATTTATCGTCCGTCCGGGCATGCCCGGACGGACGTATTATGTTTGAGGCGCAACACCCGCGTTCTCCCGCTCTACCCGCTGAACCAGCTCGTGGATGCGTTCGCGCGCCTCGGACTGAAGGAAATCACGGGTATCGCGATCGGGTTCGGAATCGCCCATGATGGAGACGAACTGGCTGACCTTGAGGCCGAGGGCGTCCTGCATGTCGCGGTCGGAGCCGCGCGGGGAGACGAGGTAGTAGCAGAGCAGGGAATCCTGCTGTCCGATGCGGTGGGCGCGATCCTCCGCCTGCGAATGGACGGCGGGCGACCAGTCGAGTTCGCCAAAGACCACGCAGGAGGCGCGCTGGAGGTTCAGCCCGCTGGCGGAACGCAGGGAAAGACAGAGGAGGTTTGTTTCGCCTGCCATGAATTGGCGCGCGGCGTCGTCCTTCTGCCTGTCGGTCTCGCGCCCTGTAATAAAGCGCGGCTTTTGGGATTTGAGGTCGGCCTTGTAGACATCCATGACCGCGTGGTGGTGCGCCATGAGGAGCACCTTTTCGCCGGATTCGACGAGCGCCTTGACAAATGCCGCGACATAGGGCGCCTTCGCGATGCCGGTCGCCTGCCGTTCACGCTGGCAGATGTCGTCCTCAATGAGCGCGCGGCGCGCCGGGTCGTCGGTCGCGTGAAGGCGCCTGAGCTGCTCTTCGACGGGCGCCATGAGCGTCCGATAAACCTTGTCGTCCCAGTCGATCTCCTGCACCAGCCGACGCTTGGGCCGAAGTTCCGCCAGAACGTCATTTTTGAGCCTGCGCAGCATCAGCCCTTCCCGGCGCAAATGCGCGCCCAGAAGATCTGGCTTTGCGACGACGTCCGAGCGGTACGCATAGCACCATTCGCGCGTAAAGGACTCCCAGTCGCCCAGGAAGTGGAAGTCGAGGATGTTGACCACATTCCAGATTTCGCCGCCGTTGTTGTAGATCGGCGTGCCGGACAGCCCGATCACGTTTTCGCACGCTTCGGAGATGAGGCTTGCCGCAGAATACTTCCCGGTACCGTTTCTGCGCAATTCCTGAATCTCGTCAAATACCGCTGTTTTGAAGCCGAACGCGGGCAGGACCTCCTTCCAACCGCGCAAAATGAGATAATGGGCGATGTAGATGTCCGCCTCGGGAAGTTGATAGGGCGTCAGTCCCTTGACGACGTGTACGCGCGGCGCGCCGGGCAGAAACCGCGCGATTTCCCGCTGCCAGTTCCGCACGAGATGGGGCGGCACGATCAGGATCGCCGGATACGCGGCCGTGGTCGCCAGAAAGGAAAGTGCTTGCACCGTCTTCCCAAGGCCCATCTCGTCCGCGAGCAGGCAACGCCTGGCGCCGAGGAGAAAGCTCAGCCCCTGCTTTTGAAAGGGGAGCAGGGAGCCGGAGAAGGTGCCGGCCGGCGGCTCGGCGGTTTCCGGCATTTGCAGCGCGCGTTCGCGGCGTTCGGCGTATGCGCGGGCATCGAGGAGCGCCCGATCCCAGCGGTCGCGGTCGCGGTCCGCGACCGTAAGCGGATAGCGCAGCATCAGCCAGTTGAGCTCGCCGATGATCCGCCGATGCGCGGTGAAGCGCGCCTCGCCGCGTCCGTGGCCGTCGCAGCCGGGAAACAGCCGCTTCGCAAGTTCGGTCACGCACGGCTCCGCCTTGATCGTCCAGCACTTCGCGCGCCGATTGTAGGACAGGACGCCGTATGTGCGCGCGTCCGGCGGCGCGTCGCGCAGATAGGCCGGGTATTCACTCATGGAAGCGCCACCCCCCACAGCCGGTTGAGGGAGACAAGCCGGACAGGCTTCCCGCCGATCGCCTCTGGCAGCGACACGGCGCGCTGCGTGACGACGATCAGCGCGTCAAGCTCATTGGAAGCCAGATAGCGCGCAATCTGCCGGAGAAGCGCATTTCGGTCGGGGCGGCCCTTTTTTACCTCGATGCCCACGCGCCCGGCGAGAAAATCGATCCGGCAGCGCGGCGCAAGTTTACATTCATGGGCGCAGGAAATCTCCGCGCGGGAAAGCGCGGTTTCGATCAGGGAATGAAGGTCATACTCGCCCGGTTGCGCGGGTGCGCGCACGGCTTCGAGCGCGCGGAGAATGCGCGGCAATGATTGATTCATATGTGTATTTTACCACAGCTACGTCCGCCCGTAAACGGCATACATATCTCCCGGCACGCATACCATTCCCCATGGAGGTGCTGTTATGAAAAGGCGAAGGGGGCTGGCTGCGCGCGCGCTGATGCGGGGCGTGCTCGTGGCGGCGGCGATTACGTTGATCGGCATGCTGATCCTCTCGGCAGCGATCATATTCATCGGCATGTCGGACGCCATGCTGAAGGTATTGAACCAGATATTGAAAATCGCGGCCGTGGCCCTCGGCGCTTATCTGGGCGTGGGGCGCGGGGGCGAGCGCGGACTTGTGACGGGCGCGGGCATCGGCGCGGTTTACGCGGTCGTTGGTTACTGTATGTACGCGCTTCTGGGCGACAACAGTTTCCGCGTGCCGGAACTTTTGGGAGAATTGTTAATTGCCATTGCGGCCGGTGCAACAGCCGGCGTGGTGTTTGCCAACCTGAGACCATCGAGAAAAAGTGCATAAGAGGGCGAATAAATGTCTAATTGGTCGAATTGGTTGCAAAGATGACGAATTAATTGTGTTTATACGAAGCAATTTTTTCGAACTATTACCGCAATAAGTCAAAAAATATATGTTATCGTATGTGTTATTGAAATCGCATCGCATTTGAGATACAATAAGCGCAGTATATGGGTGTTAATTGGGACATCCATGGGGGAGGATGAAATCGTGTCAGTAGGGTTCAGACGGACGATCGTTGCGCTTTGCGTGCTGATGATTCTCTCATCGGTCGGTGGCGCCGCGCAGGCCCTCACCGCGACTGTGGTGATGAAGGTATCCAGAACCGCACAGGACTCGATCATCAACGAGGGCGAAGATCTATCCATCGACGTGCAGATCGATGGCGTCTCGCCGTCTTCTTACCTGTGGTATTTCAACGGCGCCGCCATTGCGGGCGCGAACGAGAGCGTCTATTCCATCGATGCTGCAACGCCCGAGGACGCGGGCACATATCGGATGGAGGCATTCGACGACGGAGGAAAGATGCTCCTCTCCATGGATTTCTCCGTGCGCGTCATTGAAAAGGCGCTGCCGAAATCCGGGGACGATACGCTTGGGATACTGCCCGTGGCGCTTTTGATGGCGGGACTTCTTTCCATGATGGGGGCAGCTGCCGTCATCCGGAGAAAGCGCTCGGCCCGATAGGGGCATAATAGAATGTGACCTGCTCGCAGGCGGGTCACTTTTTTTGTGGAGGACGAAATGGCATTTGAATTTGAACTGCTGCACGTGTGCCGCCAGACGGGCGCGCGTCGGGGCAGGCTGCATACGCCGCACGGGGTGATCGAAACCCCGGTCTTCATGCCGGTGGGCACGCAGGCGTCGGTCAAGACCATGGATTCTGACGAGTTGAAGGCCGCGCATTCCGAGATTATATTGGCAAACACATACCACCTGCACCTGCGCCCCGGCGAGGATTTGATCCGCGAGGCGGGTGGGCTTCATCAATTCATGAACTGGGATCGCCCGATCTTGACCGATTCGGGTGGGTTTCAGGTGTTTTCTCTGGCCGACCTTCGCAAGGTGACGGATGCGGGCGTGGAGTTCCGGTCGCATCTGGACGGCGGGAAGCGATTTTTGTCGCCCGAGGTCGCGGTCGGGATTCAGGAGGCGCTGGGGTCCGACATCATGATGCAGTTTGACGAGTGCTCGCCCTATCCGTGCGACCATGCGCGCGCCAAGGATGCGCTCGACCGCACGCTTTTGTGGCTGGACCGGTGCATGAAGGCGAAGACGCGGGACGATCAGGCGCTCTTCGGCATCGTGCAGGGCGCGTTTTATGCCGATCTGCGCATCGAGTCGGCAAAGGCGCTTGCGGCACTCGATCTGCCCGGCTACGGCATCGGCGGACTTTCCGTCGGAGAGCCCAAGGACATCATGTATGAGATGCTGGACGCGATTCGGCCTTATATGCCCGAGCAGAAACCGCGCTATCTCATGGGCGTCGGTTCACCCGATTGTCTGGTCGAAGGGGTTTTTCGCGGGGTGGACATGTTCGACTGCGTGCTCGCGACGCGGGTTGCGCGAAACGGCACGGTATTTACCCGCGACGGACGGCTGGTCGTGCGCAACGCCAAATACGCGCGCGATTTTACGCCCATCGAGGCGGACTGCGACTGCTATGCATGTAAAAACTATACGCGGGGATACATCCGTCATCTTTTGAAGGCGGGGGAGATTTTGCCATTGCGGCTCAACAGCATCCACAACATCCGGTTTTTGACCCGGCTCATGGAGGACATGCGCCTGGCAATCGAGCAGGATGTTTTCGGAGACTGGATGGAGGCGTTTTTCGCGCGCAACGGACGCGACAACTGGTAAATGCGCTTGATAAAATTAACAATCGTGTTCGCGTTTTTCGCGGACACAAAGTTGTTTTTCGCCCGTGGGTCGGTTATAATAGGGAATATGTAGAATCAGTTAATAAAGGAGCTTTCAAATGACAAATCAGTTTTTCATGGATGAGATGCTTACGGTCGCGTATGCAGAGGATGCCACCCAGGCCGCCGCTTCCGATACCACGGGAACGACCGCAGCAGATGGCACTGTAGCGGGCGATACCACCGCCTCCGGCGGTCTGGGCGGCAGCATCAGCACCATTGTCATAATGGTCGCCATGGTCGCCGTGTTCTACTTCCTCCTCATTCGTCCCCAGCGCAAAAAGGACAAGGCCGTGAAGGACATGCTCTCCGCGCTCAAGGTTGGCGATCGCATCTGCACCATCGGCGGCATCTACGGCACCATCACCGCCATGAAAAACGATACCATTACCCTCGCCATGGGCGGCGATAAGGCGCCCGTTGTCCTCGCGCGCTGGGCCATTCGCAGCGTTGAGGATGCACCGCTTGAGAACGACCAGGAGTTGTCGAACTAAAAAGCTGAAGCGCGCATACCCCTTGATTTGTGGGGGAAAGGCGTCAGGATCAATGATCGGATCGCGCGGGGGGGTCCCCCCCCGCGCTCCCCTTTTTTTTGTTTTA
>JAEZSP010000039.1 GCA_023421735.1 Bacillota bacterium | reverse complement strand
GGCGGATTTCTCGGCACTTGAGACAAAGTTTGCCGAAAAGTTTCGGCCTCTCTTTCGCTACGAAAAGCCTTGTCTTTCCGCGACCCTTCCTATAAGACAGACAGACGAAAGGAGGGGTTGATATTGGTCCGAATCATACGAAAACTGAACCCGGCGCTGCCACAGCCGCCGCGCCATCTAAATGTCGCGGCCTATGCGCGGGTATCACTAGAGAAGGATTCCATGCTGCACTCGCTGTCCGCGCAGGTAAGCTATTACAGCGACCGCATTCAAAAGAACCTCGGCTGGCGGTACGCCGGTGTATATGCGGACAAAGCGCTCACCGGCACAAAGGCCGAGCGCCCGGAATTTCAGCGGCTACTGGCCGACTGCCGGGCCGGGAAGATCGACATGGTGATCACCAAGAGCATCAGCCGCTTTGCCCGCAATACGGTGACGTTGCTGGAAACGGTGCGTGAGCTGAAGGCGCTGGGTGTGGACGTCTACTTCGAAGAACAGAACATTCACTCGATGAGCGGGGATGGCGAGCTGATGCTTACCATCCTCGCTTCCTATGCGCAGGAAGAAAGCCGCTCGGTATCCGAAAACTGCAAGTGGCGCATCCGCAAGAGCTATGAGGCTGGAAAGCCGGTAACATGGCGCTTTCTCTACGGATACCGCATCCGTAAAGGCGAGATCGTAATTCATCCCCAAGAGGCCGATATTGTGCGGGAGGTCTTTGATTCCTACCTGCACGGCATGGCCACCGCCGACATCGCGGCTTCCCTGCGCGAGAGAAGGATTCCGTGTTATCGTGGGGGTACCTGGACGCCCAAGCGTGTAATTCAGCTTCTTCGGAACGAAAAGTACGCAGGGAACGCGCTGCTTCAAAAGCAGTTCGTAGTCGATCACCTGAGCAAGAAGGCTCAACGGAACATGGGTCAACTCCCTACGTATTTCTCAGAGGGTACTCACCCGGCAATCATCTCACTGGAAACCTCCCGACAGGCCCGTGAACTCATGGAGCGGAACCGGATGCTCAACGGGATCGAATGCAAGGCACCACAGGGCGGCGTATTCACCGGCACGATCACCTGCAGCTGCTGCGGCAAGCATTATAAGCGGAAAAGCACGCACGGCAAGGTTGCCTGGAATTGCACGACCTTTCTCATGATGGGCAAGAAGTATTGCCACGCCAAGCAGATTCCAGAAGATACGCTGATGGACGTTACCGCTTCTGTACTCGGCCTGCGTGAATTTGACGAGGCCGTATTCAAAGAACGCATTCGGGAAATCCGCGTTCCGGCCTTCAATCATCTGGTCTATGTGTTTGAGAATGGAATCGAAGAAACCCGCGTTTGGCAGGACAAGTCCCGGCGTGAAAGCTGGGACGATTCCATGCGCCAACAGGCGGCAGAGCACGCGAGAAGGAGATACGAGAAATGAGCGAAGCGAGAGCATACGCGCCTAGGGTGACGATGACGCCCGCCACCCTGAACCGCTTTACGGCTATGCCAATAGCGAACACCCGAAAGCGTCGCGTGGCGGCCTATGCCCGCGTATCCACCAATCAGGAGGAACAACTCACCAGCTACGAAGCGCAGGTGGACTACTACACGCAGTACATTCAATCCAAGACCGAGTGGAAATTCGTGAAGGTGTACACCGACGAGGGCATTTCCGCGACAAATACCAAGAAGCGCGACGGCTTCAATGATATGGTTCAGGATGCGCTGGACGGGAAGATCGACCTTATCATCACGAAATCCGTTTCCCGCTTCGCTCGCAATACGGTGGACAGCCTGACCACGGTTCGGATGCTCAAGGAAAGGGGCGTTGAGGTCTATTTTGAAAAAGAGAACATCTACACCCTTGACTCCAAGGGCGAATTGCTCATAACCATCATGAGCAGTCTGGCGCAGGAAGAAAGCCGCTCCATCTCCGAGAACGTGACCTGGGGCAAGCGCAAAAAGATGGCAGACGGCAAGGTGAACCTGCCCTATAAGCAATTCCTCGGATACCGCAAAGGCGCGGATGGCCTGCCGGAGATCGTGCCCGAGGAAGCGGAAATCGTACAGGGCATATACCGCATGTTCCTCGAAGGCAAGTCGCCCGCTTACATCGCGCGCCACCTGACGGAGAGCGGCATCCCGACGCCGGGCGGCAAACTCAACTGGCGGCCCAATACCGTTCAGAGCATCCTCACCAACGAGAAGTACAAGGGCGATGCCCTCCTGCAAAAGACCTTTTGCACAGACTTCCTGACCAAGAAGATGAAGGCAAACGAGGGCGAAGTACCGCAATACTATGTGGAGGGCAGCCATCCGGCCATCATAGAACCGGAGATATTCGACGCGGTTCAGGTCGAATTGAAGCGCCGAAAGCAGCAGGGCCGCAGGAACTACACGCCGCATTTCTTCTCTGGCCGGATTTACTGCGACGAGTGTGGCGAGCTGTACGGCAGCAAGGTGTGGCATTCGCATACCGTGTGGAAATGCAACGCCAAGCATAAGCGACGCGCTGCCTGCGCCACGCCTGCCCTGCGCAATGAAACCATACAGGACGCCTTTGTGCGGGCCTTCAATCAGGTTATCGACCGCAAGGACGAGATCATCCAAATCTGCGAAGAAACCCTGCGGGAACGCTGCAATACCTCCGGGTTGTCGGAGCGGCTGGCCGAGTTGCACACGGATTTGGAGATTATCACGGAGCTTATGCAGCGCCACATCAGCGCCAATGCGCAAGTGGCAATCGATCAGGCCGAGTATCAGCGGCAATACGACGAGTATGAAGCACGGTTCAATGAAGCCCAGCGGCGTATCGTCGAGGCGGAGGCGCACCGGGAAGCCCTGACCGCCAAGCGCGGAAAGCTCAAGGAGTATCTCGATATGCTGCGCAAGCAAGGGGCTATAAGGGCATTCAATGAAGCGCTTTGGTGTGGCACGGTTGAGCAGGTACGGATATTGAAAGACGGAACCATGCGCTTCATTTTCAAGGACGGGGCGGTGGTAGAGGGGTAAGGCCCGGCGGGACAGACCCCAAGCTCAGCTTCGGGCCTTTGGCCTCATCACATAGACTCATCTTTTGTAGGCGTAAACATGGCTTGCCTCAAACTATGCGTTTTGATAAATCCATGCTTCCAAAGAATCTTTTCTCTTTGCAATAACTGTTATGCCTAACGCAGTAATATCCGAGCTAGTGCTTTCAGTTATTCTGACCGCTACCACAGGTTTTCCTATGCTAATTGCATATTTGATTTCATCCATGGCCATCCCAAAATTATTTGCTGGTCGGTTTGAACATATTACTACGCTTGCATATTTGATTTGTTTTTGTATTTGCGGGTCAACATTATACCTTCGATCAATGATATCAAACGGGGAGCTACTTGGCACCGAATAGTCTCTTACGCTAAACTTCGTGCGGTCTAGAAGCGCACTTATTTCCAGATAATCGCTATTATTCCAACGATGCGGTATGAAAACATTAATCATTACTGTATCCTCCCAACAACTATATACTATTTAAAAAATAACACCGCCGACGAACTTATCAATTTACCTCAGTTCTTTCTTCAGTGCCGCATAGAACTCTCTAGTTTCTGTTTCGCGTCGTTCATTGAGTTCGTATCGCCCATATTGTTGTTGCATCTGTTGCTCGATTTGTTTTCGGACCGATACATATTTATCGACATCAGCAGTTGTTTTTAATCGAGGCCAATAACTAAGGTAGCTTGGCAAAATAACATCAGATCTAAGAAAACTGGCGGTGGGCATATCTACTTGCGCCGACATTCCTATTTCAAAAGGAACCCACCAAGAATATTTAGTACTGTCCGTCATTAACACAATTATATCGGTACAAGTATTTAGATTCTCCTTAATGTGATCGGTAAGAGCTTTTCCACCACTAGTAATGCTGCTATCAAGAACATCAAGATATGATGTAACGCCGTTCTTCGCAAATGCGTCTCGTAATGCTACCGCTTGAGTTGAATCCTCATTTTTATGAGAAATGAAAACCTTCATTGCTTAATTACCTCTTATATTGTATTTTTCTTCACAAGACTCCAATAGTGTTGTCCCTGTGCGGTCAACTTACAGGATTTACGATTAATTGCCGCATAATACATATGTTCAGCATCGACCGGAACTACTAAATTCAGCTTAACATATCTTTGTAAAATAGCAAAAATAGCTTCGTGTTCTTTATTAATATCCTTAACGTCGGCCTCATGTTTATCGTGCTCATATGTTGGATCAAGCTTATACTCGTCATATGGGGAAGAAAAAAATTCCGTTATTCTACGCAACTCTGATATCTGGATTGGTGGTGCATTTTTTCTTAATGACACAAAAGTTTTTATGTTTGCTTTAAATTCCGGTCGTTGTTCCCATGCGCCAAGAGATCGATCAATATAAGAGTAAATGCTCCCTGGAGATACCTCTCCAAGCAAGTTCATAGCGCCACCATATAATGCCTCTACTAGCAATGATGTGTATACTCCGTGCCCGTTTTCCTCTGTGGCATATTCTGTCTCTCCACAAGCAGCAAGCACCGTTGTTCCACTACGTAGTATTGAATAATTCGGCATCTCAGTTGAATTGGCAATTGCACCACTACAGCAGCTATCAAGAATAATTACTTTATTCTGAGCTTTTGAATTTGATACAAGGCCCATAACATCATTAAGCGAAAGTCCGTCATCAGGACGACTTATTTCGCTCGTGCACAGATAGCCGCCCAATGCATCAATCGATCCATGTCCAGCATAATAAAAAACTGCAATTTCCGACTCGCTTTTAAATAGTTCTTCAATGGCATCTTTTAGCTCAGTCCTAGTAATATATGATGCTTCACTAGTAGCACTCATGAGTTTTACATCAAAATTCAATGTGCCGTCCCCATTGCGTTCCAAGGCCGATTTAACTGAATTTGCATCATTAACACATCCGTGCAGATCCCCCACGGATTTGTAACTATCAATTCCGACACATAGCGCCTTTCGCATATTTGCCTCCTGATTGCACTAGAAACCAAATTTACCATCGCGTACTCGGCCAAAATAAAGAGAAAAACAAAATCTAAGGCGGTATTTTGTCTTATTCCGTTACTATATGTATTATAGTACCAGTGGGATAAATTTACAATACCACGCTACGCGTTTTACAAATTATTTATGAACTTTCCGTGTTACCCCGGCTAACAACAACGACGTTACCCCGGTTTCGGAGGTCCTTGATGAGATTAAACGGCGGCTTGGCATCTTCCACGATAGATGGGATTTGACGCTGGATATCACAGCGCAGGGATCGTGCATCTTCTGGAGAAAAGAGGGTTCTGGGTGTGATGGTTACCGGAGGCACACCTTTTAGACGGGTTTGCTTCCAGTATGACGAGGGCTTCGACGCGTATATATGCGCAGGCTTGGTTTCGGGCCTGCGGTTTTCGCGTTTACGCGCACATATGAGTCAACCTTGACACGGCAACACATTTACCATATACTTCTTATAATGGAGATGGTGTTGTGGAAAATTTCAAGGAAGAATCAGTAGGCGTACTATTCGATACAGCAAAAGCTGAATATTCTCATGAACAAGACAGATCGGCACTGATTGATTCGAAAGTCAATATTGCATTGCCTATTATCGCGGCATTTTTCCTCGCAGTTGCTGGGCAATGCGCGTTTTTCAAAATATCCGGTCTCCCTACGTCTAATTTCGGAGAATTTCTACAAGGTGGCAGCCTTTTTCTTCTATATTCAATCTCGGTCATTTTTTCGGGGCTGGCTACCGCGTGGATGGTGCGTGCAATATACCCACGCAATTACCAAGCGATTAACTCAATGCACTTTTATAATGAAGCTTTGCTCAAAGAAGAGCCAAATGTGATCAAAATTGAAGTGATACGGTACTTTATCGAGGCAAATGCAACTAATAAGGATCGAAACGATTTGAGAATGAAATTGTACTCAAGGGGATGGCTGTGGGCTACAATCTCCGCTGTTGCATTTGTATTCTACATCATCCTATATAATATCATCATGAAAGGAGCGTGAGCGTATGCCAGACGAGCTTGATAAGAACATCCAAACGATTAAGGATGGACATTTACCTCCACTCAATGTTCCACCAGCTAAATCCGGTACAAACGGTCTCAAGGGATCTCAGCGCGGTGGTAACAAGGGCCTCGCACCGACGACTTACGGATTGCATATGGAAACAGCCGAGAAGCAAGTCGAGCAGGAAAATAAGCCATGAATTCCGGCTTCCTCGTGTAATGATGCACCCGCAATGCACCCAATGCACCCGCGTACCTAATGTCCCTTTATACATCTAAAGGGACATTAGTTCCGGAAAAAGACTCGCCAAATACGGCGGGTCTTTCTCTTTGCCTTCAAAACGAGCCTGGATATGGTAGCCTATCGGGAGGATTTGCAGGAATACACGCCCCGGCTCACAAGCCGGATTTCCGCTCCTATAATTCCAGCACCAGAGCGCGGAATGATGCACACCCCCCACTGTAGACTAAAAATCCGAGTCGATTTTCTGGAATCCTTGGCCGCTGGGTGCATCATTACACGGTGCCAGAAATGGAAGCAACTGTAATCCTACGAAGGAATGTGCCGTTACTATGCGGTGTATAGCTACTTGATCAGAGTTTTCTGAGCAATCACCGTGCAGCAGCGCTACTCGAAATATAGCCATGTAGCTGTAACTGCTGCGATTTTGGCATAGAAATGTGCCGCTTTTCCCCAAAATCCCCTTTCAACAACCCGATAATTTCGTCCAGTGTAGGACTACAATACATATTGGACAGGGGGGAGAAAAGGCTGCAAGTCGGGCGTGTAAAGCATCAGACAAGATTGCGCAATGTGCGAAAACGGGAGGACGCACATCCTCCCGTTCCGGGTTATCGTTTGCCGCTATTGATCGAATAGCCATCCTTTTCGAACGCGGCAATCCAGCCCTTGAGTCGGGAGAAGAAATCCGCGTTGCTGGTCGTTTTTTCCATCATGGAGATGAGTTGCTCTGCGGTCTCCTGGTTATTGGTGGAACCGAGCATTTTGCGCACCTGATATTCGCCGTCAAGTTCGACATCATTGAGGAGCAATTCCTCGCGCCGAGTGCCCGACTTATACATGTCGAGGGCGGGGAAGATGCGCCGATCGGAGAGTTTGCGGTCGAGGTGCAATTCCATGTTGCCGGTGCCCTTGAATTCCTCGAAAATGATGTCGTCCATGCGGCTTCCGGTTTCGACGAGCGCGGTGGCAATGATGGTCAGGCTGCCGCCGTTTTCGATGTTGCGCGCCGCGCCAAAAAACCGTTTGGGCTTGTGAAGCGCGCCCGGATCGAGGCCGCCGGAGAGAGACCGTCCCGTCGGAGGGATCACGAGGTTATAGGCGCGCGCGAGACGCGTGATGGAATCGAGAAGCACCACAACGTCCTTTCCCTGTTCGGTGAGCCGCTGTGCGCGTTCCAGAACCATCTCGCTCACGCGCGTGTGGTTCTCGGGTGCCTCATCGAAGGTGGAGTATACGACTTCGCCATTGATCGAACGCTTCATGTCCGTGACTTCCTCGGGGCGCTCGTCGATGAGCAGCACGATGAGGTGCACGTCCGGGTGATTTGTGGTGATCGCGTTTGCGATTTTTTTGAGGAGCGTCGTCTTACCGGCTTTCGGTTGGGAGACGATCATGCCGCGCTGTCCCTTGCCGATGGGCGCAAGCATGTCGATGAGCCGAAGCGCCATGTCGCTTTTGCCTGTCTTGGATTCGAGGATGAACCGTTCGTCGGGGTATACGGGGATGAGGGTGTCAAACGGCTTGCGCTGCGCGTTCTGATCCGGCGGCATGCCGTTGATCTGCGTGATAAAGAGCATCGCGTTATAGCGGTCGCCCTCGCGCTGCGGCCGTGTCTTGCCGACCACGTGATCGCCTGTTCTAAGGTTGAAGCGTCGGATTTGCGCGATGGAGACATAGACGTCGTTATTTCCGGGCAGATAATTATCCGCGCGCAGAAAACCATAGCCGTCGGGATGAATTTCGAGGATGCCCTGTCCCTCGGCGCAATCGCCGGCTGCGAGCATCTCCGGAACGGCTGGATTGATGTTTCCGTATTCCGGGGAATACATGCTCTCCCGGCGCGGATGGTTATCCTGCTGTTCCACATTCGTATCCGTCGGCCTGGAGTCATTTTCATTGAGCTGATATGGGGTACGCCTGTCATATGTGGTGGGTGTATCCTGCCGGAATCTTTGCTGACTGCCGCCCTCATGCATGTTGCGCGGAACGGGACGGGGCAGGGGACGGCGGGTCATTTGCCCGACGTGCTGCTGCGTGCGTGCGCCCATGCGTTGCTGAACGGGGACAAAGGGGCGTTGATAGGTACGCGCGTCAGGTACTGTGCTCGGTTGCGCGGTTTCCGGCTGCGCGGTGGGTGCCTGATCGACGGTTGGCTTCGGGCGCTGCGCCTCGAACGTTCTGCGCTGTGGGACCGGATTTTCTGCGGGCCGCGGCGTTTGCCGTTCTGCCGGTTGTGCGCTTATCGGCTCCGCAGGCGCACCCTCCGCCGGTTGCGGGGCTGCCGCCTCCACGGGCTTTGTCTGCTGCGCGACCTGCGTCGCCTCGGCGGTGGGCTTGGCGTCTGGCTGCACAGGCAAGGGCACGATTTTGCGCGGCCTTCCCGGCCCACGTTTGACCGTGTGCGTTTCGCTTGCCTGCGGCGCAGGCGTCTGCGTCGGCTCGCTCGGCGTTTCATTTTGAAAGGCGTCAACCAGCATCTCAACAAGAACGGCCTTTGCCGTCCCCGCAGGTACCTTCAGACCTTTCTCTTTTGCGAGCTTTTTCAAATCCACGACCGTTTTGTCGTGAAGGGTTCGATAGTCCATGTTTCCTCCTTATGATGCGTCGGGACGAACGCCGACCGCGATATCGCGATCCACTGCCTGTTCTACCCAATGGGAAAAACCATCCCAGGGCCCCGATCGCATGACAATAAATCCGCTGTCCGCCATGAATCCTCTCACAGTTTCAAGCTTAATGATATTTGAATTAAATGAGACGGCCAGCGCGCCGCCGGGCAAGAGGGCATCCCGCCATGCGGGCAAGGAACGGCCAAGCAGCTGATCGATCGAACCGCCGCCCGGTGCATGTTGCACACCATAGGGCAAATCTGTTGCCATGGCATGATAGCGCGTCTTCCCGAAGAGGCGCCCCACAAGTGCGCAATCGCATACCGCCCCACGAAGATAATGCCTGTCTCCCGCGCGATATTCGTCGCCGGACTGTGAAAAGGCAAACGAAAACGCAGACGCACTCTTTCCGCCGGGTAATGTAAACGATTCTCTATCGAAAGCGTGTTTTATTTTATGATACTCGAGATACCGCTTGAAATACTGTGAAAGTTCTTTCAGATCGCCGGACGAGATATCTGACCCGTATGCATCCCAGCCCCGATTGACGGCCTGGAAAAGCGATGTACCGCGCGCACACATGGGATCCAAAAACCGGAGCCGCGTTTCTGCGTTTTGTGCAAAATGGGACGCGTAGACCGCAAGGTTCATGGTCAAAAGCGTGAACAGCTCGTTCGTTTTGCCTTTATACTTGAGAACGCCGGGGAGATCGGGCAACAGATACGTTTCCGCACGCCCGCTGATCGGCCTAAGCAGGTTCCCCTCGATCTGAAAAAGCGCATACAGGAGGGAATGGCGGGCCAACGCAATGACGTCCTGCGCGAGAAGCGCCGACGGTACTTCAAATTCCAAAAGATTCAGTTGATCATTCGAAAAACCCGCAACACGCGCGCCGGGGGCGATCCGACCGAGCATGATCTCAAGTTCGGCGCGCCCAAGCCGAGCGGCTTCCGCTTGGTAACGCGCGTTTGCGTGCGGCCACAAGAGGATACCGTACTTCAAATTTGAAACTCCCTACGAAAAAAATACCGTGCGGCAGCCCTTATGCTTGATTCGGTATGAGATTGTGATTCCTGAATCGTATTATATGTGAGAGGTGATGATGATATTCGGTCGATTCGCCTTTGAAATCAGCCCCCCCGCTGGCGCGAAGGGGCCGCCATAGGCCCTAATACTTGCGTTTACGTGCAGCTTCGGCCTTCTTCTTGCGCTTCACGCTCGGCTTTTCATAATGCTCCCTCTTGCGTGCTTCCGCGAGAATGCCGTCGCGCGCGGTTTTCCGCTTGAAACGGCGCAACGCGCTCTCCAGCGACTCGTTTTCACGAATGCGGACTTCTGACATGTGCTATCCCTCCCCTCGCGATTGAATGGCATACGCCAATGTAGCATGGGGTTCGCCACAAAGGGTATTATAACTCACTTGATATGTACTCGTCAAGCCGCGACCGGCACAATTCCTTCAAATTCACTTAAAATTCGCACTTAGGCCATCAAATCGGAAAGCCGTTTGCCGCCGAGCAAGTGGATATGAAGGTGGTCGACCGTTTGTCCACCGTCTTTTCCGCAGTTGGTCAGTGCGCGGAATCCCGTTTCCGCGACGCCTTCCAGCACGGCAATCTTGCCGATCGCCTCTGTCAACTGCTGCGCAGTATCTGCGTCTGCCGAGAGAACATTTGGGATATGCTTTTTCGGCACGATTAAGACGTGGGTGGGTGCCTGGGGATTAATATCGCGAAAGGCGTATACAGATTCGTCCTCATACACCTTTGCGCTGGGGATTTGACCGGCGATGATTTTACAGAAGAGGCAGTCCATTGGATTTCACCTCCCGCCCTTTTCGTATGGCGCGCCGTATGCGGTCGTACCCTCTGTCCGTTCGATTTGGATGTGGACGACCGTACCCGGCTCCGCGTTCGCGCGCACGCGCACGTAGTGCTGCGTGTAGCCCTCACAGAGCTTGTCCGCGCGGCTTTCGAACAACACGGCCTGTACCGTGCCGGTTATTGATTGGACGAAGTCAATTTCCAGTTTGTTCCCAAGCTGTATAAGAGACGCTGTTCGTTGCTTTTTTGTTTCTTCATCCACTTGATTTATCATTTCGGCAGCGGGAGTTCCGCTTCTTTTGGAGTAGGGAAAGACATGGATGCGCGCGAAGGCGCATTGTTTGACAAACGCCATGGTTTCCAGATGCTCCTGTTCCGTCTCGCCGGGGAAACCCGCGATGAGATCGGTGGTTGCGGCGAGATCCGGCATGGGGCGGCGCAGCGTTTCAAGCGCGCCTGCATATTCATCCGGCGTGTAGCGCCTGCGCATGCGGCGCAGGACGGTTTCGGCGCCGGACTGAAGGGACAGGTGGAACTGGCGCATGAGGTTTGGCATTTCGGAGAGTGCCTGCGCGAATGCGGCAGTCACGACGACGGGTTCGAGCGAACCGATCCGCACCCGCACGCCGGTCTCATGGACTGCCCGGATGGCGTCGAGGAGCGTGTCATCCGTGCCGCGCCCATAGCTTGCGAGGTGGATGCCGGTCACCACGATCTCGCGGTACCCCGCGTCGCGCAGCCGTAGTGCTTCCGCGCGCACGGCGGGAAGCGGCATGGAGCGCACCGGGCCGCGCACAGAGGGGATGATGCAGTACGCGCAATAGCGGTCGCAGCCCTCCTGAATTTTCATGGTCGCACGGGTCTTGCCCTCATGGCGGGTGACAAAGAGCGTCTCAAACGGCGCATCCCGAAGCGGTGCGACGGCATTGATCTGCGCATTTTCCGCGAGCGCCTTTTGAAGGAGCTCCACGACCTCTGCGCGGCGCTGTACGCCCAGCACCAGCCGCACGTTGTCCATGCCCAAGAGGTGCTGCGCATCCCGCTGCGCGAGGCAGCCCGACGCGACGATGGCGGCGCTTGGATGTTCCCGCGCCACGCGCCGGATGGTTTTGAGCGATTTTTGATCGCCCGTGCCCGTGACGGTGCAGGTATTGACGAGATAAACGTCGGCGTCCTGCGAAAAGGGCACGATTTCATAGCCCGCGCGCGCAAACGCCTCGAGCATGGCCTCGGTATCGTATTGATTGACTTTACAGCCAAGGGTATAAAAAGCAGCCTTCAATTCAAATGTCACCCCGCTGGACTCAATCTGCGCCCCTCGCCAAAGGGACTAAACCCCTTTGTTGTTCTACAGGTCGCCCCAAAGAGACATCGCGAGCGCGGCAGCGGTCAGCGCGGCGGTCTCCGCACGCAGAATGCGCGGACCAAGGGAGACCTGCTGTGCGCCCGACTCGCGCACTTCCGCCTCTTCCATGCCGCCTTCCGGACCGATCAGGATGCCGATTTCGCGCGCCGCAGGGATCTGTTTGCGGATGTCTGCCATGCGCACGGGCTGGGAAAGCTCCCAAGGAGCGAGCATGAGTTCCCTTGATTGCATGTCCAGAAGCGCCGCATTCCAGCTCATGGGCGCACATATTTCCATCGGGCGCGTTCTGCCGCACTGTTTCACTGCCTCGCGCGCGATCTTGTTGAGCCGTTCGATGCGCGATGCGCCTTCGAGCTTTGCGACGCTGCGCGCCATTCGCACGGGCACGAGACGCGATACGCCTAATTCCGTTAATTTTTGCGCCAGCAGTTCCAACTTTTCCGATTTGGGAAGACCCTGATATACCGTGATTTCCGCGTGCGATTCGTTCGACGGCAGTTCCACAATCAGCGTAACCGCACCGCTCTTTTCGGAAATGTCCGTGATGCGCGCGCAGTAGCGCGCGCCCTTTGAAAGCGCGATCACATCGTCGCCAGGTTTCAGCCGAAGCACGCGAAACGCGTGGCGCGCATCTTCAATCGAAAGGTTTCCGTTTTCAACGTAAAAAGTATGCAGAAGGATACACCCCGTCGTTTCGTTAATCTCGGTCGGCGGCGATGGCCGACCATTCGCCGCGGTCGCGGACATCGAGGTTCCGATAACCGGCCTGTTCAAGCGCCTCGATCACTTCATTTTTGCGCTCGCGTGCGATGCCGGAGCAGATGAACGTTCCGCCGGGCCTGATATGCGCGCGCACCGGCGCGGCGAGCATGCGGATGACGTCCGCGATGATGTTGGCGATCACGATGTCCGCCGTCTCGTCGACCGCCTCGAGAAGGTCGCCCGCGCGCGTGCGGATCACGTCCTGAAAGCCGTTGATTTTCACGTTTTCGCCCGCGACCCGGACGGCGATGGGGTCGAGGTCGGTGGCAAGCACGCGCGCGCCCATGTGGGCCGCCGCGATGGCGAGGATGCCCGTGCCGGTGCCGATGTCGATGACGTCCATGCCGGGCTTGACGCGTTCTTCGACCAGTTCGACGCAAAGACCTGTCGTCTCGTGCGTGCCGGTGCCAAATGCCATGCCGGGGTCGATCTCAATGATTTGGTCGCCGGGTTGCGCATCGAAGGACTCCCAGCCGGGTTTGACGACCATGTGCCGACCGAGCCGGAAGGGTTTATAGGACTTTTTCCACGATTCCGCCCAGTCCTCTTCGTCGACGGCGTTGGTGGATGCGGTGAGCTTGCCCGCGGCAAAGCCCAGTTCGAGCGCGCGCAGGCGCTTCAGTTCCGCCTCAACGTGGGCGATCGTGTCAGCGATGCGTTCATCGACGGGATAATAGCCCGTTACCTTCACGTCGTCGCCCATCTTGCGGGCGATTTCCTCATCGATGATGTCCCATTGGCCTTCGGGCCGCTGGTTGAGCTGCACGTCGTTTTTATCCTCGATCATGACGCCCTTGCTGCCCGCTTCGATAAGCAGGTTCGAGACCATATCGGACGCCTCTGTGGTCGTCAAAACCGTATATTCAAGCCATTCCATTATAAGAACTCCTTTTCGATGCGCGCCTCCTGATCGGCCAGGGTGAGCGCGTCGATCAGCTCGTCGAGCGCGCCCTCCATGATCTGGTCGATCTTGTAGAGCGTGAGTCCGATGCGGTGATCGGTCACGCGTCCCTGGGGGAAATTGTAGGTACGGATGCGTTCGGAGCGGTCACCTGTGCCCACCTGCAGCCGCCGCTGCTCGGAATAGGCGCTGTTTTGCTGTTCGCGTTCGAGCTCATAGAGCCTGGATTTGAGGACGCGCATGGCCTGTTCGCGGTTTTGAACCTGCGAGCGCTGATCCTGGGATGTGACCACGAGTCCGGTGGGCAGGTGGGTGATGCGCACGGCGGAGTCCGTGCGGTTGACGTGCTGACCGCCCGCGCCGGATGCGCGGTAGGTATCGATCCGGATGTCGTTCGCCGCGACCTCGACCTCCACATCCTCCGCCTCCGGAAGCACCGCGACGGTCGCGGTCGAAGTGTGGATGCGCCCGCCCGATTCGGTGACCGGAACGCGCTGCACGCGGTGGACGCCCGATTCAAATTTCAGTTTCGAGAACACGTTCTTGCCCTGGATCAGCGCGACTGATTCCTTGAGGCCGCCCAATTCCGTCGATCCGTCTTCGACGATTTTAAAATCCCAGCCCTGTGCGGCTGCATAATGCTGATACATGCGCAGAAGTTCTGCGCCGAAAAGCCCCGCCTCGTCTCCACCCGCGCCTGCGCGTACTTCGAGAAGCGCGTTTTTATAGTCGTCGGGGTCTTTGGGAAGAAGCGCGATGCGCGCCTCGTGCGTCATCTTTTCGAGTGCGGGTTCGAGTTCGTCCAGTTCCTCCTGCGCCATCTCGGCCATGTCGGGATCCGAGAGCATCTCTCTTGCTTCCTCAACGCGCGTGGTCAGGGTTTTGTAGTCGATTGCGAGTTGATTGAGTTCCATCATCTCGCTATGTTCGCGCATGAGCTGCGTAAAAAGCGGGGTATTCGCAATCACTTCCGGGAGTGTGATGCGGATGCCCAGTTCCTCGTAGCGTGCCTCGATGGTTTCGAGCTGGCGGGCGATGCGCTCCTGCTCGTTATAGTTTCCCTGCATGTCAAACCTCCGTCCACACGACGCGCCTTGCGCCGTTCAGATCCAAAATCACATCCGCGCCGCCCAACAGATGCGCGACGTCGCTTGCCTGATCGTAACCGACCTCGAGGTAGATGCGTCCGCCGGGGCGCAGATGCGCCCGGAATGCACGCGCGATCGCGCGATAAAAGTCCAGTCCGTCCGGCCCGCCGTCGAGCGCCAGGCGCGGCTCTTTCCGGACTTCGGGAGAGAGGGTTAAAATGTCGCCTGCGCACACATAGGGGGGATTACAGACGATCAGATCAAATGCCCGATCGGAAACGGGAGAAAACAGGTCGCCTGTCAGAATTTCCACATCAAGCCCCTGCGCGTTGATCATCTGAACCGCGCGCGCATCTTCGCTGATGTCTGAAAGTGTCAGCCGAATGTCCGGGTGCAGATGTTTCAGCGAGAGGCCGATGGCGCCCGATCCGGCGCACAGATCGAGCACTGCAACTGTTTTTCTTCTTTTTATATATTGTGACGCCGCTTCGCACAAAACTTCCGTATCCATGCGCGGAATGAGCACGCGCTCATCGACGTAAAACTCGTATCCCATGAAAGGTGCGCGGCGGAAAATATACTGGACCGGTTCGCCCGCGTCCCGCCGCGTTTTTGCCGCCCAAAGCGCAGAAAGCTCGTCCTCCGTCAAAATCCGATTGGATTCGAGGAAGACGCGCGAACGGGGGAGGCCGAGCACCTCCTCCAATATCCAGACGGCGTCCGTGCCGCCTGCTTGTTTCCACGCGCCGATCGTCATTGTTTCTCCCGTGAAAAAAACCGCCGGAAGATCCGACGATCCTCCGGCAATCTCAAGTCTAAATGCCGTAGCGCTTCTTGAAGCGATCCACGCGTCCGCCAACATCTGCCATCTTCTGCTTTCCGGTGTAGAAAGGATGGCATTTGGAGCAAATATCCACGCGCAAATCCTTTTTCACGGAGCCCGTCTCAAACGTTTCGCCGCAGACGCAGCGAACGACCGCCTTGCCGTAGTTCGGATGAATTTTTTCCTTCATTGTGTCTCACCTCTTTGAAATCGGACTGCAAGCCCTCCGGCGGAGCCAGCATCCGATTGATCGCACGCAAAACATTATACCATACGAATGAAGCGGGTGCAAGGGATTCATGTAATTTTACATGCAAATGGGGATGGAAAGCGGCATTGCCGCACGGGGCCAATGAAATTGGGTTCGTTTCTAAAATTTACATTTATTTATTCGCCCGTCCTATTGACAAAATAGGGGGTGGGTGATACATTATGTTCAAGCGTTAGCACTCGCCGCTCACGAGTGCTAACAGCGAAGCGAGGTGATTGCCGATGGACGAGCGAAAATTTATGATTCTGCAAGCGATCATCGACGACTATATCTCGACCGCGATGCCCGTCGGTTCGCGCACGATTTCCAGAAAGTCCGGGGTGGGCTACTCGCCCGCGACGATCCGCAATGAAATGAGCGATCTGGAGGAGTTGGGTTATCTTGCCCAACCGCACACCTCCGCCGGGCGCGTGCCTTCCTATAAGGCGTACCGTCTCTATGTCGATCAGCTTGTCAAGGTCTCGCATTTGCCGACCGAGGAGCGCGACAGGATGCGCGCGCATCTATCGACGCGCACGGATCAGATCGAGGCGCTCATCAAGCGGGCGGCAGGCGTTATATCGGACGCGACGCGCTATACGTCGGTGATCGTGGCGCCGCAGCTCAACACGCTTCGGATCAGGAATCTTCAAATGGTTCCGGTCTCCGATTCGCTGGCGCTGATGGTCATCGTGACGAACGCCGGAATCGTCAAGGATACGGTGATTCGCATCCCGGACGGAATCACGCCCGACATGCTCTATGAGCTTTCCCGCATGCTGACCGACCAGCTCGCCGACAAGCCCATTGAGGCTGTGCGCCAGCTCTTTGCGGAGTTGATCCGCGACATGGGCGAGCACAGGCGGCTGCTTGCCGAGGCCATGCAGGTGATCGAGGAAAAGATGACGCATACGGACGCAACCGACATTGTGATCGGCGGGTCGTCCAACATGCTCAGTTATCCCGAGTATTCGGACATTGGGAAGGCGCGCAGCTTTCTTTCGGTGCTCGAATCGGGCGACAAGCTGAAACGGGCGCTCGCGGCCGGGGCGGGCATGGAATTTACCATCCGCATCGGCCCGGAAATCGAGATGCCGGAACTGTGCGACTGTTCGATTTTGACCGCCACATATCACGCGGGCGATCGTTCGACCGGTACACTGGGCATCATCGGCCCCACGCGCATGAACTACAACCGGGCGATCTCGGTTCTCAGGTACATGGGCATGGCGCTCTCGGAGCTTTTAGCCGACAGAAAATAAGGAAGTGAGAAAAGGCATGAACAGCAATACCGACAACCCGGATCTCAAAAACCCGACGCCGCCCGAAGAGCAGGCGCCTCCCGCGGAAAACACCGAGACGGCGGAGCCCGTCGCTCAGGAAAAGCCCGAACAGGAGACGGAAGGAACCATCGGCGAATGGAAAGCGGCTTTGGAGCTGGCAGTCCGGCAGCGCGACGAGTACCTCGATTCCCTCAGGCGCACGCAGGCTGACTTTCAGAATTTCAAGCGCCGCAATCAGACCGCCCGCGCAGACGGCTACGAGGACGGCACGCGCGAAGTGGTGGCGGCAATGCTCCCGGTCATTGACAACCTCGAACGCGCGATTCAGGCCGCCGAGGAGGCGGGTGCGTGCGGAACCCCGATTGTCGAAGGCGTCCAAATGACGCTTAAGACGCTGATCGAGGCGGGGAAGCGGTTCGGGCTTGAGGAAATTCCCACTGAGGGCTGTGAATTCAACCCCGAAATGCACCACGCAGTCATGCGCGAACAAACAGACGATCCCGGAAAGGTGATCGAGTGCTTCCAAAAGGGTTACCGGGTAAAAGATCGCATCATCCGCTACTCGATGGTCAAGGTAAGCGTAGAATAATTTGGAGGATAAAAATATGGCTAAGATTATTGGCATCGACCTTGGAACAACCAACTCCTGTGTCGCCGTCATGGAGGGCGGCGAGCCGACCGTCATCGCGAACGCGGAAGGCGGCCGTACAACCCCGTCGGTCGTTGCGTTTGCGAAAAATGGCGAGCGTCTCGTCGGACAGGTCGCAAAGCGCCAAGCAGTGACAAATCCCGATCGCACCGTGATTTCGATCAAGCGCGACATGGGCACCGACCGCAAGATTTCAATTGACGATAAGGGATATACCCCGCCGGAGATTTCCGCGATGATCCTTCAGAAGCTGAAGGCGGATGCGGAGAGCTATCTGGGTGAGACGGTGAAAAAGGCCGTCATTACGGTTCCTGCATACTTCTCGGACGCGCAGCGCCAGGCGACCAAGGACGCGGGCCGCATTGCGGGCCTCGAAGTCGAGCGCATCATCAACGAGCCGACGGCGGCTGCCCTGGCATACGGCCTTGACAAGGGCGAAGCGCACAAGATCCTCGTGTACGATCTGGGCGGTGGCACGTTCGACGTATCCCTCATGGAGGTTGGCGACGGCGTGTTCGAGGTGCTGGCGACCGGTGGCGATACGCGGCTGGGCGGCGACGACTTTGACAATCGGCTGATCGACTACATCGCGTCCGAATTCCAGAAGGAAAATGGAATTGACCTGAAAAAAGATCGCATGGCCCTCCAGCGCCTCAAGGAAGCCGCCGAGAAGGCGAAGATCGAGCTTTCCGGCCTGATGAGCGTCAACGTGAATTTGCCGTTTATTACCGCAGACGCGACAGGCCCGAAGCATCTGGACGTCACCATTTCCCGCGCAAAGTTCAACGAGCTGACCAGCGATCTGGTTGACAAGACCATTGGGCCGCTTACTCAGGCGCTCAAGGATGCGGGCCTTTCCGCGAAGGAGATCGACAAGGTCATCCTCGTGGGCGGTTCCACGCGTATCCCCGCCGTGCAGGAAGCCGTTCAGCGCGTGACCGGCAAGGAACCCTATAAGGGAATCAATCCGGACGAATGCGTTGCCATCGGCGCTGCCATTCAGGGCGGCGTGCTTGGCGGCGACGTGAAGGACATCGTGCTTCTGGACGTAACACCCCTTTCCCTTGGCATCGAAACGCTGGGCGGCGTGTTTACGAAGCTGATCGACCGCAACACCACGATCCCGGTGAAGCAGACCCAGGTCTTCTCCACTGCCGCAGACGGTCAGACCTCAGTCGACGTGCATGTTTTGCAGGGCGAGCGCGAGATGGCGGCCTATAACAAGACACTCGGCCGCTTCCAGCTCTCCGGCATTGCGCCTTCGCCGCGCGGCGTGCCGCAGATCGAAGTGACGTTTGACATCGACGCGAACGGCATCGTGCACGTGTCCGCAAAGGATAAGGGCACCGGCAAGCAGCAGTCGATCTCGATCACCGCTTCCTCCAACATGACCGAGGACGAGATTAAAAAGGCGGTCAACGAGGCCGAGCAGTTCGCCGCGGAAGACAAGAAGAAGAAGGAATCCGTCGAGACCTCCAACCAGTGCGATCAGCTCGTCTATCAGACCGAGAAGACACTCAAGGAGCTGGGCGACAAGATCGATCCTGCCGACAAGGCGAAGATCGAAGAGGGCCTCGAGAGCCTGAAGAAGGTGCGCGCAACCGACGATCCCGAGCAGATGAAGCCCGAGATGGAGTCCTTCTCCCAGATGAGCTACGCGATCTTTGGGAAGATCTACGAGCAGCAGGGTCAGGATGGCGGCACCGGCGAAGGCCCGCAGGGTCCGCAGGCCGGCGGCCCCGCAGACGACGGCACCGTTGAGACCGACTTTACGGAATAACCCTTTCGGAAGCGTCGGTTTATGAATTATAATAGAATGGCTTAGGTGGAAACCGTGCGCTCACGCGTCGGGGGCGGTGCCTTCGAACCGCGTGGGCGCTTGGGGTTTGAACCTGCCGGGCAATAGAGGATTCGGATGCCAGAGGCCCATTGCCGTGAATCGGGCAGAATGGGTTTTCGGCTCCTTCAATAGAGAGGTGGTCATATTGGCAAAGCGGGATTATTATGAGGTGCTGGGGATTGAAAAGGGCGCGGATGATGCGGCCATCAAAAAGGCATACCGGCAGCTCGCAAAAAAACTGCATCCCGATGTCAACCCGGGCGACAAGGGCGCCGAGGACAAGTTCAAAGAAGTCAACGAGGCCTATCAGGTGCTTTCGGATTCGCAGAAGCGGGCGGCCTATGATCAATATGGGTTTGACGGCCCGCAGGCGCAGGGCTTTGGCGGCGGCGGTGCGGGCGGTTTCGGCGGCTTTGGGGGCTTTGACGGCATCAACGTCGACGATATTTTCTCCTCGTTCTTCGGTGGCGGCGGCATGCACCGCCAGTCAAACGGGCCGATTCCCGGCGATGACCTCCGATATGACATTACGCTGACCTTTGAGGAGGCGGCGAAGGGCTGCGAAAAGCGGATCAATCTCGTGCGCGACGAAGAGTGCGATCAATGCCACGGATCGGGCGCGAAGGCGGGCACGACCCCGCAGACCTGTCCGACATGCGGCGGCGCAGGACAGGTGCGCATCACGCAGAATACGGCGTTTGGGCGCATCCAGAATGTGCGCACATGCTCCAACTGTCACGGAACGGGCAAGATCATTTCCGACCCGTGCCCCAAATGCAACGGGCGCGGCAAGGTGCGCACGCAGAAGCAGCGATCCATCAAGATTCCGGCGGGCATCGACAACGGTCAGGTCTTGACCATTCGCGGCCAGGGCGAGGCGGGTGAGCGCGGCGGCGAGCCGGGCGATCTGCTCGTGGTCGTGACGGTCAAACCGCACAAGCTCTTTAAGCGTGACGGCGCGAATCTTTATCTCGAGCTTCCGATTACATTCACACAGGCGGCGCTCGGCGGTGAGATCGACGTACCGACGCTCGATAAGGCATTGAAATATCAGGTTCCCGAGGGCACGCAGCCCGGGCACACGTTCCGCATTCGTGGAAAGGGCATCCCGCTTCTGCGCGGCACGGGAAACGGCGATCTGTTCCTCACGGTTTTGATCGATGTGCCCAAAAAACTCAGCGAAAAGCAGAAGGATTTGCTGCGTCAGTTTGACAACGCCATTGAGGGCAGCCAGTATGAGCAGAAAAAGTCTTTCTTCGGCAGGGTAAAGGACGCGTTCAACTGATGGACGGATTTTTAAACATCAACAAGCCGCTCGGCATGACGTCGAGCGACGTTGTTGTCTATGTGAGAAGGCGGCTTCCCAAAGGCACGCGCGTCGGGCACGGCGGAACGCTCGATCCGGAAGCGTCGGGCGTTTTGCCTGTGTGCGTGGGGCGCGCGGCGCGGCTGTTCGATTACATCATCGACAAGGAAAAGACGTATGTCGCGGTTTTGAAGCTGGGCGTTACGACCGAGACGCAGGACGCGAGCGGGCAGGTCGTCAAGACATTGCCCGTCGACGTCGACGTGGGCGCGGCGGCGGTCGCGGCGGTGTTGCCGGAATTTGAGGGCGAAATCGAGCAGATTCCCCCGATGTACTCCGCCATCAAGCGGGACGGCAAGCGTCTTTACCAGCTCGCGCGCAAGGGCGAGACGGTAGAGGTTGCGCCGCGCGCGTGCCGCGTGCACGGCGTCGAGCTGTTGGATGATTTGGGCGAAGATCGGTACAGGCTGCGCATTACGTGCGGGAAGGGCGTCTACATCCGCACGATCTGCCATGACATCGGCGCGCGGCTCGGCTGCGGGGGACACATGGAGTCCCTGGAACGCGCCCAAGCGGGCGCATTCCGGATCGAGGACGCGCTGACGCTTGCGCAGGTGGATGCGCTTGCGCAGGCGGGAACATTATCATCCGCGCTCGTTCCGATGGATATGCCGATCGCGCACATTCCCGCCGTGCGCGTGGGCGAGAAAGCGGCGCACGCCGTGAAGAACGGCAACCCGCTGAACCCCGGGTGGCTCGATGCGCCCGCACCAAAGGGGATTCTGCGCGTGTATCTCGGAGACCGATTTTGCGGAATGGGCGAGGCGGAGGCGGACGGAACGGTCCGGTTCAAGGCGATGCTCCTGTAGGGCGTCGATATGCCTTCCATGCGGCATTGTTGTTTATCTGTTGAAGCTGGAACAACGGCCTTTATTTTAAAATGTTTTCCGAGTTCGCGACTAATAAAATGGAGGAAGGGAATGGGAAAGGGCAATATTGTCTTCCTGATTGGCGGATCAAGTGCAGGGAAAACTACATTGGCGCATTCTCTCCAGGACAAATTTTCTGAACCATACTTCTATCTTTCCAAAGACATATTTATGTGCGATATGGCGCCGGAGAACAGATCAAGGTCTGCATGGCCGGACAAGTACCTTGTATGTTCTTCGCTTTTTTTTCGAACCATTCGGTTATTTTCGGATATGGCGAAAAACGTCGTTGCGGACAGCGTCAGATTAGATGATGCGTTTATAAGCCTGCTGTCCGACTGTCCGGTCATCGCTGTTCATGTCACCTGCCATTCGGTTGAAGAATTGAGACGCCGAGAAATTGCGCGTGGAGATCGTGCGATTGGTCAAGCGGAGAGGCAACTCTTGGAAGAGCGGTCTGATGCTGTCTGCGACATGACCGTAGATACTTTTGATTTTACGGCGGATGAATGTGCCGACAAGGTGTGTGCATATGTGATGCACAGGGTGTAGACCGAATATCATGTGCGGTTATGAAGTTTTTTCTAACAATCAGGTTAGGGCTTGGCTGTCACCCCGCGCGGGGTGACAGCCGCTTTTTTGGTATTTTGCGCGCGATATAATTCTGCGTGATCCGCACGACGAGTCCGGACAGGCACAAGACGCCGATCAGGTTTGGGATCGCCATCAGTCCGTTGAGGGCGTCTGCGGCGTCCCAGGCAAAATTTTGGTGCATGACCGCGCCAATATAAATGACGAGGATATAGGCGATCCGATAGGGCGTCACGGCGCGCGCGCCAAACAGGTACTCCGCGGATTTTGCGCCGTAAAACGACCAACCCAGCACCGTTGAGAACGCAAAAAGCAAAATGGCGGCCGCGAGGATCGCGCCGGCCGCGTCGCCGAAATGGCGCGAGAAGGCATATGTGACAAGAGACACGCCGGCGATCTCCTCGAACCGAACGGATTCGAATATGCCGTCGCCGTCCGCATCGAAGGCGTCAGCCAGCATGACGTTTGCGTAGGTAAAATCGCGGGCGTTTTCCGGCGTCTTCATGAGAACCGCATGTTCCACGCCGTTGACCGTCAGCCGCGCGATGGTGCCGCCGAGGTGCGATGTCTGATAAATCTCGTTGCGCTTTGAACCGACGAGCGGAATTTCCCCCGCGGTTTGCGTGAGTGAAATCATCTGCTTTTGGGATGTGATGTTTGCGCCTTCGAGGCGGGGGAGGCCCGATGCGGTGCTCGAAAGGAGCGCAAAGGCCGTGAGCGTGCAGAGAACAAGCGTGTTGAAAAACACCTCAAAGATCGACCACATGCCCTGCTGGACGGGTTCTTTGACGTCCGATGCGGCATGGACGATGACCGTGGAGCCGAGACCGGCTTCGTTCGAGAACACACCGCGCCGAAAGCCCATTGCGATTGTGCCGCCGAGGATCGCGCGCGGGTCGAACGCATTTTGGATGATCGTGCCGAACACATAGGGGATTTGATTCACATTCATCAAAAGGATAGCCAGTGCCGCCGCAACATAAAAAAGCGACATGAACGGGACGAGCTTTTCTGTGACGCGCGCGATGCGGCGGATGCTTCCAAGGATCACGAGCGCCGCCGCGCCCGTGAGAAAAAGTCCCGTGACCCAGCGCGGCGTGGAGAAGGTGGCGTACAGAACTTCCGATACGGTGTTGACCTGCGCGACGTTCCCGATGCCGAAGGACGCGAGCGCGCAAAAGAGGGCGAATGCGGCGGCGAGCGGTTTGGCGAAGCGCCGCAGCGCGCGGATGCCGGAAAGCCCGGCCTCGATGTAGTACATCGCGCCGCCTGCCCATTCACCCTGGGCATTGCGCCTGCGAAAACAGATGCCGAGCACGTTTTCCGCATAGCCGGTCATCATGCCAAACAGCGCGCTGATCCACATCCAAAAAATCGCGCCGGGGCCGCCGATCGTGATCGCTGCGGCGACGCCCGCGATATTGCCCGTGCCCGTGGTCGCCGCGAGGGCGGTTGCGAGCGCCTGAAATTGGGAGATTGATTTTTGATCGCGGCTCCTGCGCACCTCCTTTTTCCGGAAGATTGCAAAGAGCGTGTGTTCAAGGATGTGCCGGAAGCGGACAAACTGAAAAAGGCGCGTCCGTGCCGAGAGATATATCCCTGTTCCGACGATCAAAAGGAGCATCGGCGGGCTCCAGACGGCTGCACTGAATTGCGCGAAGATCGCTGCCATGCGTTTCTCCTTTGGCGTTGCTCTTTCAGCATATGCCCAAACGGGAGATTGACATGCGTGCTATACTGTGCGTATGAAAAACACGACGCTTTGCTATCTGGAGCGCGATGGGAAATATCTGATGCTCCACCGGATCAAAAAGGAAAACGATGCGAACCGCGACAAGTGGATCGGTGTGGGCGGGCATTTTGAGGAGGGGGAGAGCCCCGAAGACTGCGTGTGCCGCGAGGTCTTTGAGGAGACGGGACTGACACTCACGCGGTTTTCGTATCGGAGCATCGTGACGTTTGCCTCAGATCAATGGGAAACCGAGTACATGCACCTGTTTACCGCAAGCGGTTTTTCGGGGACGCTGCGCGAATGCGACGAAGGCGCGCTCGAATGGATCGATCAAAACGAGCTGATGCGTCTTCCCATGTGGGCGGGGGATCGGATCTTTCTCCGGCTCATTGCCCAGCCGCGCCCGTTTTTTTCACTGAAACTCAAATACAAGGGGGAAATGCTTGTCGGCGCATGGCTCGACGGGGAAATGATGAAAGACCGCTGACCGAAAGGCCGGCGGTCTTTTTGCGGGGACGGGGCTCTTTGGGACAGGCGCTCCATGATGTCTGCATCCGGCGTCAAATGTGCGCGTTTTTTTGCTGATTTGGGAATTTCCGCGCGCATTTAATCCTGCGTTCGATTGCGGAGGGGATGATTCTATGCTAAAATGGGAATAAGAACATATGTTCGGTATGCTGAAAAAGGGAGAGATGCGGCATGGATGCGATGGAAAAACTGACGATACTTACCGATGCGGCGAAATATGACGTCGCGTGCACGTCGTCCGGGGTCAACCGATCGGGCAAGGGGAGCGCGATCGGCAACAGCGTCGCGGGTGGAATATGCCACAGTTTTTCGTCGGATGGGCGCTGCATCTCGCTTTTAAAGGTCCTGATGACCAATGCCTGCCGATACGACTGTGCGTACTGCGTGAACCGGCGCTCGAACGACGTGCCGCGCACGACGTTTGCGCCGCGCGAGCTTGCCGATCTGACGATGGCGTTTTACCGCCGGAATTACATCGAAGGATTGTTTTTGAGTTCCGCCGTGACGGGCAGCGCCGATCGCACCTGCGAGATGATGATCGAGGTGCTGCGCATCCTGCGCGAGGAATACCGATTTGGCGGATACATTCATGCGAAGGCAATCCCCGGGGCGGATCCACTTCTCATCGAGCGTATGGGGCTTCTGGCGGATCGCATGAGCGTCAATATCGAACTGCCCTCGCAGGCGAGCCTCGATCGCCTTGCGCCTGAAAAGAGCCGGACGGGGATTCTCGGTCCCATGCGGCAGATTTCAGGCGCCATAAAGGAAACGAAAAATGCCATGGCGCTCTATCGCAGTGCGCCGAAATTCGCACCTGCAGGGCAGGCGACGCAGATGATCGTCGGCGCGTCACCTGAGAACGATTTGACCATACTCACGCTTTCCCAGGCACTCTACGACAAATTCAGCCTGAAGCGCGTGTTTTATTCCGCCTATGTGCCGCTCAATGACGACAACCTGCTGCCCGCCATCGGCACGCCGCCACCGCTTCTGCGCGAGCACAGACTGTATCAGGCAGATTGGTTATTGCGGTTTTATGGGTTCCGTGCGAGCGAGATTTTAGATGCGCAATGCCCGAACCTCGACCCCTGCCTCGACCCCAAGTGCAACTGGGCGGTGGGGCATCTCGATCAATTCCCGGTTGATGTGAATCGCGCGCCCTACGAGATGCTCCTGCGCGTGCCCGGGATTGGCATCAAGAGCGCGTGGCGCATCCAGCAGGCGCGCAGACACGGCGCGCTGGACTTTGCGGCGCTCAAGAAGATGGGTGTGGTTTTGAAGCGTGCACAGCACTTTATCACCTGCTCCGGAAAAACGCTCATCAAGCTGTACCTCAACGAACCCGCCCTTTTGACGAGAGTACTATCCGACCGGGCGAGCGTGCTCGGCAAGGAGGCGGTGCAGCTTTCCATGCTCGAACCGACGCGGGAGGATTTGCAAAAATGCCTGACCGGACAGATATAGTCTATCGTTACGACGGCACGTTGGAAGGCTTTTTGTGCTGCGTATTTGAAAGTTACGAAAAAAAAGAGACGCCGGACGCAATCCTCGGCCCGGAGGACGCGCAGCTTTCGCTGTTTGAAACGCGGGAGATCAGGACGGATGATGTGCGCGCCGACCGCGTACGGCGCGCCATTCCGCTTCGCATTTCGCCGGAGGCGCAGGAACTGGTCGAGCGAACGATGTTGACATGCCTGCCCGGACGGGAAAGGTACCTCCTCTTTTTTCTGCGGCTGGGCTTCCGTATGGGCGGAGGCGTCATGGATATGCTGCATGACGACGCGGTTGCGGCCGTGACAAAAGCGGTATTGCATTTGACGCGTGAGGCGCACCTTTACACGGGATTTGTACGGTTTACGCAGAATGCGGGCGTGCTGGCAGCGGTCATTGAGCCGAAAAACCGCGTATTGCCGTTGATCATGGCGCATTTTCTCGACCGTTATCCGCGCGAGGCGTTTCTGATCTTCGACCGCACGCACAAGGAGACGATCATCGCGCAAATGGGGCGCGGGCAGATCGTACGGCTCGAGGCGCTGGAATTGCCGGAGCCGGACGACCTGGAACGGGCCGTGCGCGCGCTGTGGCGCAGGTTTCACACGGCGGTCGGGATTGCGCAGAGGAAGAATGACAAATGTCAGCGCGGTCATTTGCCGATTCGCTATCGGCGTATGATGACCGAATTTACGACCGATTTTGTCCGCCAGCAGAGAAAACAGCAAATCGCTGCGCCGCGCCTGCCGCAGGGGGAATGACAAGGACGCTCGACATGGCTACTCTGTTTTTTTGTGGGGACGTGTACGTCAGAGCGGTGTCTTCCCCATGAAAGCGAATTGCCTTCACGGAGCAGGCATCCATTGCCTTTTGAAGCAGGTCACGTTCGGGTACTGCGGAAAGAGATCGCACGTTTGCCTTTCGGCGATCCATTTCAAAAAGGGACGAGGCGCTGCGCGCGCAAATCCCACATTCGATGCAGGCATCCCGGTCGACGTGCAGGCCCGCCGATTCCATCTGGGCCGCGGGGAGATCGGCATCCCGGACAATGCGCGCGGCGATTGATGAAACTATGAGAATTGCGAGGACGGAAAGCGTCCAGCGGATCATCATGAATCGAGGGCCCAGAAACTTCATTTCGTTCAGGAGCATGGGCACCTTGATGACCGCCCATGCGCTGAGAATGATGACGAGGTTGCGAATCGCCCGGGATACTGGAACGGCTTTGCGCGGCGCGTAGGATCGATGGGGAGACATACGCCAAGGGGGCGACGGTACACGAACAGGGCGAAAACTGCGAGGCGCTGGATGTGGTATTGACCGGTCATTTGGTTGCGTATGCGCTTGCGGAAAACGGGTCCGCCGTCAATCTGTTTGCATTTGAAGAAAACGCCGTTATTGGCGCCAATCCGCTATTCGGGGAGCATGGCGCGTATCCGCACAATATTTACGCCGTTTCGGATTGCGCGCTCGTGCGCATCACAAAAAACGCGGTCACGGAATTGCTCCACGACCACGATTTTGTCTTGAAATATATTCAATCCCTGTCGTCGAATTCCCTGTTCATGAATCGCCGGATCATCATGTTTACGCAGAAGACGCTGCGGGAAAACCTGATGGATTATCTGCGTGATGCGGCGGCGGCACAGGGGTCGAATGAGATACGGCTCCCGATCAGCAAAAAGGAGCTCGCTGATCGGCTGGGCGTCCAGCGACCGTCGCTGTTTCGGGCGTTTAAGAAGCTTCGGGAGGAAGGCGTGATCTCCGGATCCAATCGCAGCATTCGGTTGATCGAGCGCGGCTCAGAATGCGCTGATCAGGAGCGCGATGTTTAAAATGGTTACGATGGCGCCGATGATCCACAAAAGCGATTTGTCGAGCCGGGAATTGGCGAACTTGCCCATGACCTTTTTGGACGATGTGAGGTAAATCTGGGCGAAGATGGTGATGGGGAGCTGGATGCTCAGAAACATCTGCGAGTAGATGAGCCCCTGGAACGGCGAAGTGATGAACAGCACGATCAGCGCGGCTGGCACCATGGTGAGGGCTACGCCGATTTTCGTATGGCTGTCCTTGATGTCGTAAGGCTCATTGAAAATGCCGGCGAAGATGCTGCCGCCCGCCATGCCCGCCGTGATGCTCGACGAGAGGCCCGCAAACAGGAGCGCCACCGCGAATACGACGGACGCCGCGTTTCCCAGAAGCGGCCGGAGCATCTGCTCGGCCTGGGACAGATCCGTCACGGACGTCCCGCCCGCGAAAAAGGTGGCCGCGGCCATGAGGATCATGGCGCTGTTGATTGCCCAGCCGATGAGCATGGAGACGAGCGTGTCCCCGAATTCATATTTCAACTGACGCCGGATGACTGCATCGTCCTGCAAATTCCACTGCCTGGACTGGATGATTTCGGAGTGGAGAAACAGGTTGTGCGGCATGACCACCGCCCCGAGCACGCTCATGATGACGGGCATGGAGCCCTGCGGAAACGCGGGTTTGACCCACCCGACTGCCGCCTGTGCCCAATCTATGTGGACGATTGCAATCTCGAAGATGAACGAAAGCCCGATGAGCGACACGAAGCCGATGATGATCTTTTCAATCTTCTTATATGAATTGGTGAACTGCAAAAAGAGCGCGACGGCAAGAACCAAAATCGTACCGATCTTGATGGGCAGATGAAACAGCATGTTGAGGGCGATTGCGCCGCCCAGTATTTCCGCAAGCGCGGTTGATACGGCTGCGAAAATGGCGGTTGCGAGCACAAAGACGCCCATGCGCGGTTTCACGTTTTGCGCGACCGCCTCAGACAGGCATTTTCCGGTCACGATGCCCAGATGCGCGGCGTTGTGCTGCAGGACGATCAGCATGATCGTCGAGAGCGTCACCATCCAAAGAAGCGCATAGCCAAAGTCTGAGCCGGCGGCAATATTCGAAGCCCAGTTGCCGGGATCGATAAACCCGACCGTGACCAGAAGGCCGGGGCCGATATACTTGAAAAATTCCAATGCCTTTGGGCGTGGCCGATGCCTGGGGGGAAACAGCTTCATACGGATTTCCTCTTCATTTGCATTTGAATGTCAGCGAAAGCGCCGTTGCCGCGCGGTGTAATAGGTCTTCTTTCCCGCGATTTCCTTGACCAATATGAGGTCGCCCGCGTCCGTTTCCTTTTTGTCGGGATGATGAACCTTGAGGAAACTTCGCTCCTCGCCGCCGATGATATCCGGCGCGATTGCGCGGATGGACGTGATGGCGTCCGTGAGCGTGTCCCGAATGGCTGTCCATAGCTCGGACAGCGCTTCCGGGGGAATCCGGCCCACATACTCCTCGGGAGAGATGTTTGCGCGGAACAGGATTTCGTCCGCATAGGCATTGCCGATGCCCAGCATGATCTTTTGATCGGTCAAAAATGCCTTCACGTTGAGCCACGCATATTTACGCGCTGCGCGTGCAAAGGCGGCGCGGTCGAATTCATCCGAGAGCACATCTGGAACGGTGCTCTTTTTCGGATTGAGCGTCAATTTGCACAGCTTGCTTGGGTCGGATACGGTCAGCGCGTCACCATCTTCGAATGCGAACGTGACGATGCGCCCGGGGAGCGCCTCCGCTTCCGCGGTGGTCGTCAAATGAAACCTGCCGCTGAGCATGAGGTGAACGGCAAAGGATTTGTCATTCGAGAGCGAGAAGATGAGTTCTTTGCCGATGCGCACGATGTCCGCGACAAAAGCGCCCTGCGCGGCTTTGACAAGCGCGGGGGGCGAAGGTTTGATTCTACCGCCATGTACGACGAGAGCGTCTGCAATCGTTCTGTCCAGGACGCACTTTTTGAGGTTTTCGGCGTACACGGTGAGGTCGGGCAATTCCGGCATGGGCAGTTCCTCCACGATGCTGAATGTAAGATCAGGGCAATACCGCACAAATGAAGTGGTGCGATGACGTGCGGATTTTTCGTCAGATGCAATTGCAAATATCGAAGGTTTACTGGCAGTAAATCAAGATATTTGCAAGCGGCATATGGCGGAAAAGCAGCCGCCAGCGTGCCGCTGAATTGTGTGGTATGACCTCAGCATAACATCCGGTTGTCATGCTGTCAAGCCGCATGCCGCACGATGCGCCGTATGTGCGCGCACAGGGGGCATTGAAAGACAGTGCGCGAATGGCTTGACAGAATGGGGGAACGGGAAAGCGCATTGCGCCTGGCGGTTTGCGAATCGGCGTGCCGATCAACTGCGTGCAGAAAGGTCCCCCGATCCAAGAGGGCACGTTGCCGCGCAAAGGGGAATCAGGAGCACGCCGTGCGCATGATCTGTGCAAATTGGTCGATCCGCTCGGGCAGCACGCGCATCTCGGTGCCGTTTTTTGCCGCGTTTTTGAGGATCATTTTAATGATGATCTTTTCGAACCCGCGTGCGCGCCGGGGATCCAGCTCCCCGCCGAAGCTCATGTGGCATGTGGCGTGGGAAAGAAGCGCCTGCGGAACGTTTTTTTGAAAAACGTCCTCCACCTGATCCTCGGAGCCTGCGCAGACGAACAGCCCGAGCGGCTTTTCGAGCAACAGGTGTTCGCAGCGGTGAAGATATTCGAGCGTTTCTCCGGTGATATTGCCCGTCCGCAGCGCACCGCCGACGATCACGACGTCGAACTGCGAGGGATCGGGGATCTCTCGCTTCAAATCGGCGACCGTCGCGCCACCCAGTTT
Organism: Bacillota bacterium; assembly: GCA_023421735.1. Next base: position 31,036 of record JAEZSP010000039.1, on the reverse strand, counting down.
CTCGGCAAGCAGATTCGCGCATTTCGCGGTCGTTCCGCTTCTCGTGGAATAGGCGATCAGTATGTTCATGAGGTGCCTCCTCTGTCTGTTGGGAAGATTATACCACATGGATGCATATATGAAAAGAAAAACCCCGGAGCAGTTTGCTCCGGGGCGGTCGGTGCGTCTATTGACCGGCATAGGGCGCTTCGTTCACATGGGAGAACAGCCAATCGCGCACGGCCGCGTTGTCCGTCGCGGCCATCCACGACCAATGGGCGGCGGGGAGCACAGTTCCGACGATATAGGTCGAAGCGATCATGTTGATGCCCGTTTCGTCCGCTTCGTCGATTACGCGCTGGACATCCGCCACCGCGTCCTGTCCGCGCAAGAAGCCATTGAGTCCGTCCGAATCGAGGGAGGCGACGATGTTGATGCCGAGGCTTTCGATCAGGCCGACATTTTCGGCAAGCCGCGCGCCCGCCTCGCCGCCGCTGTCGTCCGCCGCGGAGATCAGCCACATCGGCACCTCGGCAAACGCGCGCAGTTCGGCCTCGTCGTCCGAGAAGCTGGAATTTGCGGTCACGAGCGCCGCGGCGATCATGTTGGGATAGGCGAGCACGAGCGCCTTGGAGCCGCGTCCACCCATCGAGCAACCCGCGACATAGATACGCGAAGCATCGACGTTGAAGTTTTCGATGAGTCCAAGCACCACGGAATTGATGTTTGCAAGGGCGAATTCATCCCAGCCCGTCTCATGCGCCTGCGGCGCGAGCACAAAGCAGGGGTGCGCGGCCTGCGCCTCTGCGTCCGAGAAGTTGAGCGCGCCGCGATTGGCCGCGAGCTGGGCATAGTTGTCCGATCCGCGTTCGCCTGCGCCGTGCAGCCAGATGACAAGGGGCAGTTGCGCGTCCTCCCAGCCGTCCGGGATGAAGAGCCGATAGTCGGTGGTATAGTCGTCAGCCGTTTCGGAAAGGGCCATGTAATCGTCGATTTCGCTGTGTATGTAACCCTTGGCGACGTAGAGATTCATGTCATAGAGGCACTGGATGTCGATCGTCAAATCGCGCAGGACGTTTCCGCCGTCCTTGTACTGGAGCGTATTGTGCGTACCGGTGCCGATCCCCGCTGGGTCTTCGAACGCGAGGAACACGAATTGCCCCTGCGTCTGTGCATGCTTCCACGCGCCGTCCTCGTTGACGTACACGCCGAGGATGGTGTAGCCGTTTACGACAAAGCTTGCCGTCGTGAGCTCTCCCGCCGCAAAGGGCACATCCCATTCGAGCCGCACACCTGCGACAACCTGTCCCTCATCGAGCACCTTTGTGACGATCTTCGCGTCGATCAGCGTGCGAACCGGGGCCGTTTCAACCTCGGTCGCAAGCGCGCAGGCGGCCAAAAGCATCAAGGTCAGTGTGAGTGCGATCATTTTCCGAAGCATTTCAATCCCTCCCCATTGAGCGAAAAATGTCGCCGCACTTCGCGCGGCGACTTATCATTTGTTTGCTAACTATATATTCAGAAGGGATCGGAATATGACCGTATGTGCATCTATTGTGCTGCGGATTGGCCCGCCAGCGCGCCGGTTGAAAACGCGATCTGGAGGTTGAAACCGCCCGTTGTCGCGTCGAGATCGAGAAGCTCGCCCGCGAAAAACAAACCGGGAAGCAGCTTTGATTCGAGCGTGGAGGGGTTGACGTCTTTGACGCGGATGCCGCCGCGCGTGATGACCGCCTCGTCAAAACCGCGCAGCGCCTTGGGGGTGAGCGGCAGATTTTTCAGAAGGACGCGCAGGCGCTTGCGCTCCTCCTGTGTGACGGCATTCGCGCTCCTGGCGGGCGGGATTTCCGCCAGATCCAGCAGCGCCATGCCGAGCGCGTGTGGGGCAAGCGCATCGATGACGGTGGACATCGATTTTCTGGAATTGTCCCGGAATTCGCGCAGGAGCCGCTGATCGAGCGTGCCATCGTCGATGGCGGGTTTTAAATCGATCACAAGCCGCACGTCGGAAAGATCCGCGGGCAGGAGGCTCGAAAGTGTGAGGATCAGGGGACCGGAAAGACCAAAGTGGGTAAACAGAAGCTCGCCCTGTTCCGAAAAGACGCGCTTTTTGCCCGCCCATGCGTGAAGCGTCACGTTTTTCAGCGACAGGCCCGTGAGCGCAAACGGCCAGCTTTCGCTTGTCTCGAGGGGAACGAGGGCAGGCAGGAGATCCGTAACCCCGTGGCCGGTTGCGCGCGCAAGCGCGTAGCCGTCGCCCGTGGAGCCTGTCATGGGATAGCTTAGGCCGCCTGTCGCCAGGATCACAGCATCGCCCGCGACCGTATCACCGGATTGGAGCAGCACGCCCGTTACGTGCCCGTCTTCGGTCGCAAGCTCCCGCACGCGCGCGTTCAGCCGAATGGCGACGCCGAGACGGCGCAGTTCGCGTTCGAGCGCGCGGTTGATGTCGCTGGCCTTCTCGGATTGCGGAAACACGCGGTCGCCGCGCTCCACCTTGACTGGCACGCCGAGCGACTCGATCAAATCCATCAGCTTCACATTGTCGAGCGCTGCGAGCGCCGCGTACAGAAAGCGCGGGTTCCGGAGAATGTGCCGCATAAAGGGTTCCTGCTCGGCGGCATTTGTCAGGTTGCAGCGGCCCTTGCCCGTGATATAGAGCTTTTTTCCGAGCTTTTCGTTGCGCTCGAGGAGCTGCACCTGCGCGCCCGCGCGCGCGGCAAAAAGCGCCGCGAGCATGCCCGCCGCGCCGCCTCCGACGATGATCACCTTTTTCATGATATTACTCTCCGGTCTTGGCAAGATACACGTTGTATGTGCCCCAGATATTCTCAATTTTATCGAAATATTCGGATACTTCCTGCCGCCGCCGCTGCGCCAGCGCCACGATGAGCGCGTTGATGAGCGAGAGAGGCGCCGCGAACGAATCGACGAACGATGCCATATCGCTTTTCGCGTTCAGGCAAATATCCGCTGTCGCGTGCAGGGGGGAGAGCGGACCGTCTGTAATTGCGATCAATTCCGCTCCGCGCGAACGCGCGAATTCCATGGCCTCGATGGAACGGCTTGTGTAACGAGGAAAGGAAATGCCGATCAGGAGGTCGTCTTCGCCGATGCGCGCAAGCTGCTCAAACACGTCTGAAACGCCCGAAGTCACGCACTCCACTTCCCGGAAAATAAACCGGAGATAGTGGGTGAAAAACTGCGCGACGGGGGCAGACGCACGCAGACCCAGCACATAGATGTGCCGCGCCTGGATAATCTTATCGATGGCCAGCTCAAACGCGTTGACGTCCAGCTCGTCCAGCGTCGAGCGGATATTCTGAATATCCGCCTTCAGCACCTTGTTGAGCACCTGCGCATGATCCATGTCGCTCGTCATTTCGAAGCGCTGCGCGGCGGTAAGCCGATGGCGAATGAGTTCCTGAAGTGCCTTTTGGAGCTGCGGATAGCCGGTGTAGCCGAGCGCGGCCGCAAAGCGAACAACCGTCGATTCCGATACGCCCACATACTCACCCAATCGGGAGGCGGTCATAAAAACCACCTTGTCGTAGTGGGTCACGATGCATTCCGCGATACGGCGATGGCTCTTTGAAAGCTTTTTTCCGCTATGATTGAGCCGCTGTATCAGTTCCTGCGCGTTTTCCATTCTGCATAACCTCCGTGCAAAACTCGCTTATCTTGCAGAGTATACACCAAGTTTATGAATTTTGCAAGTAGAGGAACATCAAATATGCAAAAATGGGGCGCATTTCGTTCTCTCAATGTAAAAAAATGCAGTATTTCGTGGTTAAAAATACTTATGGAAATCACAAAGAATCTATGGTATCATCAGGCGGGGTGGTATATATGGGTAAAATGACGGATCTTGGACGCGCAAATGTGCGCGTGACGGGCGGGTTTTGGGGGAAATGGCGGGATGTGGCGCGCGAGAACGGGCTGATGGCTGTGTACGAGCGCTTTTCCGACACCGGGCGATTTGGCGCGCTGGACTTTCAATGGAAGGAAGGCATGGCGCACAAGCCGCACATCTTCTGGGACAGCGACATTGCAAAATGGATTGAGGCGGCGGCGTACCTTCTCATGGAGAAGCGCGATGCGGGGATCGAAAAATTGGTGGACGACGCGGTGGACAAGATCGCCGCACACCAGCGCGAGGACGGGTATTTCAACATTTATTTTGACACCTGCGAGCCGGAAAACCGGTTTACGCGCTATACGGATCACGAACTCTACGATCTGGGTCACCTGATTGAGGCGGCGGTTGCATATCGGGCGGCGACGGGTAAGGACAGGCTCTTGCAGTTAATGGTCAAGTATGCGTCTCTGGTGGATCGTGTGTTCCGCGTGGAGCATTCCGCCGGGTTTGACACGCCAGGTCATCCGGAGATTGAGCTGGCGCTTTTCAAGCTCTACCGCGCGACGGGCGACGAAAAATGGCTGACGCTTCTCAGGTATTTTATCGATACGCGCGGGACGTCGAAGACGGATAAGACCTACAGCGTGTTTGGCGGAAAGATGAGCTACGCGCAGGCGCACAAACCCGTGCGCGAACAAACGACCGCCGAGGGGCACAGCGTGCGCGCGTGCTATCTGTACGCCGGCATGGCTGATCTCGCGTGGCAGGACGGGGATGATGCGCTGAAAAGGGCGTGCGAGCGGCTGTTTGCGAACATCGCAGAGAGACGGATGTACGTCACGGGCGGAATTGGGTCCAGCCATGTGGGAGAGGCGTTCACGATTGACTATGACCTCATGAACAGAACGGCATATGCCGAAACCTGCGCCGCGCTCGCGCTCGCACTGTTTGCGCGCAGGATGAGCCGCATGGAGCCGAAGGCCGTGTATGCGGACGTGGCGGAACTGGCGCTTTATAACGGCATGCTGGCGGGCATTTCGCTCGACGGCACGCGCTTTTTCTATGAAAATCCACTCGAGGCGCACCCGGACATCATCCATTTCAACGATTATTACGGCAAGACAAAGGATCACATGCCCATCGTGCGGCGCGTGCGGGTGTTTGACTGCTCCTGCTGTCCGCCGAACGTGCTGAGGATGATCGGCTCGGTTGGCGATTTTGCCTACACGCAGGGGGAGGGTATCCTGTATGTTCACCACTATATGGACTGTGACGCGGACACGCGGTTTGGACGGGTGACCATGCGGACGGCGTATCCCATGGACGGACACATCGACATCACCCCCGCGCCGGGCGACTATGCAATCGCCGTGCGGATTCCCGGTTGGGCAAAGCGCTGGACGCTTGCCGTCAATAAAGACGCGGTGGAGGCCCCTGTCAAGGACGGCTATGCACGGGTCGATCGGACGTGGGCGGCGGGCGATGTGTTGACGCTCGAGATCGCGCTTGACGTACGCCTCGTCGCGGCGCATCCGGCGCTTCACGAGGACGCGGGACGCGTGAGCGTGATGCGCGGACCGATCGTCTATTGCCTCGAGGAGCAGGACAACGGCAAAAACCTCAAGGACATCAAACTGACGTGCGGCAAGGCGCCCGCCATTGCGTGGGATGGGCAGCTGGGCGTTCCAACGATTGAACTGCCCGCGACGCGCCGGGAATGGCCCGAACCCGCGCCGCTTTACATGGACTATGACGAGACAAAGCGCGTCCCGATCCTTGCGCGGTTCATCCCCTATTTTGCATGGGCCAACCGCGATGAGGGCGAGATGCTTGTTTGGACGGACATCGAATAAGGAGGAATACGCATGGATCTTTCGAATCTCAGCGCGATCAAGAAGGCAAAGACCCGCTCCATCTCGCCTGAAAACGAAACGGGCGCGCCTGGCAGGGGCGGCATGTGCCCACTCGAGGAGGGTTCCGCAAAACGCGCCGCGCGTGATTTGGGCATCGGCTGGAAGGTGAACCCCTACAAGGTTCTGCAGCCCGGAGAGGTGTACGCCATCGCGGACATTGCCGGTTCGGGTGTCATTAACCACATCTGGCTGACGCCGACGGGCCGCTGGCGCAACACCATCGTCCGCTTCTACTGGGACGGCGCGGAGAACCCGTCGGTCGAGTGTCCGGTGGGTGATTTCTTCTGCATGGGCTGGAATGAATACGCGCAGATCAACGCCTTGCCCGTGTGTGTCAATCCCGGCAGCGCCTTCAACTGCTACTGGCAGATGCCCTTCCGGAAAAACTGCCGCATCACCCTCGAAAATCGGGCTGAAGATCCGGTGACCATGTATTACCAAATCGATTACTCCCTCGAGGCAGTGCCGGACAACGCCGCATATTTCCACGCGCAGTTCCGCCGCGCAAATCCGCTTCCCTACAAGGAGGACTACGTGATCCTCGACGGCGTGGAGGGCGAAGGCCATTTCGTCGGCACATACCTTGCATGGGGTGTGAACAACAAAGGCTGGTGGGGCGAGGGCGAGATCAAGTTCTTCATGGACGACGACGCGGCATTCCCGACCATCTGCGGCACCGGCACGGAGGATTATTTTTGCGGTTCCTACGATTTCACAGATCCCGTTGCACGCGACCACTATGTGACCTTTTCCACGCCCTATTCGGGGCTTGCGCAGGTCATCGCGCCCACGGGCCATTATGCCAGCCAGACGCGCTTTGGGCTGTACCGCTTCCACATCACCGATCCTGTGCGGTTTGAAAAGAAGCTGAAGGTTACCATTCAGGCATTGGGCTGGCGCGAAGGCGGTCGATATCTGCCGCTTCAGGACGACATCGCGTCAGTCGCGTTCTGGTATCAGACGCTCCCGGCAAAGCCGTTCCCCAAACTCCCGGACAAGGACACGTTAGAGGTCATCTGACATGATTGACCATCTGCCGCCGCGCATTCGCACGTGCTTTGCGCGGCGGCGATTTTTTGCCGTTATCAGGAAATTTAATGCCACAATGTGTGCAATAATTCCGCCATTTCCCTGTACGGGGAGCTTTTGCGGCTGTTGAAATCACACACTATATATGATATAATCTTTGGCGTGGCTGGAAATCCGAATGGAGTGGTAGAACAAATGAAGGTATATACGTTCAGGCGCGGTGTGCACCCGCACGAAGGAAAGGGCGGAAAAAGCGTCACCGGGCCTTTGGCTGTCGTCGATGCGGCACCGCCGGCGACGGTCGCAATCGCGCTTTCGCAGCACGTAGGCGCGCCGTGCAAGCCCGTCGTCAAGGCGGGCGATCGCGTGAAAATGGGTCAGATGGTCGGCGATGCAACGGGCTTTGTCTCGGCACCCGTGCATGCGTCCGTATCAGGCGTCGTCAAGGGTGTGCAGGAGAGAACCGGTGCGGCCGGCGCGCGGGTGGACTGCGTCATCATCGATAACGATGGGCTGGATACGCCGGACGATTCGCTGAAAAAGTTCGACGACCCCTTCCTTGCGCCCAAGGACGAGCTTCTCAAGGCCGTGCGGGCGGCCGGCATGGTGGGTCTTGGCGGTGCGGCCTTCCCTGTGCACGTCAAGTTATCTCCGCCCCCGGACAAGAAGATCGACTATCTCATCATCAACGGCGCGGAGTGCGAGCCCTATCTCACGAGCGACCACAGGATGATGCTCGACCATCCGGAGAAGATTGTGGACGGCATGCTGATCGCCGCGCACATCGTTTCGGCGAAGGTGCTTCGCATCGGCATTGAAAAAAACAAGCCGGATGCCATCGAGTCGATTTCGAAGGCGGTGGCGGGTCGGGGGATTGAGGTTTGTCCCCTCAAGGTTAAATACCCGCAGGGCGGCGAGAAACAGCTCATCGAGGCGATCACCGGGCGGCAGGTGCCTTCCGGGAAGCTGCCGATGGATGCCGGCTGCGTGGTCATGAATGCATCGACCGCCGCGGCGCTTTCGGACGCCATACGGCTTGGAAAGCCGATCACCGAGCGCGTGATCACCGTCGCGGGCGAGGTTGCAAACCCGAAAAACCTGCGCGTGCGCGTGGGTACCGCCATCGAGAGCGTGATTGAGCAGTGCGGTGGGGTCAACGCGGGCGCGAATAAGGTGATCATGGGCGGACCCATGATGGGCATGAGCGTTTCGAGCCTCAATACGCCCACCATGAAGGCGTCAGGCGGCATCCTCGTGATGAAGGATGAGGCGGGCTATTCGGACGCGCCGGGCAACTGCATTCGCTGCGGAACCTGCGTGCGTTCCTGCCCCATCGGGCTGTTGCCCCTCGATTTTTATGCGCTTGCGCGCAAGGGGATGTTCGAGAAGGCGCGGGATGACTACCGCGTGCTCGACTGCATCGAGTGCGGCTCGTGCTCGTTCGCGTGTCCCGCGAAGCTGCCCCTTGTCCAGATGATCCGTGTGACCAAGCGCGCGCTGCCGAGAAAGTGAGATGACACAATGGAGAATGTGAAAATGCTGCGGGTGACGTCTTCGCCCCATGTGCGCAGCGCGCGCACCACGCAGTCGATCATGGCGCACGTCGCGGTGGCGCTGATCCCGGCGGGCGGGTTCGGTATCTTCTATTTCGGATACCGCGCTGCAATGATTATACTGATTTCCTGCGTGACTGCGGTTGCGACCGAGTTTTTGTACAACTACATCACCCGCAAGGCGCAGACGATCTGGGATCTGAGCGCGATTGTAACGGGCATGCTGCTCGCGTACAACCTGCCTTCGTCGGTTCCCTACTGGATGCCTGTCGTCGGCTCGGCGGTTGCGATCCTGCTTGTCAAGATGATCTTTGGGGGATTGGGGCACAACTTTGTGAACCCGGCGCTTGCCGGGCGCGCGATCCTCATGACATCCTGGCTTTCTTACATGTCGGGTTCTGCGCTCAACGTGGCCGTGCGCGGCGTGGACGCGGTTGCGACCGCGACGCCGCTCGTGCAGCAGTATGACCTTTGGCAGTTGTTCATCGGTCAGGCACCGGGCTGCATCGGCGAGGTGAGCAAGCTCGCGCTGTTGGTGGGCGGGTTGTACCTCGTGGCGCGCAAGGTCATCACCTGGCACATCCCCGTGGCGATGATCGGAACGGTATTCGCGCTTTCGTGGATCACTTCCGGTGCGCTGGTGGGAAGCGTGGACGCGGGCGTTTACCAGCTCCTTTCGGGCGGACTTCTGCTGGGCGCCATTTTCATGGCGACCGATTATGCGACCTCGCCCATTACCTGGGTCGGCAAGTTGATCTTCGGCGTGGGCTGCGGCCTGGTGGCGTTTGCCATTCGGTACTTCTCGTCCATGGCGGAGGGCGTGAGCTATTCGATCCTGTTTATGAACCTGTTTGTGCCGCTGATCGATCAGTTCACAAAGCCGAAAGTGTACGGGGGAGGCAAGAAGAATGCGTGACACAGCGAAACTCGCGATCAGGCTGATGGTGTTCGCGCTGGCTTCCGCGCTGCTGCTCGCAATGGTGAATGCCCTGACGAAGGATACCATTGCGGAGAACGAACGCGCAATCGTCAATGCGGCGCGCCAGTCGGTCCTGGGCGAATATGAATTCAAACAGGTCGATACGGATCTGACGGATTATCCCGACATCATTGGCGTGTACGCGGGCTATGACGGCGATCAGATTATGGGCTACGTGTACGAGCTCAAGTCCAAGGGCTTTGCGGGCATGGTTTCGATGTCCTTGGGCATCGACGCCTCCGGCGCCATCACCGGCGTAAACGTCACAAATCATAAGGAAACCAAGGGCCTTGGTTCGGCGGACGAAAAACCCTTCCTCGCGTCCTTTGTCGGGCTGAACGCCGCATATGAATCCGACGGCGCGGGCGCAACGGCGAACGAAGGCGCGTCTTCGGACATTGCAGGTACGGCAATCGAGGGCGTCGACGGCATGACGGGCGCGACGTATTCTTCGAACGCGGTGAAAAACGGCGCTGCCGAGGCGCTCCGGCACTTCGCGGCGAATTTCCTGAATCAGGAGGTGAGCGCGCAATGAACGGTAAAGAATTGAAGGGCATCCTTCTCAACGGCATATTTGACGAGAACCCCACCTTCCGGTTGGTTCTGGGCATGTGCCCGACGCTTGCGATCACTTATCAGGCGTCAAACGGCATTGGCATGGGCATTGCGACCACATTCGTGCTCGTGTGCTCGAACCTGGTGATCTCGCTTCTCAGAAAGGCGATTCCGGATAAGATCCGGATCCCGGCGTTCATCATCATCATTGCGACGTTCGTTTCGATTGTGGAGATGGTCATGCACGCATACTTTCCCTCGCTGTACAAGACGCTGGGCGTGTTTATCTCGCTGATCGTCGTCAACTGCATCATCTTTGCGCGCGCGGAGGCATTTGCGTTTGTAAATCCCCCGCTCAAGAGCGCGGTGGACGGGCTTGGCATGGGGCTGGGCTTCACGTTTGCGATCACGCTTCTGGCGATTGTGCGTGAGTTGATCGGCAAAGGCACCGTCTTTGGCGCGCAGATCATGCCCACAGGCTATGAACCTATGCTGTTTGCGACGTCTCCGGCGGGCGGGTTCGTGCTGCTGGGTCTGCTGCTCGCAGTTGTCTACGCGCTCTCGAAGCGAAAGGAGGCCGCGCAATGAACCTTTTATTGATCTTTGTCGGCTCTCTGCTCGTCAATAACTTTGTTCTGAACCGCTTTTACGGCATCTGCCCCTTCCTCGGCGTTTCGAAGAAGGTGGAAACGGCGTTCGGCATGGGCATGGCGGTCATCTTCGTCATCACGGTCGCGTCGGTCGTTACCTATTTTGTCCGGAAGATGCTGGTGTCTTTTGGGCTCGAGTACATGCAGACGATCGCGTTTATTCTCGTCATCGCGGTGCTCGTGCAGCTGGTTGAGATGGTTCTCAAAAAGATCAGCCCCGCGCTATATCAGGCGCTTGGCGTGTACCTGCCGCTGATTACGACCAACTGCGCCGTGCTGGCCGCGACGATCATGAACGTGGACGAAGGATACAACCTCGTCGAGTCCGCGGTGAACGGCCTTGCCGCCTCCGCCGGATTCATGCTCGCGATCGTTTTGTTCGCCGGCATCCGCGAGCGGATGGAACTTTCCGACATGCCCAAGTGGATGCAGGGGTTCCCCGGCGCGCTCATCTCGGCGGGCCTGATGGCTGTCGCATTTTCCGGCTTCGCCGGGCTGATTTAGGGAGGATACAATCGTGGTAAAATCCATTCTGCTCGCCGCCGGACTGATTGGGGCCATGGGCCTCCTCTTCGGCGCCCTGCTCGCGGTGGTGAGCAGGATCTTCGCCGTCAAGGAGGATCCGCGCAAGGCGCTTGTGCGCGAGGCGCTTCCCGGGGCGAACTGCGGCGGCTGCGGATACGCGGGCTGCGATGCCTACGCGCAGGCTGTGGCCGAGGGAAAGGCCGACATTTCGCTCTGCGGCGTGGCGGGTCCCAAGGGCGCATCGCGCATTGCCGAAATTATGGGCAAGGACGACGTGCCGAAGGATCGAAAGGTCGCGTTTGTGCGCTGCAACGGCAGCCTTGAAAACTGCAAGATCCGGTTTGAATATGAGGGAATCAAGACGTGCCGCGCGGCGAACGTTGCGGGCATGGGCGACAAGGCGTGCCAGTATGCATGCCTGGGCTATGGCGACTGCGTTGCCGCCTGCAAATTTGACGCCCTTAAGGTGCTCGACGGAAGGCTTGTCGCGGTCGATCCGGCGAAGTGCGTCGCCTGCGGCGCGTGCATCACGACCTGTCCGCGCGGGGTTATCCAGATGGTGCCCGAAAAGCATGCCGTCGTGCGCGCATGTTCGGCCATGCAGCGCGGCAAGGTGGTGCGCGATAACTGCACTGCGGGCTGTATCGGCTGTGGAAAGTGCGCCAGAACCTGTAAGTTCGGCGCCATCACGATGGTCAACGACCTCCCCGTGATCGATTATGAAAAGTGCGTGGGCTGCATGCAGTGCGCGGACGGCTGTCCGACAGGCTCACTCGAAGCAAACGAGGCGCTCAGGAAGCACGCCATCATCCACTATCCCGCGTGTACGGGCTGCGGGGAATGCAAGAAGGTTTGCCAGTTCTCGGCCATCGCCGGTGATCCGGGTGAGAAGCACTCCGTGATCGAATGGAACTGCGTCGGTTGCGGCGCGTGCGAGTCGGCCTGTCCGGAAAACTGCATCGAAATGCTGCCGGGCGGGGCTTACGGCAAAAAGAAGAAATAAGAAAGACAACAGGGATCGCGCGCGGCCGCGTCCGGCGTAGGCCGACGGGTGCGCGCGATTTCACGATGTCGGACGATGCGCGCCGAGGAGAAGATGCAAGTGGTTGAGATTAGGACAGCAACGCTGGCGGATATTCCGGCGATCGTTGCGGTTGAGACAGGCGAGGAAGGCCCGTGGGGCGAGCCGGAATCATGCCGCCGCTGGACGGATCGGCGGCTTGCGCGCGGGTTTTATATACAGGTCGCCTTTCTGGACGGTGAACCTGCAGGCCATGCCGAGTGGGTTGAATCGGACGAACCCAACGGGAAAACATTTTATCTGGGCGTGTTACAGATCAAAAAAGAGCTGCAACGCCATGGCATTGGACGCCGGATGATGTCGGATGGGGAGGCGGAGGCGCGAAGGCGCGGCTGTGCGCGGGTGACGCTGATCCCTGAGCTGGAAACGGGTGCCGATGCGTTCTACGAAAAGCTCGGTTATCGGCGTGCGCGGGAAATCGTCTATGCAAATAGCAAAACTGGGATCGGCGCGCCGGTCGAACGGATCGACCGGATTCCCGAATGCGTGGTACGCGAGGAGCGGTTTGTGCTGGGCTTTCATCAGACTGCGTCCCGCCACATGTGGGAGCTTATCGAGCATCCGGCGGAAGGCAGTGATGCGCAGGTAGCACGCGCGCACGTGCCGGGCGGGTATGTCGCCCTCCGATGGTTTGCGGGGAAAACACCGCATGCGCTCGCGTGGGGGACGTTTTCCGAGGAGGAGGCGCGCGCCGGATGTGCGGCGCTTGCGCACGATTTGGGTTTTGATGCGTTTACGCTCGCGTTTGACGCTGCGGCGCGCCCATGTTTGGACATGGACGCATGTGAGATCGTTTCAAGCGAATTTGAAATGGAAAAACGGCTGTTAGGAGGCGCGATATGACACCATTTATGGACGAGGATTTCCTTTTGTCGACCCCGGCTGCGAAGAAGCTCTATCATGAGTTTGCCGAAAAGATGCCGATCATCGACTATCATTGCCATCTTTCCCCGCGCGAGATTGCGGAGAACATCGGCTTTCGCAACATCGGGCATTTGATGCTGGGGGGCGACCATTACAAGTGGCGCGCCATGGCGGCCTACGGCATTGCGGACGACCTGATTCACGGAGACGTCGACGACTATGCGCGCTTCAAGGCGTACGCAAAGGCGATGCCTTACATGATCGGGAATCCGCTGTATCACTGGACGCATCTGGAGCTGAAGCGCGTGTTCGGCATCGAGACTGTGCTTTCCGAAAAGACGGCGGATGAGATTTGGGAGAGGGCGAATGCGCTTCTGGCGACGGAAGAGTACCGCGCGAAACGGCTCATCGAGAAGTTCGATGTGAAGCTCATCTGCACGACCGATGATCCCGTCGACAGCCTCGAATGGCACCGGATGATCGCGGAAGACAAGGATTTTACCGCCAAAGTGCTGCCCGCGTTCCGCCCGGACAAGGCCGTGAACGTGGATAAGGCGGGCTTTGCGGATTACATGGGTAAGCTGGCAGGCGTTGCGGGCGTCGAGATTCACAAAACGTCCGATGTCATCGCTGCGCTTGAGAAGCGGGTGCAGTTCTTCCATGAGCAGGGGGCACGCGTGTCTGATCACGGACTCGACCGGATTGCCTACGCCGATGTGGAGGTGGGAAAGGCCGACCGCGCGCTCGAAATGGCGCTTGCGGGCGAAGCACCGTGCGCGGACTGCGCGGAGCATTACAAGGCGGCGCTTCTGATCGCACTGGGCGGCATGTATGCGCGGCGTGGGTGGACGCAGCAGTACCACCTGAACGCGCTGCGGAACAACAACACTGCGATGTTTGAAAAACATGGCCCGGACACGGGTTTTGATTCCATCAACGACGAACTGGTTTCTGTGAAGCTTTCAAAGCTCATGGATGCGCAGGCACGCGCGGGTATGCTCCCGAAGACCATACTCTATAGCCTGAACCCCGCCGCAAACGCCGCACTTGCCGCCATGGCGGGCAATTTCCAATCGGCGGATGCGCCCGGAAAGGTGCAGTTCGGCAGCGCGTGGTGGTTCCTTGATCAGCGAAAGGGCATGACCGAACAGATTGAGACGCTCGCGTCGATCGGGCTTCTTTCGACGTTTGTGGGCATGTTGACCGATTCGCGCTCGTTTGTGAGCTATCCGCGTCACGAGTACTTCCGGCGCATCTTATGCGATGTGATCGGTTCCTGGGTAGAGAGGGGCGAATATCCCGCCGATTACGATACCCTCGGCGAGATCGTGCGCGGCATCTGTTTTGAAAACGCCAAGAATTATTTCGGAGTGGCATTATGAGAGCGAATGTCGTCAAGTACGCGGACGCCGCCCCGCAGGACTTGGGCGGGGGCCTCACGCGCAGGGTTTTGAGCCGCACGCCAGAGATGATGGTCGTCGAGGTCTCCTTTGAGGAGGGCGGTGTCGGCCCTGTCCACACGCATCCGCATGTGCAGAGCACTTATGTCGTTTCCGGTGCGTTTGAGTTCAACATCGATGGTGCGTCCGTCGTCGTTCGCCCGGGTGATACCATTACGTTTGCGTCAAACGTCGCGCACGGCACGCGGTGCCTCGAAGCCGGTGCGGTACTCGATGTGTTTTCACCACAGCGGGAGGACTTCTTGGTCTGACCTGTGCCCATGGTATGACATTGCCCGTCCGGGTGTTCAATCCCGGACGGGCAAATGATTATCTGGGAGGACCAAAGGGCGAGTGGGTGGGCGGAGCGTGATCCTGTATCGATGAACCGCACAGATGCGCTTGACCCGCCCCGGAAAGGGACGCACAGGAACGTCAATCCTTGTCCGGGGACGCGGACGGCAGCGTTTCCTGGCGCAATGCTTCCAAGTACACCCGCTCCGCCTTTGTCAGTTCCGCGGTTTCGAGAAGGTCGGGGCGGTTTTTGTATGTGATGGCAAGCGCCTGTTCGCGCTGCCACTTGCGGATATTGGCGTGATGACCGGAAAGCAGCACGTCCGGGGCTTCGAGGTCGCGGAACGTGCGAGGCCGGGTGTATTGAGGGTATTCGAGAAGACCCATGGTGAAGCTCTCGTCTTCGGAGGATTCCGCAGCGCCCAGAACGCCGGGGATGAGCCGCGAAACGGCATCGATGAGAACCAGCGCCGCGAGTTCGCCGCCGGTCAGCACATAATCGCCGATGGAGAGTTCTTCATCAATGCACAGATCGAGCGCGCGCTGGTCGACTCCCTCATAATGGCCGCACAGGATCATGAGATCGCCGCATTGAGATAATTCTTCGACGATCGTTTGATCGAGTCTGCGTCCGCGCGGGGACATATAGATGCGCCGCCCGGAAAACTCCGGGGACGTGTTTGCCTCGAACGCGGAGACGATGGGCTGCGCGAGCATCACCATGCCCGCGCCGCCGCCAAACGGATAATCGTCCGTGTTTTTGTGTTTGTTTTCGGCGTACGGGCGGATGTCGATCAGTTCGACCGTGATGTGCCCGGCCCCGATGGCGCGACCGAGGATCGATTCCGCGAGCATCGGCCGGAGCATTTCCGGGAAGATGGTGAAGACCTTAATCTTCATCTTCGTACACCGCCACTTCGGCCATGCGCGCGGCGACGAGCTCGATGACGCCGGAGGCGAGGTCGACCCTTTTCACGACCGATTTGAGTGCGGGGACGAGAACTTCGCCGCGCGGCCCCTTGAAGACATACACGTCGTTGCCGCCGGGCTGCAGTACGTCCGCCAGCACGCCAATTGCGCGCCCTTCGTCGTCAATGCCCTTCAGACCCACGAGGTCGCAGAGAAAGGTTTCGTCCTCCGTCAGTTCGATGGCATGCGCGCGGTCGACATAGAGGAACGTGCCCCGCAGCTTTTCGGCGTCTTCGCGGTTTTCCACGCCATCAAGGCTCAGATACGCGGCGTCGCCCGTGACGCGGTTGACCGTAAAGTGTACGAGTTCGTAGGCATCGCCGCGCTTGACGTATGCCTCGGTCATGCCTTCGAATCGGTACGGGTCGGCGGTAATGGGGCGCACCTTCAGTTCACCGCGCACGCCCTGCGGCTTTGTGATCTCGCCGATCATGAGGTATTCAGGCTTCATGGCTTACTCCATTTCGAGTTCGATTGACAGGGGATAATGGTCGGACAGGAAGATCCCGTCGCGTTCGTCGTTCCAGACGGCGAGCGGGGAACATGTGCGGAAACCGCGGCTCATGATATAATCGATGCGCGGCTGTGAAGACGTCCCGTAGCCGTGATAGCTGTTTGCAAGGCCGTCCGTGTGGTCGGTGAGGCGCAAAACATCGTCTCCCAGGAATGCGCGCACGGCATCCGCATCGGGATCTGCGTTGAAGTCACCCGCTAAAATAAGCGGCATGTCCCGCCGCGCGAGCCGATCCCGCATGAGCGAGATGACGCGCCCGGCGCCCAAAACGCGCGCCGTTTCCGACCGATGGTCAAGATGCGTATTGAACACGTAAAACGGCGTCGCGCTGTGAAGCGGCAAAATCGTTGCGCGCGTCACGATGCGCGGACAGTCGGATTGTTCCCGATAGCGCGAGCCGGGCACATCCGGGGTGGGGGAGAGCCACTCGGTTTCGAGGCCGATCAGCTCAAAGAGATCCTTTCGAAGCGCGATCGGGTTATGCTCGTCGTCATAGCGTTCGCCGCGCCCGCAGCCCACGATTTCATAATCGGGCAGATGCTTTTTCAGAAAATCAAACACGTGCGGGCGGCATTCCTGAAACGCAACGACATCCGGGCATTCCGATTCGATCTTTTGCAGGATCATGCCCGCGCGATGGGGAAACGCGTTGATTCCGTCGTGCGGGGTATCATAGCGAATGTTGAAGGTGACGAATTTCATCATTGCCTCGTAAAAAAGCCCGGCACATGGTGCGCCGGGCGGATTTTCTTCTACACGATCTCCACGAAGACCGGCTTTTCGCTGCGTGCGGACGCCGCCTTGACCACCGTGCGGATGGCCTTTGCGATGCGCCCCTGGCGACCGATTACCTTGCCCATGTCGTCCGGGTCGACGCGCAACTCGATGGTGACCTTGTCCGCTTCCTCAACTTCGCGGACGTCCACGGCATCGGGCTTTTCAACCAACGACCGAGCGATGAATTTGACCAGTTCCACCATTTACAGGACGCCGCCCTTCTTAAGAAGGCCTCGCACGGTATCCGTCGGCTGCGCGCCGTTGGAAAGCCAATACTTGGCGCGATCGCCGTCGATCTTCAGATCAACCGGCTCCGTGAGGGGGTTGTAATACCCGATTTCTTCGATGAACCGACCGTCGCGCGCGTTGCGGCTGTCGGTGACCACCAGGCGATAGAAGGGAAGCTTTTTCATGCCCATTCTCTTAAGACGAATCTTGACCATTTGGAATTCCTCCTGAATGTTGTATCTATAATTACGGGGTGACCCGAAATTACCGGTTGATCGTTCGGTTTTCCCGGCGGCGCGCAATCCGCAGTTTTACGAATTGAAGGGCGGGCGGAATTTCCCGAACGGCATGCGCATCTTGCCGCGCTTGCCCGCGCCCATGAACTGCTTCATCATATCGCGCGCCTGATCGAACTGCTTGAGGAGCAGGTTGATCTCCTGCACCGTGGTGCCGCTGCCCCGGGCGACCCGGCGCTTGCGACTGGCGTTTAGAATGTCGGGGTTTCTGCGCTCCATGCGCGTCATGGAGAGGATGATCGCCTCGTTCTTTTTCTGCGCCTGGGTGATCTTATCCTCGTCGATGTCCTCGTCCTTGATCTTGCCCGATACGCCGGGGATCATCTTCAGAACGTCGCGGATGGACCCCATTTTGCTCATCTGCTTCATTTGCTCGAGGTAGTCCTCGAGATTGAAGGAGTTGGTGCGCATCTTGCGCGTCAAGTCCTGCGCCGCATCCTCGTCGAAGGATTCCTGCGCCTTTTCGATGAGGCTCATCATATCGCCCATGCCTAGGATGCGCGACGCCATGCGATCCGGGTGGAAGGGTTCAATGCCGTTGAGCTTTTCGCCGATGCCCGCAAACTTGATGGGCTTTCCGGTCACCGCGCGCACCGAAATGGCTGCGCCGCCGCGCGTATCGCCGTCGAGCTTTGTGAGGATCACGCCGTCCACGCCCAGTTCCCTGTTGAACGTGTCCGCGACCGTCACCGCGTCCTGGCCGGTCATGGCGTCGACCACGAGCAGGATTTCCTGCGGTTTCACGGTCGATTTGATGTCCCGCAGCTCCTGCATGAGCGTCTCATCGATGTGTAGACGACCCGCGGTATCGATGATGACGGGATCAAAGCCGTAGTAGCGTGCGTGTTCAATCGCCTGTTTCGCGATCTCGACGGGATTTCCCTGTCCACGCTCGAAGACTTCCACACCCGCCTGCGAACCCACGACCTGCAGCTGCTTGATGGCCGCCGGGCGGTAGACGTCACACGCCACGAGCATGGGCTTTTTGTTGTCCTTTTTGATCAGGCTGCCGAGTTTGGCCGCCATGGTCGTCTTACCTGCGCCCTGCAGGCCGCAGAGCATATAGATGGTCGGCGGGTTCGAGGAGTGGGTGAGCCGCGCGTTCGCGCCGCCCATGAGACTCGTGAGCTCCTCGTTGACGATCTTGATCACCTGTTGTCCGGGCGTCAGGGAGGTGAGGATATCCCCGCCTACCGCACGCTCGGTGACTTTTTTGACAAATTCCTTGACGACTTTATAGTTGACGTCCGCTTCGAGAAGCGCCAGACGCACTTCCTTGAGTGCCTCCTTGACGTCCGCCTCGGTGAGTTTGCCCTTGCCGGAGAATTTCTTGAATGCGTTTTGCAGTTTGTCGGTCAGTCCCTCAAAGGCCATCGTGTCACCTCTCGATCTCTTTCATGCGCCGAAGCGCCGCCTTCGCCAGTTCCGTTTCGCCCGCTTCCAGCGCCTTCAGACAGGCGTCCGCCTCACGGGTCAGATTGTCGTATCGATTCATGAGCCCCAACTGCGCTTCCAGCGCCGTGAGCTGCTTTTCCGCCTTGGCGACCGCGTCATAAACGCCCTGTCGGGTGAGCGGCTTTCCCGCCTCGCCCATCGCCTGCGCAATTTCGGCAAGCGACAAGTCCTCCTCACAGTACATGCGCAAAAGTTCCCGCCGGTGCGCCGTCAGGAGCGGTCCGTAAAAGTCGATCAGCCGGGCGAGCCGGATTTTTTTCGCGAGCTCGTCCATGAAACCCCTCCGTAAAGTCAATCAGCTTTACAAAGTATACCTGAAAAAGGGCCGTCTTGTCAAGTTAAAATACTTGACGCGCAGGCAATCGCTGACGACTTCGCTGTAAGCGGGATGATTGAACATGAAGGGCTGTGGCTCTCCAAACCTCCCGGAAATTCGGTAAGCGATGGCTCTGACTTGACGTGCGCTTCGCTAGCCTTCAATCCGCTTTGCGAACAACCGTCCGATTGCGCCGAGGAATGTGAGTGCTTCGGCGGCGAGGGCGTCGTCAATGACATTCAAGGCGTTGAAGGTTTCAAAGGAAAGGTCGCCCTGGTATCCTATTTCTTTGAGGCCGCTGATAAAGCGATCCCAGTCGAGCACGCCCATGTAGGGGAAGAGGTGCTGATCCTGCATGCCGTTGTTGTCGTGGATGTGCAGGGTTTCAAGCCGGGGGCCGAGTTCTCGAATCGTCTGACTGATGTCCTTCCCGACAAGGAGTGCGTGACCGGTGTCGAGGCAAAAGGCGAAGACCTTTTCACCCGCGATTTCGTTGAGGCGGTCGATATAGCGGTTTGCCTCTGCCATGTCTGCACAGCAGGCGGCGTAAATTTTGCCGTTGTGACTGGAGAACATGTTTTCAAGGCAGATGGTCACGCCATACTTTTTCGCGGCGGGGATGAGCGCGGAATAGCCCTCGATATTTGCATTCCACTCGGCTTCGGGGGAGAGTTTGTCGGCGTAGCCGAGGAAGAACGGGTGTACGATCAGATATTTGCAGGAAAAGTACGCCGCTGCGCGGATGCAGGCGATGATCGCCTTCCTGACATAGGCGTTGCCCGCCTCATTTTTGACCAGGCTCGGGAACGGCGCGTGCATCTGCACGATCCGGATTGCGTGTCGGTCGGCGGCTTCCTTGTAGGGGCGCATCGCGTCGATCAGCGCCTCCTCACCCGCGTCATAGATCGGTACCGAACCGCCGCCTGCGATGACGTCGTAGGGGAGCGTGTGGTCGATGTTGAAGTCCACGCCTTGAAAGCCAGCATCTCGGATCATCCGAAAGCCCGCATCGATCCCGAATGTTTCGAGGATCGAACCGGTCTGTACGCATTGCATCATTTGTTTGTACTCCTCCTGTGTCATTCCGGGGATATTTTAACGCTTTTCAGAGAGAAAAGCAATGCACGTGGGCGTCTTCCGTGTTATAATAAAGCCTGCGGATCAAATGGGGGGTGTCTTTATGTTTAAGCGGCTGATTCGCGGTTTGCCCGGCGTTCTGCTCGACGTCGTATTGATTGCGACGGTCGGCGGACTGGTTTCATTTGCGATCGGGCAATCGTTGCCGCGCAGGTGGTTTGATTTTGATGCCTTTCCATACCGCGATTTTTCGTGGGAGAACAAGGGGAAAATATATGACCGCGTGCGCGTGCATAAGTGGAAGGACTGGGTACCGGATATGAGCCGGTTTGTGCCCTTCATGGTGAAAAAAAAGGCCGCGCTTGCGCGGACGCCGGAGGCCATGGCGCGGTTGATCCGCGAGACGTGCGTGGCAGAGGTTGTCCATTGGGGTCTGATCGCAATCGTGTCGCCCATCATCGCTTATGCGTCGGGCGGCGCAGTCGGCGCGATGCTCGGGACCGCGTATGGCGTGGGGAACCTGTCCTTCGTCATCATACAGCGTTATAACAGGCCGCGCCTGCGCGAAATTCTAAGGCGAATGGAGGAACGAAAAGCACGTGATACTCATTGATGCGACCCAGAAATATTACAAGGGCAATATGCACGTACATACCACCGTCAGCGATGGGAAAGAAAGTTACGCACGGTGTCTTGCCATCTATAAAGAGCTTGGTTATGATTTTCTCGCCGTGACCGATCACTGGCGCATGAACGAGGAATCGCGGCATGACGGCATGCTGGTCATGCGCGGTGCCGAGTACGACTTCGATATTCCCAACCAGGCCCTTCACATCGTAGGGGTTGTGCCGGACGGCGCCGATCCGCGCATCATCCGTTCGGACAGTCCCAACGATGCGATCGCGCGCATCAACCGCATGGGTGGCGCGGCGATCCTCGCGCACCCCGCATGGTCCATGAACACGCTAGAGGTTCTGATGAAATTGGGCGACGTGTGCGGCGCGGAAGTGTTCAACGCGGTGTCCGGTTTCCCGTGGGGCAATGACCGCGCGTATTCCGGCACGCAGCTTGACATCAGCGCCAACCACGGGCGGCTGTTCGGCTTCATGGCCGCCGACGATACGCATTTTTATACCGGGGAGCCCGGGAGCGGATTCACCATGGTGCGCGCGGCGGCACTTACGTCCGAGGATATCCTCGACGCACTGCGGCACGGGGAATACTATGCGTCGCAGGGTCCGGAGATCAAGTTTGCGGAATACGACGAGCGCGCCGGCGTCTATCGCGTGGAATGTACGCCCGTCAGCCGCATTGCGTTTTATTCCAACATGCCGTGGACGCGCGGGCGCTGCTTGAACGGTGAAAACCTGACGGGGGGTGCGTACAATGTCAATCTCGAGCAGGGGGAGACATTCGTCCGCTGCGAGGTGATCGACGAAATGGGTCGCCGCGCGTGGATTTCCCCGATCTGGATTTAGACCTTTTTTAGAAGGTTCGTCTTTTTCAGTGCGCCAAAGAGACCAAGCCCCAGCGAGTAAACCACGACCGCCTCGCCGACCGCGACTGAAAGACAGGTCAGCGCGAGGGCGGCGAAGGAGTAAGTGCCTTCGCCCATCACGTAGAAAAAATACACCACGGGACCGACAACGAGGCCGTTCAGAACGACGGGCATGGAAAGTGCGCCGAGCGGCTTTTTCCGGAACTTGCGGGTCAAAAGCGCCGCCGCGAGCGTCGCGAGGGAACCGAGAATGACGTCCACGAGCACGCCTCCGCCGAGCAGGTTCGCGAGAAAACAGCCGATGAACAGCCCGGGGATCGCCTCCGGCATGAGCAGGGGAAGGGCCGTGAGTGCTTCCGCAATGCGGAACTGGATCTGCCCGAAGCTGATGGGCTGAAAGGCCAACGTGAGCGCCGCATAGAGTGCGGCGATGACCGCCGCCTTTGTGAGAAACCGAATATTGATACGCAAATCGCGCCTCCGATCGGACAGCGCGACACCCAAAACGAATTTACGCGCGTTCTCACGCGCACCTGGTTTTGTTTTTCGTCAGACAGGAGGGCCGCGAACTGTCTCTATTTGATTAAGTATTTAGTATAGAGTGTCAAAGTTGCCTTCTTTGGCGATCAAGATTATACAAATATTAATTTCAGCGATTTCATCGCGGGGAGAGAAGTACCGTGAACTTTAAATTGACCGGCATTGTGGCGCATGGAAAGCGCATTGGCAGAAAGCTTGGATTTCCAACGGCGAATATCGAATCCGATCGGGCGGTCGTTCTGCCCGATGACGGGGTTTATGTCGCGCGCATTTGGATTGCGGACGAAAAAACACCGCATCTGTGCGTGATCGATCAGGGCATACATCCGACGCTTCCGGAGGGGAAGCCCACCATTGAGGCGTTCATCCTCGATTTCGACCGCGATATATATGACGCGCATGTTGAGGTGGAATATCTGCGCTTTTTGCGACCGGAGATCCGGTTCGATTCCATTGATGATCTGATCGTGCAGATGCATCGGGATGTTGCGGAAGCGCGTATGGAAGGGAAGCAGGCTTGAGCATCTGTGCGATGACGCCGGAGGTTGCCACGCGGATCGCCGCGTGGACGTATCCGGGCGTGTATGCATTTTACAACTTTACACAGGATGCGGAGACGATGCGGGAACTGTTGGACGGATCGTATTTTGCGTGCTTTGACGAAGCGGGCGCTTTGACGGGATTTTTCTGCTTTGGCGCGTCCGCGCGGATTTTGGCGGAAGAAACGGATGTGTATGCGCAGGACATGCTCGACGTGGGGCTTGGGATGCGGCCCAATTTATGCGGAAAGGGCGGGGGAGCGGCGTTTGTCAAGGAGGGATTGGCGTTTGCGTACGCGACATTCGGCGCGGCGCACGTTCGGCTGACGGTCGCGGCGTTTAATTTGCGCGCGATTCGGGCGTATGAAAAGGCCGGGTTCGCGGTCGCGCGGGGGATTGTGCAGCGCGGGACGGGAACGGCATTTTGGGTGATGACGAAGGAGGCGTGATTGCTGCACCATTTTGATCCCAAGCAGCGGTACAAGCATCGGGGAGGGCGCATTTTCTGCGTGTTCTTCCCTGATCAGCGTGGCGGTCCCAGGCAGCATCACAAGCATCAGGCGGTACGTTTTTTCGGGGTGCGATGCGCTCACGAGCGTGACGATCCCAGACAGCGTTGTAGGCATCAGAAATAGCGCGTTTTTCGGATGCTCTTCCCTGACGAGCATGACAATCCCAGACGGCGTCACAAGCATTGGGGATTGGACGTTTTCAAGGTGTTCTTCCCTGACAAGCGTGACGATTTTGGGCAGTGCCGCGGTGATTGGGGAAACGGCGTTTCGGAATTGTCCAAGCCTGGTCATGAATTGTTTGGAAAATTCCGCAGCACATCAATTCGCGCTTGAGAACGACATACCGATTCGGTTTTTATCCGATTCGAGTCGTTCATCCGCCGCAGAACCGCGTGATTGACGATCCGTTTCGCCCCTGGTTTTGTTGCTCTCCCTTTGACGTCCGGTTCCGTGTCAGAGATTTCCTCGTTTTCCGCCATTTGCGGATTTGGAATGGAACCCATTTGGGTTTCAAACCTCGCATTATACGAAGAACCCGTTGCGGGGCGATGACCTGCTTCGTCCGTTGCGGCGGTGATCGTCTCCCGAAGGGCGCGGGTTGAGCCTGCGTGGATT
Source organism: Bacillota bacterium (assembly GCA_023421735.1). The sequence continues at coordinate 6,980 of JAEZSP010000039.1, read as the reverse complement.
GCGCCAAGAGTGATCGGAGAAAATGAATGAAGCGGTCGTCCTTGTTGGGCGACCGCCTGAATTCCTATTGAGTTTTCCGAAGTGATCGGTTTGCCCCACCCGAATAACGCGAAGAATATTTCCTATCTGGGTCGGGTTCGGTTTCACATGCACCGCGTGCCGCACCTTGAGTCCCTGTCTACCAGCGGAATCCGCGGCGCGTCGATCAGTTTTTGAAAACCGTCTATGCTTTGCCTATCTATCGTGAAGGGCGAAGCAAACCGATCGGGTTTCCGTGACTGACTGGTCCAATGGCATCGCCCCCTTTCATATTGATTACTTTCTCCGAAATCGCTGGGGTCAGGCCCTTACCTGCGCTCTTTGACGCGTCCTCAATCGGCTTCCTTTCCGGCTTGCCGTTTACCGACTGTCTCTGATGCCGCCCGGTTCAGCTCTCTTCTCCTTTTCAGATTCCCCTTGCGTTCTTTCGGTTTCAGCCTCTAGACATTTCCTTTGCCTGGTTAAAGGATACCACACCTTCCCCGGTTTGTCAAGCATATTTTTACATGAATTTATTGTAAACTTATTCTACTGTTTTCCCAAACAACGGTTGACAGTCGCCGCGCAATGTTCGGCTCCGGCATGGGCAGCTTTCCGGCTTTCAGAAGGAGGTAAATCGGCGTTCCGAAGGAGTCATAACTGGTCAAACGGTGCGCGCGTTCGTTGGGATCAAGGAAAGACGGAATCCATTTGTCCATTTCGCGCGCATATCCGATGAACGGTTCGGTCAGCGCATCGATGTCGAGGAGGGGTATGACGCTGTCTAGGACTTCGTTGTATGTTCGTCTTTCGGTATTTGTCATATATGGAATCATCAATTTCATGTCACAGACGTAACCATCCCGCATCAGTGTGGCGATGGCTTCGCGATCTTTTTCGTCCGGCTCTTTTCCGCGTATAACGGATGCGGCGCGGGAAGCGGCCAGCGTACCCGTTGCGCCGAACGGGCGCGGCGTGTTGATCGACTGAAAGTCGTACTGCATGGATTCGATCCCCTCGATCTCGTTGCTCTTGATGTTAAAAACGCTGCCGGTAAAAAGGTACTCGTCGAATGCAGGGTCGCCGGTTTTGGGTAGGGGCTCGATCCGTGCCCAGATCCAGTGCCGCGTGCCGTCCGGCCGCATGGGCTTTGCGTGATGAAGGTGACGTTCTTCGTGGTATCTGTCGTTGATCGTGTGGTATGCGCGCATGATGAGTTCGGGGAGCACGTGCCAGATCAGTTCGCCATCCGGCAGATCGCTGCCGATGAAGCCGACCTTGCGCACTTCCGGCAGGACATCCTGCGCCGCCCGGAAGAAGATGTCTGCGAGATTCTCCGAATTGGCGTAGTTGAACCGCGCACGAGCGAGTATGTACTCCGGCGTATGAATGAAAAAATTCGTCCGAACCTGATCGCCGATCTTTTTCACATAGTCCAAGTTGGCAAGTGCCTCGATCTTATTTTCCACATATACAGCCGGAACGTCCAATTCCCGCGCCACGTCTTGCGCGCGCTTGGGCGGGCCGTACAGCGTCCATGCGATGTTCTGGGTCAGAAGGTCGTTCTTAAGTCCGCACAAGGACTGATCGATCACGTTGCCCGAATGTCCGACTTCCATCCGAATGGGTGCGCGCATGCCGTTTCTCGTCTCCATCTGAAGCCTTCCTTTCAATTCGTCCCTCGCCTTGTAAAGATGCCAACGGACGGTTGCGGGGCTGACGCAAAGCGCCTGTGCGATTTCGGCGTCTGTCTTTCGCTCGAAGTACCGCATGACGAGCGCCTCCCTGCGCGCGTGGCTCAGCCGTGCGATTTCGCGGCGCAACGCCTCGTACTCGGCACTTTTCTCGATCCGCTCGGAAACATCCCTCCCGTCGGATAGAAAATCGATCGCGGACTCGTAGCGGGTCGCCTCCCAATGCGGCTTGTTGCGCGAAAGATAGCGCGCCCATACGTGTCGGCAGACGCCGTACAGGTATGCCGTCCGGTTCTGTGCGCGCCCGATGTCCGAGGAAAAAAGTGCCAGCAGAATCTCCTGTGAAAGATCCTCCGCCTCGCGTGCGCCGCCCATCTTCCGATAGGCGAACGCGTAAATGCGCCTTGCGTCATCCATGTTCTCACCGCCTTGCCCCATAAGTGCATGCATTGCGCGCCTTTGTTTGCCCCATCATATCACATGCGGTAAACAAATTGTGAACTCGGCCCATTTTTCATATTCAGTTTATAAACATGCGTTAATGTGGAAACATGCAAGGGGAGGTAATGAACATGGCAAGGACAATCGGTATCGATCTGGGCACGACAAATTCGTGCGTGGCTTATATAGAGGGCGGAGATCCCGTCGTGATCGTTTCATCGGACGGCGGTCGGACGACGCCTTCCGTCGTCGCGTTCTCGAAATCCGGGGAGCGCATGGTGGGTCAGGTGGCGAAACGGCAGGCGATCACAAACTCCGCGCGCACCGTTTCCTCCATTAAGCGGGAGATGGGTACGGACTACCGCGTGAAGATTGATGGAAAGACGTATACCCCGCAGGAAATATCCGCGATGATTCTGCAAAAATTAAAGGCGGATGCGGAGGCATACCTCGGGGAGCCGGTTACGGACGCAGTCATCACCGTGCCCGCCTACTTTACAGATGCCCAGCGGCAGGCAACCAAGGACGCCGGTTCCATCGCAGGGCTCAATGTGAAGCGAATCATCAACGAGCCGACCGCCGCCGCGCTGGCCTACGGCATCGACAAGGAGAACGCACAGAAGATCATGGTGTACGATCTGGGCGGCGGCACCTTCGACGTGTCGATTCTGGAAATCAGCCACGATGTGATCGAGGTGCTCGCGACGGCGGGGAACAACCGGCTGGGCGGCGACGACTTTGACAAGTGCGTGACTGATTACCTCGTCGGGGAATTTAAAAAGGCGAACAAGATCGACCTTTCCGGCGATCCGGTGGCGCTGGAGCGCGTGCGGGAGGCCGCCGAGAAGGCGAAGATCGAATTATCGAGCCTGTTCGAAACGACGGTCAACCTGCCATTTTTAACGGTGGGGAAGGACGGTCCCAAGCACATGGAGCTGTCGCTCACGCGCGCAACCTTTGACGAGCTGACGCGGCATTTGGTGGATGCGACCATGGGGCCGACCCAGCAGGCGCTGACCGATTCGGGACTTCAGAAAAGCGACATCTCGAAGGTGCTGTTGGTCGGCGGATCATCGCGCATTCCGGCTGTGCAGCAGGCTGTGCGCAAGTTTACGGGCATGGATCCGCACAAGGGCGTCAACCCGGACGAGTGCGTCGCGATGGGCGCGGCGATTCAGGGCGGCGTGATGGTCGGCGAGGTAAAATCCCTTTTGCTGCTTGACGTGACGCCGATGTCGTTGGGCATCGAGACGGTCGGGAACGTTTTTTCAAAGCTGATCGACCGAAATACCACGCTGCCGGTGCAGAAGAGCCAGATTTTTACGACCGCCGCGAACTTCCAGACGTTCGTCGAGATTCACGTGCTGCAGGGCGAGAGCGGCATGGCGAGCCAGAACCGCACGCTCGGGAAATTCAGGCTCGAAGGCATCAAGCGCGCGCTGCGGGGCACGCCGCAGATCGAGGTGACGTTCAACATCGATACCAACGGAATCGTGAACGTTTCCGCAAAGGATTTGGCGACCGGGCGGAGCCAGCAGATCGTTATCACGAATTCTTCCAATATGTCGGAGGCCGATATCGAGAAGGCGAAGCGCGACGCGCAGGTCTATGTGCTTGAGGACAAGAAGCGCAAGGCCGATCAGGCGCTGCGGGATCGGGCGGAGCAGCTCATGTTCCGGGCGGAGGGCGCGATGAAAAAGCTCTCGAAGGCGGATGCGGCGAAGCTCGAAAAGCCGGTGAAGGACATTAAAAAGCATCTGGACGGCACAGATCCCGCGCGCATCAAGAGCGAGTGCGACAAGCTCGAAGAACTTTTGAGCTATGTGGATAAAGGTGACGGAACGCAGGATGCCAGCTTTACAAAATAACATGGGAATGTTATCCTATAGGAATCGGAGGCGCGCATGTTCGGTTATGTGACGGTGAATCGGGATACGCTCTCGCCCGCGGACGAGGCGCGCTTCCGCGCGTACTATTGCGGGCTTTGCAAGGCGCTGCGAAAGCGCCACGGGCTGACCGGCGCCTTGACGCTTTCGAACGACATGACGTTTCTCTCGCTGGTTCTCAATTCGCTCTACGAGCAGGAGGAGACGGCGGGGCGCGAAATATGCCTCAACCATCCATTCAAAAAGCACGATTTTCTGCTGACCGAAGCGACGAATTACGCTGCCGACATGAATGTGATGCTCGCCTACCAACTTTTGATGGATAACTGGCGGGACGAAAAGAAGATTTTTTCGCTGGGCGAGGCGCAGCTCGTGCGGCTTGGGTACGAGCGGGTGAAAAAGCGTTATCCGGAAAAGGACGCGTTCATGCGCGAGAAAATCGCGGAGCTTTCTGAGATCGAGCAGAAAAAGCCCGATGGAAACATCGATGCGCCCACAAACGTGGTCGGTGCGCTGATCGGCGATATCTTCCGATACAGGGACGACGAATGGGCGGACAGTCTCTCCGCCATGGGTGCGGCGCTCGGCCGGTTTATCTACGTCATGGATGCCTACGACGACCTTGCGAAGGATTTGAAGAGCGGGAGCTATAATCCGCTCAAGCCGTTTCGGGACATGCCGGACTTTGAGGACAGATGCCAGGACATCCTCACCATGCACATTGCGGAATGCACGGAGGTATTTGAAATGCTGCCCATGCTGCACGATGCGGGGCTCATTCGCAATATCCTCTATTCCGGGGTTTGGACGAAATACGCGTATCTTCAAAGCAGGAAGGAAAAGGATCAAAAGAAATGAACAGCGACCCGTTCAGCGTATTGGGTGTCTCACAATCCGCATCGGAGGATGAGATTAAGACGGCGTACCGCAAGCTCGCCAAAAAATATCATCCCGACGTGAATCAGGGCTCTGCGAGCTCCGAGGCGAAGATGAAGGAGATCAACGAAGCCTATGCCGAGGCGATGAAGATCAAGCGCTCCGGCGGCACCTATACGGGCCAGAATGCATCCCAGTCCGGATACGGCGGTTATCAGCAGCAACAGGAGCAGAACGGATACAGCGATTTTGGCTTTGGGGGATTCGGTTTCGGAGGGTATCAAAATACCTACCGGGAATCCTCGCCGGAATTGCGCGCCGTGCGCAACTACATCAACACCGGGCATTATCGCGAGGCGCTCAACATCCTTGAGCGCATGAACGAGCGGAGCGCCGAGTGGTTTTATTTGAATGCGCGCGCAAACATCGGGCTGGGCAACCGCAACGCCGCCGTGACATATGCCAAGCAGGCTGCCGCCATGGAGCCGGATAATTTTGAGTACCAATCGCTTGTCGCGCGGATGGACGGTCAGTCCACCAATTATCGCCAGCGCGGACAGGGATTTGGAGGCATTCCGCTGAATTATTGCTCGAATCCCTGCGTTTGGATCTGCTTTTGCAATCTCTTTTGCAACTGCTGCCGAGGCGGCGGGTACTACTGCTAATGGACAAGCGTGAGATTCATGCCGGGGAGATCACATGGCAAACTCGAAAAAGAGCGTCCTTCTCGATCGGCTGATCGGCGAGGGATGGTTTTCCGATAAAAACGAGGCTGTTCCATGGGTGATGGGGCGAAAGGTGCTGGTCAATGACCGGCCTGTTGCCAGCGTCATGGAAAAGGTGCGCCCGGACGACGTCATTCGCGTAAAGGAGCATTACAAGACGCGGTATGTCGGAAAGGGCGGATTGAAGCTGGAAGGCGCCATCCGGGACTTCTGCTTGGATGTCCAAGGGGTCGTGGCGTTGGACTGCGGCGCATCGACGGGCGGATTTACAGATTGCCTGGTGGCGCATGGCGCGTCCCTGGTCTACGCGGTGGACGTTGGGTTTGGACAGTTGGCCGGAAAGCTCGTTCAAGACCCCAAGGTCGTCAATCTGGAGAAAACAAACCTTTCGGACGCATGTCTTTTGGCGCTCTCGCCACGCCCGCGCGTGATCACGCTCGATTTATCTTATCTCACCCTTAAAAAAGCCGTTCCCATTTGTCTCGATATTTTACATGGCACCGGGACGATTGTCGCCCTCATTAAGCCGCTGTTTGAAGTGCATTCACCTGAACTGCGCAGGACGGGTGCCATTGACGACCCGCAGGTGTTGCGGGAAATTCTCGCGGATATTTGCGCGCATTTTGATGGCGCAGGTATGGCCATACTGGGATTGACCCACAGCCCTGTGACGGGGAACCACAACACGCTGGAATATTTCATCCATTTGGGGTGCGGCGTTGAGGCGGAGAGGCGGTTAAACGGGAATTGCGCGCAAGAGATAGACGCCGCGCTGGAGCGCTCATTGCAGTTGCAAAAGTTTAACAAGAATCAGGTGGATTGACGGAGCCATGTGTTTCAATCCTCGCCCTTCGTGAGAAGGGCGACACGAAATCTGGCGCAGACGCGAACACGCGATCAACGTTTCAATCCTCGCCCTTCGTGAGAAGGGCGACGGACGGTTGTGGTAGGCGGGCAAGATCTGGTTCACGTTTCAATCCTCGCCCTTCGTGAGAAGGGCGACCATGTCGATCATGCGCTTTTTCACGCGCCGCCCGTTTCAATCCTCGCCCTTCGTGAGAAGGGCGACCAAGGCTGTGTTTGCTGTTTTCAGTATATGGAGGGTTTCAATCCTCGCCCTTCGTGAGAAGGGCGACGATCAAGTACGTCTATTGCGTTGGCGATCAGATTGTTTCAATCCTCGCCCTTCGTGAGAAGGGCGACCAAACGGACGGGGCCGCGACGATGATGCTGAGAAGTTTCAATCCTCGCCCTTCGTGAGAAGGGCGACCTGCGATCTCATTCAGCCGATTGATCTGCTTAAAGAGTTTCAATCCTCGCCCTTCGTGAGAAGGGCGACC
>JAEZSP010000022.1 GCA_023421735.1 Bacillota bacterium | reverse complement strand
AGACCACCAATACGTAGACCTGGTGCGTGTCGGGTTACCGCTAGAGGTCTGCGTACCTGAAGCGGTGTATGATGATGTGGCCTTGCAGTCGATCCATTCGCATCGTGGACTGTCTGTTTCATGGTATTCGCTATCAGCCGTTCCACCTCTTCAAGAGCGGAGGCGTGGAGTCGATAGACCTGGGCTTCACTGTAGTGAAGCTCACTTGAAATTAGTGCCCATGACTTGCCGCTGATGTAGCGCTTCACAAGCAGCGCGTGAAGAATCGGGTCGCCTACGGCGTTGATGGTCTCGTTGATCCCGGCCAATTTGTCATACTGATCCTTCATCCGTTCCTCGGCGTCGATGAAGCGGATGATGGCGTTCTCGCTCGCATGGACATTGCGAGTTGGAGACTTGGGCATATGTGATAGACTGGGCGCTACGTATTCAGCGGCTGATTTCAGGCGTTCCAGCTGCTCCGCCATGGCGTTTAATCTGATCGGGATGCTCCTCGCCTGTTGGAGGTATTCAAGCGCGGTCATACGCCGCACCGCCCTTCGCCGTCCGCCGTGTTCGTCCGGGTTTCCATAAGCCACCTCCGAAAGTGTAATTCGCTCGGATTGGCAGCTTTTGACTCCGTTGATTGTCATAGACTTGCTTTGACCGCGTCGATCAGCGCGGATTGGGTCTTGTCTTTCTCGGATAGGGCCTTCATGATGCGCTCGTCAATCGTGTCCTTCGCGATGATGTGATGGAGAACCACCGTTTCCGATTTTTGTCCTTGACGCCACAGCCGGGCGTTGGTCTGCTGGTACAGTTCCAGGCTCCAAGTCAGCCCAAACCAAACGATGGTGCTGCCGCCGGACTGCAAGTTCAACCCGTGTCCGGCTGAAGCGGGGTGGATGAGCGCGACCGGCAGTTCGCCGCGATTCCATTGCGTGATGCTCTCCGACGTGTCCATCCTGGAAAACGGGATATGCCGCGATTTAAGTCGGGCGGCGATGCGTTCCAGATCATGTTTGAACCAGTACGCCACAAGGACGGGTTTACCGTTGGCGGCCTCAATGAGATCTTCCAGAGCGTCCAGCTTCCGGTCATGGATGTGATGGACAGAGCGTGCGCCATCATCGCAATAAACCGCACCGTTCGCCATCTGGCAGAGCTTACCCGACAAAGCGGCGGCGTTGGCGGCGGTAATGTCACCCTCCGCTAAGGGTAGTACGAGGTCTCGTTTCATCTGGTCGTAGAGTTCACGCTCCGACTCCGACATCCACACAGGGTATTCCGCGGTCACCAATTCTGGCATGGTCAGGTGGTCGGTGGACTTCATCGAGATGGTGATGTCAGCGATCTTGGTGTAGATGCGCTGCTCGGCGTCGGGCAACGGCTTGTAGCTGAAGATCACCTGACCATTGCGCTTGGAAGCTATCGAACAGCAGAACACTGATCGCCGTCAGCGTGATCGCTGTTTTGCCAAGTCCCATGTCGAGTAGCAGGCAGGAGACCGGGTTCGCTTCGATGAAATCCGCCGCATATGACTGGTAGCTATGAGGTTGATACATCACGAAGCATCTCTCCTATCTGCTCCCCATCGTTCAGAACAAAAACCTTGAAGCCCAACCGCCTAAGCATCCCATGCCTTGATTCCTGCAGAGGACGGGGCTTACACCCCATCGCCTTCAATTCCACAAAGGCGAACCTGCCGCCCGGAAGAAGCACGAGGCGGTCGGGCATTCCATCGAAACCAGGGCTGACGAACTTGGGACAGAGACCTCCCATCGCCCTAACAGCCTCGACGAGTTTACGCTCCAGTTTCTTTTCTTGCATCGGAACCTCCCGCTTGCCCATTGCCGATTCTGCCCATTTTCCCATTTTGCCTATAAACCCTACGCGCGAGTACACAGGCGGGTACCAATAACCATTCCTATCTAATACATACTCATTGAAAAGGAGTAGGGTTCTATGGGCAATATCGGCACGAGCACGCTTCTTTTCTAGTTTGATGGGGGCTTGCGACATTGCCCATGGTCTGTGCCCAAGCCCTGATCGGCACGATCGGCAAGCCCCAGATAGATTACTCCTCACAAACGTAGACCTTCTGGATGCCGTAGAGAGGGATGTTCATCTTGCCTGTCTTGTTCCCCGCGTACCGCACCCAGCCGCCAATGCTCTTGATGATGGCTTCGATCTCATAGGAGTCGGCCTTTTTGATGGCGTCGCGCCCGCGCCCGAAGCACTCGCACCAGATCTCGATGTTACTGACCTGCGTCCGGCGCACCATACCTTTCGGTCGCGTCGGGTCATCAGGGGAACGGAAATATTCCTGCCGGCGGAAAACGTCCATCGCTTCCCAGCCGTCCGGCAGCAAGGTTTCAAGATACGCCGCCACAAGACCCTCGCGATCGTCGTTCTCGAGCGCGTTGCGCTGCTCATCCGCGGCGAACTGCGCCACCTCGCCTTTTAGGTAGAGTTCTTCCCCCGCGGCAAACGCGGCAATTGCCTCAGCCCAAACCTGATCGACCTCGTCGTCCGTGATATCCCATGGGCGCTTTGTGGATTGGCACGTGACCCGGATCGGCCAGAACCGGCGGTTTCCCGTAACATCACGGAGGAAGCCGCCATCATTGTTAGTCGTCCCGATGATGATGCACTGGCGGGGATGGCTCTCAACCACTCGGCCGTAAGACGGTCGGTACTTGTCGTCGATGCGACTCGCGAAGGACTTCACCGTCTCGACGTCCATCTTCTTGATGCCAGCCATCTCTGATAGTTCGAGGAGCCAGTTGCCCTGCAGCTTTTCCGGCGCCGTTTTATCCTTCATGTCCGAGATCGACAGACTGTCCGAATACCAATCGCGCCCCAGCCTGGCGATAAGCGTGGACTTTCCGATGCCCTGGGTGCCATTCAGCACTGGGACGCTGTCGAACTTGATGCCAGGGCGCTTTACCCGCGCCACCGCCGCCACGAGCGTTTTGCGGGTGACCGCACGGGTATACGGTGTGTCCTCCGCGCCGAGGTAATCGATGAAGAGCGTATCGATGCGCGGCGTCTCGTCCCAGGGCGGCAGTCCGTTAAGGTAGTCCAGGATGGGATGATAGGCACGGTCGTCGGCGACTTTTGTGATCGCCAGCTCGTAGTTCCGGGCGGTGAACTCGCCGTAATGGGCGTCCACGTAGGCGACAAGCTGCGCAGTGTCCGCGTCGCGCCAGGTGAGATGCGGCCGTTCCCACGGAAGGTTCTCCCCATAGATCTGGCCCGCGAGTTTGTTGTGCCTGATACCTACGAGGGCTTCATCGCCCGTAAGGATCAGAAGCAGATTGCCGAGGGTATTTTCCAGCTCACCGCGTTTGTCGCGGGTCAGCCCCTTGGCCCAGTCGTCGCCGTCCGTGAAGTCGTTGGTCGCCCTTTGACGGCGTTCGTTGAGCAAAATCGTGCTAACGGCGTCGTCCTTGACGGCCAGCTCGCTCATCGCTTTGAAGCCCGCCTTCTCGTCGAGGCCGGGGAGTTTGTGGATCCGTACGAGATCGAAGGCGTTCAGAAGCTTGCCGCAGGCGGGATCTGTGGCATGGTAGGAGTACGCGAACTTCCCGTCGTAAAGGACGACGCCGGCGCTAGAATCGGCGGGAATGTAGTCGTAGCGCCCGCTCATTGCCGAAGGCGCGTAGACGTCGGAAAGGAACACCGCGATTGCGTCCTCGATCGGATACGCACGGCAAAACGCCCCGACCACACCTTCCTTGGCTAGGGGGTCCTGCTGCTGACGGATGCTCCGCTTAACTACCTCGGAATGGCGGCTGGACGTCGGCCAGAGTGAGCAGTCCCGCCAGTCGGACAACCTGGAAAGGTAAGCGTCCGGGTCGAGTTCGCTGCCGCCCATCACCTTGAACACATACTCTCCGTCTGACGGCGTGGACGGCCAGTACATCAGGCGTTCCGGCTCGTAGGTGCTGTCGTCGAAGAAGTCCATTCCGATCTCATCCGCGACCAGACGGGAGAGCGCGGCGTACTCGTCCGGCGAGACGTCTCGGGAAAGTGGGACAACCATTCGGAGCCTTGGTGCTTCTGGCGTATAGCTATGCGTCGAGTAGATCGCGCACTTATGTGGGAACAGCATCTCCACTCTGTCGATGAACCCTTGCCCGGCGTGATCGGCGTCGAGCGTGATACCCGACCGGCTCTCGACGGTATCCTTTTTGCGCCGGCCCGTTTTCAGATGGCCAAGGACGTAGCCGCCAACGTCCTTCGCGGCGTCGCGCCGGTCCTTTGTAAACTTCCGGTACTCGGCAACCGTTTCAGTTGTTCGGTGAGTAATCTTGAACCGCTCGGACAGTTCGTCGAATGTGGTCTTTTTGTTGACCCAGCGCTTCGACAGGCGGCTGTCGCCGTAGGCGATTTTCATGTCGCGCATTTGTACTTATCCTCCAGTTCCCTGATTCTGGCGTTCGCCGTTTCGAGTGCCTCTTCCAGTTCGGCGATGCGTCTTTTCTGGTTCTCGATGATGCTGTCCCGGTGGTAGATCTCGTTGTGCTGGCGGTATTTGAAGGCGTCAAGTTCGCTCTCGGCACGGATCGCGCGCTGGAGATCAGTTTCCACGACTGTGGGCGGCGAAACGGCCGGTACTTGTTTGGGGTGGGTGATGGACGAAGCGGAAGGTTCGGCCTTTCCTGTGGCTGCAGCGTGCCGCGGCTGCTTGGAGACGTCAGCGCTGACACCCCTTTTATCCGTCCCTCGAAGTTCGTCATCCGAGTAGTAGTCGAGCGTATCTCTGATGGACGACGTGGAATTTTGCATCAACGACTTTATCTTTAACGAGGAACTGAACCCCGTCATCAGCAGCTACATGCGCGACGCGGGCTCCGCCGAGGGGAATCCCTTCACCTTCACTGTGATTGACGATGAAACCTTTCAGATCTCCTTCGGCGAAAGCTACGGCGGCTTTCTGGCGCAAATTTCCATCGCCGGCTGGAAGGGCTACACGGACTGGATCAAGCCCGCGCACTACCTGAAGCGGTTCCACAAGGACTATGCTGAGGAGTGCCACGGCTCTCTCGACGCGTTCTACGATTTCATCAGGCCCTACGCGGCCGTGCTCGGTTACGACGATCCCACCGAAGAGACCGTCTGGGTGACCGTGTTTAATCAGATCGACTGTACCAACTGGGAGTGCAGCGACGCGACTGACATGCTCACCACCGAAACGTTCCCGGACGGCGGCCTGACCGGGAACTTCCCGAATCTCTATGCCTGGGAGATGACTTCCTCCACGGGTACCTATTACTATTATTCCCGCAACCCCTACTACTTCAAGGTGGACGCGGACGGCCAGCAGCTGCCCTACGCCGACGAGATCATGTACTACGTGGTCGAGTCCAAGGAAGTCCTTCAGCTGGAAATCTTGGCCGGCAACGTCGACTTCGTGCGCGCCTACGCCTCCGTTGACAACCTGACGCTGTACCGTGAGAATGCCGAGAGCGCCAACATCGAGACTTACGTCGGCGCGCAGCACAACCATCCCACGGACATCGCGGTCAATGTCAACTACGGTCTCAACGCGGACGGCACCATCAAGGATGACGACAGCTCCCGGGCCTGGCAGGAGGTTATTAATTACGCCGAATTCCGCAAGGCGCTGGCTATCTCCATCGACGCGGAGGAAATCTGCGACACCGTGTACCTTGGAATGGCGGAACCGCAGGAGGAATTCGGCTGCGCCTACGACATCGACGGCGCAAACGCGCTGCTGGATGAGATCGGCATGCTCGACGTAAATGGCGACGGCTACCGTGAGACGCCCTCCGGCAAGGAGTTCCAGTGGCAGGTGTGGGTGTCCACCGAGCAGACATCCGATCACCTTTCCGTTGCAGAGCTGCTCATCGATTACTGGCGGGAGATCGGCCTTCACGCGGGCATTTACTCCACGGACAACACGCTTCTGTCCACTTCCGCCAGCGCCAACCTCGTCCCGATGCGCATTTACAACGCCCACGGCACGATCCTGTACTACACCCAGGACTGGGCGACCGGCTATTGGTGCCCCCTGTGGGATCAGTGGGATAACGCTGGCGGCATGACGGGCGCGGTCCCCGCGGATTCCACCGAGTACCTCGCCCCGCCCGAGAATGTGCGTGCGTTCTTTGAGATGACGGAAGAACTGATCGCCGTTTCGCCCGAGACGGCCGTGAACGAGCTTGTTCCCGAAATGATCGATTTCATGGCGGAGTATAACTACCTCATCATGCACTCCACCAACATCCAGAAGTGCGTGGTCGCCAATGCGGGCATCGGCAACATGCCCACCGGCGGCCTGTGCATCAGCTTCGGCTTTGCGCTCGAGACGCTGTACTTTAGGTAGAACGAATTCCCGTTGATGGGGTCAAAAGTCCGTTTTATCCCTGTAATACATAGCCGATGGTGGCTCAATCAAAGAATACGGATTTCTGACACCCAATCATTCCCACTCATCGCCGGGGGGCGCGCCGAAGGAAAGGCGGCACCCCCCGTTTTTGCGCGGCGCGGAAGGATTTTATAGGGAGGCTGCGCAATGAAACAAAAAAGGGCCTCATGCTGGGTAGCACTGGCGGCATGGGCGTCTATCTGATTCCTGCGCTGTTGCGGCTGGGCTATTGTGTGGACGCAGTCAGTCTGAACGACGCGAAGTCGGGTGATCCGCGGCTCGTCTATCTGAAGGCGGACACCATGGATGACGGTTATTTGCGCGTATTGCTGAAGAAGGGGTATGACGCGCTCGTCGATTTCATACTCTACGGGACGGAGGCCTTTCGCCGGCGGCATGAAATCTTCCTGAAAAATACGGATTATTATATCTTCCTGTCCTTCTACGCGTCCATGCGGACGACGAGAACCCATTGACGGAGCGCTCGCCGCACTTGCTTGACATTTCCGAGGACAAGGAATTTCTCGCGACCAACGACTACGCGCTGTGCAAGGCCCGCGGGGAGGACATTCTGGAGAATTCCAACTACGACAATTGGACCATGGTCCGGCCTGCGATCACCTATTCCAAGTTCCGCTTCCAACTGGTCACATTGGAAGCGCAGGTCGTCGTCCGCAGAATAGCCCACCGTCAAACGGTGGTGTTACCGGATTACGCCATGGCGGTTCAGAGAATCATGACAAGGGCTGGCGATGTGGCTGAAATGATCGCGCGGCTGGTGGGAAACAAAAAAGCACGCCGCGAACGCTATCTCGTCTCCACCGCGGAGCATCACACATGGCGGGAAATCGCCGACGATTACCGTGAATTGGGCGGACTTCGACACGTGACGGCCGACTCAGAAACCTATCTTCAAATCGTCTGCCCCGGAAGCAGGGACGACCGATGGCCAATGTCTTCAACTTAAGGGCACGGTTTAGGCAGACCGTGCCCTTAAGTTGATGACATTGCTATGAACACCCAGTTTGGGTGATCATTGATCAGTATTTCTCCCGGCATGCTTAACCCCACTGCAAACTGGGGTGTGCAAAATAACGATTCCTCGCTTCTGACGATTACAGTTTTTCAAGGTGTGCATTTTATCAACTGATGACGCTTTTGCCAGCCTAAGACCCCCGAAACCGCAATGGTTCCGGGGGTCTTCGCGTTCCGGCGATCAACGCCGCCTTTATCAAAAACTTTTAGCCGCAAGCTACTGCTCGTCCATATGAAGCGGCGAGAGGAATCCGCCGTCCAACACCGTGACCGCCGCACTTGCGTTTCCCCCGCCGTTTCCGCACCCATGATGATCGCATTGTTGTTCACACCAGATCATCGATGGAGCCGAACACCACGAGGAGGCAACCGTCACGCACGCGGACGCGGGCGGGCACGCCCGTGAATTCGTTGCTCACGCCGATGGGGACATCCGCGCGCATGGTGTAATCGGTCAGGGGATACAAAAGTCCCTCGAGATCGACGCCGGATGCGGGCGAGGCGAGGCAAAACACCGAGATGATGCCGGATGCTTCCGCGCGGAACCGGAGTTCGCCATTTTGGACCACCGCGAGGCAGACATCGCCGACGATGACCCCGTTTGCGCCCCGTGCGGCGATATATTGGAGCGTCTGTAGATTGGCGAGCGTATGGTCCAGCCGTCCGCCGAGCACGCCGTAGAGCCGAAAATCCGTATAGCCGCGTTCGAGGCCGAGTTTGACGGCGAGCATGGTATCCGTATCATCCTTCATGACGGGATGTCGGACGATGGGAACGCCGACGGGCGGTTCGCCCAGCGAATCAAAATCGCCCACGGCGAGGTCGGGCGCCACACCCTGACAAACGAGCTGGACATACCCCGCGTCCGCGGCGATGACGAAATCGCCGGGCCGGGGCGTTACCCTTGCGCCGCCCATTTCACCCGCACCGATGATATGACAAATCTTCAAACAAATCGCACCTTTTCAAGTTCATCAAGGAGCATTTCCCGCTCAACGCCGGGTTTGAGTTCCGAAACGCGCGCCGCCATGAGCGCGGGCATGATGGGCGCGAGTGCAGCGCGCGTCACGCCCATATGCGCGAGATACAGATCCGAGATCGCGATGCGCTGCGCCATGGGCACATCGTCGGATGGCGTCATTTGAAGGAGATAGATCGTGCGCGCGACATCCAGAATGGGATCGCCCCGGCACACATTCATAAAGTCGATGGCGACCGGGCCGCCGGGCGTGCAGATGACGTTCGCAGGGTGATAGTCCCCGTGGCAGAGCCGATCACCGTCCGGGAGCGCATCGATCAGGGGAATAAACTTCTCCATGCCACCCCGCACGGCGCTTTTGCGCCAGGACTCCTTGAGCGTGCGCAATTGAGGCGCGTGTGCCGCGTGGAATTTATGATGAAGCGCGGCAAAATCTGCGACCAGACTTGACGCGTCGCCGTTTTGGAGCAGCGCATCGAGCATTTGAATGCCCTCGATCTTCTCGTAAACGATGCCCACGCGTCCCTCCGGCTCGACAAACGCATAGACGCGCGGCGCGGGTATGCCCTTTTCATAGACGATTTTCGCATCGCCATACTCTCTGAGTGCCGCATCGCGCCAATAGCCCTCGTAAAACAGCTTAAGCACCTTGCCATCGCCGATATCATAGACCACAGCCGTTGCGCCGCGCGCGATCTCCATTCCTTCCATTTCCATCACCTCTCCCCCATTCTACCATGGCACTCGCATTTGCGCCAAGCTTGTGCTACAATCTTTCGCAGGGAGGTGATTTTTATGGAGAAAACCTATGCGTTTTTAAAGGAATGCGGCGTGTATTATCTCGCTACGGTGGACGGGAACGCGCCGCGCGTGCGCCCGTTCGGCACGGCGCACATCTTTGAAGGCAGGCTCTACATCCAGACGGGCAAGAGCAAGGACGTTTCAAAGCAGATGCACCGGAACCCCAACATCGAAATATGCGCGTGCAAAGGGGGCAAGTGGCTCAGGCTGACGGGCACGGCGGTGGCGGACGAGCGGATCGAGGCGCAAAAGAGCATGCTGGATGCATATCCGTCGCTCAAGGGTCGCTATCGGGCGGGCGACGGGAACACGGAGGTTTGGTACATCAAGGATGCGCGCGCGGTGCTTTCCGCATTTGGAAGCGCGGAGATCGTCGAGGAATTTTAGAGACCGCACATCCCGTAAATGGCACGGACACAGGAACCCTTATGATCGATATAGGCATCGATGTCATGCGGGTAAAGCCGTGCGCCTTCGCGCTTAACGCGGCTATATTCGTCCCGCGCGTCCGGGTGTGCACGCAGGTAATCGCGCAGGGCGATGTGGCGGCGCATTTCGGGGGAATCGCCCGGGCAGACGTAAAAGTGCTGGGGCATGAAGTCTATTGCGCCTTCATAGGCAAACGCCTCGCGGTCGGGAATGCCGAAATCGCCCCGGTAACGGTAGCCGATTGCGGCGAGCAGGCCGATGACCGCGGGAAGGTCTGCGCGGGACGCGATGCCAACGTCGATATCCAGGATGGGCTTGGCCCACAGACCCGGCACCGAGGTGCTGCCGACATGCTCAATGGAAACGGCGTGCGCGCCGAGGACGGGTGCGACGTGGGCGCGCACGCGCTCGAATTCAAAAGCCCAGTTCGGATCATAGGGCGCGACGATGATCGTGCGCGGATGATAAAGGAGTCCCGTTTCCGCGTCCAAAGTGGCGCGTTCGCCGATAGGAAAAATCGCGTGATTTTTCCCGTGGCCGAAGTCATCGCAATGCGCGACAGGGATTTGCCACGCTTCGCCCAATCGTGCGAGACGTTCGCACAGTTCAGGCGGTTCATTTTCCGAATAGTGACCGAACAGAAGGCCCGCCACGCACGGCATGAAGGGACTCTGTTCGACGCGCGCGAGGAGTGCGCTCAAACGATCCATGGACACGAACACCTCGTGATCCTCAAGGAAAAGCACATAGCGCCCGTCTTTGCGCCACGAGAAGAAATCGGTACCGAGGAGGTACGCGAAGTTCCCGAGATAGCCCCCCACGAGCGTTCCGGTTGCGCGTCCGGGATAAACGGCGCGCCACGTGCCGTTGCCGATGTGGCGAGCTGGTGCGCCATCGACCATGTGGGCGCGGAATTGGGAAAAGTCGTAGTCCGAGATCGCCGCAAAAAGACCCGGTGTCTGACCATAATCAGTCTGGAGGCCGGTTTTGGATTGGATCGCGAGGAGGAGATCCGTCCCGTCGCTATAGCTCAGATAGCGCTTGCGAGTCCGGGCGATCAGGCCGTAATCGATGAGCGGAAGGATTTCGTTTGCTCCCTCGCCGCCGCCGAAGAAGACGAGCCGCACATCGGGATCCGCCGCCATTTGGTTGAAATCCTGTGCGCGCTCGGCGGGCGTCGCCGCGTAGCCGTAGGTTGCCTTGTAGAGATTCTCTCCCGTCTTGACGCGGTAGCCCGCAGCTTCGAGTCCCGCGATGATGGGCGCATAGCCTTCGCGCGTGGCGATATGGCTTGGCGCGACCAGCCCGATTGTGTCGCCGGGTTGCAATGTCTTTGCGAGCATATTCTCACCTCACAGGAAGCTATTATAGCACAAAAAAGAGCGGCCCGCACACGGCGGAACGCTTCGGTATGTCTATTTTGCGAAACAAAATCAAGAATAAAAAAGGACACTTTCATCGTATCGAATTTCACACGGCTGGCTTACCCAACGCAACCGAGGCGCTGTGCGATCAGGTACAATCCATCCGCGCGTTCGTAAATGATCTTTCGGGGCGTCCCACACGCGGAGGGGCGCCCCCGTTTTGCGCTATTGCTGGAACATGGGCGTCGAGAGATATCGGTTGCCGGTATCCGGCAACAGGACGACGATGGTCTTGCCCTTGTTTTCAGGGCGTTTTGCGAGCTCGATGGCCGCCCAGACTGCGGCACCCGAGGAAATGCCGACGAGCACACCCTCCTTTTTTCCGATTTCGCGGCCGATCTCAAAGGCGTCTTCGTCGCGAACCGCGATGACCTCATCATAGACACTTGTATCCAGAACCGCAGGAATGAAGCCCGCGCCGATGCCCTGAATCTTATGAGGGCCCGCGGTGCCCGCGGAGAGTACCGGAGACGATGCAGGTTCCACCGCAACGACCTTGACGGAGGGTTTTTTCTCCTTGAGGTAGGCACCCGCGCCGGTGATCGTTCCGCCGGTGCCGACGCCGGAGACGAAAAGATCGACCGCGCCGTCGGTATCTTCAAAAATTTCGGGACCGGTGGTCGCGCGATGGACGGCGGGATTGGCGGGATTGGCGAACTGACCGGGGATAAAGCTGTTGGGAATCTCCTTGGCGAGTTCCTCCGCCTTGGCGATCGCGCCCTTCATGCCCTTTGCGCCTTCGGTGAGAACGAGTTCCGCACCGTAGGCTTTCATGATCTGTCTGCGTTCGACCGACATGGTTTCCGGCATGACGATGATGGTGCGGTAACCGCGCGCGGTAGCGACCATCGCGAGGCCGATGCCGGTATTGCCGGAAGTTGGTTCGATGATGACGGATTCCTTGTTCAGGGTGCCGCGCTTTTCTGCGTCGTCGAGCATGGATTTGGCAATTCGATCCTTAACGGAACCCGCGGGATTAAAATATTCCAGCTTCGCGAGGATGCGCGCCTCGAGGTCAAGCTCCTTTTCAATATGTGTGAGCTCCAAAAGCGGCGTCTTGCCGATCAACTGATCCGCCGACTGATAAATCCTTGCCATATGAATGCCTCCCATTTATGGATTTGTACTTCCCACTAAATCCATATGTTTATGTGCATTATATACCCGGAAGGGGCGGCTGTCAACCGTTGACAGGCCGGCAAAACAAGAATATAATACAATCGGGTATTGATTTTACGCGCGAAAGGGGATGTTCGGATATGACAAACAGGAAAAAAGCGGTGGTCATCTCCTAACCGAATACGCGGCGAACGCGCCGCACCCTGCGTTCCCTTATATTGCACAGTCGCGAAACACGGCTGCACGAGGGGCTGCTTGTTTCGCGGCATTTTTCTGTCCAAATGGAGGAATGAATGATCGATTTGAAGGATTACGGATACCTGGGTTCCACGCATGAAACGCATTTGATCCCCGCGCGCGTGACGGAAGTGCGGCGCGGAAGCTACGCTGTTATGTGCGAACACGGCGGTGTGCGGGCGAAGCCAAAGGCGCGCTCGTTCACGCCGCAGCAGAGCGGGCGGATTTGCCCGCAGTGGGCGACTTTGTGCTGATTCAATGGAGCGCGCATGGCGATTCACTGATCGTACGGATTCTCCCCCGCCGGACAAAGTTTTCGCGCACGGACCTATCCGGTCACGCTGCCGGGTACGCGAAAACCATAATCGAGCAAGTGGTCGCGGCGAACTTTGACTACGTGTTTATCGTGACGTCGATGAACCAGGATTTCAATGTGAACCGCGTGCTGCGCTATCTGTTACAGACGCGGGAAAGCGGGGCCGCGCCGGTTGTGGTGCTGACCAAGGCAGACCTATGTGACGACCCGACGCCCTTTGTGCGGACGATACGGGAGAAGGCACAGGATGTGCCGATCTGCACGGTGAGTGCGAAGACGGGCATGGGACTTGCGGAGCTGCGCACATTCCTGGTACTGGGAAAGACCGTGGTATTCCTCGGCATGTCGGGCGTCGGGAAGTCGTCGCTTCTGAACGCGCTTGCGGGAGAGGATCTGATGGACGTGCGGGAAATCCGCGCGGACGATGCGCGCGGCAGGCACACGACCACGCACCGCCAGCTCTTTCAACTGCCAAGCGGCGCACTGGTGATCGACACGCCCGGCATGCGCGCGTTGGGGTTATGGGATGCGGAGGAGGGAATCGCGGACGCCTATGCCGACATAGAGGAATTGATTGCGGGCTGCCGATTCTCCGATTGCAGGCACGAAACGGAGCCAGGATGCGCGGTGAAGGCCGCGTTGGCGGACGAAACGCTCGCCCCCGCACGCTGGGCAGAATACCAGGCTTGGAAGCGGGAGGCGGCGTTTGTCCGGCGGGGGTTAAAGCGGAAGACTTAGCCCACACTGATGCAGAAAGCGCCTGACGAGATCGCCCCCATCGTAGAGGCGGGTGCTTTCGGGATCGCCGAAGCGTTCGGCAAGCGCGCTGACCGGGATCGTTTGGTTGGCGCGCTGGCCGGGCGTTTCCTCGTTTTGGTAGGCCCGCAGGATGCGGTCGACGCCGTCGGTTTTGAGGTTTCCAAGGCGCCACCACGGCATATTGTCCCCGATGTTCGGATAGACATCGAAATCCGGATCGACATAGAGGCATTGAAATGTGCCGTCCTTGTTGGGCGGGGTTGCGCTTTCACACATGTCCGCCAGGAGCGCGCGCTCGGGTCTGCCGAGCAGGGAGAGGCCATCGCGGGACATGTCGACGAGCGCCTTCGGAATGCGGGCGAGGTCGGACTCTTCCAACCGGAGATGATCGATCTCAAAGCCGTTGCCCTCGGGAGACGCGCTATTTAGAAATACCTGGAATGTGGGACAGCGGCGGGACAAATCCAACCGATCCATCAGGCGCAGAAAATCGTCCCATTCAGGGAGGCTGGACTTTGTGAGAAAAAGCTGCCAGCGCGGCGCGATGCCGACCTTGAGGCATGCCTCGGTCGCGGCGAGTTGATCGCGGAAGGCACCCGTTCTGCGCATGAACCAGTCTGTGGTTTCCTCCATGCCGAAAAAGGTGATCTGGCACACCTTTGTGCCGATTTCGGCCGCCCACGGGGCATAGCTTTCGTCCCGCGCGAGCCGCCAGGTAGACAGGAGTTCGAATCTTTGCGCCATGCCGGGATCGGAAAGCCGCTGTTCGAGCGCCCAGAGTTCCCGGTAATCGTCGCTGTAATCCGGCTCGCGCATCCAGCTCGCGATGCCGAGATTTTTGATCGCCGGGTGCGCGCGGAACAAACGGGCGACCTCGGTCAGCGTTTGGACACCCCGATTTTCGTTGCGGGGACTGCCGAGCCAGCAATGGCGGCAGCGATTGGGACAACCTGCAAGGTCAACCGCGACGGTGAGATTCGAAAGGTCACGCATGATGTGTCAACTCCTTTTCTTTTTTGGGCATACAAAAAACCGCAGGCAAAACGCCCGCGGCATTGATCGCATTCCCGGCAAACGACGGCACTTTTACAGGCGCGCCGATTGCGCGCCCGCCAGTCGATTGCCGGCGACCCTCGGAGGGTCAGTTGATTCCCTCCGGATTATGCTCCGCAAAACGTCTCGCCGTTTTCCTCTTTCGCGGAGCGAACCAGTCGATTGATTCGAAAAATGTGGCCGATATACATGAAAATCACCTGCCAACAGGATACCATGATCCGAAAGAATGTGCAAGATCAGGAATCGATGATCTTTGCATTCGGCGCTTTTTCCCTGATAAACGCCAGGAAATCTTCTCTCTGCGCATCGGGCGAAAAGGCTGTGAAGGGAATGATGTATGCCTGAACCGCGTTGATGAACAGATAGACCGCGGTTTTGCCCGTCTCGACGCGTTCGATGCGCTCGTATTTCATCTTCGATTCGGCATTGGAGGTTGTTTGCGTGACCGCATCCGCGTCAAACCGGACGACGGCTTCCTCATCAAAGGGAAGCGTGCCCCTTTTTTTCATTGTTCGAATGCCATGCCGCATGACGCTCCTTTGAATCGGCCATACGGCGTATCCAAGCACGACGGAAACAATGGCAAACAACACGCCCCTCACGATCAGGCCGGTCAGATCCTCTCCTTGCAGGGCGTAAAAGACGAGCACACAGGCAAAGGCCAGAGGCACGAGCAGGCGGATGATGTGCACGGTGCGCCGATTCAGCGGAGAATGCATGAGATAATGATCGTTGAATTCATCATAATCCTGTTCGGTCAGGTGAATCTGAAATTCGTACATACGCCCTCCTCCTATATGGTTTTTCAAAAGTATACCACACATTCATTTGAGAGACAACCCGCTTGACCGCACATGCACGCGCATGCTATATTCCTCGCAGAGGGGGAATGTTGCATGAACAACAGCGAGATATTGCAGATTGCAATGAGGCAGCATGCGATCGACTGCAACTGCGAACCGGAGGACTTTTGTTCCTCCGAGAACAAGGTGGTGCTGTCGCGCGAGAACGCACTTGCGCGCAGGTACCTGAAGCTGCCGTTCTTTTGCGATTTGGTTTCCTACGGGAGCAACATCGTGGCTTCCGTAGACATCGCCATCCGGGATGCGGTTTCCGATTACATCGGCAAATATGCGGTCGCACACTGCTTTGAGACGCCGAATCTGCACGTTCTGAATCGCGCCCTCGAACAGCACGGGATGCGCATCTGCTTCATGGCGGAGTATTTCCTGCCGGACGTGAACCGGGTTGCGCCGCTGTCTTGTCCCTATGAGATGCGGATTTTGACGCCGGCGGACTTTGCGGACCTCTACCTGCCGGAATGGAGCAACGCGCTGGGGAAGAGCAGGCGACAGCTTGACATGCTTGCAGTAGGCGCATTTGACGGCGAAAAACTGGCGGGCTTGGCGGGATGTTCGGCCGATTGCGAGAGCATGTGGCAAATCGGGATCGACGTATTGCCCGGATACCGGCGGATGGGGATTGCGTCCGCACTCACGAGCCGATTGGCATTGGAAATATTGGCTCTTGGAAAGGTGCCGTTTTACTGCTGCGCGTGGTCGAACATCCAGTCGGTGAAAAACGCGATCCTAAGCGGGTTTCGGCCCGCGTGGGTGGAGATGACGGCGAAGAGCGCCGCATTCGTAGAGGAGATGAACGGGTAAACGGGAAAGACCCGTCCGGACAAGCCGGGCGGGTCTTTTTCACAGCTACTATTCCCACTCGATGGTGGCGGGAGGTTTTCCGGTGATGTCGTAGACCACGCGGTTGACGCCCCTGACCTCGTTTGTGATGCGGGAGGAGATTTTCTGGAGAAGGGTATGCGGCAGGTGGGCGTATTCGCAGGTCATGAAGTCGTTGGTGCGCACGGCGCGCACGGCGACGGTATAATCGTATGTGCGGAAATCGCCCATGACACCGACGCTGCGGTTATCGGTGAGAACCGCGAAATACTGATCCGCCTTGGCGCGGGATTTACCGATTTCCTCGCGCACGATGAAGTCCGCCTCGCGCAGGAGGTCGAGCTTTTCCTGGGTGATTTCGCCGATGACGCGGATGGCGAGGCCGGGGCCGGGGAACGGCTGACGATAGACGAGCTTATTGGGGAGTTTCAGCATGAGGCCAAGCTTTCTGACCTCGTCCTTGAAAAGACCCGCGAGGGGTTCGACGACGCCTTCGAAGCTTAGATCCTTGGGAAGGCCGCCCACGTTATGGTGGGACTTGATGACGGCGGATTTATTTGCGCCGGACTCCACGACATCGGGATAGATGGTTCCCTGGGCGAGAAAGGCGGGATTGCCCTGTTTTTTTGCCTCGTCCTCAAACGTGCGGGCAAACTCCGCGCCGATGATCTTACGCTTCTGTTCGGGATCGGTGACGTGCGCGAGTTTTTCCAAAAAGCGCTTGCGGGCATCGACGTACACGAATTTGATCGGGCGGCGGCCGAAGACCTTCATGATTTCATTTGTCTCGTTGAGGCGCATGAAGCCGTGGTCGATGTACACGCACACGAGCTGTTCGCCAATGGCCTCCGAAAGGAGCGCCGCGCAGACGCTGGAATCAACGCCGCCGGAAAGGCCAAGGAGCACGCGCTTGTCGCCGACCTTTTCGCGCACGAGCGCGATCTGGCGCTGGAGATAGTCCTCCATGTTATAATCACCGGTCGCCTTGCAGATGTCATAGAGGAAGCGGCGAATGATCGCGAGACCGTTGACGGTGTTTTCCACCTCGGGGTGGAACTGCACGGCATAGATGTTTTGATCGACGCTCTCATAAGCAGCGATGGGGCAAAGGTCGGTGGACGCCGTGGCGCCAAAGCCATCGGGGAGCGTTTTCACGCGGTCGGTATGGCTCATGAGCACCTTCTGCGCGCCGCCGAGCCCGCCGAACAGACGACTTTTCCCCTCGAGATTCGCGGTCAGGGTACCGTACTCGCTCTTTTCGCAGCCGCCGACTTCGCCGCCCAGAAGGTGACAGATGAGCTGTGCGCCGTAGCAGATGCCGAGGATCGGGACGCCGAGGTCGAAGATTTCCTTCGAATAGGATGGCGCGTCCGGTCCATACGCGCTCATGGGGCCGCCGGTGAAGATGAGCCCGATGGGGTTGAGCGCCTTGATCTCTTCGATGGGCGTCGTGTAGTGTTTGATGACGGAATAGACCGCGCATTCGCGCACCCGCCGCGCGATGAGTTCTTTATACTGTCCGCCGAAATCGAGGATCACAACCGTTTGATTCATAATACCGCCCCTTTATGATCCGGATATCATATGCCCGCTTGCGGCGCAAGGGCGGGAAACGCCCCGGATGCACGCAATCTTTCTACTCGTATCATACCGTCCGTATGCAAGTGTGTCAACGACTGATAAGTTAATCCCACGAACACGCGCGCAAGATTGACTTAAAAATCAAAGGTTGTTATAATTGGTAGATGACAAAGATAGGAAAAATACGCTTTGTGTGCGGGGCGTTTTTAAAACCGAGGCGCGTAGAATGAAAAATACGGCAATCTGACCGTGGCACAGGCCCATTTGGCGCGCATATTTTCCACGCGTCAAGCAATGTGGCATGGAACGACGCGAGCCGATTTGTCCGTTTCATTTTATCAACGCCAACCGCGAATTACCGGGTGAGATTTACAATCTGCCCTTTCACATAATCGCGTTTCCCCGGGTCAAGAGCAAGACACAGAAATAACGAGAAAAAGCGCAGCGGCGGATTTTCGTTCAAGGCAAGGAGCAGAGGCGAGGGTGTAGCAATGCTACGTTGAGACGAAAGCGACGCCGGATTGGGCGAAAAGACGCGCTGTGCTTCCCGGCATTTCTGAGAATTGGTCTAGTACTCCGTCCATGGCAGAAGCGATGGAATTCGGCGTAGTCCTTATGTTCCTGACGCGAAGCCGAA
Source organism: Bacillota bacterium (assembly GCA_023421735.1). The sequence goes on along the minus strand of JAEZSP010000022.1, from coordinate 156,880 downwards.
GCGCAGGCGTAGCAGTCAGGGGGCGGACTTTCCGCCTACGTCAAGCGGAGCGCGAAAAAGCCAGAGTGAATGGAGTACTGAGGCGTGCGCACGCCCGTCGGGGCGCGCGATCACCGACGCGCAGCGGCGCGAGATTGCGGGCACGCCGGAAAACCTCGAGGAGCAGGCAATATAGCTGGTCGGGCGCGACGTATCGGAGACATTCATCAAAGCGGCTCGAGACGGAGAATTTTCAGGGCGTTGCAGTGATGACTGACACAAACCGGGAGGCGCCCTACACGCGCGTGATCGATCACAGGCATTTTGCGTTCGGGCGGCAGCCGGTGACGTATGTGACATGCGAATATCCACGCGCATGGGCGTCGGGCGACGAGCGGTACGATCCCATGAACGGCGAAATGAACGCCGCTCTACCCGCACGACCGTAGGCTGGCGGCAAAAGAAACGCGCGCCGTGTTCGGAGGGCAGCTGGGTGGTTGCGGATTTCGACATGGACAACATCATTTTGCACGCACTCGGCCACGCAAAAAAAGAGCTCGGGTAACGGCGCGGGGTTCCCACACCCGCAATCGGTGCAATCGGACGACTTGACAGGGGGCGCATGCGCAACGGGGCGCTGCGCGGACGGAACTCGACTGCATACGTTCGACCTCCCGTCGGCGCGGGCGCGATTTTACCGATCGCGCATCGCATGAGGAAACGCACATGAAAGACATACAGGTTTCGGTGATCATACCCGCTTACAACTGCGAACGAACCATCAACGAGTGCATCGACGCAGCGATCGGCCAGTCGCTGCGCGAAAAGGAAATCATCGTGGTAGACGACGGCTCAAGCGATCTGACGCCGAACATTCTCTCCCTTTATGGGGACAAGCTGCGCGTCGAGCGGCAGGAAAATGCGGGAACGGGTGCGGCGCGCAATCTGGGTCTGATGCACGCGCGCGGAAAGTACGTCGCGTTCCTGGACGCGGACGACAAGTACCCCTCCCCCGCCGTGCTCGAAGCCCTCGCCTCTGCGGCGGACGAAAACGGGGTACACGCGGCGGGCGGATCGTTCCTTTTATGGGAAAAGGGGAAACTGACCTCGACGTTTGAAGACGCGCATGCGGGCTACTCTTTCCGCACGGACGGTCTGGTCGATTTCCGGGACTATCAGTTTGACCGCGGTTTTCAGCGATTCATCTATCGCCGCGATCTGCTGCTTTCACGCTCACTTCGATTTCCCACCTACGCATACGATCCGGGCGCGCCGTTCATGGCGCGGGTGCTTTCCGAGGCGGGGGCGTTTTATGCGCTTACCATGCCGACCTACATATGCCGCGTGGAACCGAAAAAGGCGGAGTGGTCGGATGCGCGGTTGCGGGGGTTGCTCTCTTCCCTGCTGGACGAGTTGCATTTTTCACGGGAGATGCGCTATCGAAAGCTGCATCGGTTGGTGGTGGATCGCATCAACGACGAATACGCACAGGTGATCGCAGATGCGCTCGCCGAAGGAGAACCCGCACTCAGGCGTCCGGTTGTGGATTTATGTGCGGCGATCTCGGGCGAGTTTGTCGGTGAGGGCGCGGACTATCTGCCCCGCTTTGCGTCCGAAATGTTTGCGGGCAAGGCGCAGACGATTGCGGCGCTCGTCGCATGCGAGAGCGAATTAAAGAACGTGCGCACGTCCATCGATTACCGGATCGCGCGCGCGGTCGTCACGCTGCCGCGCACGTTGGCGCGGATTTTACGCATTGGAGAGCGGGACAGAAGTTTCAAAGAATGAGAGTATATCGACGTGGTACTGACAGAGGCATTTGAACAGGCATATCCGAAGATCAAGGGCGCGCAAAAGCAGGTATTCACCCCTTACCGCGTGTGCCCCATCGGCGCGCACGTCGATCATCAGTTTGGCCTCGTCACGGGCTTCGCACTCGACCGGGGTGTGACGATGGTCTACCGTGCGGAGGACACCCCGGTTGTGCGGCTTCGGAGCATGAACTTCGACGGCGAGGCGGTATTTGCGGCGGATGTGCGATCGCGCCCGCACGGCGACTGGGGCGACTATGCGCGCGCGGCTGCGTGGGCGCTGACGAATGCGGGGCATCCGTTGACGCGCGGCTTCACGGGGATCATCACGGGCACGCTGCCCATCGGAGGCCTTTCGTCGTCCGCGGCGGTCATCATCACCTATTTGCAGGCGTTTTGCCGGGAGAACGGCATTTCCCTGACGGACCAGGAACTCATTGAGACCGCACTGGCGGCGGAAAACGGGTTTATCGGGTTATCGGTGGGAAAGCTGGATCAGTCCTGCGAGGTGCTGAGCAAGAAGGACTGCCTTCTGTATCTCGACACGCTGGACGGTACGTATGAGCGCATTCCGCGCGCGGCGAGCCTGCCGGACTTCGAGATCGCGATCTTCTTCAGTGGGGTGGAGCGGAGTCTGGTGGGATCGAAGTTCAACGCGCGGGTGGACGAACTGAAGGCGGCGGCTTACGCGCTCATGGCGGAATCCGGCATGGAATATGGGCGATTTGCGGATGCGCGGCTCCGACTCGTGCCGCGCGAAACGTTTGAGAGATACAAGGACAGGCTGCCTGAAAACTGGCGCAGGCGGGCGACGCACTTTTACACCGAATGCGAACGCGTCCTACGCGGCGTCGAGGCCTGGAAAAAGGGCGACCTGGCGAACTACGGCGCGTGCGTGTTTGAAAGCGGGTACTCGTCCATTTACAACTACGAGACGGGCTCGCCCGAGCTCAAGGCGCTCTATGAGGCGATGCGAAGCGCAGACGGCGTGTACGGCGGGCGGTTCAGCGGTGCGGGGTTCAAGGGCTGCTGCATGGCGCTGATCGACCCCGTGTACCGGGAAGAAATCGAGCGGAAGGTGACAAGCGCGTATCTGAAACAGTTTCCGGCGCTGGCGGGGAAATATTCCGTTCACTTTTGTGGGACGGCAGATGGGTGCGGAGAGGGATGTGTGTAATGATTTGCATGATATTGGCGGCGGGATATGCGACGCGGCTTTATCCGTTGACGGAGAATTTCCCAAAGCCGCTTTTGGAAGTGGGCGGGAAGGCCATTCTCGACTGGCTTTTGGACGACATCGACGGCGCGTGCGACGTGAGTCGGTACGTCGTCATCTCAAACCACAAGTACGCGGCGCATTTTCGAGATTGGGCGAAGGAATCCAAACTGAATCTGACGGTACTTGACGACGGGTCGATCTCCAACGAGACGCGACTTGGTGCGGTGCGGGACATGCAATTTGCGATTGACGCCATCACGGCAGACGAGGATGTGCTCGTCATTGCGGGCGACAATGTGCTCGATTTTTCACTCGGCCAATTTGTGCGCTATGCGCAAAAGGCAGGCATAAGCTGTCTGATGCGCTACCGCGAAACGGATGCGGGCCGGCTCAAGAAGTGCGGCGTGATGGAGATCGGCAAAGGCGACCGGGTGACGCGCATGGAGGAGAAGCCGGAAGTGCCTTTTTCCGATTGGTGCGCGCCGCCGTTTTACTACTATGTGCGAAATGACCTGCCGCGCATGCGGGAAGCAATCGACGCGGGGGTGAACGTGGATGCGCCGGGCAGTTTGATGGCCTGGATGGCACAGAAAACGGAGATTCGCGCGATGGAAATGCCGGGGAAGCGGTACGACATCGGGAATCTGGAGAGCTACCGAGCGGTGTGCGCGGGATACCGCGGGATTGAGGGGGGCAAACGCATGACCTATCTCGTGACAGGCGCAGCGGGGTTCATCGGGTTTCACCTTTCCAAATGGCTCCTCGCACGCGGAGAGACGGTCGTGGGGTACGACAACCTGAACGACTATTACGACGTGCGGCTCAAGGAGGCGCGGCTCGATGTTTTACATGAGTCCCCGGAATTTACGTTTGCGAAGGGGGACTTGGCGGACGATGCGGCGGTAGAGGCGGTTTTTGCGGCACACGCGCCCCAGATCGTCGTGAACCTTGCGGCGCAGGCGGGCGTCCGGTATTCCATCGACAATCCGCGCGCGTACATCGAATCAAACATCGTCGGGTTTTTCAACGTCCTCGAGGCGTGCCGTCGGCATCCTGTGAAACATCTTTTATATGCGTCCTCCTCGTCCGTCTACGGGAACCAGCAGAAGACGCCGTTCTCGGTCACGGACGACGTTTCAAAGCCGATCAGTCTATACGCCGCGACGAAGAAATCAAACGAGTTGATGGCCTTTACCTACAGCCATCTTTACGGCATTCCGACGACGGGGCTTCGATTCTTTACGGTCTATGGTCCCTATGGGCGTCCGGACATGGCGTATTTCAAGTTCACGGACATGATCATGCGTGGGGAGACCATCAAAATCTACAATGGCGGCGACATGCTCCGCGATTTTACCTACGTTGACGACATCGTGCGCGGCATCATTGGCATGCTGAACCGCCCGCCGGAAGGTCCCGACCCCGCGAAGGTCTACAATATCGGCAACAATAAGCCGGAAAAACTCATGCGGTTCATCGGGGTACTCGAAAAAGCCATCGGGCGCGAGGCAAAGAAGGAATTCCTGCCCATGCAGCCCGGCGACGTCTATCAGACCTACGCAGACGTGGACGATCTGATTCGAGATTTTAACTTCAAGCCCGAAACGACCATCGAGGAGGGATTGGGGAAATTCGCGGATTGGTACAGGGGATTTTACGGGGAGGCACGGGAGTAACGGGAAAGCAGAGATCCCAAACAAAGCTCGGCGGTGCGGGGGCCAAACCCCGCACCGCCGACACGCATTTTCATTTCCCCAGCAAGGGATTTTCAAGAGTATTAGCCCTTGAACAGGGTCCGGGGCAGCGCCCCGGCGTTCCCTACGTGCGCTTCGCCCACTCCGTTTCCCTGAAGCCGAACAGCGCGAAGTCATCGCCCACGAGAATCGGGCGCTTGACGAGCATGCCGTCGGTTGCGAGGAGGGCGAGCGCTTCGTCCTCGGACATGGCGTCGATCTTTGCGGAGAGTCCCAGTTCGCGGTAGAGCATGCCGCTGGTATTAAAAAGCCGTCGTATGGGGAGGCCGGAGAGTCGAAACCACGCGGTAAGCTCGTCCTTTGTGGGATTGTTGCCCTTGATGTCTCGTTCGGTGAAGGCGACTGCGTTGGCGTTGAGATAATCGCGCGCCTTTTTGCAGGTCGAGCACTTTTCGTAGCAGACGAATGTCAGCATTTTTTCGCAATGACCTCGATTTCAACGAGCGCGCCCTTGGGAAGCGCGGCGACCTGGATCGCGGAGCGCGCGGGGAACGGCTCGGGCATGCGGCGCGCATAGACTTCATTGACCTTTGCAAAATCCGCCATGTCCGCGAGGAATACCGTTGCCTTGACAATTTCGGACATCTCGAAGCCCGCCTCCTCGAGGATGGCCTGAACGGAGTCGAACGCCTTTTCGGCCTGCTGCTGCACATCGCCCGCGTCGGGCGCGATCTGTCCGGAAGCAAAGAGCATGTCCCCCGCGAGAATCGCCTGGCTGTACGGTCCGATTGCGGCAGGCGCGCCGGATGTGGAAATGACTTTTTTCATCAAAAAACCCCACCTCTCTACGTTATATTTCCAATTATAACAGATCTGCGTTAAAAACAGTGCTTGACACGCCGCGTCTCAGGCTGTATACTTGGTTCCATTAAGCGACGAAGGGATGGACACCATGAAAAACGCATCTTCCATGGCGACCCGGAACTTTTATTACTTTTACTTTACCAGCGGTGAAGTAAGAGTGATTCGTGTCGCGCAAAATACCTGAACAAGGTACAAAATGAAGCGAAGCCGCACAGAGTCACATCTGTGCGGTACTTTTTTTAGACTGAAAAGGAGTGAGGGATATGATCGCGGTGCTGCGGCAGGGAACCACAAAGGAACAGAGAGACAGCCTGATCGAATGGTTCCAAAACATGGGTCTCAAGGTACACGTTTCGGAAGGCGAATTTCAATGCATATTGGGTCTGATCGGGGACACAAGCAAGGTGGACATGGGATTGCTCGAAGGGCTCTCGATCATCGAGTCCGTCAAGCGGATCACCGAACCATTCAAAAACGCGAACCGAAAATTCCACACAGAGGACTCGCTGGTTGACGTCTCCGGCACCAAGGTGGGCGGGGGACATTTCCAGATCATCGCGGGGCCGTGCTCGGTTGAGAGCGAGGAACAGATCGTCTCGATCGCAAAGCGCGTGAAGGCCGCGGGCGCGAACCTTTTGCGCGGCGGCGCATTCAAGCCACGCACATCCCCCTACGACTTCCAGGGATTGCAGGCCGACGGGCTCAGACTCCTGGCCATTGCGAAACAGGAGACGGGCATGCCCATCGTTTCCGAGGTCATGAACATCAACGACCTGCACCTCTTCGGCGACGTGGACGTCATTCAGGTCGGCGCGCGCAACATGCAGAACTTCGATCTCTTAAAAGAACTCGGGCGCACGGATAAGGTGATTCTTCTCAAACGCGGACTCGCGAACACGCTCAAGGAGCTGTTGATGTCTGCCGAGTACGTCATGGCGGGCGGCAACGAGCGAGTACTCGTCTGCGAGCGCGGCATCCGCACCTTCGAGACCTACACCAGAAACACGCTCGACCTTTCCGCAGTACCGATGCTGCGCGAACTGACGCATTTGCCAATCATCGTCGATCCGAGCCATGCGACGGGCAAAGCGCGATTGGTGGAGCCGATGGCCCTGGCGGCGACGGCGGCGGGCGCGGATGGACTGATGATCGAGGTGCACAACGACCCCGAGCACGCGCTGTCGGACGGCGCGCAGTCGGTAACGCCGGATCAGTTCGACCGAATTGCGAAGCGCGTTGAAAAGGTGAGGGAGGCGATTGCGCAATGACGGTCGGCATCGCGGGTCTGGGGCTGATCGGCGGTTCCCTCGCAAAGGCATACAAAGCGTCCGGCGAGCATCGGGTGCTCGGCTTCGACGCGGATCGCTCCGTGATGGGCATCGCGGTGCTGGCGGGCGCGGCGGATGGGGCACTGACGACGCAGACCGTATCGGAATGCGATCTGATCCTCATCGCCATTTACCCCGTGGCTGCGATCAAGTACATGGAGGAGATCGCGCCGCACGTGCGCAAGGATGCGCTGGTGATCGACTGCTGCGGCACGAAGCGCACCGTGTGCGAGGCGGGATTTCGGCTCGCAAAGCAATACGGGTTCACGTATGCGGGCGGGCATCCCATGGCAGGCACGCACAATTCAGGCTTCGGATACAGCCGCGCAGACCTTTTCAAGGGCGCGAGTATGGTTATCGTGCCGCCGGAATTTGACGACATCAAACTCTACGAACGCATCAAGGAGGCGCTTTCGCCCGCGGGATTCGGCGCCATCTCCGTGACGACCGCAGAAAAACACGACGAACTGATCGCATTTACCTCTCAACTCGCCCATGTCGTTTCAAACGCATACATCAAGAGTCCCACCGCGCGCGCCCACACGGGCTTCTCGGCGGGCAGCTACAAGGATTTAACACGCGTCGCATGGCTCAATCCCGATATGTGGACGCCGCTGTTTCTCGAAAACAGGGACAATCTCGTCCGCGAAATCGACATCATCATTGCATCATTGCATCAATATCGCGACGCGATCGAACGGGGCGACGCGGCGGTGCTGCGCGCACTTTTGGACGAAGGGCGGCGCATCAAGGCGGAGGTGGACGGACGATGAGCGAGATCACCATCCGATCAGGCGCCCTGCCGAATGCGGGCGCGATTATCTCAAAGACGCTGAAGCCCGGACTGGCGGCGATCATCTCCGACGACAATGTGATGCCCCTTTACGGAAGCGCGCTCGAAAGGTCGCTGAAAGATGCGGGCTGGAGGGTCGTGCGGCACACATTCCCGCATGGAGAGGAGAACAAGACCATCGGGACATACGCCCAGATGCTGGATTTTCTCGCGCAGGCGCGGCTGACGCGCACGGACGCGGTGGTGGCTCTGGGCGGCGGCGTGACCGGGGACATGGCCGGTTTTGCCGCGGCGACATATCTGCGCGGGGTGAAATTGGTGCAGGTGCCGACGACCCTTTTGGCTTGCGTGGATTCCTCCGTCGGCGGGAAGACCGCCGTCGATCTGCCCGCCGGAAAGAACCTCGCGGGGGCTTTTTACCAGCCGCATGCGGTGGTGATTGACCCCGAGGCGCTTCGGACCCTGCCGGACGAAATATTCCGCGACGGCATGGCGGAGGTGATCAAGCACGGCGCGATCCGGGACGCCGATCTGTTTCGGCGGCTGCCCGGGGTGCGCGGAGACCTCGACGGAATCGTTGCGCGAAACGTGGCGATCAAGCGGTCTGTTGTGGAACAGGACGAACGCGACACGGGCATCCGGCAGATCCTGAACTTTGGGCACACGTTTGCGCACGCGATCGAGAAATTGAGCGATTACGAGACCTCGCACGGGTCGGCAGTCGCAATGGGCATGGCGATCATGGCGCGCGCCTGCGCGCGACGCGGGCTGTGCGCCGATGTGGCGCGTGACGAACTGATCGGGATGATCCGGACGTTCGGTCTGCCGACCACATGCCCGTATGGTGCGGCGGATATGTTCGACGTGATGCTTTCCGACAAGAAGCGCGCGGGGGATAAGATCACATTGGTGGTGTTGCGCGAGATCGGATGCTGCGAACTCTACCCCACCACGCTTTCGGAAGCGCGGGCGTTTCTCGAGGAGGGATTGGAAGCATGATTGCGAAGATCTATCCCGGAAAACTCTCCGGCGAGATCGCGGCGATTCCATCAAAATCGCACGCGCACAGGCTACTCATCTGCGCGGCCTTTGCGGACGCACCGACCGAGATCGCATGTCCCGCCGTCTCGGCCGACATCCTGGCGACCGCGGGGTGCATCGCTGCGCTCGGGGCGCATGTCGACCGGGCAAGCGGCGGGTTCCGGGTCGCGGCGGGTCCGCGTGCCCCCTTCCCCACCCTCGACTGCGGCGAAAGCGGATCGACGTACCGGTTCATGTTGCCGGTTGCGTGCGCACTGGGCGCGGATGCGCGGTTCTTGCTCGCGGGACGGCTGCCGGAGCGGCCCATGGACGCGCTGTTTGCCGCGCTTTCCGCGCATGGGATCACGGTTTCGGGCAGGGGGACGGCGGTCGTCGAGACGCAGGGCAGATTGACGGGCGGCGCATTCACGCTGCCGGGCGACGTTTCCTCGCAGTACATCTCCGGGCTTTTGATGGCAGCGCCCCTGACGGGCGCGGACTGCGAAATTCGGCTGACGTCTCCCCTCGCATCGAAGGGATATGTGGACATCACGCGATCCGCGCTGCGGATGTTCGGCGTTCAGACGGAATGGGACGGGGACGTGCTGCTGGTGCCGGGCCATCAGGCGTACCGAACACCCGGAACGGCGCGCGCGGAGGGCGACTGGTCAAACGCGGCGTTTTTCCTGTGCGCAGGGGACGTGAAGGTCACGGGACTCGATCCCGCGTCGCCGCAGGGCGACCGCGCGGTCGATGAGATGATCGCGCGATTCGGGAAGCCCGCGCACGGGGTGGACGTCGACGTTTCGGACACGCCGGATCTCGCGCCTGCGTTGGCGATTTTAGGCGCAACGGCAACGGGTACGACGCGGCTTTTGAACGCCGGGCGGCTCCGGCTCAAGGAATCCGACCGGATCGCGAGCATCGTCGAGACATGGACGGCGCTCGGGGCGGATGTGCGTGCGTCGGGTGACGCGATCATCATCGAAGGCGGGAAGGTGCTTGCGGGCGGGACGGTGGACTCGTACAACGACCACCGAATCGCCATGATGGCGGCGTGTGCCGCGCCGCTGTGCGAAAATCCGGTGACGATTCTGCGCGCAGAAACGGTAAACAAGTCGTATCCCGGATTCTTTGACGATTTACAAGCGCTCGGCCTACGGGTCGAAACGGAGGTGTGAAATGAGTTCCATCTACGGAAAAAACGTGCGCGTATCGATCTTTGGGCAATCGCACTCCGCCGCGATCGGCGTGGTGATCGACGGATTGCCGGCGGGATTTGCGCCGGATTTTGAGGCGCTGACGGCGTTTATGCAGCGGCGCACGCCGGGGCAGTCCATCCTCTCGACCGCGCGGCGCGAGGCCGACCAATACGAAATTCTCTCGGGCGTCGTGGACGGGAAGACCTGCGGCGCACCGCTTTCGGCGGTGATTCGCAACACGAACGTGAAAAAAGAGGACTACCCGAACTTTCACGTCACGCCGCGTCCGGGGCACGCGGATTACACCGCGCAGGTAAAATACGCCGGATTTCAGGACAAGACGGGCGGCGGGCACTTTTCCGGGCGTCTGACTGCGCCGATGTGCCTGGCGGGCGGGATCATGAAGCAGATGCTGGAACAGGATGGCATCCGGATCGGGGCGCACATTCGGAAGATCGCGCACGTGGACGACACGGCCTTTGACCCCGTCCAGCCGCAGCTGGACGCCGTCAAAGAGGGGTATCTGACCGTCATCGACGATGCCGCGATGCATATGATGGCTCGTGTGATCGATGACGCGCGCATGGACACGGACTCGGTGGGCGGCGTGATTGAGTGCGCGGTGGTCGGGCTGCCGGTAGGCGTGGGCGACCCGATGTTTGACGGGCTGGAGAACAAGATCGCGCAGGCGATCTTTGCGATTCCCGCGGTGAAGGGAATCGAGTTCGGGGCGGGCTTTGGGAGCGCGGGCATGCGCGGATCAAAGCACAACGACGCGTTCACTGTGCGGGACGGAAAGGTCGAGACAAAAACGAACCGGCACGGCGGCATTCTGGGGGGCATATCATCGGGCATGCCGATCATATTCCGGGCGGCGTTCAAGCCCACGGCATCGATCTTTCAAACGCAGAACACGGTGAACCTTGAAACCATGACGAAAGAGACGCTCGCCATCAAGGGACGGCACGACCCATGCGTGGTGCCGCGCGCCGTGCCCGTGGTGGAAGCCGCGTGCGCGATGGCGGTCTATGACGCGCTGCTCGACAGGAAAAAGGAGATGTAGAGATGGATCTGACGGACTATCGGAAGAAGATCGACGGGATCGACGAAAAGCTGGTTGCCTTGTTTGAGGAGCGGTTGGACACCGCGTCGGATGTCGCGGCCTACAAGCGGGAGAACCGGATGCCTGTTTACGATCCCGCCCGCGAGCGCGAGAAGCTGAAGACCGTGGGCGACCGCGTGCGCGAGGATACGCGTCCCTACGCGGAGAAGCTCTATTCCACTATATTCGAGCTGACCCGCTCGCACGAGCGGAAGCTGATGGCGGGCAAGAGCGCCTTGCAAAATCAGATCAAAGACGCGCTCAAGAATACAGAGCCCGTGTTCCCCGCGCGTCCGTTGGTCGCATGTCAGGGCGTGGAGGGCGCGTATTCCCAGCAGGCATGCGAGAAGCTGTTCCAGACGCCGAGCATCCTCTACATGAGCACGTTTGAAGGCGTGTTTCGCGCAATCGATCAGGGATTGTGCCGCTACGGCGTTTTGCCGCTTGAAAACAGCACGGCTGGATCGGTCAACCGCATTTACGACCTGATGATGAAGTACGACTTTTCCATCGTGCGCTCCGCGCGGTTGAAGATCGACCATTGCCTTTTGGCGAATCCGGGCGCAACGGTCGGGGAGATCAAGGAGATCGTCTCCCACGAGCAAGCCATCGCGCAGTGCGAGGGATTTTTAAAGACCCTAAGCGGCGTGAAGGTAACGCCGGTTGAAAATACCGCGCTGGCAGCCAAGATGGTATACGAATCGGGTCGGACGGACATTGCAGCGCTGTCTTCCAGAAAGTGCGCCGATCTTTATCAGCTTTCGTGCCTGATGCCCTCCGTTCAGGACAGCGCGAGCAACTACACGCGGTTTATCTGCATTTCCAAAAAACTGGAAATCTATCCCGGCGCGGACAAGACGAGCGTGATGCTGGTATTGGCGCACAGCCCGGGTTCACTCTACCGCGCGTTGGGGCATTTTTACGCCCTGGGCATCAATCTGGCAAAGCTCGAATCCCGACCGCTGCCCAACAGCGATTTTGAGTTCATGTTTTACTTCGATCTGGAAACGAGCGTGTATTCCGAGGAATTCATGCAGATGATCGGGGACATTGAGGACATGTGTACGCAGTTTAAGTATCTGGGCAGTTATTCAGAGGTGATTTGATGGGACGGTACGGACTGATCGGCGAGAAGCTGGGGCACAGCTTTTCGCCGCGCATCCACGCGCTTCTGGGCGACTACGAATACGGGCTTTATCCCATGCCGCAAGAGGACGTCGCCCCGTTCATGCGCGACAATACGCTCGACGCGTTCAACGTCACGATTCCCTACAAGGAGATCGTGATGCCGCACCTCGCGGGCATTTCGGACGAGGCGGCGCGCATTGGGAGCGTGAACACAGTGGTGCGCGGACAGGACGGGCGGCTATACGGCCACAACACCGACTATTTCGGATTTTTGCGCATGCTGGGCGACGTTTCCCCCCTGCGCGCGAAGAAGGCAGTGATCCTCGGGAGCGGCGGCGCGGCAAAGACCGTGTTTGCGGCGCTCTACGACGCGGGCATGTGCCCGATCGTGATATCGAGGTCCGGCGCGGACAACTATTCGAATCTCGATCGGCACGCGGACGCGGCAATCGTGGTGAACACGACGCCCGTGGGCATGTACCCCAATGTGGACGCCGCGCCGATTGATCTGACGGCGTTTCCCGCGTGCGTGCGCGCGCTCGACCTCATTTATAACCCTTTGAAGACGCGGTTTTTGTTGCAGGCGGAAGCGCTGGGCATCGAAGCGCGCGGGGGACTGATCATGCTCGTGGCGCAGGCCGTACAGGCGGCGAAGCTGTTCGGCGCGCGAACGGCAGACGACGATCCGACCGACTTGATCACGGACAAGCTGTCCCGCGAGGCGCGCGCCATCGCGCTGATCGGCATGCCGGGCAGTGGGAAGACATCGATCGGGCGGGCGGTTGCACAGAGGATGAACCGCGCGTTTTACGATGTGGATGAGATGATCGTCCAGGAGATCGGGATGGAGATTCCGGACTTTTTTGCGCGAAAGGGCGAGCGTGCGTTCCGAGCCGTGGAATCTCGGATTTTACAGCGGGCGGCGAAGGAACCGGGCTGCGTGATCGCGACGGGAGGCGGCGTGGTGACCGTGCCGGGGAACCGGGCGGTGCTCCAGCAGAACTGCGCGCTTTTGCAGATCACGCGCAACATTGCGGATTTGCCGTCGACCGGACGACCCGTGACGCAGGAGAAAGGCGTCGAGGCGCTGTATTGCGCGCGCAAGCCGCTTTATGATTTATGGAGCGAACGGACATATGAAAACCGCGGCATCGAGGAAACGGCGCGGCTGATCGCGGAGGATTACGCATGAAGATTCTGATTTTAAACGGGCCGAACCTCAACATGCTGGGCGTGCGCGAGCCGGAGATCTATGGGCGCGCGACGCTTGCCGACCTCGAAAGCTTGGCGCGCGCCCATTGCGCAGAGGTCGGCGTGGAGGTTGATTTTTTCCAGTCAAACCACGAAGGCGCGCTGGTGGACGCGATTCAGGCGGCATATGGGAAAATCGACGGCATCGTCATCAATCCCGCTGCGTACACGCACACGTCGGTCGCGATTCCGGATGCCATCAAGGCCGTGGGCATCCCCACGGTGGAAGTACATCTTTCGGACATCGAAAACCGCGAGGCATTCCGCAAACATTCTTATACATCTGCCGCGTGCATTGCGACGATCAAGGGAAAACATTTTGCGGGATACATCGATGCGATCAATCTGCTGATGCGCAAAAATTGATGCGACATATTTCCTTTGATTCCCATTGTCGTATTTCCACGATTTGCACCTACACGAATGTGCTTCCACGAGAGGTGTACGGCCTTGCATGGATCAATCTACGCCGCATCACTCTCCAGCCGTACGATCGATGCAGAAACAGCCACAATTGTTAACTTTTCAAAATGTTAGGAAATCCTTATTCACCCACCCCCTTACTTGGTATATAAGAGCCATTCCAAGTAAAGGAGCGGAGCCAAATGAAGAAACAAAAATTCTGGGGCTTGATCGTTCCTTCCGCCCTGCTGATCGTTGGACTTCTGATCGGTGGTGCATGGGGAGTGACAGGACTCGCACAACGAACGGCTAATGCCGAGATTGACGGATATGTCCGCGTGCCGGACGACGAAATGGACGTTGAAAAAGCAGACCACATTGAAAAGATCGCAAATGCATTTCTGAAACAAGGCTACGGCGTCGTCATCGAAGTACAGGCACAACGCGAAGTGGCAACCGGCGACGAATACTACTACGCGGTATTCATTCCCGAAGGCGTGAAGGGCGCGAAGGGCGATACCGGGGCGAGAGGCGCAAAGGGCGCAACTGGCGCAACTGGAGCCACCGGCGCAACCGGCGCAACTGGAGCCACCGGTGCAACCGGTGAAGTTGGAGAAACCGGCCTGCAGGGTCTTCCCGGTGAAACCGGCGCGACTGGCGCAACCGGACCGACCGGCGCAACTGGAGCCACCGGTGCAACCGGACCGACCGGCGCAACCGGACCGACTGGCGCAACCGGACCGACCGGCGCGGCTGGCGTAAACGGATTGCAGGGCATTCCCGGACCGATGGGCTTCCCCGGAATTCCCGGACCGATGGGCCCGACAGGCGTGACTGGCCCGATGGGTGAAACCGGAGCAACCGGCGCAACCGGACCGACTGGCCCCACTGGACCGACTGGCCCCACTGGACCGACTGGTGATCCCGGTACGACCGGACTTCAGGGCATCCCCGGCGCAACCGGACCGCAGGGCCCCACAGGACCCAAAGGCCCGACCGGACCGAGCGGCGCGACCGGACCGCAGGGTTCTACTGGACCGAGTGGCCCGACAGGCGCATCTGGTAGCAATGGACTTCAGGGCGTTCCCGGCGCGACCGGACCGCAGGGCTCGACCGGACCGCAGGGCTCGACCGGACCGCAGGGCCCCACAGGACCCAAAGGCCCGACTGGACCGAGCGGCGCGACCGGACCGCAGGGTTCTACTGGACCGAGTGGTTCGACCGGCTATGGTGGCCCCACTGGACCGCAGGGCCCGCAGGGTCCCACCGGACCGCAAGGCCCCGGCGCATAATCCATAGTGAAATTGGTTGGCTGATGGGCGGCGAACAAATAGGTTGCTATACATAACAAGCAACCGTCGCCTACCCTCAACGACAGAACCGCAAGGCTGCATGCTTTTCAAAAAGCGCGCGGCCTTGCGCATATCAGGAAAAAAAAGAAAGGAAGGCGCTGGAAACATGAACAAGAAGACAAGATTCAAACTGGCGTTGAGCGCGCGGGCGGCCTGGATGACGCTCGGCATGCTCATGCTCGCTGCGGCGCTGATCCGGACGTTGCTCGCGCATCTTTTTTCCCAGAATCCGAGCATCATGCCGGACGAATCGCTCTACCTCAATCTGGCACGCAGTTTATGGACGAACGGCGAGGTGACGCTGCGCGGACAGAGCGTGACATACGACAGCCTGTTATATCCTCTGTTTCTCGCGCCGCTGTACCTTTTGCCGCGATCGGTCGATCTTTTTCGGGCGGCGCAGATATTAAACGTGGCGCTGCTCACCTCCGCAGCGATTCCGGCCTTTTTGCTGGCGAAGCGCATTGCGGGACGCGAGGCGGGATTATTCGTCGCCGCGCTGACACTTTTGATGCCCGACATGGCGATGTCCGAGATCATTATGGCGGACAGTTTATGTTATTCGCTGATTCTATGGGCATTGTGGGCGACGCACAGGGCGCTCGGGACACAGGGGCGCGTGCGGGACGCACTCTTGGCGGCGCTTTTTTCGGCGTTGGCGTTTCTCGCAAAGCCGGGATATCTCGCGCTCGGAATTGCCGTGGTGGTCGCGCTGTTTCTCGCACTGTTGCGTAGACGCGATATGATTTCCTTGCAGAAGGCATTCGCTGCGCTGCTGGTGATCATCGCGGTTCCAGCGCTGATGCGAATCATCGGCGTGCATCTGCTGGGCATCCGTTATAGCATTCCGAGCATTTACGACACCCAGATGAGCGGTTTCTCGGTGACGCGCGTGATTCAATCGTTCAACGGCGCGCTGCTCTATCTGTTCTTTTTCCCCGCCGCGCTGATGATTTACCCCGTCGCAGTGCCCGTGGCATACGCACGCGCCCTGCCGGATAGCGAGCGCGCGCTGTTGCGCACGATCGTGCTCGCGCTTTTCATGGTGATTATGGGGACCGCTTACATCATCTATATCAGCGAATACACGGGCGAGCCCTTCATGGCGCGGGTACATCTGCGGTATCTGGCGGCGTTTGCGCCCGCATTGATTTCGCTCTCCCTCTCCCCCGCCTTGCGGGATCACAAAGGCAACGCGCCGATGGGCGCACTGCTTGCATGGATGGTGGCAGGGACCATTGCGTTCACGCCCGCTGCGCTTTTGAGCAACCGCGCGTATCCCGTTGACGCGCTGCTTCTCTCCGGGGTAACGAACGACACCGCGCTCACCAGTCCCAAGACGCTGATGGCGCTCGTACTCATATTCCTTACGGTCGCGGGCGGTTTCTTCCTCTGGAAGCGCGGCTGGACGCGCGGATTCAAAAATGGCGTGTTCGGGGTTTTCATCGCGGCGATGCTTTTCAACAACGCATCCGCATACGACCTCATGCGCCACAACAATGACGCGGCATGGGCTGCGGACGCGAATCAGGCCGCCGAAACAACGGGCGGACATTCCACGCTGTTCGTCGCGGCGGACGGGGGCTATTTCTGGAACGCAGCAACGTCCTTTGACGCGCGGACGCGCGACACGCTGCCTGTGGTAGAACTGGATGATTTGATTGAGAACACCGGGGCGGGCGGGGTTTACGCGGCATTTGTGCCGCGCGCGTACTGGACGACCGCACCGAACCGCCTCATTGCGCAGCCGCGCATGATCGTAATTGACAATCAGCTCCTGTACCGCATTGCGCTGGCTGCAACCGTTGATACGGCGGCGACCGACAACGGGAAATACGCGATTTTAAACATGCCGACAGACGGCGCCTGGGTACACAGTGCGCTGAGCGGCTTCGCATCCAACATGGCGACGGAGAATGGGAAGCTGACCGTGTTTGACGAGGCACTTACGACGGGAACTTCCCTGCATGTCTATCTGTCCGTCACGCCCGCGTGGGCAGGCGCACGGTTGTCTGTGACTTACGCAGATCAGACCCAGATGTTTGTGCTCTCGCAGGATGCGCAATGGATCGATTGGACGATTTCCATTCCCGGAGACGGCGAACCGGTGGCGATCGGGATCACATCCCCCGACGGCAACAGCGCCGTACTGGTTGATAGCTATCAGGTGAGCGCCCAATAATCCCTTCCAAACCAGAACAGAATACGCAACATGGACCGTCCGGGGCTGGGCCCCCGGACGGTCCATGCACATACAGGCAAGGCCTGCAAAAGGGATGTATCCCTTTGCAGGGAGATCCGGGGAGCGGCGCCCCCGCTGTTACAGTTCGGTGATGAGGATTTCGCGCACGGGCTGCGCGGGATCATCGGGCAGATAGACAGTTTTAAGTTCCCACGGCGTGAGCGCGAGGGGGAACATGCGGTTTGCGAGCTTGAGATCGATCTGCGTTTGGACGGATTTCCCCTGCGTCTCGGTCAGACGCAGCACGTGACCCATGCCGTCTTCCGCGCGCTTGAGCGCGCCGACAGAAACATTCTCGGGCAGCGCGCCGATGCCTTCCGAAGTGGCGCCGAGGGAGCCTTCGTGGTAGGTTTCCACGATGGAGATGAGCGGCTGATTGAACACCTCGCCCCGACGCGCGAGATTTTTCGTCGTCCACGAGCCGCCGTGCGGCACGATCGCATAGCGGAACTCCTGTTCGCCCATGTCCATGTGGCGGCAATCCGCGTCGCGGTAGTCCTGTCCGTAGTGGTCGGCGAAAATGGAAGTATTTGCGACGGTCACGCGCAGTTCGGCGTCGGACGCGGAGAAGGAGTACTTTGAATCGTTGAGAACGGCAAGTCCCCCCGCCTCACCCGAGAGGCCCATCCAGCGCTGCGCGGTTTCCTCACAGCCGTCGCAGGGGCGTTCGATCACGCCATAGGCGATTTCTGCGCGCGCGACGGGATTTTTCGCATTGACGGGGAAGCAGAGCTTCGCCATGCGGAACTTGTCCGCCATGTCGAGCCGCGCGGAGACCTCGATCTGGTCGTCCTGCGCGCCGAGCGTGTACTCCGCAATGAAGGTGGACGCATGATGCGATGTGGTCACACGCAGCTTTGCACGGATGGGACCGGACTCAATAAGCTCAAATGTGGGATCACCGAAATCGCCCTTCGGATCGTCAAAGGTGAACTCCATGTGCGCCCACGTATCCGCGAACTCGTTGTCAAACAGCCGCAGCTTCGCGGGGGCGGAGAGCGCCTCGAAGCCGGTCGCCTTGTCGACGATGCTCTTGATCGCGCCGGTCTCAGGATCGAACTTGATTGCGATCTTTTGGTTCTCGAGGGAATGCTCGTCCGCCTTGAGGGGTGATTTTGCCTCGATGCGGTCGCCCTTGAGGAAGATCCAATAGAGGCGATGTCCATAGGCGGGGACGTCCACTTCGACGATGCTATCCCATTTATCCCTGCCGTTGGTACGCGAAGCGCGCACCGTCTGCACCGGAATTTCGGTCCCGGCGTCGTCCGCGGCGCGCGCAATCACGCCGATGAGCTGCACGACGGACTTCACGCGGTAGGCGTGGGGATTGAAGACGACCAGAGGGGTGCCAAGGCCATTTGCCTCCCACAGCCGGGAGCTCATTTCCTTGGTGCGGACGCGGCCGGGCACGCCCTTCCGGGTGTCCACTTTCCAGCTCATGGCCTGCACGGCTGCGTTCTGCTCGCGCCCGGCGATGGAGATCGTCTCGCCGAGCTGGCTGCGCATATCCTCGTAGGCTTCTCGGATGGAACAGCCGCACATCACATCGTGGAACTGGTTGAACATGAGGTTGTGCCAACCCTGCGTCATGTCGCCGACCGCGCGCCCGACCAGCGCGCGTCCGAGGACACCCATGGTCTCGGCGGTGAAGAGCGCGCTTTCCGCTTTGCGGTTATATTTTTTGACGAGGGAGACGGTGGAATAGCAGCCGCTGGCGTGGTGCTGCATCTCGCTCTTCCACGCGGGCACATCGATGTCCTTCACGGAATCGAAGTAATCGTCGGGCGAGGAGAACACGACCTCATTTTCGGGATGCGCGGCCTGATAGGCGTGGATGGCATCGATATTGGCGATGGTAGGTCCGCCGCCGTGATTGCCGACGCCATAGAAGCACATCATGGGATAGCCCTTCTCGGCCTGAATCGTGAGCGCGCGCGCGATGTCCTCGTCGCAGCTGCCATAGGGCGCGGAATAGGCGTCCGGGATGCGGAAGGTGCGCACGCTGGAGCCGTCCGGGGAAACCCAATCGAACAGCCAGCCGGGAATATCCGGATTTTCATGGATGCCGGGCCGCATCATGACGTAATTTTCGACGCCCGCACGCTTGAAGATCTGCGGGAACATGCCGTTATGCCCGAAGGAATCGACGTTATACGCGGTCTTGGCCACGACGCCGAACTTCTCGTAAAAATAGCGCTGGCTATAGAGGAAATGGCGCGCGAAGGATTCGCCCGATGGCATGTTGCAATCGGGCTGGATCCACATGCCGCCGACCACGCGCCAGCGGCCTTCGGCAATGCGCGTTTTCATTTCCGCGAACATGGGCGCGTCGTTTTCCTCGACCCAGCGATAGTAATCCGCACAGGCGCAGGTGAAGACAAAATCGTCCGACTCCGAGATGCGATCGAGCGCCGAGCGGAATGTCGCCTTGACCTCCTGATACCCCTCCTGCCAGAGCCAGAGCCACACGGGGTCGATGTGGGCGTTTCCGATCATATGAACCATGTGATAGACCTCTCTTTTGATTATTCCTCGAAAAACGCGGCTTCGACCTCCGCGCACAGTTGATGATAGAGCTTCAGGTGTTCTTCCTGCACTTTATAGGTTTCGCGTTCGGACACGTCCAGAAGCACATCCGCAAAGGCCGCGAGCCTACCGCCGCCCGCGCCCGTCAGCCCGACGACCTTCGCACCCTTGACGTGCGCGGCCCTGGCGGCGTTGACGACATTCCCGGCGTTTCCGGAGGTCGTGATGCCGATCAGCACATCGCCGGGATTGGCGTAACAAAGCGCCTGCTGGGCATAGACATAGTCGCCGCCCAGATCGTTTGCCACCGCCGAAATGATGGGCGACTGCGCCGTGAGATCGATCGCAGGGAGCCCCATCTGAAGGGGCATCTCGAGCTGTTCCTGCCACTGCGCAGGAAGCGGACGTTTTTTTAAAAATCCCTTGACCAATTCGCCCACGATGTGTCCGCTATCGGCGGATGAACCGCCATTGCCGCAGACGAGCACCTTGCCGCCGTTTTTGTAGCACGCAATCAAAAGGTCGCGTGCGACCTCAAAAGAATCTCTCATTGTTCCTCCATGGCGCGCTCAAACGCCGCGCGAATTTCCGTGCGCGTCGCCGTGCCGGTTTGTCCGATTTTTCGGATGGTTACGGACGAAGCGAGCGATGCGACCGCGATTGCCGCATCCTTCTTTGCCCCGCCCGCAATTGCGGATGCAAACGCGGAAAGGAACGTATCCCCCGCGCCGCAAATGTCGATTTCACCCTTGACGGGCACCGCCCCGAAGCGATCGACATCATCTCCGCTGGCATACGCGCAACCGCTGCCGCCGAGCGTCACGAGCACGTCCGCGCCCGTCGTTTCGATGAGCGCACGCGCAGCCTTCTCGACCTGATCCGCAGGAATGCATGTCGCGCGGGCGAGTTCGACCTCGTTGGGCTTCAGAATTGCGTGGCGGAAAAGGCCGATCCGATCGCGGCTATCGACCACGACCGTGAGGCCGGATGCGGCAAGGGCGTTGATCTTTTCGCGCACGGCATCGGTGACGACACCGACCGCCATCTGATCGGAGACGCACAGCACATCCAGATCGGTTGCCGCCTGCTCGATCGCGGCGATGATCTGTTCCTCACACGCGGCGGTCAAAGGGCGCGTGTTGACGAAATCCAGCCGGGGATCCTCGTAGACAACGTCCGAGATGCCGGTGCGCAAGGGTTTGATGTAGGCGTTGGTGGTGATGTCGGGCGTCACGATGATGCGGTCGGTCGCAATGCCGCGCATCGCGAGCTCTTTTTTGAGAAGCGCGCCGCGCCAGTCATCGCCCAGCACGCTCATGACGGTGAGCCGCGCGGGCGCGAGCGCGCGCAGGTTCGCAGCGGCGTTGCCGCCCGCACCGGGGGAATAGCGTTCCGAGACGACAGGAAGCGGAAAATGCGGTGTCTCACGCGAGAGCTCGCTTTTTTTCATGTCCGCCGTCCAATAGGCGTCGAGGCACATATCGCCCACAAGGCCCACGCGCGCGCGGGAAATGCCCGTCAGCGCGGCCTCGATCTCGCCATATGCAAACGAGGCGATTTCACGCATCTTCGTTCGTCCTCCGGGCAAGTTTCTCGTAGAGGTTGGGGATGGTCTGCTGATGATCGCCCACGAAGTGCCAACCCTTGCCGCCGCGACTGACGGGGCGATTGACGATGTTCTTTCTGGGACGATAGTAATAGAGCGGATCGTCGTAACCGATGCTCTTTTTATAATCGCCGAGATCGACGAGATCGAAGTTGGCGGTGGTGATGTCAAACGTAGGGTAGCCGAGGTTGCGCGCGATGGACAGCGCCTTCAGAAAAACCTCGGGGCCGATGACGCCGGAACCGAAGTTCATGAACACGCCCTGATCCATGTGCGCGACCGACCAGCACATCTTATGAAAATCGATTCCGCTGGCCTTTCCGATCGCGCCGAAATCGACGGAGGGATGCTGATGGATAATGTCTGTTCCCAGCGCGATGTGATAACTGGCGGGAATATCGAGCTTCCACGCCTGATAGAGCACGCAATCGTCGCGATGGGGAAATCGGTCCGGATGCCGGTCGATATAGCGCGCGAGGGATGCGCCGTAACCATGGCCTTCTTGGACGCCGACCTGGATTGCCTCGTTCATCCACGCGCCCGTTTCCTCCCACATGCCGAAGGAACCGTCCTCGATGGCGGTGGGCACATGTTCGCTGGTGCCGCCCAGATAGGCAAGCTCGAAATCATGAATGGAGCAGGCGCCGTTGCCGGACAGATGGGTGATAAACCCCAGCTTCATCAATTCGATGAGATAGCGGGAGAGGCCGTTTTTCACCACGTGCGCGCCCATGGAGAAGATGAGCTGCGCGCCGCGCTTTTTCGCCCGGTAGGCGCGATCGACGAATTCGTCGAAGCCGTCCGCATCCCACGCAGGGGCAGGGTCCACGCCGGGCGTCTTCAGCGTTTCGATCCGAACGAGGTTGTGCCGCCCGAAGGTGGTGTTGGTCTTGATGCCTGAAAAGTCAAGCTGCATATCGCGCCGCATGCTCACGCCTCCAATCCCAGAAAGTCCAGAAGTTCATCGAGATTTGTGAAATCACCCGCGATGGCGTCCGCGCGCGCCTTGATAAGCCGCGCACGCTTGACAGGATTGATGCCGCAGCGCGCCTCCTCGTCGGTCGCCATGCCGAGCGTGCGCGCGCCCGCCGCGCGCCCAAGCTGGATTTCGACCTTGCCATCGCCGACTACGCAGAAATCGGCACCCGAAAGGCCTTCGTTTGTGATGAGCCGCTTGATGACCGCTTCCTTGGAGCAATTTTCGCTGCCCACCGGCGCGCCCGCGATAAGAGTAAACGCATCCGTGAGGCCAAGGGCGCCCGCCTCATTCACGACATCCGGATGATCTGTGCCGCTGGCGACATAGAGCTTGACGTCCCGCTCCCGCAGCGCGCGCAGGAACGCGGCGCTCCCGGCAATGAGGAAATGATCGCCCGTTTCCGCACCGGACTGAAGCGCAGAGACCCGTTGCCCCACCTCGTTCATCAGGCGGCGGTTATACTCCGCCTTGTACCACCAAGGATCGCCCGGCGCGTCGGGATTTGATTTTTGCGCGCGCGCGGCCAGCCATTTCATTTGATGAATCGTCTGGATGCCCGTAGATTCGTCGATATAGGCATCCACCTCGCGCGCCAGTGCCGCATCTTCCGCTCCGCCCGAGATCATCTCAATCATCAGGGGACGCATCACCTTTTCCCAGCCGCAGCGCAGCGTCGAAATCGTGCCGTCGAAATCAAACAACACCGCGCGTACCGGCGTCCGTGCATGGCGGACATTTAATATTTCCATGGAAGAAACCTCCAACCAATGATATCAATGAATTCGACAAAGAACATATAAATCCTCCGCATCCGGTGCATTTTGAAAAAATCACTCAAACGGATTGCAAAAAAATGCGGGGGCTCTCGCCCCCGCACCGACTATGAAATTTTCCCCTTGCGGTACGCGGCGGGCGTCATATTCATGGCCTTTTTAAAGATGCGGTTGAAGTATGCGGGATCGGGATAGCCGCATCGCGCGGCAACGTCCTCGATCGACATGAACGTAGAGGAAAGGAGCTCGCAGCCATGGCGCATCCGAAGATCCGTCACGAACTGGATAAACGTCGTATTGAGCTGTTTGCGAAACAGGTGACAGATGTAATTCTTATTAAAACCCGTGATTTCCGCAAGGTCGTCGAGCCGGAGTTTCTCATACGCATGCTGCCGCACGTAATCAAGTATGCGTCCAAACTGCGGATCGACGCTGTCCGCATGTTCGTCCGTGCGGTGCATCTCCGAACTCAAACGCTTTAAGAATGACTCTAATTCAATCTTATCGAGGGGCTTCAAAAAATAGTCGGCAACGCCGAGCCGCATGGCACGACGCGCACACTCAAAATCGGGTTGGGAGGAGACGATGGCAAAGCGACTGCGCACGCCGGAGACGATGCATCGCTCAATGAGGTCGAGACCCGACAATCCGGGCATGTTGACATCCACGAGGGCGAGATCGGGTTGGATTTCCTGCAGCTGCGTAAGTGCCGACACGGCGGATTGGATATACGCAGACACCTCAAACCCACATTTGGCCCAGTCGACCGAGTGCATCGCGTCGATCGCCGCCCATGGCTCATCGTCGATCAGTACGACGGTATGCATCTGTGGTTCCCCCCTTGTATATGATTCCCCTTGCATTTATTTCACATTTTAACACATCAACGTGCAAAATCGCAAGAGCAAACCTTTATCAAGCAATAATTTCGACAATAAATACGTAAAAAAACCGCTCAATCGAGCGGTTTTCACAAATTGTTTTAAAGCGTTTAAGTTTCAAAGAACTCCATGCCACGGAATTTCTCCAACTTTTGGGAAAGCAGCTTCCGATCGGCGTCCGAAAACGGCTGATCGAGGCATTCGTCGATGTGATCGACCGCAAACTTAAAGCTTTCAAAATTCCCCGGCGGTACGATGGTGTGGACACCCTGATCGAGGACAAAGCGCATCGCGGCGACGCCGAAATCGGTATCGTCATTTTCAATGGGTTTGCACCAGGATTTGGGGAATTTGGACATCTTGCGTTCTTCGTCGTTAACCCACTTGCGCTCGATGAGCGGCTTGAGGCACAAAATACCCATATTGCGCTTCTTCGCTACTTCGATGACGGTCGTGCCGAAGCCTTTTTCCATCATCATCAGCCAGTTAAACGGGAAAAGAAGCGTATCAAAATCGTAGAGTTCAAGCGCTTTTAAAGCGTTTTTCTCGCTATGCGCGGAGAAGCCGACGTTTTTGATGTGCCCCGCCTTCTTCATCTCGAGTACCATTTCCATAACGCCGCCGGGGCCGAACGCAAGATCGATATCCTGATCGGTTGTGAGCGCGTGGAGCTGATAGACGTCGAAGTAGTCGGTATGTAAAAGCTTCATGGATTCTTCGAACTCGCGCGCCGCATCGTCCTTCTTGCGCTGGTTCGTCTTGCAGGCAAGGTACATATCCTTGCGGTACGGGGCGAAGGAATTGCCCATCTTGATCTGTGCGTCACCGTAGGACGGCGCGACGTCAAAATAATTGATTCCCTGTTCGACTGCCCATGCGACATAGCGATCGGAATCCGCCTGCGTTTCGTCCATGGAGACGATTCCGCCATAGACGACGGGCGAGATTTGAAGGCCTGTTCTACCTAACGTCACCCTTTTCATGTCTCATGCCCCCTTTTTTTGAAATACTAGCATATATATGCCAATTTGTCAAACCGTTTCAAGTTCGCGCGCCGCAGCGCAGCGGGCGGTTCGAAGCGACGCGAACGCCACCTTCCAACCTGAAGGCGGATCCGCGCCGCATGATCATTTTAAGAATTTAGATGAAGAGGTTCACGTCCGACTCCTCGGCATCGCCGAGATAGGCGCCCACGCCGCCGAGTTCGACACCGTCAATGAGTTCCTCCTGCTTGATGCCCATGACGTCCATCGACATGGTGCACGCGACGAGGCGCACGCCCGCCGCTTTCGCCTTTTTGATGAGCGTATCAAGCGAATCGACGTTCTTCTGGCGCATAATGTCCTTCATCATGAAGGAACCCATGCCGGCCATGTTCATACGGGAGAGCTTCAGCTTCTTCGTGCCGCGCGGGAGCATGAAGCCGAACATCTTCTCGACGAAGGATTTTTCGACATTCTGCTTCTCGGGCCGACGCAGGATGGTGAGTCCCCAGAAGGTGAAGAACATGGTGACCTTGCGGCCCATGGCGACTGCGCCGTTTGCGATGATGAAGCTTGCGAGCGCGCGGTCGAGATCCCCCGAGAACACGACGATGGTCTTTCCGTCCATGGCCTGACCTTCCGCCGTCTTGACGGAGCCGTCGCCCTTCAAAACGCGCGCGATATAATCGTCGCCCTTTTTGCCGGAGGATACGAGGGTGTTGCCCGTCCGTCTGCACCATGCGTTGATGTCGCGCATGAAGCCCGGATCGGAAGCGACGACCTCGAGCATATCGCCCGCATGCATGCCGTTAATCGCCTCAAACACCTTGCTGATCGGGCCGGGGCACTGCATGCCGACGCAGTCGAGCCGCACGGTCAAAACGCTTGCGGACGGATCGAGCTTGGCGGCGGCCTTCGTCGCGGGCTTTGCCGGGGCCTGATAGGCATCGGGCGCCGGATGAGTGAACTGATAATAGCGCGTGCCGCCGGGATAGACCGACACGTTCTCAAAACCGTTGAGCTTCAAAACGCGGGCAGAGCTGTGCGCGCGCACGCCCATCGCGCAGAAGACGACGATGTGCTTGGACTGATCCAGTTCGGAAAGCCGTTCGCGCAGTTCGCCCTGGCGGATGTGCTTGGCGCCGGGCACCTGGAACGCGGCGACCTCGGCGTCCTCGCGCACGTCGACTACCTGGACGTTTTTGCCGTTTTCGACGACATCCCACGGCGCGAAATCGGAAAGGCCGCGCACGACGTTCTGCGCCGCGAAGCCGAGCATATTGACCGGATCCTTTGCGGACGAGTACGGCGGCGCGTATGCGAGCTCGAGCTCCGTGAGCGCCTCGATGCCGCCGCCCAGACGGACGGTGGTTGCGATGGTATCGATCCGCTTATCGACGCCGTCGCGGCCCACGATCTGCGCGCCGAAGATTTTTGCGCCGTCGGGCGAAAAGATGAGCTTGAGGGTCATCTGCTTTGCGCCGGGATAATAGGTGGCATGCGAATTCTGCATGATGGTGGCGGTTTTATAATCCTTACCCTTCTCGAGGCCGCGCTGCGCAAGCTGCTTCTCGTTTGCGCCGGTGGACGCGCAGGTGATGTCAAACACCTTGGCGACCGCGGTGCCCAGGGAACCGACGTACTTCTCCTCGAAGCCCGCGATGTTATCAGCCGCGATGCGCCCCTGCCGGTTGGCCGGGCCCGCGAGCGGGATCATGGCCCTTCCGCCGGAGATGAGGTCGTTGATTTCGACGACGTCGCCAACCGCGTAGATGTCCGGATCGCTGGTGCGCATGAAGTCGTCGACGACAATGCCGCCGCGCTGGTTGACGGTCAGGCCCGCCTCCTTGGCGATCTGACCGTTGGGGCGCACGCCGATGGCGCACACCGCGAAGTCCGCCTCGATCACGTGACCGCTGGCGAGCTCCACATTGACGCCCTTGCCGGTATCCTTGAACGCCTTGACGCCGTCGCCGAGCCGCAGATCGACGCCGTTCTGGCGCATTTCGTCCTCAATGAGCATCGCCATGTCCTTATCAAAGGGCGCCATGACCTGGTTGACCGCTTCCGCGAGCACCACTTGATAGCCCGCATCGCGCAGGTTTTCGGCGGTTTCCACGCCGATGAAGCCGCCGCCGATGACAGCCGCGGTGCCATGGCCGGGCTTGACGAGCTTTTTGATTTCATCCGCATCCGGCACCGTCCAAAGGGCGCGCACGCGGGGCCCGTCGATGCCTGGAATCGGAGGTTTGAGCGGGGACGAACCGGTTGCGATGACGAGCGTATCATAGTTTTCCTCATATTCGCCGCCGGGACCCTTGACGGTGACCGCCTTCTTCTCGCGGTCGATCTTCACGACCTCGCTATTGACGCGCACGTCGAGATTGAATTTTTCCTTCATTCCCTCGGGCGTCTGAAGAAGGAGCGCGTCGCGGGACTTGATGGTGCCGCCGGTAAAGTACGGAAGACCGCAGTTCGCATATGAAATATACGGGCCGCGTTCGAACATGATAATTTCAGCTTCCTCGTCCAGCCTGCGCAGCCTGGCCGCACAACTTGCACCGCCAGCTACGCCGCCGATGATCAGTACTCTTTTCCCCATGATCCAAACCTCCTTATGTGTCGCGCGCCCCATGGGTCGCGGAGCATGCCTATCGTTTTTATTATACCACGATTGAGATTCAATTCAACGTGATAAAGTCACCTATCAAAAAGAAAGAGGGCAAAACGCCCCCTTCTGTCGCTAAGGCAATCCCGCATAAATGAAGTGGTGCGATGACGTGCGGATTTTTTCGTCAGATGCAATTGCAGACATTGAAGGTTTCCTGGCGGTAAATCAATATTTGCAAGCGGCATATAGCGGAAAAGCAGCCGCCAGCGTGCCGCTGAATTGTGCGGGGTTGCCCTAATAACGGTTATCATAGATGCGCGTGGATTTTTTTTCACTGCGCGGGAGCTCGCCGATGTCGACGGCTTTGGGTTTGATCGTGAGGCCTACCTTGGACTTGAACGCCGCGCCGACCGCCTCCTCGACGGCGGATTTTTCAAACGTCGGCAGTGTTTCGAAAAACAGCGTCATTTCGTCCTTGCCCATGAGATGGTCGATCATGACCTGATATTCGCTGGACACGCCGTCGATCACGCGCAGGACGTCCTCGATCTGTCCGGGATAGATGTTGACGCCCTTGACCTTAACCATGTCGTCCGAGCGGCCGATGATGCGGTCGATGCGCGGGAACCGCGAGCCGCAGGCACATTCTTCCGGCACGATGCGCGAGAGATCGTGGGTGCGATAACGGATGAGGGGCGCGCCTTCCTTTTTGAGCGTGGTGATGACGATTTCGCCGATCTCGCCGTCCGGAAGGGTTTTCCCGGTCTTGGGGTCGATGATTTCGAGATAGATGAAGTCGTCCCAATAATGCATGGGCGTGTCCGCACCGCAGGAGATGCCGATGCCGGGGCCGTAGATTTCGGTGAGGCCATAAATGTCATAGAGCTCGACGCCCAATTCCTTGGCGATGCGGTCGCGCATCTTATCGCCCCAGCGCTCGGAGCCGATGACGCCCTTTGTCAATTTGATCTGGTCGCCCACGCCGCGCCGCTCGATTTCCTCCGCAAGCAGGAGCGCATAGGAGGAAGTGGCGCAGATTACGGTGGAGCCGAGGTCGATCATCATGCGAATCTGCTTTTCGGTATTGCCCGGACCCATGGGGATTGCCATGGCGCCGAGCCGCTCGCAGCCGAGTTGAAAACCGATACCAGCCGTCCAGAGGCCGTAGCCGGGCGTGATGTGGATGCGGTCGCGCCGGGTAATGCCCGCCACCTCGTAGCACCTTTTGAACATCTCCGCCCAGTCGTCCACATCCCGCTGGGTATAGGGGATGATGATGGGCGCGCCGGTCGTGCCGGAGGAGGAGTGGATGCGCACGACGTCCTCGTCGGGAACCGCCTGCACGCCCAGGGGGTACACGTCGCGCAGTTCCGCCTTTTCGGTAAACGGAAGATCCTCGAATGCCGCCTGCGTGAGGATGCTTTCCGCATCGACATCCGCAAGTTTTCCGGCGTAGAGCGTATTGGGGCGGGACTTCGCGGCGCGGATGCGATCGCGAATGAGTGAAAGCTGGAGCCTTGTGATCTGCATATATTTCTCCCCTTTTCCATTCGTGTGAGGAGACGAAAAAAAGCCTCGTCCCCCATTGATCGGGACAAAGGCTTTGAACCTCTGCGATGCCACCCTTATTCGGCGCGCCTCGCGGCGCGACGCTCTCATCGGTGCGCAAACACGCACCCTGCGCCGTAACGCGCGCCCTGCGTCTCCCCTACTCGCTGCCTTTCGGTTCGCCCTCGCAAGCCCATTCGCCGCAATTTACGCCTTCGCGATCTCACCGCCCGCGAATCTCTTTCTGCGCAATGATGCGGTTACTAACCTTGCTCATCGGTTTGATCGTATTATATGCGGATTTCCGGGGTTTGTCAAGCACGGCAGAATCCGCAGACAATGCTAAAAGGCCATGCGCATCCAGCAGGGTTCGGGCTGTTCCGGAAGGCCGAGAAGCCGCCGGGCTGTTTTCACATAATGCCGATAGTTTTCAATGGGCGTGCCGTTGGGAATGCGGTGATCGAGCGCGAAGACCATGCCGCCTTCGAGCGTCTCAGGGCGGATTTTATAGGAAAGCTCACGGTCGATGTCGGATTTTGATTTTCGGACGACGTGCTTATCGAGGCCGCCTTTGAAAGCGACCGCACGACCATAGGTTTCGCGCAGCTTGACGACATCCATGCCCGCCGCGGGTTCGCAGGGATAGAACACGTTGACGCCGGATTCGACAAAGGCGTCCATGACGGGATTCATGTTGCCGTCGGAATCTTGGCTGAACAGAGTTGCGCCGCTTTTTTGCGCATCGCTCCAGACGCTGCGATAGTAGGGTTTGAGGAATGCGCGCACCTGATTGGGGCCGATGAGGGGGCCGGTCTTGCCGGCCATGTCCTCGTGGACACAGAGATTATCGACGGTGACGGATTTCGTGATCTCGGCAAGCACGCGCCGCGCGGTATCCGAGAAGGTTTGGAGCATGTCTACGATGAGATCGGGTTGTTCGAGAAAGGCAACGCACGCTTCCTCGTCGCCCATGAGTTCGCGTACCATGTCATATCCGCCGGGCATCCACGCGATGACGAGCGCGCCCGCCGCACGGCGTTTTTTCGCGGCGGCGATCTGTTCCGCATCAATGCGGCAGGGGTCATATTCAAACATATGCCTGACGCGCCGCCAACTGTCAAAATCGCTGACGGGCCAATCGAGGGGCAGGGGGATGGTGGCATAGCCCTTGACGAGCCTGCATGTGCGCCCGAGTTCGTCGCGCGTGACGATATGCGTCGCGGATTCCGAGAGTGCGGCTGGCTCCATGGCATGAATCGGGCCCGCGAGCGGCCCCAGATCGACCATGTCTACGCCGTCGAATCCAAAGGCGGTGAGCGCAATTTCCCCTTCGGTCGCGCCCTCACGGCGCCACTGGTCTTCCAGCCCCACCAGCGGGCCGAACAGTTCCGCGAAAAAAGGGCGCGGGGCGCCCCGGAACGTCATGAGGTCGATGTATTCGTCGCGCGTCCAAAGCATTTGATTTCCTCTTTTCTAAACCGCATGGTATAATCAGGCGGGGGTGACATGATGCAGGTATTGGACATCGATCTTGATTTCTTCCTGTCTGGCGTGTGCGAACTGGCAGCGCCGGCCGCGCGGCCGACGGGCTGTGTGCCGTGGGCGGAGAGCGACGTGCGCGCCTTTTTGGAAGACCGCTGTGGGCTTTCGCGGAAAAGGCCGCTGCCCGGGGCGATCTTTGAGACGCACGACGGGGCCCTCGGCTTCTGGAAGGCACGGATGGACGCGGGCGAACTCCGATCGCCCTTTCACGTAACGCACATCGACGCACATGCCGATCTCGGAATCGGGAAGCCTGGCCCGGCGTACGTCCTGGAAAACGTGATCACGAAACCGCCGGAAGCGCGCATCGACATCAAGCGGTATGATGCGGATCGCAAACTCGACGAAGCAAACTACCTGCTGTTCGCGCTGGCGTTTCGGTGGGTTGCTTCTCTTGACAACGTGCGCAATCCGGCGTCGCGCCCCGACATGCCCGCGCGGTTTTGCTTTGGGGATCACATCCGGCTCACATCGTCCGTCGCGGCGCTCATACCGGCGCTCGACTTTCACGAACCGGAAATCCCGTTCCACGTATTTGACGACTGGCGGGATTTCCGCGCGGAGGCGGAATACGACTTTGTGACGCTCGCACGCTCGCCCAGGTACGCGCCCAGGGAGGCGGACGCGCTGATCGGCGTGATCGCGGATTACATCATTTGATTCCGAAGCGGAGTACGTTTTTCGGGCAGGTCTTGACGCATTCCCCGCACAGGATGCAATCGGATTGCGGAATGATCCCCGTTTGGAGCGCAGTTCTAACGGGCAGGCTCATGGGGCATGCCCTGTCGCATTTGCCGCAGGCAACGCAGCTTTCCGGCCGGGACTTGATCCGCAGTTGAGGCATGTGCAAAAGGTGCCCGACCGCATAACCGCCCGCGAGAAAGGGCGACATCCAGCAGAAGCTATGGCACGCGCCGCGCCGTCCGACGAGCAGGTTTGTGCCGAAGATGACCGCAAGCACGATATAGTAGATGATATATTTGGCGGGCATATCGACCGAGACGCCGTTTTCGGTGAGAAAAAGCGGATCGATGGAGCGCACGCCGCCCGCCGCGACGAAGCCCGCGATGAGCACCGCGATCCAGACACCAAAGACCGAAAAGCGAATGATTGCGAGCGCCTTGCGGTTGACAGGGCGATCGTTGACGCGCATGGCAATATCGCCGAGCGCAGAGGCAGGACAAACCCAGCCGCACCATGCGCGCCCGAAGAACAAGCCCGTCATAAATTGCACCGCGAACAGGCAAAGGCTGCCCGCGATCACGCCCTGAAACGCGCCGAAGATGGGCACGGCGGGCGAGAGAAAATTCAGGATTACGGGGAAAAGCAACAGCGTTACGGTTGTTATAATGATTCGCACCCGATGCTTCATGTTCCTTCCTCCCGCAAACTTTTGATCGTCTCGTCGCACCATTCGAGATAGGCGCGGATGGCCTTTTGTCCGAAGGAGATCACGCGCAGGACGTCCCCATGATGATCGCGATCCGCAATGGGAATGAGTTCCCGCTCGAACGCGTCAAGCGTGGCGAGCTTCTGCGCATGCGCATCCCGGAAGGCGATGACGTGCTGCAAGATGGCGTCGCGGCGCGCGGCACCCGAAAAGTACATCTTGAGAAGCAGCTCAAAGCGCACAATCTCCGTTTTGATGGGCGCTTCGAGCCAGTTTTCAAGCGCCGCACGGCCTGCAGGCGCGAGTGCATAGCGGATTTTGGCGCGCGTGCCGCCTTCCTCCGCGACGATCAGCCCCTCGCCCGCCAACGCGCGCAGCATCGGATACAACTGACCGTAGCTCTCATTCCAGAAAAACGAAAACCGGGTATCGATGATTCGTTTGATTTCGTATCCGGTTAGCGGCGCTTCCGTCAAAAGGCCGAGAATGACATACCGGGTCTTGGATTCCCGCATGCGCTTCATCCCCCTTACATATCTTTTAGATATATCATAACAGGATTGCGGCGATTTGTCAAATGAAAGGGGCGCATGCATTTGCATGCGCCCTCCGGGCATTGAAAACTCAGTTTTGTGCGGCCTGCGCGCCGAGTCGGATGGCCTTCAGGTTTGCTTCCCGGAACCTGGGTGCAAGCGCGGACGCGGCGGATTCGATTTCCGCGCCCGTCGTCCCGATGGCGTTCGCCTGCGCAGCCGCGCCGAGAAGCGCCATATTGACGACCTTGGGGGAGCCGCACGCGCGGGCGATCGCTTCGCCATCCACGAACACCACGCGGGCGGGAATCTTCTTTAAAAAGTCGATCATCTGATCGGCCTCGTAGCCGCTGGCGGAGAGGGTATCGGTGACGGGCTTGACGGGGGCAATATTGACGATGACCGTGCCGCCCATTTTGAGATACGGCAGTGCGCGCACGGCCTCGGCAGGCTCGAACGCGATGACGGCGTCCGCCCTTCCCCTGGGAATGAGGGGCGAAAAGGCATCGCCGATGCGCACATGACTGGTAACGCAGCCGCCCCGCTGCGCCATGCCGATGGTTTCCGCGGTATGCGCCTTTTCGCCGCGCGCGATGGCGCAGCGGGCCAGCAGTTTGGAGGCGAGCACGGTGCCCTGACCGCCCACGCCCGCGAGAAGAATATCAAACTTATTCATCTTTTTCGCCTCCGATCGCGCCCGTGGGGCAGATTTTTGCGCACAGGCCGCAGCCATAGCACAGGGAAGGGTCGATTTTGACCTGTTTGCCCACGGCGCTGACGATGGCGGGGCAGCCGATTTCGCGCACGCACTTGCGGCAGCCGATGCAGACATGCGGATCCACGCGGTATAGGGGACCGGGTTTTGTGACGGCGATACAGGGGGCGCGATAGATGATGGCGGAGACGCCATCCACTTCCGCCGCGCGTTTTGCCGCCGCGATCGCCGCGTCGAGATCGAAGGGGTTGACGACCTCCACGCACTTGACGCCCAGCGCCTCGAGCACGCGCTCGATGGAAATCTTCTCTGCGACCTCGCCATTGGCGGCAAAGCCGGTGGCGGGATTGGGCTGCTGGCCCGTCATGGCGGTGGTGGAATTATCGAGGATGACGGCGCACATCTTCGCGCCGTTATAGACCGCATTGGCGATGCCGGGCAGGCAGGTATGGAAAAAGGTCGAATCACCCGCGAAGGCAAACGTGGTGACACCCTCCTCCACGTGACCGATGCCCTGCGCGATGGTCATGCCCGCGCCCATGCACAGGCAGGTATCGACCATATCGAGGGGCTTGGCATTTCCAAGGGTATAGCAGCCGATGTCTCCGGTGAACACAGCCTTTTTGCCCTTCATGGCGCGCTTGACGGCATAGAAGGACGCCCGGTGCGGGCAGCCCGCGCACAGAACCGGCGGGCGGACGGGCAACGGCGGCATGTCGGGAAGCGCGAGGCCGTCGGCGGGATTTTTGACGCCGAGATAGCCCGCGAGGATGTCGCGCACCGACTCGACCGTCAATTCACCCGCGTGCGGCACTGTTTTGTCGGCCTTGCCGCGGATTGTAACGTTCAGATGGTATTTGCCGCAGACGTGGATGAGCGCGCGCTCGATCACGGGATCGAGTTCCTCAAGCACGAGTACTTCATCCAGATCCCGCAAAAATTCCAGCGCCAGCTTTTCCGGAAACGGAAAAGGCGTCGAGATTTTGAGAAGCGGACAGGGCCCGCCGAGGATTTCGAGCGCTTCCTTTGTATAGGCGTAGCTCACGCCGCCGGTCACGACGCCGCGCCGGGCTGCGCCTTTCTGTTCGATGAAATTATATTTATAATGGGAAAGCTCGTCCGCCAGGGTTTCCATTTCGTCCTCGATCCGCTGATGGGCGAGGAAGGAGGTGCGCGGGAAGATGACGCGCCTGCCGTCTTTCACAAATTCGCCCGTGGCGCGCGGGAGCTGCTCCACCGCGTCCAGATCGATGGCGGCATTGGCGTGGCAGATGCGCGTGGTGGGGCGGAAGAGGACGGGCGTCTGATAGCGTTCCGAGAGGGCATAGGCATCTGCCATCATGCAGAGCGCCTCCTCGGGCGAGGAGGGATCAAACACCGGGATTTTCGAAAACATACCGAATGTGCGGGTGTCCTGCTCCGTCTGGGATGAAATGGGGCCGGGGTCATCCGCGACGTAAACCACCATGCCGCCCGTGAGCCCGACATACCGAAGCGACATGATCGGATCGGCAGCGACGTTCAGGCCCACCTGTTTCATGGTGACAAATGTGCGCGCGCCCGCATAGGAGGCGCCCGCCGCCACCTCCAGGGCGGATTTTTCATTGACCGACCATTCGACATGGATCTCGCGGCCGACGGTTTTCGCCACGTATTCGAGCGCCTCTGTGGACGGCGTGCCCGGATATCCGGTCGCGAGCGTGACGCCCGCGCGCATCGCGCCGAGCGCTGCCGCCTCATTGCCCATAAGGAGTTTGATGTTCATTCGCTCGCCCCCTTTTCGTATAGTCGTATGATTATAACATAGAACGCACGGGAAGACAATCGCACGCGAAGTGCGCGATGTGGTAGAATGAGGCGGAGGTGTCTTTATGCTGGAAGTTGGATTGAAGGGTCGTCAGACGGAATTGGTGACGGACAAAAACACGGCGGCTGCGTACGGGAGCGGGTTATTGGACGTCTTTGCGACGCCCGCGCTGATCGCGCTGATGGAAAAGACATGCTGGACGAGCGTATCGACGGCATTGGACGCGGGACAGGGCACGGTCGGCACGCGGCTCGAAGTCACGCACTCCGCGCCGACGCCCATCGGGATGCGCGTAACCTGCGAAAGCGAGCTTACAGCGGTTGACGGGCGCAAGCTCACATTTTCGGTACGAGCATATGACGATATGGGTGAGGTCGGCGCGGGCATACACGAGCGGTTCGTGATCGACAATGACCGGTTCATGCGCAAGGCAAGCGCGAAAGCGCAGATCTGAACGCGAGGGCAATGGGGACTTTTATTGGATTCATGCTCTTATGGGATGGGCGGGCGCGATCGGTCTACCCTGTAAACTTTCGCGCCCGTCCATGGATGTGACTTGACATATTACATCACGCGTGTATAATTTTATGCATCAGAAGGCGGGAGGCGAAGGTGCCGTGAAGCGGACGAAGCAGTGTCAGTTTGATTCCATGCGCCAGCGTCTTTCTGACGCGGACTGCGGCATGCCGCGCAACGCACGTTTTGACATTGGACACGCAGATGCCCCGGCGGCTTCTGCTTTTCTTTTGCCCATCACGCGCGCTCATTTTTTGGCGAATCCTGTATTCTTGCTGCGCGTTATTCTGCCGCTTCGCATGCGACCGATTCTTGCGCCCGGATGCGCCCGCCCGTAAGACCGACCCGGATACGGAAAGCGGGCCCGCGTCTGTGCGGCACCCGCGTTTTTGTATAAATACAACTGGGAGGTATTTTCAATGAAGAAACTACTGTCCATCGCCCTCGTTCTCGCGATGATGCTGTCTGCGGCCGCCATGGCTGAAGGCACCCTCGTCATCGGCGGAACCGGCCCCCTGACCGGCGACTACGCCACCTACGGACTCTCCGCGCGCAACGGCGCGATGATCGCCATGGACGAGATCAACGCCGCCGGCGGCGTAAACGGCATTCAGTTTGACGTGAAGTATGAAGATGATCAGGCTTCCGCCGAGCTTGCCGTGAACGGCTACTCGACCCTCATCGACGAAGGCATGCAGGTGTCCCTGGGCGCCGTGACCTCCGGCGCGTGCATCGCGCTTGCCGAGGAGTCCCAGTACGACGGGCTGCTCGTCCTCACGCCCTCCGCGTCCGCGAAGGAAGTCACCAAGTATGACAACGTGTTCCGCGTCTGCTTTACCGACCCCGATCAGGGCGTGTACGCCGCGGACTTCATCGCGAGCAACGCGATCGCGACCAAGGTCGCCATCATCTATGACAAGTCGAACGACTACTCCGTGGGCATCCACGACAACTTCGTGGCGGAAGCCGCGAACGTGGGCATCGAGGTCGTAACCGATCAGGCGTTCACCGACCAGTCGAACACCGACTTCTCCGTGCAACTGCAGGCCGTGGCGGATTCGGGTGCAGAGCTGGTGTTCCTGCCCATCTACGCGCAGGAAGCTGCTTACATCCTCACCCAGGCAAAATCCGCCGCCCTCGACGTGACCTTCTTCGGCTGCGACGGGCTGGACGGCGTGCTCACCAAGATCGGCGAAGAGAACGAAGCGGCCTGCGAAGGCGTCATGCTCCTGACCCCCTTTGCGGCTGACGCGCAGGACGAAAAGACCGTGGCGTTCGTGGCGAAGTACCAGGAACTGTACGGCACCACGCCGGACCAGTTTGCGGCGGACGGCTATGACGCCGTGTACGCGATCAAGGCCGCGCTCGAGCAGGCGGGCATCACCGACCTGTCCGATTCCGACTTCAACGCCAAGATGATCGAGGCAATGACCCAGATCACGCTCAACGGCCTTACCGGCACCATGACCTGGTCCGCGGACGGCGAGCCGACCAAGACCGCAACGGCAGTCGTCATCAAGGACGGCGCCTACGTGGCATACACAAACGCTCAGTAAGAACCGCTGCCCTCTCCGGATGCGTCCGGGGAGGGCTATTCCCCATCGAAAGGAAGTCTGGCCATGGGATTTATCTCAAACCTCATCAGCGGGCTGAGCCTTGGCAGCATCTACGCGCTGATCGCGCTCGGATACACCATGGTGTACGGCATCGCAAAGATGCTGAATTTTGCGCACGGCGACATCATCATGGCGGGCGCGTTTTCCATGATCGTGTTCGTGATGACGCTTGGCATCCCACCCCTGCTGAGCGTCCTGCTCGGCGTGATTTTCTGCGTCATTTTAGGCGTGACGATCGAAAAGGTCGCCTACAAGCCGCTGCGGCGCGCATCGCCCCTGGCGGTACTCATCACCGCAATCGGCGTTTCCTACCTCCTTCAGAACATTGCGCTTCTGATTTTCGGCTCGGATAAGAAGAGCTTTCCCTCCATCATCGATCTTTCCCCCGTCCGGATCGGCTCGCTGACCATCAAGGGCGAGTCCATCATGACGCTTGTTTTGACGGGCGTCATCATGATCCTTCTGACGGTGTTTATCAATAAGACAAAGATGGGCAAGGCCATGCGCGCCGTATCCGAGGACAAGGACGCCGCCGAGCTCATGGGCATCTCGGTCAACCGCACGATTTCGATCACGTTTGCAATCGGTTCCGCGCTTGCCGCCGCAGCGGGACTTTTCTACGGCGCGACCTATACGTTTATCGGCCCCTACACCGGCTCCATGCCGGGCATCAAGGCGTTTGTCGCGGCGGTGTTCGGGGGCATCGGCTCCATCCCGGGCGCGATGCTGGGCGGCGTTCTTCTGGGCGTCATCGAAAACCTCTCGAAGGCGTACATCTCCACCGAGCTTTCGGACGCCATCGTGTTCGGCGTTCTGATCCTCGTTCTGGTCATACGACCCACGGGTCTTCTCGGCAGGAAGATCTCCGAGAAAGTGTAGGCGCACATGAAGATATCAAAGACAACGGTCAACAACCTCATCACCTACGCGATGGTGATTCTCGCGTTCTTGGTTCTATACACGATGGTGGCGTCCGGGACCGCGACGCGGCACCTGCAGAAGATGCTGGTGCCGATCTGCGTTTACGTGATCCTCGCGATTTCGCTGAACATCACGGTTGGGTTTTTGGGCGAACTGACGCTGGGGCACGCGGGCTTTATGTCGGTGGGCGCGTATGCGGGATGTCTGTTCTCCATTGCGACCGAATCGGCCTTGCCGGTGTACGTGCGCTTTCCGCTTGCGATGATCCTGGGCGGGCTCGTGGCGGCGATCTTCGGCGTGATCATCGGCATCCCGGTCTTGCGGCTGCGGGGGGATTACCTCGCCATCGTAACGCTCGCGTTTGGCGAGATCATCCGTTCCATCATCATCAACCTCGGGTTTACCGGCGGCGCATCGGGGCTGAAGGGGACGCCGCGCGATTCGACGTTTCTGATCGCATTCGTCGTGGTATTGATCACGATGTTCGTCACGATGAACCTGATGAATTCCAAGCAGGGGCGCGCGATCATGGCGATCCGCGACAACCGCATTGCCGCGGAGTCGTCGGGCATCAATCTGACGCGCTACAAGCTGATGGCGTTCGTCGTGGCATCGTTCTTCGCGGGCGTGGCAGGCGTGCTGTACGGGCACAATCTTTCGATCCTGACCGCATCGACGTTCGGATACAACAAGTCGATCGAACTGCTGGTCATCGTGGTGCTCGGCGGGCTGGGTTCCATTCGCGGATCGATCATCGCGGCGGTGGTAATCTACGTTTTGCCGGAATCACTGCGCTTTATGAGCGATTACCGGATGCTGATCTATTCGATCGTGTTGATCGTGATGATGCTTCTGAACGCATCGCCGCGTGCTGCTGAAATCAAATCACGTCTCAACTGGCGGTCGCTCAGGCGGCTTGCGCGAAAGGAGGCGGCTTAAATGAGCGAAAAGCGCAGAATGGTCGATTATCCCAGCGGTTCGATCATCCCGGAGCACGACATGGGCTATGTGCCGGTGCTCGAAATTCGGCATTTGGGCATCGACTTTGGCGGACTGACGGCAGTTGACGACTTCAACCTCACGGTTGGGCGCACGGAGATCGCGGGGCTGATCGGCCCGAACGGCGCGGGCAAGACCACGGTGTTTAACCTTCTCACAAACGTCTATCCTCCGTCGCGCGGCTCCATCATGCTGGACGGCAACGCGACGGCGGGCAAGTCCACAGACGCGGTGATCCGCATGGGCATCGCCCGGACATTCCAGAACATACGGCTTTTCGGCACGATGTCGGTGCTTGACAACGTGAAAGTCGGGATGCACGGCGCGCTGAAGTACTCCATGGCGAGCTCCATCTTCCACACGCCCGCTTATCGCAGGGCCGAGAAGGCCGCGAACAAGGAGGCATTGGAACTCCTGGACGTATTTTCGATGGCAGACCTTGCGGGCGTGGAGGCAGGAAACCTGCCCTACGGCGCACAAAGGCGGCTGGAAATCGTGCGTGCATTGGCGACAGGGCCGAAAATCATCTTGCTCGACGAACCCGCGGCGGGCATGAACCCGTCGGAAACCGCCGAACTGATGGAAAACATCCGCACCATGCGCGACAGGTTCCGCATTGCGGTCCTTTTGATCGAGCACGACATGAATCTGGTCATGGGCATCTGCGAAGGCATCTGCGTCCTCAACTACGGGCGGATCATCGCCAAGGGCACGCCGGAGGAGATCCGCACAAACCCCGAGGTCATCGAAGCGTATCTCGGAAAGAAGGAGGCGTAGGGATGCTCAAGGTATACGACGCGAACGTGTATTACGGAAAGATCCACGCCATCAAGGGCGTCTCCTTCGAGGTCAACGAGGGCGAGATCGTCTCCCTGATCGGCGCGAACGGTGCGGGCAAATCGACGATTTTGCGCACCGTATCGGGTCTTCTGCGTTCGAAGACGGGCACCATCACCTTCATGGGCACGCCCATCAGTCACGTGCCCGCGCACAAGATCGTGAAGATGGGGTTGGCACAGGTGCCGGAAGGCAGGCGCATTTTCCTGCAGATGACAGTGATGGAAAACCTCGAAATGGGCGCGTTCACGCAGGATCGCCCGCGCGAGGAGGACATCGAGCGGATATTTACCCGGTTCCCACGCCTCAAGGAGCGGGTGAAGCAGGTGGCGGGCACGCTTTCGGGCGGCGAGCAGCAGATGCTGGCGATGGGCCGGGCGCTGATGAGCAAACCGAAGCTCTTGATGCTCGACGAGCCGTCGATGGGACTCGCGCCAATTTTGGTTGAACAAATCTTCGACATCGTGCGGGAACTGCACGACGGCGGCGCGACGATCCTGCTGGTCGAGCAGAATGCGGACATGGCGCTAAAGGTTGCGAGCCGCGCCTACATCCTCGAAACCGGGCGAATCATACTGACCGGAACAGGCGCGGAACTTGCCGAGAGCCCGGAAGTACGAAAGGCATATCTGGGCGGATAAACCAAAACGCGGGGCGACGCCCCGGGGATACGATATGTACGCGATTGCCGTATTTCGCGCCATGCGCGCGCCAAAGCCTCCCCCCCACGCGGACGGATTTTTTGAAGCAAAATCCGATCTGACGAAGGGGGACTTTGTATGTCCGTTTTTCTCGCGCCGGATACCTATCAGGCATTTCAATGCAAGTGCGGCGCCTGCCGATCGACCTGTTGCAGGGGTTGGGGGATCACAGTCTCCATGCCCGAATACTTTAAGCTGGTGGGGCTGCCATGCGGGAAGCATCTGCGCAGGCGGCTCGACGGCGCGTTTCACCTTGTCGAGCATCCGACCCCGGAGCGGTACGCCATGATCGCGCCGAACTGGGAGGGCGACTGTCCCCTGCGCGCGCGGGACGGGCTTTGCCTATTGCACAAGGAGCAGGGAGAAAAGGCATTGCCTTCCATTTGCCGACTCTACCCGCGCAGGATCATCGGCGGGGCATGCGCGCTGTCCGGGAGCTGCGAAGGGGTCATCGAGGCGCTCCTGACGCGCGAGGAGCCGATTCGGTTTGTCGAGATCGAGGAAAAGAGTGCGGCGGAGCCGGCGCATACGCCGCGCAACGAGGGCATGGCACAATTCGATCGGCCTCTGCGGCTCCTTTCGATCGGAATTTTGCAGGATCGGCGGCATCACATCGCCGAGCGAATGATGCTGCTTGGGCGGGTCATGGCGGACATTTACCGCTATGTGCGCGCACAAGACTGGGCGGGCATGGGTACGGCCATCGCCGCGTGCGCCGCTGAGCCGGCCGAAGCACCCAAACGGGTTCCATACAGGCAGGACGTGGTGGAAGCGGCGTTCAAAGTGGCTGAGGTGTTTTCCAAAAACAGCGAGAGCCTTGCAGGCGATTGGGCGGCGGGCATGCAGAATCTGGCGCGGGCGGATTATCCCGAGATGCGGCGCGTGTTTGAACAAAAGCATCCGAACTGGGAGCGCCATTTTGAACACATCACGGTCAACCACGCGTTTTTTTCGCGGTTTCCATACACGGACATTCACGCAGACCTCATGGCGGAATACGCCGCACTCTGCGCGGCGCACTGCGTCGTGATGTATCTTTCAACCATTTACACGTATGACAAGGAAGGGTTGGAGCCGTTGGCGGACGTGATTGCGGCTGCGTTCCGGATGATTGAGCATTCTGATTTTGCGCGCAGGGCGCACATCGTATTCGCGCGGTTGGGGCTGGGGACGCAGGAAAAACTGGATGAACTTTTGTGTGCGTTGTGAGGAATACACAAACGCAACACATCTGACGTCCACGCCATCTTGACAGGAGCGCAAAGCGCCGGATATGATGAGAACGGCGTGATTCGGGGGATGTTCCCCTTTGCGGAGGCTGCCATGACGAGGCGCGCATTGATCGTTCGGTTTACATTCCTTGAAATCGCATTTTGGTGTTCCATCGCTTCGTTTTCCGCGTTCGCAGTGGCGTATCTGCAAAGCGCGCGCGGACTGACGGATGGGCAGGCGGGCCTCATCATCATGCTGATGACGACGAGCGCGTTCGGCGGGCAGTTTGTCTGGAGTTCGTTGTGCGACCGGCTCGGGACGCACAAGTGGATGTTCATTGCGGCGGCTGCGTTGCAGGGGCCGCTGTGTCTCGCAGTGTTTTTTGCAAAATCCTATCCGCTTTTGTGCGCGTTTTA
This sequence comes from Bacillota bacterium, assembly GCA_023421735.1. The sequence continues at coordinate 114,381 of JAEZSP010000022.1, read as the reverse complement.
CGGCTTGCTTGGGTTCGTACAGAGTGCCATGCCCGCGAACATCGACACGTGGATCTTAAAATCCTTCCCCGAGACGCCCGCCATCTTTGGGCCAATCCGCTCCGCGGGCTCCCTGGCGTACGCACTTTTTTCGCTTGCGTTCGGAAGTGTGATCGCAGGAATTGGATATTTCATGATGCCGGTCGCGCTTGGGCTGTTCATCGCCTGCGGGGTCACGGTCGCCCTGCTGACGCCGGACGTGCGCACGGGTGCGGGCGATCATGTCGATACGCTCAGCGGCGCGCGCGGGCTTCTCAAAGGCAAGTTTTTATTATTGCTGCTGGTGCTGCTCCTGACGGGCATATGCGCCACGACATTTCAGTTTTTCACGTTGATGATGACGCGGGCGGGCGGATCGGTGGCGCTTCTGGGTGTCACGATGTTCGCATCCGCCATCGCGCAGGTGCCGCTGATGTTCTACGGGCGGTATTTCGCGCGCTTCTCGGTCAAGGCGCGCGTAACGGCGGCGTGCCTCCTCTACGTCGTGATGGGTCTGTTCTTCGCGTTTGCGACGCGGCCCGCGCACATCGTAATCGGCGCGCTCATCTCCGGCGTGGGCTACGGCATCTTCCTGCCTGCCGTGCGCGAGTGGGTGTTTTCCCTGTCGACGCAGGAGACGCGCACGACGGCGCAGGGCATGTCGGACGCGGTGTACATGTCGCTGGGCGGCATGATCTCGTCGGGGGCCGTAGGTGCGTTTGCGGACGGCCTGGGCCTTGAGCCCCTGCTCCTCGCCTTTGTCGGCGCACAGGTGCTCGGCATTTTACTGATCCTCATCGGCATGCGTACACCCCGTCAAACGGCATAGTACTCATCAAACGCAAAAACGGACGCTCGGGACTGAGTCCCAGGCGTCCGTTTTCGATTGCCCAAATGGGCTATCCCCGTGCCTTTTTGCTCATGGCGGGCGTGATGGGCGCCATCGTCATCCGATGGCGTATGGCGCGCACGGCGCAGGAGAGCGCGAAGTTGATGATAAAATAGACGAGGAAGGCGAACCCAAAGAGAACAAACACGTCGGTGACGTTGATGGTGCCGCGATTTGCCGGGCCTTGGAAGGTGCCGTTATACATATTCGCTTTCGAGATGATGAGCTTGACGCGCGCCATGAGCTCGATGACCGCGAGGGATGCCATGTAGGAGGAATCCTTGATGGTGGTGATCATCTGCGACAGAAGTGTGGGGATGATGTTGCGGAAGGCCTGCGGGAGCACGATGAAGAGCATGACCTGGAAGAAATTGAAGCCCTGCGCATACCCGGATTCGAATTGTCCCTGATGAACGGAATTGAGCCCGCCGCGAATGATCTCCGCCATGACCGCGGAGGTGAAGAGCGTGAGGGCAACGCACGCCTTGAAAAGCGTCTTGACATCGACAGACGAGGTGAGCCAGATTGCTTTTGCAAACCCGGTCGAAAAACTGGGCGCCGGAAAGAGCACGAAACAGACGAACATCCACAGCATGAGCGGGGTGTTCCTGAAAATTTCGATATAAGCGACCGCGAGGAACTTGAGTCCCCGTGCCGCCCCGCGCGTGGCATAATTGCGCATGAAGGCAAGCGCGGAGCCGATGACGAGGCTCACGATGATCGCGATAAACGCAATGACGAGGGTAAAGACGAGACCTTTGAGGATATAGCCGAGGACGTCGCCATTTGTGATGATGGAAAGACTGCCCTGAAAATCGCTCACTTGCCTTCCCCCTTTCGCGCGGCGATGAGCGCGTCGATCTGAGCATCGGACATCTCCGGCTCCTTGGTTTGATCGGGCGCGACGATCAGATCGCGCGCCTTGAGGCGTGCCTCCCACCTGCCGGCAAACGTGGAAAGCGGGAAGCAGATGAGGAAGAACAGGACGCCGCTAACGATGTACGCCGGGCCGTACGCGCCGCCGGTATTTTCGCCGGTGACGAAATTATAGGTCGAGGCGATGAGATCCGCGCCGCCGATGATATAGAGGCAGGAGGTATTCTTGATGAGCGCCACCACCTGATTGACCATGGGCGGAAGGATGATCTTGACCGTCTGCGGGAGGATGACGTGGCGCATGACGCCCACGTACTTGAAGCCCTGCGACTTCGCGGCATCGAACTGACCGGATGGAATGGAGCCGATGCCCGCGCGCACGACCTCGGATATGTAAGCCGCGTGGTAAATGCCAAGCGAGGTAAAGCCGATGGTGACGACCGGAATTTTATACCCGGAATAGGCAAACGCGTAATAGAGGAAGCAGACCTGCAGGATGAGCGGCGTGTTTTGGAAAAACTCCACATACACGCGCGCGATCCCACGCAGAAGCATCTTTTGGCTGGTGGCCATGAGTCCGAGGATGAAGCCGAGGCACAGCGCGATCACGAGCCCAACAAACGCGCTTTCCAGCGTATTCATCAAGCCGTGGACGAACGTCCCCCGATACTGCCATACGATTGTCCACGCCCGCTCGCTGAAGATCGTGCTCATGCCATTCCCCCTATTCTCACAATGAGATCGGATGTGCCGAATGATGAAAAGAACCGGGGGCTTTTTCGGCCCCCGGAACTGATGTGTCCGTTATTCGAGGCCCCACTTCTCAATGAGTCCCTGAATGGTGCCATCTTCGAGCCAACCGGTGATCAGCGTCTCAACTGCCGCCGAAAGCTCGGAACCCTTGACCGTCGCGACGCCGTAGTCCTGGGGCGCGAAGGTATCGGAGATGTAGGAGCGGCCATCGGTCATGTAGTTTGCAAGGATGGACTTATCGACGCAGAAGGCATCGACCGTGCCTGCGCTCAGCGCGGTGGAGATGGACGGATAATCGTCAAAGAGCGTGAAGCTCACATCGCCCGCATAGGTGGCAGGATCGAAGGTTTCGGCATCGAAGCCGTCGCCCGCGATGACGCCGGTCTCGATCATGGCGCTCACGAGCGCCTTGGCGGACGTGGAGCCGGAGGAAACGCCGACATTTTTACCCACGAGATCGGCAAGCGTCGTGATGCCGGAGGCATCCTCGACAAGAACGGTGACATAATCGGTGTAATAGGGCGTCGTGAAGTCCCAGGACTCCTTGCGCGCATCGGTGATGGTGAAGGTCGCGATGACGCAATCGATATCGCCCGCATCGAGAAGCTCGGTGCGCGTGGCGGCGGTGACTGCGGTGAATTCGACATCCGAGTACCCCAACGCCTCGGCGATCATGTTCGCGAGGTCGATTTCAAGGCCGGAATACTCGCCCGTCACCTCGTCCTGATAGCCGAAGCCGTAAACCGCGTTCTTGACGCCGACCCGGAAAGTTCCTTCCGCGCTTGCCGAGAGCGCAAACACCGAGACGAGACAGAGAACCAGTGCCAGTGTGAGAATCCGCTTCATATATCTTCCTCCTTGTTTTATGTACAACGGTTAAAAACCGCCGTTATCGCAATATTTTGGACAGAAATGCCTGCGTGCGCTCATTTTGGGGATTGGTGAAGAAATGTTCCGGCGTGCCCTCTTCGAGAATACGTCCGCCGCCACAGAAGATGACTCGGTCGGCCACTTCGCGTGCAAAGCCCATTTCGTGGGTCACGACGACCATGGTGATGTTGTCGTGCGAAAGCTCGGTCATGATGTCCAGCACCTCCTGCACCATCTCCGGGTCGAGCGCGCTGGTCGGTTCGTCAAAGAAGATGACGGGACTTTTCATGGTGAGAGCGCGCGCGATGGCAATGCGTTGCTGCTGCCCGCCTGAAAGCGTGGACGGATAGACATTCGCCTTGTTCTCAAGCCCGACGCGGCGCAGATTCTCCATCGCAAGCGCCCTGGCTTCCCGCTTGGGGACTTTTTTGAGTTTGATCGGCGCGAGCGTGAGGTTGCCCAGCACGGTGAGGTGCGGATAGAGGTTGAACTGCTGAAACACCATGGAAGAATACTTGAGGTTGAGCATTGAGCGGGTATGGACATTCATCGGCTCGCCGTCGATGAGCACCTGCCCGTCTGTCGCCTCCTCAAGACAATTCATGAGACGAATCATGGTGGATTTGCCGGATCCCGAGGGACCGATGATGACCAGCTTTTCGCCGGGATGTACGTGCAGGTTGATGCCCTTGAGCACTTCGTTATCGCCGAATTTTTTATGCACGTTCACCAATCGGATCATTTGGCACCCACCCCCTTCAATATAGAAAAATGGCCCGGGCGACGACATGCGCGCCAAGCACCATTGCTTGCAGCTTATACTTCATTATACGAATTACGAACCGGTACGTCAAGCCATTTTATTGTAAACAATGCAGATTTTGACGCATTTTATGAATCTTTTTGATTTTTCTCATGCATATGGTGCGCGGCGAGGTTCGGAGTGAATGATTTTGGCGCAAAACAAATCTGCATAACCGTCGAAACGGTTATGCAGAAATGCCCTGATTGATTGTTCGATCATTGCGTCAGATGCGCAGCACCATCGCCTTTCCGCGCTCAATGACGGAAGAACCGCCGTTCATCTTTTTGACGTCGTCGACGCTGACGGCATAGCGCCTGCCGATCGACCACACGCTGTCTTCGCCCGTGGGCCAGAAAAGCACGATACCGGGGCGCTTTTTGACGCTCTCGCCCTCCGTGGCGGTCGAGACAACCTCCTCTTCCTGGGTAAAGCGGGTGACGGTGGTGACGTCGAGCATGCACCGCAGTTCCACCCGGTCGCTCATGAGCGCATTCGCCTCTGCGGAAAGGACGCTGACCTGAATATCGCTCCCGTCGTTGCATGTGCCGGGACAGCGTACGGAGAAGGGAAGCTCTGCCTGGGCGGAAGCGATGTGATCTGATCCGCCGGGCATATAGAGGACGTTTGCCTCGAGCACGCCCTCGATGCGCGCGTCTTCCCCCAGACCGCTGACGTTGGGATGCACGACCACCGCGATGACGCTGCCGACGCCGGGCGCGTTTTCCGAGAGGAGCAGCGCACCTTTCACAAGATCGGTGGCGCGCTGGCAATCGATTTGCGTGACGAGGGTATGTTTTTCGCGCTCGACGGAAATCTGCTGACCGCCGGTGGCATAGGCATCTGCAAGCGCTGTGACGGTATCGGTTCCGAGCGAGGTCACGTTGACGGCGACCTCTGATTCGATCACGAGGGTCGAATCCTCGCCTTCCCCCCCCTGTTCCACGCGCGTTTCGAGCCGGTCGAGCGAGGCGGTGGCATACACCTCCTGCGCCAGCCACTCGGGAACCTCGACGAGTTGGTCATAGTCGAGCGCGTACTTGACCGCGGCGGCGGGGCGCCCCTCGACGCCGCTTGCAATGAGGGATTCCACATGCACCTTGCCCTTGACCCGCACGCCGCCCAGATCCGGCTCCACCGACTCTACGGTCGCCGCACCCCAATCCATGAGCGCCGTTCTGGCATCAAGCGCCGCGGGCAGAGACACTTCCTCGCGCAAGAGCGCCGAGGCGTGCGAGTCCGCAATGGTCTTGACCGAGTTCAGGTCCGAAAACCGCGTCTGTGCGTCGATCCCCCCGACGGTGGTCACGACATCCGTGGGCATGAGCTGAAAGACCTGTGCGCCCAGGTCGACCGTCGTCTGGAAAATCATGTGCCCGTTTTCGTATCGCGCCTCGACGTGATCCACGTTCGCACGCGCACTCGCCGTGAGTCCGGGCGTGACACCCGGCATGTCGAACACCTGCGAGAGCGTCGCCTGTGCGGCCAATGCCCGCAGCGTCGTCTCCGAACCCTGCCTGTACACCGCCTGGCAGCGCACGGTTCCTTCAACCACGAGCCGATCGGTTTGTGCCTCCGGGCCTTCCAGCTCCACCGACGCGTTTGTCAGAAGCACCTCTATCGCCTCGCGCCCTGCGCCAGGCACCAGCGCCTCTGCGCGTACCAGCGCCTGCGCCGACTTTGCGCCGACGCCGTTTTCGATTTCAATCGTGTGTTTGGTTATCTCAAGCGCCATCTCGATCCCTCCGTCCGCTCTCTTCGTTTGATGGTATGCGCGAGATGCTTCAGATAGAGCCACAAAATTGTAAACTCGAAGTGTGGCGCACCGTCTTCATACTCCTGCGCGTCGGGCAGGAGACCCCGGTGGGGTGGGCGGGCGGGACAACATTACGGCCCGGCAAAGGATTCCCACAAGCTGAATTTGACCGCCCGGGGGCTGAGCCCCCAGGCGGTCAACAAACCATGGAATGATCCACGCCCGGCATGGGATTTTCAAGGGCCATCGGCCCTTGGAGGCTGGGCTGCCAAGAGCAGGCCAAGTCGCTTTCCGACCGCACGGATCAAATGGACATTAATCCATGCGCCGCTGGGCGCGCGAGGGCAGCGCGTGCCCTGTCACTTCGCGCTCTCTCCCCGTGCCCGGAGCATGGGCATGAACACGCCGCCCTGCACGCTGCGGGCGATAAAGTGCTGCGCCTGACCTGTTTTGGTATCATACCAATCGGAGAAGGGAACGCGCGAGGACGTTTCGCGCAGGAAATCGGCAAGCGGCCTGACGTATGCGGACACCTCGTCGGGCGCTGCCATGGCGGCAACCCACATGAGCCAATCGGACTTTGTATAATCCGAACGGGAATCGAGCGGCAGGCCATAGCGGTTCATATGGGAGAAATGCCATGCGCTCTCACGCGCATAGAAGGATTCGGGTAGGAGATTCAGGTTGAAGAGCTTATCCCAGACCATGTTGTACTTCATGCTCCAGCCCTTGCCATCGAAGGTCAGATGCGTATGATCGTCCGCGTCCGCGCGCAGGAGCCACGACTCCGCCATAACCCTTGCGCGGGAGATGAACTGCGCGCCTTCCTCCTCCCGACCGAGCGCCTGGAGGATCATGCCGTAGCCCGCAACGCCGCAGACCGCCTTTGCTGAGAGATTGATGTTGCGCGCGAGATGGCCCGCGAAATCGTCCGTACAGAGCTGTTCGCCCGGATCCTCGCCATACGCGATGAGATATTTCACCCACTTTTCGAGCGTCGGGAGATAACGCCTGGCAAGATCCCAGTTCCCGTCCGCGCGCCCGGCCGCCACGAGCATCAGGAGCATATTGCCGCACTCTTCGACGGGCATCTGATACTTGAAATCATAGGCGTCCTTGGAGGCGGGATAGAGGTAATAGTCCGGGGGCGTGTCGCCGTTTGGGAGCCGACGCACGGTCGCGGCATACACCTGACCGGTGGCATAGGGATAGCGGCCCACGTCATGGGGCGCGAAGTCATACTTCCATACGGGCATGTTTGCAAACCGGAGGATCGGGCGGCACATCGCACGCACGAATTCCGGATGATAGAGCAGATAGAGCGGAATGGACGGATAGCTCACGTCCACCGTGCCGATGCAGCCGTTTGAATCGTTCTCCTTGGAGAGGAAGGCCATTTCGCCCGCCTCGTCGGCGATCAGCTTATGCGCGCCCACGGACTGACGATAGGAAGCCGCGCAGATGAGCGCATAATCCGCGCCTCCGATTTTTTCCGCGTCCGCCGCCATCTGCGCATCGAATGCCGCGCAGCGGGCCATCAATTCCGCCCGGCGCGCGTCCATTTCCGCGAGCATTTGGACAACGGTCTTGCCGGCGCGGGCGTACCATGCAGGCGTCATCCGTCCGAAATAATTGATTGATGCAATATCGTCATAGGCGAGGATCAGCGACAGCGCGTCCTTCGACGCCGCGGCAATGCCGTTCTCGTCCCCCGTCAGTTCCGCATGCGCGGCGAGAAAGAGATTTCCCCAATCGATCGTGATGTGATCGCCCGAATGGCAAAGCGGCTTTTGGCGCCGCTGGCCGACGCTTGCAATCGAAAGACCGTCGAGATTGTACGCATCAAACGCCATGGCGGGCGCGGTCGCACCGTCGTAACACAGCTTAGAGGAGATATTGAAAAAACACGCAACCTCATGCGCGGCGCCATCGATCGGCGTGACGGAAAGATCGACATAGGTCGCGCCTGCGGAGAGTACGTCCGGATCATCCAAGAGCAACGGCGTCGTAAATGACAGGGTCGCACGCACGCCTGCGTCTTCATAGATATACCTTGTTTGCGTTGCGGTCACATCCGCACCCACAAGCGTCATCGGCGCCTGGTCTCCAAAGCCAAGCAGCCGCATTTTCCGCCCATCCACAGAAAGATACGCGCGCATGGGTTTTTCCGTACCCGTCCAGTGGGTCGGGTCGCAATCCGTGGGACGATCAGCCGCCGACCAGATGGAAAAATAGGGGTCGCTTACGACGAGGGGCATCGCCGGAAGTCTCGTACATGTTGCCATTGTGTTCCTCCCGTTTCGTTTTTCCATGCCATTATATCAAACTCACCGCGCACATTCATTGCATAAATGCGGAGTAATTGTGATGGAATATACATTAGTTGTTGACAGAATATTTCAAATATGATATATTCATTACGGTTTGTACGAATCGTCGTCAAATTTAGCGCAAAAACGAAGGAGACGCGAAATGAAGTTACATATAAAACGCATTGCGGGGTTGCTATCCCTCGCGCTGATTCTTTCGACATTTGCAGGGTTTTCGACCCCCGCGACGGCAGAGGATGCATATGCGATGGTGACCGCACGAAACGCGCGCATTTATGCAAACGATGATCTGACGGGAAAATCTGCGAAGATGCCGCGCAGCGCGATTGTGGGACTCACGAGCGCGTCGAACGGAATTGCGAAGATCGAATACAAGGGTTACGCAGGTTACATAGACGCATCGGCACTCGGGAAGATCGACATGTCCTCATCCATCGAGGCGGTCTTCGCAGTCGACGGGCGGGTTTATGAATTGGCGACCACGGCGAGCCGATCCGTCAAAGTATCCGCCGGCACGAAGGTGAACGTGCTCCTGGCGGGGAGCGGTTGTGCGCTGATTGAACAAAACGGCATCTTTTGCTACACGCGGGTGAAATATCTAACGGCAGTTGATGCGGGCACGGGCACAAAGACGCCGGATGCGACGCCGGAGCCGGAAGCAACACAGGCACCGGACGATGAGGTCACGGTGGTCTACGAAGAGTTTGACGCCATCGTGACAGACGCATCGATCAAGATCTACGATTCCTTCAAGGGCGGCGCGAGCGTCCTGGGCGTGCTGGGAAAAGACACGGTTGTGACCGTCACCGCCTACACGGATACCGTGGCGCGCATCAATTACGGTGGGGCAGCCGGTTACTGTCTGGTTGCGGGACTCTCGCGATATGTCGCGCCCGATCCGACCCCGGACGACTTGTTCGGCGATTCGAACCTGTCTAATGAGGAGAAAATATACTACTTCCTCATCAGCGAGATGGATTTCAATGCCGCCGGGGCATGCGGCGTGCTGGCAAACATCAAGTGCGAATCAGGCTTCCGTCCGACCGCTCTCAATTCCTCGAGCGGCGCATATGGCATCTGCCAGTGGTTGGGCGGACGCAAGAGCAGGTTGATGAGCTTCTGCGCCGACAATGGCTATGAGAGCGATTCCCTCGAAGGCCAACTCTGGTTTCTGAAAGATGAACTCGAAAACAGGTATCCTTCCGTTCTGCGGGCGATGAAATCCGTCGACAACGCCGCGCAGGGCGCCTACGACGCGGGTTATCATTGGTGCTATTACTTCGAGATTCCCGGCAACCGCGCGAGCAACTCCGTTAAGCGCGGAAACATCGCAAAGAACGACTACTGGCCGGAATATCAGTAAGGCCATCAGAAAATAATGAACATTGCGTGCGCAGCCCCGGGGAACTGCCCCCAAGGCGGCGCATTTGCATGTGGAAAAGCGTGCCTTTGGCCGAATCGCAACCAATCGTTGCGGTCTATCACCAAAAATGTATGGTGCAATGCATCCGTCTGTGGTAAACTTATGACAGATCAAGAGAGGTGAGCGCGTTGAATCCCGTAACAGCAAACCGCCTGGCCGCGTTGCGCCAGAAAAGCGGATTGAGTCAGGAGCAGTTGGCCGACAAACTGGGCGTCAGTTGTGAGGCGATATCAAACTGGGAAAACGCCGCGTCCGATCCCGATGCAGGCCATCTGATTGAAATGGCAAATTTATACAGGGTGTCGCTTGATGACCTGTTGATGGACGAGCCGGATGCAGCGGAAGACGCGGCATTGGCATCCGAAACGGACGAGGCAGAAGAAGAACAGCCGGGCAAAACGGAGGGCGGCAGTATGTGGCAGTGTCAAGGATCGGACGGCAGAATTGACTGGAAGACCTTCCCCTATCCGGTTGTCGTCACGCTTGTCTATCTGCTGATCGGATTTCTATTCGGCTTATGGCATCCGGGCTGGCTGTTGTTTCTCACCATTCCGCTCTATTATACCGCAATCAGCCCGAAAGGCGGGTTCGATCTGAACCGCATCCCCTATCCGCTGCTGGTGAGCATCCTCTATGTGGTCGCCGGATTCGCCATCCGTTTCTGGCACCCCGGCTGGCTGATCTTCCTGACCATTCCGCTCTACTACACATTAGCGGGGCAGGTAATTCGTGAAAAGGCAAACCGGATCCTGACCGAACTCTTGCTCATCGGTGTGGTTTACCTGATTGGCACGTCGCTTGGTCACATGTTTCAGCTATGGCTCGCCATTCCCGCGTTGGCGTTCATCGTGATCGTGGCGATCCGGGAACGGGCGATACGTGCGCCTGGAAAAACACGCCCCGAATGAACAAACAGTCCCCCATTTGCCGAGCATCCCTTGCCGCAGGCGAACGGGGGTTTTCTTTATCTTCATTCGAGCGGAAAGGCCGTATATCAGAACCCTTCGCCGCTTCTGATGGATCGCAGGCGCGCCATGACGTCCGAACCGCCGCGCCCAAACAGGTCGTGAAGCCGCACATATTCGCGGTACAGCTCGTCGTAAATGCGCGCGTTTTGGGAATTGGGGCGATAGGACACCGCGTCCACGCCGCCCATTTCGCGCGCCGCATCGGCGATAGTCGCATATCCACCCATGCTCTCCCCCGCCGCCACAGCACCGAACATCGCCGCACCGAGGGCGGGGGCCTGGGACGAGCGCGTCATTTTGATCTCACGCCCGAAAACGTCCGCGTAGACCTGCATGAGGAAGGGGTTTTTTTGCGAGATGCCACCACAGGCCACGAGTTCGCGGACGGGAACGCCGCTTTCTTCAAACGTCTCCAGAATGACGCGGGCGCCGAAGGCGGTGGATTCGATGAGCGCGCGGTAAATTTCCTCGGGCTTTGTCGCGCGCGTGAGGCCGATGATGAGTCCGGTGAGTTCATGATTGACAAGCACAGACCGGTTTCCGTTGAGCCAATCGAGCGCGAGAAGGCCGCTTTCGCCCGGTCTCAGCTGCGCGGCGCGCTGCGTGAGGAGGGCATGCAGATCGCCGTTTGCCGCATGCGCGACCCGTTCGGGAACGCAGTTTTCCACAAACCAGTTGAAGCCGTCGCCCACGCAGCTTTGACCGGCTTCGAAGCCGACGAGGCCTTCGACCACGCCGTCCATCACCGCGCCGCACATGCCGGGCACCGGTTGTACCGCGTCCCCGAGCATGATGTCGCAAGTGGAGGTGCCGAGGATCATGAGCATGCGCCCGACCGTGACGGCCCCTGTCGCAGGCATGGATACGTGCGCATCGATATTTGCCGTCGCAACGGGTGTGCCGGGCAAAAGACCCGTCAGACAGGCGCCCCTTCGCGTCAGAACGCCTGCGCGCGCACCGGGTGGGAGGAGCGCGCCGGAGAGTTTTTCCTCGTATACGAATTCCAGCGCGGGATCGAGCGCGCGCAGGTATTCATGCGAGGGATAACCGTCGGCGCGGCTCCAAAGCGCCTTATATCCCGCGATGGAAGCACTCTTCGCGGTCGATCCGGTGATCTGCGAGACGAGCCAATCGCCCGCCTCAACGAAGCGATCCGCCGCGTGATAGATCTCGGGCGCGCGGCGCAGGATTTCGAGGATTTTGGGGAGCGTCCATTCGGACGATATTTTGCCTCCGTAGCGCGCGAGGAAGGATTCGCTTCTCTCCTGCGCAACGTGGGTCATCTCGTTCGCCTCGGCCTGTGCGCCGTGGTGTTTCCAAAGCTTGACCCACGCATGGGGATTGCGGGCATATTCGGCCTTGCGGCACAGGGGTTCTCCGGACGCGTCCACGGGGAGAATCGTCGAAGCGGTAAAATCGACGCCCATGCCGACGACATCCGCAGGATTGACGCCGGACCGCTCCAGCACGGCGGGAACGACAAACTGCAGGCACGCCAGATAATCATCCGGATGCTGAAGCGCCCAGCCGGGCGCAAGCCTTTCGCCCGTGGGGAGCGCAGCATCGAGTACGGCATGCGGATAATCCATGGTCGCGGACGCAAGCTCATTTCCCGTGCCGATTTCGACCGCCAGCGCGCGCGCCGAAAGTGTGCCAAAGTCGACGCCGATCGCATACTTTGCCATTTGTGAGACCCCCTATTGGATCAGCGCAAAACCGCGCTGAGTGAAATCAGAATGTGACAGAGATAATACAGGGGCAGCATCAGCCCATCCGCAGCCTTGTTTCCCGCGAAATCGCCTTCGGCAATCATGGTATCGGAAGCGAGGATCGCGACGATGCCCGCGATATACAGGATGCGTTCCCAGGTAGGCGCGTTCATCGACAGGGCAAAATACAGGCTCAGGATGCTGATGAGCAGATAAAGAAGCACCGGAACCTTGAGTACCCCGTCGACGTGCGGCATGATCCGGACGAAGAGATACACGCCGTACCCTGCGAGCAGAATCAGGGCGATCACGAGCACGGACAGATGATACGAATAACGGGGAAGCGCATACCACGCGAACAGCCCGTGCGCAACGAAAAAGCCCATAACCCCATAGAGGAACATGTGCTCCCCCGCCTTCTGATGTGCGAGATACCAATCCGCGACGATGGACACCAAAAGCCCCGCGATCAGCGCGACCTTCTGCGGGACGCTGCCGGAAGCACTTACAGCCAACGCGCACAGGAGCGTCGTCAGCATACTGAACAGATATTGGCCAAGTGCGCACCGCAGAACCGCACACAGACTCGCCGCAACGAGCGCAACATATGCCATCAAAACACCTCCTGCGGGCAGAACAAAATGATCAAAAAAGGAGACTGGGTGGGGCGGACTGGGATGTTTTTCTGCGGATCGAAGGCATGCGCCTCGGGCCGCGCAGGTTCCTGTGCGATCCGACGGACTCCGACTTGGCATTCCCAAGGGCGAAAATCTTGCGCGAAGAGAGCGCCACAGCCGTTTCTATGTTACTTTTTCGACGTGGAAGCCTGCGGCGCGGCCAAGGCGATTCATGACGGCGAGTCCGATGCCGGATGCGTCGACCGCCTCGGCAAAAATCGCCTGCGCGCCGAGATCATCCGCCTCGCGCAGCGCATCGAAGAGCCGTTTCGCGGCCTCTGCGGCGTTTGCACCGAGGGAGAGCGTCCGGCGATCCCCATAGCACCCGATATGCGCGGCGGGCGCAAGAATGAGCGCCGTAGAACCGGTCGCGTCGTATCTTTTTTTAATTTCCGCTGCAACGGCCACCGGATCACCTTCAAATATGGTGACGGGCGCGTTCGGGGCGTAATGACGATACTTCATGCCCGGTGAACGCGGCTTTTCGCCTTCGTTCAGGGGACGCATGACACTCTCGTCGACATCGGCCGCGCCCGCAACCGCCGCGATCATCTCGGGCGTCACGCCGCCGGGACGCAGCACGCGTGGGACGACGCCCGTCACATCGAGAACCGTCGATTCGAGGCCCACCTCACACGGTCCGCCGTCGAGGATCAGCGGAATTCTGCCGTCCATGTCCTCCTGCACGTGCCGCGCGGTGGTGGGGCTGGGCCGACCGGATCGGTTCGCGCTCGGCGCGGCGATGGGGCAGCCGGATTTTTCGATCAGCATGCGTGCCCACGGGTTCGAGGGCATGCGGATGCCCACCGTATTAAGTCCCGCCGTGACACAATCGGGAACCAATTCCGAGCGCGGAAAGAGCATGGTCAAAGGACCCGGCCAAAACGCGCGTGCGAGACGGAGCGCGGTATCGGACGGCGCGCACGCGATCAGAGGCCGAAGCGCATTGATATCCGCGATGTGCACAATGAGCGGGTTATCGCCCGGACGCCCTTTGGCGGCAAAGACCTTCATCACCGCGCGGGGGTTGCGCGCATCCGCGCCCAAGCCGTAGACCGTCTCAGTCGGGAAACCGACGACCTCGCCTTTGCGGATGAAATCCGCCGCATGCGCGACGGATGATGGGGAACAGATTTCGACGACAGTCATTTTTATGCCTCGGGTGCCAGATTGGCCTCGTAAGCCGCCAACGCGATGCATGTCTGATCGAGCACGGCGGTCATCGCCTCATCCATGGGAAGGGGGATGTTCGCGCCCGCAGCTGCGTCGTGTCCGCCGCCGCCGAAGTGGGCGGCGAGTTCCGCGACATTCAACCCGCACGCCGCGCGCCAAGAAATCTTGGTGTTATCGGATTGTTCCTCGAAATACACACCGACCATGACGCCCGCGACCTCGTTGAGGTAATTGGAGATATTTCCCGCGTCTTCGAGCGTCGCGCCGGTCTGGGCGAGCATCTCTTGATTGACAAACGTATAGGCAATCCTGCCGTCGCAGCGGGTCCTAATGCGCGTCAGCGCCTCACCCAGGAGCATTGTGCGCGCAAGCGAACGTGTGCGGAACGCCTTTTTCGTCAGAACGCCAACTTCTGCGCCCGCTTCCACGCATTCCGCAGCGGCGCGATAGGCGCGCGCATCGGTGCTCTTATAATTGAAGTTGCCCGTATCGGTTGCAAGCGCGACAAAGAGATTGGCGGCGATGTCCGGATCAAGCGGAACGCCCAGCGCCTTGACAAATTCAAGCGCGAGCTCCCCCGTCGAGGCGCGCGTGCCGTCGACGTAAAATGCTTCGCCGAAGCCCTCGTTCGTCTCGTGGTGATCCATCGAAGCCTGGTGCGCACAGGCATCAAACAGTGCGCGCGCTGCGCCCATCCTGCGCGCCTCCGAGGTATCGACCGCAAAGGCGCACTTGGGCGTAAAGGGGAGCTTGTCCGGGAAACACACATTCCCGGCATCCGGCAAAAAGAGATAGTTCTTCGGCACGCCATCCGCGAGCACCGCACAGGCGCGCTTGCCGAGCTTTTCAAATGCCAATTTCACCGCAATCGCGCTGCCGACCGCGTCACCGTCGGGCGCGATGTGTGCGATCACGGCGATATCGTCCTGATCGGCGAACCACTTCGCCAACTCATTCATCGTCATGCTTTGGTTCCTCTGCTTCCTTCAGGATCCGGTTGATGCGATCGGCATACTCCATATTGGTATCGAGTTCGAAGCTTACCTCCGGCACGGCGCGCAGCTCGACGCGATGGCCGAGGGCGCGGCGAATGAAGCCGGACGCGCTTTTCAATGCCTTCATCATGCCGGAACGCCTGTCCTCCTCAAGGATGGAGATGCGCACCTTGCAATATTTGAGATCACGGGTCACTTCGCAGCGGGTAATCGACCATGTGCCGCCGATCCTGGGGTCGTTGAGATCTTCGCGGATAATCCGGTCGATCTCCCTGCGCACCTCTTCTGAGATGCGATCGATTCTTTCAAAAGCGGGCATATTTTCCTCCTGAAAAAATGAAGGGCGGAGAGGGGACGCGAACGCCTCCTTCTCTACCCCCCTTTGCGGGTTTACCGCTCGATTTCCTCCACCAGGAAGCACTCGATGATATCGCCTTCCCTGATGTCGGAGTAACGCTCGAGGCCAATGCCGCACTCGTAACCCGCGGCAACCTCCTTCGCGTCGTCCTTAAACCTCTTAAGCGAGTCGATCTTGCCCTCGTGGACAACCACGTTGTCCCTCAGCAGGCGCACCTGCGCATTGCGGGCGATCTTGCCGTCGAGCACGTATGCGCCCGCGATGATGCCGACGCCCGTGATGCGGTAGACCTGGCGCACCTCGGCCTTGCCGAGTACCGTTTCCTTGAACTTCGGCGCGAGCATGCCTTTCATGGCCTGTTCCACGTCCTCGATCGCGTTGTAGATGACGCGATAGAGCCGCACATCGACCTTTTCGCGCTCCGCGATGTCGCGGGCATTGTTGTCCGGACGGACGTTGAAGCCGATGATGATGGCGTTTGACGCCGAGGCGAGCATGATGTCCGTTTCGGTGATTGCGCCGACGCCGCCATGGATGGAGCGCACGCGCACCTCATCGTTGGACAGTTTTTCGAGCGACTGGCGCACCGCCTCGACAGAACCCTGCACATCCGCCTTGATGATGATGTTGAGATCCTTGACCTCGCCTGCCGAAATCTGATTGAACAGATCGTCGAGCGTCGTCTTGGACGTATTCTTGACAAGCGCCGCGCGCAGCTTATCCTTGCGCTCCTCGGCAACCTGACGGGAAAGCCTGTCGTCGTCGACTGCGGAGATGATGTCGCCGGCATCCGGAACATCGCCAAAGCCGATGACCTCGACGGGCATGGACGGACCCGCGGACTTCACGTTCTCGCCCTTGTCGTTTGTCATGGCGCGCACGCGGCCATAGGCCGTACCCGCGATGATGGTGTCGCCGACGTTGAGCGTGCCGTTCTTGACCAGAACCGTCGCCACCGGGCCGCGACCCTTGTCGAGGCGGGCCTCAATGATGATGCCGCGCGCCTTGCGGTTCGGATTTGCCTTGTAATCCTGAATCTCCGCGACGAGCAGGATCGACTCGAGGAGTTGATCCACGCCTTCGCCGGTGAGTGCGGACACGGGAACCATGATGGTATCGCCGCCCCATTCTTCATCGACGAGCTCATACTCGGTGAGCTGCTGGCGGACGCGGTCGGGATTTGCACCGGCCTTATCCATTCTGTTGATTGCAACGATGATCTCGACGCCCGCGGCCTTCGCGTGGTTGATGGCCTCGACGGTCTGCGGCATGACGCCGTCGTCCGCTGCGACGACCAGAATCGCAATGTCGGTCGCCTGCGCGCCGCGCATACGCATGGCGGTGAACGCTTCGTGACCGGGGGTATCGAGGAAGGTGATCTCCTCGCCATCGAGTTCTACCGTGTAGGCGCCGATGTGCTGCGTGATGCCGCCCGCCTCGGTGGCGGTCACGCGGGATTTCCGGATGTAGTCGAGAAGCGTCGTCTTGCCGTGGTCGACGTGGCCCATGATGGTCACGACCGGCGGGCGCGGCTCGAGGTCTTCCTCATCGTCGTCGGTGTCCTCATTGGCGAGGGCATCCTCGGCGGTTTCCGCAATCTTCTTCTCGAAATCAATGCCGTACTCCGAACAAACCAGAGACGCGGTATCAAAGTCGAGCTCGTTATTGATGGTGGCGATGATGCCGAGCATCATGAGCTTTTTGATGATCTCGCCGACGGTCTTTCCGATGCGCTCGGAGAGATCCTTGACCGTAATCGTTTCGGCGGTCATATATGCCTTCTCGATCTTGATCGGATCGATCATGGCCCTTTGCGAGGCGGACTTCTTCTTCTTCCTGCCCCGGAAGTTGTCGTCGTCAAAGCCCCTGCTTTTATTATTGCGGCGACGCTGAGCCGCATTGACCGTGCGCTCCGGATTCTTGGGACGCTCGTACTGCTTCTTATTCGGATCGTAATTGGAGACGCGCTCCTTCTCCGTCGCGGGCGTCAATTCAGGCGCCTTCGGACGTCCGAAGCCACCACCTGGGCGACCGGCACCGGGGGCACCGCCGAAGCGTCCGCCGCCCGGCTGAGGCCTTGCGCCACCCATCCCGCCTGGCGCAGGAGAACGCATGCCCGGCTGCCCCGGATTCACGGGGCGTCCATAGCGCTGCTGGCCCGGTGCGCCCGCCTGTGCGGGATTCACGGGGCGTCCATAGCGCTGCTGCTGACCCGGCGCGCCTGTCTGCGCGGGATTCACGGGACGTCCATAGCGCGGCTGCTGACCCGGCGCACCCGGCTGCGTGGGATTCACGGGGCGACCATAGCGCTGCTGACCCGCTGCGCCCGGCTGCGCGGGATTCACGGGACGTCCATAGCGCGGCTGACCCGCTGCGCCCGGCTGGGGCGCCATGGGCCTTCTCTGCTGCGGCTGGGGCGCCACCGGACGGGGCGCCTGTGCGCGCTGCGGCTCGCTTACGGCTTCCGACTCCGCGGGCGCCGGTTCCGCCTTGGCGGCAGGCGCTTCCGGGGCGTGCTCCGGCACCTTCTCCGGCACTTCGACCTTTTCCGTGGGAGCCGCAACAGGCGCCTCTGCCACAGATGGCGTCCCTTCCGCCGGTTCACTCGAATACGCCGACATGAACTGAGCGGCTTCCTCGTACTGCTTGCGCAGCTCTTCCTTAGCCGCTTGTTCGTGGCGCTCTCGCTCCTCGCGGACGAACCCATCCTGGGCTCTGCGCAGCGAACCGAGCACGTCCTGCGATTGCTTGCGCATGCGGGAGATTGACTCCATCAGCTTTGCCGCGTTCGTGCTGAGTTCCTTTGTTGCATCCTGCACCCTGACTTTTGCCATTAAGTGAATACACCCCCGAAAGTAGTCTGTATCTTTGATCGTATGCTCTTCGCGAACGATTCGTCCGCGATTGCCGCCGCCATCCGACCCGGCTTGCCGATCGCACGTCCCAATTCCCCGGCGGGAAGCGCGACCAGCTGCACATCGTGTGAACGCGCGGCATTGCCAATCGCCTTTTTCGCGTTCTCCGAGGCACCCTCGTCGATGAAGGCGATCTTGCACGTCCCGGAGCGAATGAGCTTCTCCGCCGCGCCCTCACCCGAGGTGAGCCTGCCCGCCCGGGCACAGAGCCCGAGCATGCCATAAAGTCCGTTCATTCCGGCAATACCTCCGGAATCTGATTCTCGAGCGCGTCAAACACGTCGCCGGGAATCGTACACTCGAGCGCACGCTCGAGGCCCTTGGTCTTGCGCGCCTTTTTGAAGCATTCCAGCTTCGCACAGACATACGCGCCCCGCCCGGGACTTTTCCCGGTGAGGTCCATGTGCGCCTCGCCCTCCTGGGGCTTTACCACGCGGACGAGCTCGCGCTTGGGCTTCATCTCGCGGCAGCCCACGCACATCCGCATGGGCACCTTGCGCGTCTTTGGCATCAGATTTCGATGTCCTCCACGTCAATTTGCTCGTCAAAGGGATCCAGTTCGCCCTCGTCGAAGGCGGCCTGCGCCTCCTCGATGGTACGTTCAACCTCGGACTGAGACTTAATGTCGATCTTCCAGCCGGTGAGCTTTGCTGCGAGCCGGGCATTCTGCCCCTCCTTGCCGATGGCGAGGGAGAGCTGGTTGTCCGGCACGACGACCTTTGCGGCCTTCTCCGTGTCGGAAACGTAGACGGAGATGACGCGCGCGGGGTTGAGTGCGTTTGCAATGTACTCCGCGGGACTGGACGACCATTTGACGATGTCGATCTTCTCGGTCTTGAGTTCATCGACGACATTCTCGACGCGCATGCCGCGCTGACCCACGCATGAGCCGACCGCGTCGATCATGGGATCGGTCGAGAAGACGGCCATCTTGGTGCGGAACCCCGCCTCGCGGGCGATGGACTTAATCTGCACAACGCCGGTCACGATCTCGGGCACTTCAAGCTCGAAGAGCCTTTTCACAAGGCCGGGATTCGTGCGGGAAACGAAGACCTGCGGGCCGCGTCCGAGGCGCGAAACTTCAAGCACGTATACCTTGATGCGGTCGTTAATCTTGAGTTCCTCACCGTGCATCTGCTCCTTGGGTTCAATGACGCCCTCGGTACGCCCCAGTTCCACGTAGACGTTTTTGTTCTCCACGCGCTGGACGATGGCGGTCAGAATCTCGTTTTCCTTCTGGGAGTACTCGTCGTAGATGACGCCGCGCTCTGCTTCGCGGATATGCTGCACGACCACCTGCTTGGCGGTCTGCGCGGCAATGCGCCCAAAGTTTCGGGGCGTAACCGGAACCTCGACGAGGTCGCCCAGTTCATAGCGATCATTGATCTTGCGAGCTTCCTCGATGGTCATCTCGCACAGCGGATCCTCGATCTCCTCGACGACGGTCTTTCGGGACAGCACCTCGACCTGGCCGTTCATGCGGTCAATGGAGGCGCGCACATTTGCCGTTTTGCCGTAGTTCTTTTTATAGGCCGAGATGAGCGCAGACTCGATTGCCGAGAACAGCACTTCCTTATTGATCCGGCGTTCCTTCGCGAGCGCGTCAAGCGCGCTGATGAGCTCGCCCGAATCGATTGTCTGGTTGGCCATGTTTCTTTCCTCCTGTTATTGGGCGTCGGGAGCGTCGTCTGTCAAGTCGTCATCGTCAAATTCGACCAACAGGCGGACGACCGCGACCTCCTTGCGGGGAAAAGAGAGCTCTTTCCCGCCCGAGACGAGCGTGATCTGCTCGTTTTCAAATCCCTTCAGTTCGCCCTGAAACGCCTTTGCGCCGTTGACCGGGCGGTAGGTACGCAGTTCAACGCGCATACCCTGCGCGCGCGCAAAATCGCGCTCGGTCGAAAGCTTCCTGTCCGCACCGGGCGACGAAACCTCCATATAGTCGAAATCCACCCTGTCGACCAAGGGTTGGATCTTCTTGTGATAGGCCTCAAGCTCATCCAGAGATACCCCTTCGCCCTTTTCAACGTAAAAGCGGAGGAAGCGCCCTGCCGGTTCCTTGACCAGCTCGACATCGACCAGTTCATATCCCATTTCGTCAGCGAGCATCTGCGCGACCATTCGCGCCTCGGAAACCGACATAGACTGCTTAGGCAAAGGCAACACTCCATTTCCGGCGGCCCCGCCGCCCCTGCAAAAACACACCGCCGATCTTGTCTCGGCGGGTGATACGCCTATCCGCGTGAATACATAAGTAATTATACCACGATCCCACGCCCATTACAACCGTGTTTGGCTGAATTTTACGCCCGTGAGGCGCGGACACGGGACGAATTATGCCATTTTTAACGTTCGCAGGCCTAAAAGACGCAGACGCGATGCCCGCAGGGCGTCTCGTTGTCGTTAAAAATCGTCTCGGGACAGAGTTCTGCGAGCATTTTGAAGGTCTCGGGGTTTTCGTGGCCGACTTCCTTCAGAAGCCGCGCGATCACCATCGGCCAGACGGTTTCCACGCCGTCCGCGAGCTTGAGCGCGAAACCGAGCTTTTTGTCCTTGAGCGCGAAGCTGTAGACCGCGTTCGCGCCGCCCTTGGCGACCACTTGGGGATCTTCGTTGAAACGAGAGCAGAGCATGCCCGTGCCGCGCATCATGACGGGATACCGGTGAATCCGCGGTACGAAGCGCGCGGCTGCCGCCGCAAGGGCGGGGTCTGCAATTTTCTCCGGGCAGACAAGATTTTTAAACGCGATGGCAATGTTTTTCATGCCGACCGCGAACACCGGAACGCCGCAGCCATCGATGCCGTCGACGATGTTTTCCAGTGGGAATTCCGAGAGCAGGGCGACGCATCTTCTGATCTCGTTTTGCGCAAGGCTATCCATTTTCCAATAGTCGCACACGTCCCCGCCCAGCGCCCGTTGCAGGAGCATCGCGCCGGTGTGCTTACCGGAACAGTTATGATACATTTTGCGGGGCGCGAGATCCGGCTCATGCTTCGCCTGCGGGCGCGTGGGCTTCATGACGAGGCAGCTTTCCGCGAGGCCCGTCTTTTTGTGGATCGATTCGAGCGCCTGAACCTGCCTCGGCTCTGCCATATGGGAGCCCGCGAAGATGACGGTTTCCTCTTCGGTGAGGCCATATTGGACGTCCAATTCGTGTGCGATCACGGGCAGCGCCTGAATGGGCTTTGATGCGGAGCGATAAAAGACCATCGCATCCGGGTTTCCGACGGAAAAGACGACGTTTGAGTTTTCGTCGACGATCACGGCGTATCCGTTATGCGTAAGATCGATGAGTTCTCCCCTATATTCCACGACAAGCGGCTGATAGGACGGCATAGACCCCGCCCCCTTTCATACGTTCAGCTGTTATTGTACCACAATTCGCAGCTTACGCGCCGCGTTTTTTTAAATTAACCCGGCGAAAATTGACATTATATGCGCTTTGGGATAGAATTTACGGAGGAAAATATCGAAAGGAATGACCCGATATGTCTATTTTGAAAGGCGCCGCGGTCATCGGCCAGTCCGGCGGCCCGTCCTCGGTGATCAACGCATCCGCATATGGCGCGATCAAGACCGCGCTGGACTCCGATGTCATTACGAACGTATACGGCATGGCAAACGGCATTCTCGGCATCCTCAACGACGATCTCATGGATATGTCCAAGGAGGACCCGGAGGAGCTCAAGTACATGAAGTACACGCCCTCCTCGGCACTGGGCTCCTGCCGCTACAAGCTGAAGGATCCGGATGTGGACGACACGGACTATAAGAAGATTCTCGAAATCTTCAAAAAGCACGACATCCGCTATTTCTTCTACAACGGTGGCAACGACTCCATGGACACCTGCAACAAGATCTCGAAGTTCATGCTGAAAAACGGCTACGAGTGCCGCTGCATGGGCATTCCCAAGACCATCGACAACGATCTTGCGGGAACCGATCACTGCCCCGGCTTTGCCTCTGCGGCGAAGTACATCGCCACCTCCGTCATGGAAGTGTACCGCGATTCCACCGTCTATGACACCGGCATGGTGACCATCGTCGAGTGCATGGGCCGCCACGCGGGCTGGCTGACGGCTGCAGCCGCGCTCGCGCCCGCCGGACAGGGCGCCGACCTCATCTACCTCCCCGAGGTCGATTTCGACTTTGACAAGTTTACAGCGACCGTCAAAAAGATCTACGCCGCGAAGAAAAAGTGCCTGATCGTCGTGTCCGAGGGCATTCACGACAAGGAGGGCACGTTTATCGCCGAGTACGCCAACAAGAACATGGCGAAGGACAGCTTTGGTCATGCGCAGCTGGGCGGACTGGCCGCGTTCCTTGCCAATCACATCAAGAACGAGACCGGCGCCAAGGTGCGCGGCATCGAGCTGTCGCTCCTCCAGCGCTGCGCGGCGCATTGCGCATCCCAGACAGACATCGACGAGTCCTTCTCCGCCGGAAAGGCCGCTGTCGAGAACGCCGTTGCGGGCATTACGGACAAGATGGTCGGCTTCGAGCGCGTCTATGAGGACGGCAAATACGTCTGCAAGGTGAAGCTCTTCGACCTCACCGTCGTTGCGAACACCGAGAAGAAGGTGCCGCTCGAGTGGATCACCGAATCGGGCGACGGAATCAACCAGGGCTTCGTCGATTACTGCCTGCCCCTCATCCAGGGTGAAACACAGCTCGAGAAGGTCAACGGCCTGCCGCGCTTTGTGCAGCTCAAAAAGGTCAGGGCGGAGAAGTAACGGAGAAACGGGAGCGCCGCGCCCAGGATCCTCAGACTCCCCTGCTGCGGGATGGTTTTACAACCACCTGCCGTCGCCCCGCGGGCCAAGCCCCGGGGCGACGATTTGTCTTTTGGGAACAGTTCCGCCGGGCTGCAGGGGACGTCGGCCGGCTTGCGCAAATTCCGGCAGTCATGGTATAATTGCATGGGTGATGTGCATGAACGACGGACAAATTGCGCTGGAGATCGCGCGCGCGGTGAAGAACGCCGGCGGGCGCGCTTATTTTGTGGGCGGATTTGTGCGCGACAAGCTGACGGGCGCGACGGGCAAGGACATCGATATCGAGGTTTTCGGCGTGACGCCGGAGCGTCTGCGCGCGCTGCTGGGTAAAATCGGCGAACCTTACGACAAGGGCGCATCGTTCGGCGTGATCGGCATGCGGCACACGGACATCGACGTCGCCATGCCGCGCAGAGAATCGCGCGCGGGCGTGAAGCATACGGATTTTGATGTGAAAGTCGATCCGTTCATGACGCCAAAGGAAGCGAGCGTGCGGCGGGATTTTACGGTCAACGCCATGATGCTCGACCCGCTCAAAGACGAGATTCTGGATTTCTGGGGCGGGCAGCGCGATTTGGAGAAACGAATCATCCGGCATGTTTCGGATCAGACGTTTGCGGACGACGCGCTCCGGGTTTTCCGGGCGGCCCAGTTCGCGGCGCGCCTGGACGCGACGGTTGCAAACGAGACGGTGCGGTTGTGCCGTGGGATCGACGTCACGCATCTTTCGCGCGAACGGATCTATGAAGAGCTATTAAAGGCGCTTTTAAAGGCAGACAGGCCAAGCGTATTTTTCTCGGTGCTTCATCAAATGGACAAGCTGGACGAATTCTTTCCGGAAATCGCGGGGATGATCGGCGTCGAACAAAACCCCGCATTTCATCCGGAGGGCGACGTCTTTCGGCACACCATGCTCACGCTTGACGCGGCGGCCGCGCTGCGGGATAGGGCGAAGGAGCCTGCGAATTTCATGCTCGCGGCGCTGATGCATGATTTGGGCAAGCAGAACGCGACCGAGGTGATCGGCGGAAGGATTACGTCCTACCGCCATCCGGAAACGGGCGCGCTCCTCGCCGAGAGACAGCTCAGGCGGCTCACGACAAACGCGCGAACCATTGCGTATGTGAAAAACATGACGCTTCTGCACATGCGACCGAATATGATGGCGCATGCGCACTCGAAAAAAGGCAAGACGCGGCGGATGTTCGACGAGAGCGTGTGCCCGGAGGATCTCATTCTCCTTTCGCGCGCAGATGCAAGCGGAAAGCTTGACAGGCCGTATCAGATGGCGAACTGGATGTTTTTGCAGAATCGGTTGGCGGATTATTACGAATGCGCGGCCCGCCCCATGCTTACGGGCGCGGATTTGGTAGCTGCGGGCTACAAGCCGGGCAAGCGGATGGGAGAAATGCTGCGGCGCGCGCGGGATTTGCATTTTTCGGGACACGAAAAACAGCGCGCGCTCAAGATGATTACGAGGGAATATCCGCCGGAGGAATGACATGGCGCATACGAGAGACATGACCAGGGGTAGCCCGTCGGGACACATCGTCCTGTTCGCGCTGCCCCTGATGCTCGGAAACGTGTTTCAGCAGCTCTATACCGCGACCGACGCGGCAATCGTCGGGCAGTTTGCCGGCATTCAGGCGCTGGGCGCGGTTGGGTCTGCGGACTGGCCGTTTTGGATGTGGTTTTCGGCAATCGTGGGATTCATGCAGGGCTTTTCGATCCTCATTGCGCAGCGGTTCGGCGCGCGCGATGCGGCGGGGTTGCGGCGTGCGACCGCGACAACGATCCTCCTGGCTACGGGCATTGCGCTTTTTTTCACCGTAGCCGGCATTGCTGTCGTGAAACCGCTTTTGCGGCTTTTGGACACGAACGACCTGGTGTTCGAAATGGCGGCGGACTATCTATACATCCTATTTGGCGGGATCGGCGTGACCGCCGCGTACAACCTGCTATCCGCGCTGTTGCGCGCGGTCGGGAACAGCCGCGCACCGCTGTACGCCATGGTCGCGGCGTCGCTTGCGAACATCGGGCTTGATTTTCTGTTCGTGGTGGGTTTTCACTGGGGCGTGAAGGGCGCCGCGGGCGCGACGCTCCTTGCGCAGGGCGGGGCAGCCTTGATCTGCCTTTTCTACGCGCGGCGAATCGAGTCGCTGAAGCTCACGCGCGCGGACTTCCAGATGCGCCGGGCGGACGTCGCCATGCTCTTCCGGCTCGCCTTTCCCATGGCATTTCAAAACGCGCTGATTGCGGCGGGCGGCATGGCGGTTCAGTACGTCATCAACGGACTCGGCTTCTTCTATGTCGCGGGCTTTACCGCCACCAACAAGCTCTACGGCGTATTCGAGATGGCCGCAGTCTCTTACGGCTACGCGGTTACGACCTATGCAGGGCAGAATCTGGGCGCGAAAAACCATGCGCGCATCCGGCACGGGGTCAACCGGGCGCTACTGATTTCCCTCGCGACATCGGCCGCAATTGCGGGGATGATGTTCCTGTTCGGGGAGGCGCTTCTGCGGCTGTTCATCGAAAAATCCGCCGACCCGCAGGTTCTGTATGTCGCAAAGCGATACCTCTTCACGATGGCAGCGATCCTACCCGTCTTGTACTTTCTGCACGTCTACCGCTCGGCATTGCAGGGCATGGGCGACACGGTAATGCCCATGGTTTCGGGGCTGGGCGAATGCGCGATGCGCGTGGGCGTCGCTTGGGCGCTCACGTATGCGATCGGCGCGACGGGCATCTACTATGCAGAGCCCGCCGCGTGGGTGGGTGCGACGATCATCCTCGCAATCGCATACTACAGGCGTCAGCGCAAATTCGGGGGCGTACGCGCATAGAGCACGCGGAAGGGTCCGTTTGCCCGCATGAGGGAACCAAAGGAGCCGCGTTCGACGACCTCTCCCGCCCGCATGACGACGATCTCGTCAAAATCCTTCACCGAATCGAGCCGGTGCGCTACGGCGACGACCGTGCGGTTTGAAAGGCGTGCCATCGTGCGCTTCATAACGGCCTGCTCGGTCAGATTGTCGATGGCGGAGGTCGCCTCATCAAGCAAAATAATGTGTGCGCGCGTGAAGGCGAGCCGGGCAAGGGCAAGCTGCTGGCGCTCGCCGCCCGAGAGCGTGACGCCGCGCTCACCCAGTTGCGTATCGAGCCCGTGCGCAAGCTTTTCAAAGAGGGGCAAAAGCCCCGCATCCCGAAGGGCGTCGATGAGATCGGCGTCGGGAATCGCCGCATCGAAGGCGAGATTTTCCCGGAGCGTCCCGTCAAACACCGACGGTTCCTGCGGCAGATAGGCGATCTGGGCGTAATAACTGTTGAGGTTCATCCCATCGAGGCTCTGTCCGTCCAGTTCCACGTTGCCCGCAGCGGGATGAACGAGCCCCGCGAGCAGCTTCATCACCGTCGATTTTCCGGAGCCGCTCTCCCCCACCAGTGCGAGGGAGCGGCCCTTTTTGATGTCGAGGGAGAAATGCGCGAGGATCGTGCGATTTTCGTAGGCAAAAAAGACGTCCTTGAGTGCGACCGCGCCGGAGAGCGCGTCGAGATGCGCACCGGAAAACAGGCGCACATCTTCCGGGGCATTGAGAAACGCCTCATAGCGCCGAAAGGCGACGCGGTCAAGCTTATAATCGATGTAGATGACGTTGAAGATGGCGACTGGCGTATAGGCATTGTCGATGAGTGCAATGAGCGCAACGATTGCGCCGATGCTGAGCGCATGCGTGCGCCAGCCATAGACGATGATCCCGATTTTGAAAAAGCCGACAAGCAGCGCGAAGATGGTGAAAAACGCCTCGTGGATCATCTTCATCTTCGCCTTGCCGCGCACGATGGACGCCGCCGCGCGCTCCGCCTTTTCGATCTCCGCCCCAAAGCGGCGATGGACGCGGAACACCACCATCTCCATAAAACCGCGCACGAGCGTATGGTTGAAGGTTTCCTCGCCGACGAGAATCGTCTCCTTGATGCGGTAAAGCGCCCGCAAAAGGAGGTTCGTCACGAGAAATACGACCAGATAACCCGCGAGGATTGCAGCCATGACGGTTCGGTTAATGGCATAGACAAAGAGGACGGAAAAGACCATGGAAGGGATAAGCTCTCCCCCAAGCCGGAGCCAGAAGCCGAAGAGCATGTTTGCGCCCGCAGCCGCGCCGTTTTCGATGCGCTGGATGAGCGTGCCGGTGCCGAGCTTGACATAAGCGAGATGGTCTATGACGGCGACCTTTTTCAGCGCGCCGACCTTAAGCGCGAGCGTGAAGCCATGCTCGAGCCTGCGCGTCGGATATTCATTGAGATAACAGACGATGTACTGGAGAAGAAGCGCCGCGCCGTAAACGGCGATGACAGGCGGAACGAGGGTATGATCCGCAAAGCGATCGACGACACTTTGAAACGCGCGGGCGGAAAAGGACGTCAAAAAGGCCCCTGAGATGCCCAAGAGGAAATAGACCGCGATGAGCGCGCGATGGCGGACCGCGATTTTCTGAAGATGTTTCATAACCGTACTCCTTTTATTTGAATGCGGAGCAGTACGGTCGGGGCTTCGCGGGTTTTACGGGAAGCTCAGCATGGCTTGCGAAGACCCGGCCATACTGAGACATTAGGTCGCTGATTCCGCATCGGGCGTTCCCCCCCTTTCGATGTTCCGGTTTATGTATCCTGCGGCTTTGCACATTCAAAATAGCGCGGCGCGAAGACGCCCGTGTTTAGATATTTCAGCAGCGATTCCCGAATGGCTGACGGAATAAAGGAAATCGTCTTGAGGTCGGACAGGGGCACCCACACGGGGCGCGACGGGGACAGATCGTTCGGATCGCGGTCGGGATGAAAGGGCGCGGCGACTTCGGCGCCATCTTTCAAACTACATCTGAAAAACAGGTGCATGCGGTGGCAGTCGCCGTCGAAATGAGCGCAGCGATCGGGTTCATATTCATATGTAAAGATATAATCGCCGACCGAAACCGCATAGCCTGTTTCTTCGCGCACTTCGCGCGCGACGGTCTCGGGCGCCGTTTCCGTGTCTTCGACTTTGCCTCCGGGGAAGTTATAATAGGTGCCCCCGGCAAGACTATTTAAAAGAATCTTTTCATCGTGGATGATGATGCCCCGGGCACTGAGTCTGATCGCCATGTCATTCCTCCAATATAAAATGTCCGATGAAAGACCTTCTGTGTTCGGGGCAGGGACCGAACTTTTTCAGCGCGGCAATGTGCTCCTGCGTGCCATAGCCCTTATTGCGGGCAAAGCCGTACTGGGGATAGGTTTTGTCAAGTTCGATCATATAGCGGTCGCGGGCAACCTTGGCAATCACGGATGCGGCGGCGATCATGTAACTTTCCCGGTCGCCATGGACGATCGGCATGCCCGCGCACGGGAGCGCGAGGCCATCGAGCGCATCGATCAGGATGATTCCTTTCTCGCGGCAAAAACCAAGGGCGCTTTTTTCCATGGCACGGCGCGTGGCGTTGAGGATATTGATCTCGTCGATCACATCGCGTGGGAGGAACGTCACCTCGCAGTAGTCCGCCGCCGCGACGAGGGCGTCATAGAGCGATTCGCGCTTTTTCTCCGAGAGTTTTTTGGAGTCGTCAACACCCAGGACGAGCTTGTCCCGCGGAATCGACACGCACGCGGTCGTCACCGGGCCCGCGAGGGGGCCTCTGCCGACCTCGTCCATGCCGGCGATGATGTAACCCTTTGCCCACAAATCACACTCGATTTTCGTAAGCCGCGCGCACTTTTGTTCCGGTGTTTCGCGCATGCTATGCCTCCGGAGATTCCAAGGTGATCTTCCCCACCTTGCCCGCGCGGAACTCATCGAGCACCAGCGCGGCCGCACGATCGGTATCGACCCGACCGCCGGAAAGGAGCCAGCCGCGGCCGCTGCAGGCCGCTTCGAGAAGGGCATAAGCTCCTTCGTATTCCCCGTCCGCGATCTTGAACCGCGCCTTTGCCGCCTCGGGCGCGACCGCCATCAGATGAAGGAGCAGGTCGGCGGCGAGGCCCTCCGTATCGAGAATCCGGTCGCGCACGGAGCCGAGAAACGCGAGCATCTTTGCGCGCGCTTGGTCGTCCAGCTTGGGCGGAAGCATGCCGGGAGTGTCGAGCAATTCGAGATAAGGCGATATCTTGATCCACTGATTCGCGCGGGTCACGCCCGGGCGATCCGCCGTCTTGGCGATGGGCGATCCGTTGATGCGGTTGATAAACGTCGATTTCCCGACGTTTGGAATGCCGATCACCATGATGCGCGCCGTCTTTTTGATGCCGCGCTTCGCGGCGCGCTCGACAGCTGGGCGGGTCAGCGCATCGAGCCGGGAGAGAATCTGGTTCGGGCGCGCGCCGTTGGAATTAAAGCGCGCGGCTTCCATGCCCCTGGCGCGAAAATGCGCAAGCCATTTTGACGTGACTGCATCGTCCGCGAGGTCGGCCTTGTTGAGCACCAAAAGCCGCGCCTTGTCGCGCGTGAGCCGCTCGAGGTCGGGATTGCGCGTCGCAAGGGGCGCGCGGGCGTCCGCCAACTCGATCACGGCATCCACCGCGCGGAGCTGATCCGACAAAAGCCTGCGCGAACGCGCCATATGCCCCGGGTACCAATTGATGTCCGGCATGATTCCTCCATAAAAAAGAAAAGGCGAAGGATGAAATCCTCCGCCGAATCGATCAGGTTTTGCTCTTGACCTTTGCGGCTTTACCGCTGAGGTTTCTGAGATAGTAGAGCTTCGCGCGGCGAACCCTGCCCTTGCGAACCACTTCCATGTGATCAAGACGCGGGGAATGCAGCGGGAACGTGCGCTCGACGCCGATGCCGTAGGACATGCGGCGAACGGTAAACGTCTCGCGGACGGAACCGTTCCGGCGGGCGATCACGGTGCCCTCAAACGCCTGAAGGCGCTCGCGCGTGCCTTCGACGACCTTCACGAATACGCGGACGGTATCACCGACATGGAATGTCGGAATGTCCGTGCGGAGCTGGGCGCTCTCGATGGAACGGATGATCTCATTCATAATATGGGCCTCCTTCCTCTCAAGGACGTTCATGCGCAAAGCCAGAGGACCGTCCGATGTCACGCCGATCAGTATACCATATTTCAGGTGTGTGATCAACCGTTCGGGAAGGATTTAACAAAGTTGCGGTGGTCCTTCCTAAGCCGATAGCCAATGGCCTGATAGAAGGCGTGCGCGCCCGTGCGATCCATTCCCGAATCGAGCCGGATGCCGGAAATGCCGCACAATTTTGCCCATTGCTCGGCAGCCTCCATGAGCGCACGGCCCGCGCCGCGTCCCTGCGCCGCAGGGTGTACCGCAAGCGCGAGTATGTTCCCCAGCGGATCCGCGTAGGTGCAGTCATAGGCTTCTATGTGGACATAGCCAACGACGGGATCGCCAAAGACGAAGATCGCATGATCGGGCTTTTCGAGGGCCACTTCCAACCGAAGGCGGGTCTTCTCCTCCGGATAATCATACCCGAGCGCCCGGGAATTGATTTCCCAGATCGCCCGGGCATCGGTGATCCGCGCGCGCCTGACGTTAGACACGCTCAATGGCATCTGCGAGCTTATCGAGCCAATCGCCCTCGAAGAGCTCGATTGTACCCTTATCGGCTGCCGCCGCGAGTTTCGGATTGATGGGAATCTGCGCCGTCACGGGGATATTGAACTGCTTGGCGATTTCTTCCACGTGGCTCTCGCCAAAGATGGAATGGCGGCTTCCGCAGTCCGGGCACTGATAATACGCCATGTTTTCGACGATGCCGAGAACCGGTATATTCATCATACCGGCCATTTTGACGGCCTTCTGGACGATCATGGACACCAGCTCCTGCGGGGATGTGACGATAATGATGCCGTCCACCGGCAGCGACTGGAACACCGTGAGCGGCACATCACCCGTTCCCGGAGGCATGTCCACAAACATGAAGTCCACGTCGCCCCAGACGACATCCGACCAGAACTGTTTGACCGTGCCTGCGACGATCGGACCGCGCCAAACAACGGGATCGGTATCGTTTTCAAGGAGCAGATTGATGGAGACGACCTTGGTCCCCAGCTTGGTCTCCGCAGGGAAGATTCCCTCCTCGCTGCCAAGCAGCGTGCCCTTGAGGCCGAAGGCCTTGGGGATCGAGGGGCCGGTCACGTCCGCGTCGAGCACGGCGGTGTCGTGCTGGCGGCGCCGCATGGTCACGGCCATCAGGGAGGTCACGAGGGACTTGCCCACGCCGCCCTTGCCGCTCACGACGCCGATTACTTTTTTAACATTGCTATTGGGATTTGCCTCTGCAAGGAGGCTCTCCTGCTGGCGGCTGTCGCAATCGACGCCGCAGGTATCGCAGTTGTGGGTGCATTCATTCTCAGACATATCCATTATCTCCCATCGGTTTGGTTGTTCCTATTTTATACCCGTGAAACGGCACGGTCAAGCGCAGCCAGGTTAACCCGGCAAGGATGCAAAAGGCTCTCAAAGAACGCACAAGCACGCCGTTATTTGACAATCAGTTCGTCGAGTGTGCGCTTTGGCACGTAGTGTTTCCCCGCCCCGTCGCGGTAATACTTGACGGAATCCGCGGCATCGACGATCTCGATCTCTTCCTCGCCCTTGCCAAACGCGACGACGAGCGTGATTTCGAGGTTTTCAGGCAGTACAAGCGCATCCTTGAGGGCGGGCTTGAACGCGCCGATCATGCAGCCCGAAAGTCCCATCTCGGCGGCGCCGAGAAGCATGGTCTGCGCGACGATGCCCACGTCCTTTTCGGCATGGCGCGGGTCGGGCGTGACGGTTTTATCGACGAGAATCACGATGAACGCCGTCGGGCGATGTCCCTGGGGCGGCAAATGCAGTTCCGGAAGCGAACCGCCCCAGGCGGTCATGGGCTGTATGATCGCGTTTGTCTTTTCGTCGCAGGAGAGGAAATACTTGAGCGGCTGACGATTGGCGGCAGAGGGGGATATGCGGGCGAGTTCGACGAGGGAGACGAGTTCCTCGCGCGTGATTTTACGGCTCTCGTCGTAGGTACGCTGGCTGCGGTTTTTGAGAACGAGATCTTTAAAGTTCATAAGGCACCTCCCGTAAGCGTTTGATAGGTGTTCGTCGCGACGCCGAGCTCTTCGTCGGCAGGGATGACGTACGCAGAGACGCGCGATTCGTCGGTCGTGATGGTAAATGCGTCCCGCGCATTTTTTTCTTCATCCAGCGCGAGCCCGAAGTGCGCAATCTGGCGGACGACCTCGGCGCGCAACCGCCGGTCGTGCTCCCCCACGCCGCCGGTGAACGCGAGTGCATCGAGTCCGCCGAGCTCCGCGCAGTACGCGCCGATATAACGCACGATGCCGTTGATGTAGACGTCGATGGCCAGTTGGGCGCGTGCGTTTTCTCCGTCCGCGGCTTCCCGCAGCAAACGCATGTCGCCGGATACGCCCGATATGCCCAAAAGCCCGCCCTTTTCCTCGAGCGATGTGATCACGTCTTCAAAGGGCATGCCTTCCGCAACGAGGAACGGAATGATATAGGGATCGATGTCGCCCGCGCGGTTGGCGTTTAAGATGCCCGCCTGCAGCGACAGGCCGAAGCTGTTATCGACGGATTTTCCGTCGAGGATCGCGCAGATGGAGCCGCTGCCGCCCAGATGGCAGGAGATGACGCGCTTTTTCTCCCTGAGGCGGGACGCAACATAGGCGTGCGACGCGCCGTGATAGCCCATTTTATAGATGCCATACTGCTCCGTCAGTTCGTAGGGAATGCCGTACACGCGGCGCTCCATGGGGATGGTGGTATGAAACGCCGTCTCAAACGAGCCGACGAGCGGCGTTTCAGGCATGATTTTTTGAAAGACCGAAATTGCATCGAGATACGCGCGGTTGTGCGCAGGGGCGACCGACAGATACTCTTCCATGCCCCGAAGGACCGCCTGATCGATGACATGGACGCCGGGAAACCCCTTCGAAAGCACGGTTTTAAAGCCAACGGCGTCGATTTGAACGGTGCCAAGATCCGAAAGAAACCGCTTGACGCCCGTCATGTAGTCGGGGACGCACTGGCCCGTCCGGGCGATTTCCAGATCCGCCGACCGGAAGGCGTAGATGGCATCCGTTTCGGAGCCGACCCGTTCGACCTTTCCGGTCGCAAGAACGGTTTTTTCCGGAAACTGATAGAGCTTGAACTTTAAAGATGTGCTTCCGGCATTGCAAACGAGGACATTCATGGACATCCCTCCCCCGCCATTATAGCAAACCGGAAACCGGGTGTCCATCCCAAGCACAAATTCATTGCAAAATGAGAAGATACCAATTATAATGGCAAAAAGGAGATGTTCGCATGAACGAGAAAAGGCTTGCGCGCGTGATTGAAAACATGGAAAAGGCAGGGCTTTCCTGCATCCTCGTTTCCGCGCCGCATTCGGTTTATTATCTGACCGGCTTCTTTATCCACCCCGGCGAGCGCATGCTTGCGCTGATGGTGAAGAAAAGCGGCGAGGTTCGCCTATTCGCAAATCGGCTGTTTGCGCTTACACAGCAGGAAAATTTACCGCTGACGGAGTTTGACGACACGGAGGATTGCGTACGGATCCTCGCTGCCTTTCTGCCGACGGGGAAAATCGGCGTCGACAAGCTTTGGCCGAGCGAATTCACCATCCGGCTCATCGAAGCACGGGGCGATATCGTCCCCGTTCTGGGCTCCGGGCCCGTGGACGACGCGCGGATGATCAAGGATGCACAGGAAATTGTGCAAATGCGCAAAAGCTCGCGAAAAAACGATGCGGCAATGACGCGGCTCATCCCGACCCTGCGCGCGGGGGAGACGGAGCTTGACGTGTGTGAGCGATACGCAAAATGCGCCAGGGATGTCGGCGGCACGGGCGTGAGCTTTTCTCCTTTGGTGTGCTTCGGCAAAAACTGCGCGGAGCCGCATCATGCGTCTGACGGGACGCGGCTCGAGAGCGGACAGACGGTCATATTGGACGTGGGCCTCGCACACGAACGGATGATGAGCGACATGACGCGCACGGTGGTGCTGGGGAAGGCGACGGACGAGATCAAAAAGGTATACGACGTCGTTTTGCGCGCCAACGAGGCGGGCAGAAATGCCGTGCGTCCGGGCATCGAGATGCGGAACATCGATTTTGCCGCGCGCAAGGTGATCGAGGACGCGGGTTTTGGCAAATACTTTATCCACAGGCTCGGACACGGCATCGGGCTGGAGGTACACGAGCCCATGGACGCGAGCGCGGTCAACGCGCGCCCGGCACAGACGGGCATGACGTTTTCCATCGAACCGGGCATCTATCTGCCCGGAAAATTCGGCGTGCGGATTGAAGATTTGGTGTGCGTGACGGAGGATGGTTGCGAGACGCTGAACGGGTTCGGGCGTGAATTGGTCGAACTGTGAACAAGACGCGCATCGGCACGGACGGCGAGGCGGCAGCGCGGGACTTTCTCATGGGGCGCGGCGCCGAGATTCTGGCATCAAACGTCCGAATTGCAAACGCGGAGATCGACATCATCGCGCAATTTGGCGATGTCATCGCCTTTGTCGAGGTCAAAACGCGCAAAAACACGCGCTATGGGCGACCCGCCGAGGCCGTGACCGCGCAAAAACGGCGGCAGATCATCCGCGCGGCGACCGCATATGCGGCGGAAAACGGATTGACGGACGTGCCGATGCGCTTCGACGTGGTCGAAATTATGCCGGGATTTTTCAATCACATCCCCGGTGCGTTTGATGCGAACGGATAATTGTTTTCCAATCTGAACCAAACGGGTCGCGCATTCGTCACAGACGGCGAAGGAATTCGTTTGCCAAATGTGGAAAAGATAGCTTTAGGGTGACGCCGCGCAAATGAAGTGGTGCGATGACGAGCGGATTTTTTGTCAGGTACAATTGCAGAAATCGAAGGTTGACTGGATGTCAATCGAGATTTTCGCATGCGGCAGATGGCGGAAATGCATCCGCCTGCGCGCTGCCGAATTGTGCGGGGTTACCTTAGGGCAATACCGCACAAAGGTTATGCGTGCCGGCGAGATGAATTTTTGTCAGATTGTGCTTGCAGAATTCGCCGGCGTAGCAGCGCTACGTTAAGAATTCTGCAGGCGCGAGATGGCGGAAATGCATCCGCCTGCGCGTATAGGATTTGTGCGGGGTTACCTTAGCAAAAGTGTAGGAGATATCGATATGCGAAGGGCTTGGGCCGCGCTGTCGGCCGTGATCATTTTATTCTTATTGCCGCTTCGTGTCTCTGCGGAAGCGGTCAACGAAAATCTCGTTCAAAATCCTAATTTTGACGAGGTAAATTCCGCAAACCTGCCGACCGGCTGGTACCGGGACATGTGGGACACCGGGATGGGCATATCCAGCCTGACGCTTGATGCGAACGGCTACGAAGGCGCATGCGTTAAGGTGGAAAACGCCTCCGCGAACGATGCGCGCTTTGCGCAGGACATCGCCGTTTCACCGGACACGCTCTACGAAATCAGCGCCATGGTGCGCGCGGAGGGCATTTCAGCCGGCGAAAACGGCGACGCGATCGGCGCGAACCTCTCGGTGAAGGACACATTTTCCTACTCCGACTCGCTCTACGACACGGACGGGCAATGGGTCAAGCTCACCCTTTACGGAAAAACGGGCGCCGACCAGACCGAAATGACCGTCTGCGCGCGCGTGGGCGGGTACAGCTCGACCAATACGGGGACGGCGTGGTTTGATTCGTTCAGCGTAACAAAGATCGACGCGGTTCCGACGGGCGCGACGGCGCACGACTTTGCGGGCATCAGTTCCTCCGCCGCGGTCACGACGAGCACCACGGACGAGCCGATGCGCAACACGGAGTTCTGGCTCCTGGCGACGTTTTGCATTGCGCTTCTCGCGGTCGCGCTGATGCGCAAATCCGGGCGCGCCGCGCTGCGGGACGAGGGACACTACGCGCTTCTGTTCGCCGTGCTGCTCCTCGGCGCCGTCGCCGTGCGGCTCGTGATCGCAGCGCGCGTATACGGCTATCATACGGACATCAACTGTTTTACGGCGTGGTCGGATCGCATCTACGCGGTCGGGTACGGGAATTTCTACCAGGCGGATTATTTCTGTGATTATCCCCCGCTCTACATGGCGATGCTGTGGTTCATCGGCGCGGTGCGCAGTCTGTTTGGCATCGCGTACGGGTCGACCGCGCACGTGGTGCTCATCAAGCTCATCCCCATTCTGGCGGATGTGGGATTGGCCTATCTGGTTTACGCCTTCACAAAAAAGCGTCTGAACGCGCGGGCGGCGATGCTGCTGGGCGCGGTGTGCGCACTGAACCCGGCGGCGATCGTCGATTCCGCCGCGTGGGGGCAGATCGACTCGGTATTTACGATTTTGCTCGTGCTGGGCGCGGTACTGCTGTCCGAGGAAAAATATGGATGGGCGCTCCCCCTCTTTGCGCTGTCGATGCTGACGAAGCCACAGGCGCTTCTCTTCGCGCCGATCGGACTGATCGCCGTTCTGATCAACCTCATCCGCAAACCGGAAAGGAATAAGCTTTGGCGCGCGGCGGGCGGGCTTTTGGGGGCCCTGGAGCTGCTGATCCTTGCGGGGATGATCTTCCGCCAGGACGGCGTCGATCCCCTCACATGGTTATACAATCTCTACAACGGTACGATGACGAGCTACAGCAA
Source organism: Bacillota bacterium (assembly GCA_023421735.1). The sequence continues at coordinate 77,437 of JAEZSP010000022.1, read as the reverse complement.
CTTCACAATCAACGCGCTGAACCTCTACGAACTGTTGGGTAAAAACTGGGTCCCGCTTTCTTCGAACCCTGCACTCGCATTCTTTGCGAGCTTCCTGTTCGCGTTCTCCTATGTCTATGCGGGCATTCTCTATATCCGCGCGAAGAAGTCCTCCGCGATCTTCCTGTCCGGCGCAGTGCTGATCATGCTGATCTGCGCGTTCGGGCCGATGATCCACGAGCGCTACGTGTATCCGGCGCTGATATTGCTCCTGCTGGCCTACGCGGTGGAGCGGGACAGGCGCATTCTTATCTCGCTGACCGTCCTCACATGCACGCTGTTTTTAAACCAGATCCTGGTGTTGCAGGGCGGGATGACCGCCGCCAACTACGGACACCTGCAAACCGCGGAAAACTGGCTGAACATCCCGCTTTCCCTGCTCGTGGTCGTAAACGCGGGCTATCTGGTGTATGTTTCGTTTTCCATCTATTTTGCGGACACGCACGTCCCGCTTGCCAGCCAGCCGCTGGACGAGCCGACACCCGTGCAGGAGGGTCTGTTCGGGAAGCGCGATTACCGGCTCCATCTGAAAAGGTGGGATTATCTCGTCATGGCGGGCGTGACCGTGGCCTACTCCATCCTCACGTTTGTGAATTTGGGAACGCTCAGCGCGCCGCAGACGAACTGGGTTTCCGCAGACGCGGGCGAACAGATCGTGTTCGACCTCGGCTCCACGGAGACGTTCCGCATGGAATATTACGGGGGCATCTGCAACACGAAGTTCACGGTCGCGCTGTCAAACGACGGCGCGGTATGGACCGACCCTCAATTTGCTTCATATAATCAGGGGCAGATTTTCCGCTGGCTTTTCTATTACCCGGTCAATGACGACGAGAAGCTCACGACCCTGTACGGCGAGACGGTACCCACGGCGGACGGCAGCGCCTACACGGTGTTTGCAACGGCGACCGACAAATATCCCTACCAGACGGCGCGGTACGTGCGCATATCCGCCGTAACCGCTGGGCTCGTGCTCTCGGAAGTCGGGTTCCTGAACGCGGAAGGACAGACGCTGCCGGTGACCATTGCGTCCGGAAACGGTGCGGCGCTCATCGATGAGCAGGCGACGGTGCCCGTCCATCCGAGCTACTACAATTCCACCTACTTTGACGAGATCTACCATGCGCGCACGGCCTACGAGCATTTGCACGGGCTGCACACCTACGAGTGGACGCATCCGCCGCTTGGCAAGGTCACGATGATGATCGGCATCCAGATCTTCGGCATGTGTCCGTTCGGCTGGCGATTCATGGGCGCGGTAATGGGCGTTTTGATGCTGCCGCTCATCTACCTGATGGTGAAGCAACTGGGCGGATCGCGGAAAATCGCCGCGCTGGCGCTGCTGCTGTTCTCGCTCGACGCCATGCACTTTACGCAGACGCGCATTGCGACCATCGATTCCTACGCGGTTTTCTGGATCATGGTGACATATCTGTTTATGTTCAGGTATGTGCGCATGAGCTTTTACCGCCAGCCGCTCGGGCGGACGCTCATCCCCCTGATTTTGTGCGGGATCACGATGGGCATCGCGTGGGCGACAAAGTGGATCGGCATCTACGCCTCGGCGGGGCTTGCGATCCTGTTCTTCTGGTCGCTCATCTCACGGTACCGGGAACACCGCGCGGCACTGAAATACGAAGACGACGATTTCGCCTCCGAGGAAGAAAAGCAGGCGGTCTTCGCGGCGCGGCACTGCTTCTGGGAAAATCTGGCTGCGACGCTTTTGATCTGCATCGTCTTCTTCCTCGCGGTTCCGGCGCTGATTTACTACTTCTCCTATTACTGGCAGCTGACGCCCGACAACGCATTCACCGTGAAGGACGTACTGAAGCTTCAAAAAACCATGTACAACTACCACGCGGGTCTGAAAGACGACGGACACTTTTTCCGCTCGCCGTGGTATCAGTGGCCCGTAATCGCGTGGCCGATGTGGTATTACGACGGGAAGAGCTATTACCCGAGCAACATCATCTCCTCGATCTCGTGCATGGGCAATCCCGCCGTATGGTGGACGGGGCTTGTCGCCATGGTATGGACGACGATCGAAGCGGCGTGGAAAAAGCGCGCGTCCGCAGTGGGCTTGATTCTGGTGATCGGCTTCCTTTCTCAGTACCTGCCGTGGACGCTGATACAGAGATCGACGTTCATTTACCACTACTTTGCGAGCGTGCCGTTCATCATCATCGCAACGGCAATGCTGCTTGGGCGGCTGGAGATCAAAAAGCCGAAGGCGTTTATCCCGGCGGCTATGACGTTGATCATCGCGGCGCTGATCCTGTTTATCATGTTCTACCCGCTGGAGAGCGGCACGCCGGTCGCGCTCTCATACGCAAAGCATCTCAGGTGGTTTGACTGGTACAATTACTAAAGATTAGGTGGTGCGCGTGTTGCTCGCGAAGACACTCAGCTACGGATTGACGGGGATTCGGGGTTTTCAGGTCACGGTGGAGGTAAACCTCGCCTTTGGCCTGCCATCCTTCGACATCGTAGGGCTTCCGGACACTGCGGTAAAGGAATCGCGCGAGCGCGTGCGCGCGGCGCTCAAAAACGGGGGCATGGGGTTTCCCGACCGCAAGATCACGGTAAACCTCGCGCCCGCCGACCAGAAGAAGGAAGGCCCGGCGTTTGACCTGCCCATCGCACTGGGGATGCTCGCGGGCATGGAGGCCCTGGCACTCGAACCGCTCTCGCAGATTGCGGTGATGGGCGAACTTTCGCTCGACGGGCAGGTGCGGGCGGTGCGCGGCGCGCTGCCGATGGTGATTTCCGCGCTCGAAGACGGGGTGAAGACCGTCATGCTGCCGCGTGAAAACCTGAACGAGGTACGATGCGTGGCAGGGCTGACCATTTTGCCGGTTTCTTCCATCGCGCAGGCGCTTGCCCACCTGAAGGGCGAGCGCCCCATCGCGCCGTTTGTGCCCACGCGCTATGAAGACGTTTTGACCGAGCGCCCGTCGGCAAATGACTTTCGGCATGTGCGGGGACAGAAGGGCGCGAAACGCGCGCTCGAAATTGCGGCGGCGGGCGGGCACAACATCCTGATGATCGGCCCGCCGGGTTCCGGCAAGACGCTCATGGCAAAGTGCGTGCCGTCGATCCTCCCGGACATGACGTTTCAGGAGGCGCTGGAGGTCACGCGCATCCACTCGATTGCGGGGCTTTTACCGGAAGAGGGGCTCCTGGCCGAGCGACCGTTCCGCTCGCCCCATCACACGGCGTCGCATGCGGCGCTGGTGGGCGGCGGGCAAAACGCCATGCCGGGCGAAGTTTCGAAGGCCCACAACGGCGTTTTGTTTTTAGACGAATTGCCGGAATACGGGCGGGACGTCTTGGAGGCGCTGCGTCAACCGCTTGAGGACGGCGTCGTCACGGTGACGCGGGTGAGCGCGCAGACGACCTATCCCGCGCGGTTTATGATGGTGTGTTCGATGAACCCCTGTCCGTGCGGTTACTACGGGAGCAGGCAGCGGGACTGCCGCTGCTCGGTATCCGAGATCAGGCGGTACATGAACAAGATTTCGGGGCCGCTGATCGACCGGATCGACATGCACGTGGAAGTGGAATCAATTCCGCCGGGAGAACTGAGCGGCGACGCCCGGGAGGAGTGTTCGGCGGACATCCGAACGCGCGTACAGGCGGCGCGGGACATTCAGCGCGCGCGCTATGCGGATTCCGGCGGGCGCGTGGGCGCAAACGCGCAACTCGATGCCGGGACACTCGCCCGGGCATGTCCAATGGAGAAGGATGCGCGGGAACTGCTGGAGCTTTCAAGCGAACGGCTGGAGCTTTCAAACCGCGCGTACACCAGAATCATGAAAGTCGCGCGCACGATCGCCGACTTGGCGGGGTGCGATGTGATCAGGGCGGAACACGTCGCCGAGGCGGTGCAATACCGGGCGGCGAACCGGAAATACTGGAGGTAGTGATGGGATACATAACGGAGATCCGCAAGCTGGTCGGGCATGCGCCGGTGATGCTGTGCGGGGGAAGCGTGATCCTCGAGGACGAACAGGGCCGCGTCTTGCTTCAGAAGCGGCTGGATAATGGCTGTTGGGGCTATGCAGGCGGCGCGGTGGAAATGGGCGAGCCTATCGAGGCGGCGGCGAGACGGGAGCTTTTTGAGGAAACGGGACTGATCGCCGATGAGCTTGAACTGTTCGACGCCTTTTCGGGGCCGGAGACGCGCTTCACATACCCCAATGGGGACGAGGTGTTTTTTGTGGACGTCGTGTTTTTATGCAAAAAGTACCACGGGACGCTGCTCGCCCAACCGGAAGAGGTGGAAGAGCTTCGGTTCTTTCCCGTGGATGCGCTGCCGGAGAAGTTATCCCCGCCCATCGCAAAGCCGCTCCTGAAGTACGCGGCGCGCAAGCGCAAAGGGTGATCCGCATGGATTACGGCGTAATGGAGCAATACTGGATCTGGTTATCGTCGGTTGACGGCATTGGGCCGCGCCGTTTTTATCAGCTTTTATCTGTGTTTCGGGACGCGCGGGATGTTTGGGCGCGCGTTGGCGATCCGGCGATGGACTTTTTGCCGAAAAACGCAAGGGACGCACTGCGGGCGGCGCGCAGCGAACGGTATTTTTACGAACTGTTTGCGAAGATCGAATTACGCGGCATCCGCGCGGTCACCCGGTTGTCGGATGATTACCCGAAGCGGCTTCTCGAAACGGTTGATCCACCACCAACCCTCTACATGCGCGGTACGGCGGATCTTTCCGCCGAGAAGATGTTTTCGATCGTCGGGGCGCGCAGGTGCAGCCGGGACGGTGCGCGCGCGGCGCGCGATTTTGCCGAGAAGCTTGCGCGCGAAGGCGTGACGATCGTGAGCGGCCTCGCCTTCGGAATCGACGCGGCGGCACACGAGGGCGCGGTGCGGGCGGACGGGATCACCATTGCCGTGCTCGGATCGGGCGCGGACGTCATCTATCCCGCTGAAAACGAGTGGCTCGCTGCCGAAATCCTCGACAAGGGCGGAGCGATTCTTTCAGAATACCCGCCGGGCATGCCCCCCTTGGCCACCAACTTTCCGGCGCGCAATCGGATCATCAGCGGGATGAGCGCGGGCATTTTGCTGGTCGAAGGCGCAAAAAAGTCCGGTGCGATGATCACGGTGGACTTCGCGCTCGAGCAGGATCGGGAGGTTTTCGCGGTGCCGGGGTCGATCTACGCGCCCCTATCCGAAAAGCCGAATGAGCTCATCGTGGGAGGCGGATTAGCGGCCGTTTCGCCGTGGGATATATTAAGTTTTTATAAATGGGGCGAAAGACCCGCGTCAAGGCGTGCGGAAAAGCCGAAAATCCAGCTGGATCAGGAAGAAGAAGCGATTTACGCGCCGCTCACACGGGAATCGATGACGGTAACGGAGCTTTGTGAAACCACAGGCTTAACCTCGGGAAAGTTGCTTTCGCTCTTGACAACTTTGGAGCTTCGAGGAATAATAAGTAAACAGCCCGGCGGGGAATATCGGGCTTCCAGGTGAAATACCCCTAATCCCCTTCCCCGCCCTTGCCGCAAGACCGGGCGCGGCGCACGGGAAGGAACGGATCGTTCGGCACCGGCAAACAAATAGGATACTTCCGGAGGAATTCAATGCAGCAGACCAAGCTCGTCATCGTCGAATCGCCAGCGAAGGCGAAGACAATCGGCAAATTTCTGGGCCGCAATTACAAGGTCGAGGCCTCACAGGGCCATGTGCGCGATCTGCCCAAGTCGCAGATTGGCGTGGACGTCGACCATGGATTCGAGCCGAAATATATCACCATTCGCGGGCGCGGCGACATCCTCACGCGCATCCGCAAGGAGGCCAAGAATGCCTCGAAGATCTATCTCGCGACTGACCCGGACCGCGAAGGCGAGGCGATCAGCTGGCACTTGGCAAACGTTCTGGGCATCGACGTAGACAGCGCGTGCCGGATCGAATTCAACGAGGTAACCGCAAAGGCGGTCAAGGGCGCGGTCAAGAATCCGCGCGCCATCGACATGAACCTCGTCAACGCCCAGCAGGCCAGACGCGTGCTGGACCGGCTCGTGGGCTACAAGATCAGCCCGCTTTTGTGGGCGAAGATCAAAAAAGGGCTTTCCGCCGGGCGCGTGCAGTCCGTCGCGACCAAGATGATTTGCGACCGGGAAAACGAGATCGAGATTTTCATTCCGGAGGAATACTGGACGCTCGGCGCGCAGTTTGAGATCGGCGGCGTAAAGCTCACCACCCGCTATCAGGGCGGCGAGGAGAACGCAAAGCTGCGCACGAAGGACGAGTGCGACGCGATCATCGAAGCGTGCAAAAAAGCCGCGTTCTCGGTCGGAGACATTAAAAAATCCGAGCGCCGGAAAATGCCCGCCGCGCCGTTTACCACATCGAACCTCCAGCAGGAAGCCTCGCGCAAACTCAGCTTTACAACGCAGAAAACCATGCAGATTGCCCAGCAACTCTACGAGGGCGTGGACGTCAACGGCGAAGGCTCGCAGGGTCTTGTGACATACATCAGAACCGATTCCACCCGTATTTCCGACGAGGCGATTGCGGATGTGCGCGACACGATCCTCGAAGGGTACGGCGCGGCATATCTCCCCGAGACGCCGAACATCTACAAGAGCCGCAAGACCGCACAGGACGCGCACGAGGCGATCCGCCCGACATCCATTCTGCGAAAGCCGGACGACATCAAGGCGTCGCTCACCCGTGACCAGTACAAGCTTTACAAACTCGTATACAATCGCTTCGTTTCGAGCCAGATGACGCCCGCCGTATACGACACGGTCTCGGCGGACATTGTAGCGGAGTCGAACCTAAAATTCCGCTTCAGCGGGCAAAAGCTCAAGTTTGCGGGATTTACGATCGTCTACGAAGAGGGCATCGACGATCAGGAGGCAGAAGCGAGCCTGAACAAGCTCCCGGACCTTGAGACGGGTGTCGAAGCGACGCTGGGCGAGATTTCAGGCGACCAGCACTTTACGCAGCCGCCGCCCAGGTACACCGAGGCGTCGCTGGTGCGCGCGCTGGAGGAAAAGGGCATCGGCAGGCCGTCGACCTATGCGCCGACGATTTCGACGATCATCAACCGCGGCTATGTGGCGCGCGAACAAAAGCGGCTCATTCCCACGGAGCTTGGCAAGATCGTCAACGACATGATGAAAAACAACTTCCCGGACATCGTGGACATTCAGTTCACCGCCGGGATGGAGGAAAAGCTCGACAGCGTCGAGGACGGAAAGACCGAATGGCATTCCGTCATCTCCGCCTTCTACGGCCCGTTTGAAAAGACGCTGGAAAAGGCCGAATCAAGCATTGAGAAGATTTCCATCGAGGATCAGGTATCGGACGTCGTATGCGACAAGTGCGGCGCGCTGATGGTCTACAAGATGAGCCGGTACGGCAAATTCCTCGCCTGCCCCAACTTCCCCGCCTGCCGCAACACCATGGCGCTGCCGAACAATATCGGGGTGCCCTGTCCGAAGTGCGGCGCGGAATTGCTCGAGCGCGTGAGCAAGAAGGGGCGCAAATTCTACGGATGTGAAAAGTACCCGGAGTGCGACTTCGTATCATGGGACAGGCCCGTCGCGGAGAAATGCCCCGTGTGCGGCGCGCGGATGGTCTTAAAGCGCGGCGCGAAGGACACGACGTACCATGTATGCGTGAACGAGACCTGCCGCCACCGCGTGAAGGTGGAAACGGGAGGATCGGATTCGGATGACGAATAGGGTCACCATCGTCGGCGCCGGGCTCGCGGGCAGCGAGGCGGCGTGGCAGCTGGCGCGGCGTGGCATCGCGGTGCGCCTTCTCGACATGAAGCCGGAAAAGTACTCCCCCGCCCATCATCTGCCGGACTGCGCGGAGCTGGTTTGCTCCAATTCCCTGAAGGCCGAGCATCTGGCAAACGCATCGGGATTATTAAAGGCAGAAATGAAACAGTTTGATTCTCTGATCTTATCTGCTGCGGAAAAATGCCGCGTGCCCGCGGGCGCGGCGCTCGCTGTCGACCGCGAAGCATTCGCACAGGAAGTGACGCGCGCACTCGACGAACATCCCCTGATCGAGCGGGAGAGCGCGCTTGTTGACAGACTGCCGGACGCGCCCGCCATCATCGCCACGGGACCGTTGACCGATCCCGCACTCGCGGAAGCGCTCACGCAGCTTCCGGGCATCCGCGCCCTCAACTTTTTTGACGCGGCGGCGCCGATCATTGAGACAGAATCGATCGACATGACAAAGGTCTTTCGCCAGTCCCGCTACGACAAGGGATCGGATTATCTGAACTGCCCGCTGTCGCAGGAAGAATACGACGCGTTCTATGAGGCACTTTTATCAGCCGAGCTGGCTGAAATCCATGATTTTGAAAAGAAGCTGGTGTTCGAGGGCTGTCTGGCCGTCGAAATATTGGCGTCGCGCGGCAGACAGACGCTGGCATTCGGGCCGCTCAAGCCCGTGGGTCTAATTGATCCGCGCACGGGCCGCGAACCCTATGCCGTGGTGCAGCTGCGGCAGGAAAACGAGGCCGGAACACTTTACAACATGGTGGGCTTTCAGACGCGGCTCAAGTGGGGCGAGCAAAAGCGCGTGTTTTCAATGATCCCCGGATTGGAGCACGCTCTCTTCGCGCGCTACGGGGTGATGCACAAAAATACATATCTGGATGGGCCGTCGGCGCTTCAAGCGAACTATGCATGGAAGGAAAATGCGGCGATCCGGTTTGCGGGCCAGTTTTCAGGCGTGGAAGGCTATGTGGAGTCCGCCGCATCGGGCCTTGTGGCGGCGATCGGGCTCTCCTGTCATTTGGCGGGACGTCCGGAACCGGATTTCACAGGAGAGACGCTATTAGGCGCCCTGGAGCGCTACGTGCGCACGCCCTCCGCCAATTTTCAGCCCATGAATGCGAATTTCGGCATATTACAGCCCATGGACAAAAAAATCCGCGCAAAAAAAATGCGCTATGAGGCGCTGAGCGCACGTGCGCTTGAAACGATCGATCGGATCGCGGCGTCGCTCAACTGAATTTCGACGCCGCAAGCATGCGCGGCGCGCCGATTTTCGTTTATAATAGAAGTAGGTACCTTTGGTAAGGAGAGTAAAGTCATGTTCAAGGGAACGACCATCTGCGCCGTACGGCGCGACGGAGTGACCGCCATCGCCGGCGACGGGCAGGTTACGATGGGCGAATCGGTCATCATGAAGGGCACCGCGAAAAAAGTGCGCAGAATTTACGGCGGAAAAGTCGTGGTGGGATTTGCAGGCTCCGTCGCGGACGCATTCGCGCTGTGCGAAAAATTTGAAGATAAGCTCACGCAATACTCGGGCAATCTGCCGCGCGCTGCGGTGGAATTGGCGCAGGATTGGCGCATGGATCGCGCCATGCGCAAGCTTGAGGCGATGCTTTTATGCGCGGACGGCGAAAACCTGATGCTGATTTCGGGCACGGGCGAAGTGATCGAGCCGGATGGCGGCGTACTGGCCATCGGTTCGGGCGGGAACTACGCGCTATCCGCGGCGCGCGCGCTGATCGAGAACACGGATTTGCCGGCGAAGGACATCGCCTACAAGGCGCTGAAAATCGCATCCGACATTTGCGTGTTCACAAACGACAACATTACCGTCGAGACGGTGTGAGGAGGCGCGGCATGTTGACATTGACGCCCCGCGAAATTGTGCGGGAGCTTGACAGATATATCATCGGGCAGGATCCGGCCAAAAGGGCCGTGGCCGTGGCCCTTCGGAACCGCTATCGCCGAGCCATGCTGCCGGACGACATCCGCGACGAAGTGACGCCCAAGAACATCCTGATGGTGGGGCCAACGGGCGTCGGCAAGACCGAGATCGCACGGCGGCTGGCGAAGCTGGTGGACGCGCCGTTTGTGAAGGTCGAGGCAACGAAGTTTACAGAAGTGGGTTATGTGGGGCGCGACGTAGAGTCCATCGTGCGCGATCTTCTCGAGGCGGCGATTCGGCTTGTAAAGGAAGAGCACATCGAACGCATCCGCGCGGGCGCGGAGGCGAGCGTCGAAGACAAGTTGGCGGATCTCATCGCGCGGCCGCAAAAGCAAAAAAAGACGAATCCCATCGACATCCTCCTAGGCAACAAGCCCAAGGAGCCGGAACTGCCGCCCGAGGAGCGCGACAAACTTGCCGTGCGCGTCGGGAGCGTGAAAGAGCAGCTCAGGCGCGGGGATCTGGAACACATGCTGGTCGAAATCGAGGTTGAGGAAACCGCACCGAAGGGCGAGATTCCAGGAACCGATCTCAACATGGGCGATATGCTGGGTTCCATCATGCCCAAGAAGACGAAAATGCGCCGCGTCGAGGTGCGCGAGGCGCGCCGGATTTTGCTCGCCGAGGAAGAGCAGAACATGATCGACATGGACGCCGTATACTCCGAAGCGATCATGCGCGCGGAGCAGGACGGCATGGTGTTCATCGACGAGATCGACAAGGTTGCGGGCCGAGGTTCGTCGGGCGGGCCTGACGTCTCTCGTGAGGGCGTGCAGCGGGACATTCTTCCCATCGTGGAAGGCTCGACGGTCAACACCAAATATGGACCGGTGAAGACCGATCACATGCTCTTTATCGCGGCCGGTGCATTTCACGTCTCAAAGGTCACAGACCTGATCCCCGAATTGCAGGGGCGCTTCCCGGTTCGGGTGGATCTGAAACCCCTGTCGGTGGACGACTACGCGCGGATTCTGACGCAGCCGGAGAACGCGCTCGTGCGGCAGTACCAGTTGCTTCTGGGCGTGGACAACGTGACGATCAACTTCAAGGACACGGCGGTGCAGGAGATCGCGCGCTTTGCCTGGCAGGCGAACGAGACGAGCGAGAACATCGGGGCGCGCAGGCTCCACACCATCATGGAGGCGATTCTTTCCGACATCGCATTCAACGCGGGCGGCGGTGACGCGCCGGAAGTCATCATGGATGTGGACGACGAATACGTCAGACGTCAACTCGCGGACGAGATTCGCGCCAAGGATGTGAAAAAATACATTCTGTAAACGGAATGATTCCAGACAAACGGGGACAAACTATCGCATAGATATTGATGCGGTGTCATAAAAGGGCGGGGATTCCCGCCCCTTCCCCTCCGTGGAATACCGCATGAATATTGCGGTATTTTTCTTTTTTTGGAGGGTTTCTATGAAGGCGATCATCATGGCGGGCGGCGAGGGCACGCGGCTGAGGCCGCTCACCTGCGACTGTCCGAAGCCCATGATGCGGCTGATGGACAGGCCCGTGATGGAATACGCGTTGGCGCTCCTTCGGCGGCACGGCGTCGCGGAGGCAGCCGCCACGCTGGGCTATCTGCCGGAGCGGATTTCGGATTACTTTGGGGACGGGGCGCGATTCGACATCTCGCTCAGTTACTACACGGAGCGCACGCCGCTGGGTACCGCGGGTGGGGTCAAGAAGGCGCGCGATTTTCTGGACGAGACGTTTTGCGTGCTCTCCGGCGACGGGGTGACGGACGCGGATTTATCGGCTGCGCTGGCGTATCACCGAGAAAAGGGCGCCAAGGCGACGATGATCCTCAAGCGCGTCGCAAATCCCATGGCCTATGGATTGGTGATGACGGACACGAACGGGCGGATCACGCGGTTTTACGAAAAACCCGGCTGGGGCGAGGTCGTCTCGGACGCGGTGAACACGGGAATCTACATCCTTGAGCCGGAAGTGCTCGATCTGGTGCCGGAAGGTCCTTATGACTTCGGGCGCGAGCTTTTCCCGCGCATGGCGCAGGAGGGCGGGTTGTTTGGGTTCGTAACCGAGGGGTACTGGTGCGACATCGGGGATGTGGAGGCATATCTGATGGTATGCCGGGATGCGTTGGACGGCAAGATCGACTTGCCGGGACTCGCAGCGGGCGTCCATCCGGATGCGATCATCCACGAAGACGCGAAAATTGAACAGCCGTGTTTCATTGGCGCGGGTGCGGTGATCGGAAAAAATGCGAAGGTTGGCGCGCATTCGGTGATCGGCGCGGGCGCGCGCGTGGACGATTATGCATCCATCAAGCGCGGCGTTCTGTGGCGCGAAGCACAACTCCTTTCAGGCGCAGAGGCACGCGGGTGCGTTCTGGCGCGCGGGGCAGTTCTGGGCGTGTGCGCGCGGGCGTTTGAAAACTGCGTGATCGGCGCGGGCGCGGTATTGGGTACGGATGCGGAACTTCTGCCGGGCATCAGCGTCTGGCCGGGCAAGAGGGTTCCGGACGCGACCATCCCGGACGCGAACGTCATCTGGGGCTGGGCAAACCAGACGGGTTGTTTTCAAATGGGTGCGATGCGCGCGAAGGGACCCATGGAGGCATTGCGCGCCGCGCAGGCATATACCGCGCTCAAAAAGCCGCGCGAGGTGCTCCTGGCGCGCGCGCCGTCGGCGGTAGCGGCCGCGATCTGGCACGGCTGCGCATCGGGCCTCATGGCGCAGGGAGCGCGGGTGCTCGATGCCGGCGTGTGTACCGAACCTCAGCTGCGCTATGCGTTGGGGCTGATGCGCGTGGATGGGGCGCTGCTGGCGGGATCGTCGTTTGTAACGCCGTTCGCAGCCGACGGATGCGCGCTTTCGCTCGCGGATCAGCGCGCGCTATGCTCGCTTCTCTCGCGGCAGGACTATCCGCAGCCCTTCTCGGGGATCACGCACCCGGTCACGCAATCGGGGCGCAGCGAGCACGCCTATGTGGCGATGCTGGCATCTGCGTTTCTGGCGGAACCGAAGAAGGCACCGCCCGTCGCGGTGTACGCGGCCGATCCGTACCTTCTCTCGCTGGCGGAGCGGGCATTCCAGCGCGCGGGCGTTTTGGTGCGCGCGGAATGGGAGGAGGAGATGATGGAGCTGGGCAAAGGCGAGATCGGCGTATGGCTCTCAGACGACGGCGGATGCGCGACCTTCTCCTTTGGTGAGCAGAAACTCTCCGAACCGGAGACGCAGATGCTGGCCGCATGGGTAAACCTCGAGCGTGGCGAGGCGGAGTTGGTCGCGGGCATGCAGACCACGCGTGCAATAGGGGATCTGGCGGAAAAATACGGCGCGCGCGTACGATACGCAGGTGCGGCGCGGCCCGTCTGGGAACGGGCGCTGGCGGAGGGATATCCGGGGCAGTTTCGGATTGCGACAGACGGCATCTATTTCGCCCTTGCGGCGATCTCCGCGCTGACCGCGCAGGAGACGGCGCTTGAACAATGGGCGGCAGGCATGCCGCACGTACACCGCATGACGCGGTCGGTGCATCTGGACGACGAGATGCGCGGAAAGGTTTTGCGTACGCTCGCAGAACGCGAAAAGGATATCGAGAGCGAGGGCGGGTTATGGGTTCGGCGCGAAAACGGTTGGGCCTGGATTGCGCCCGACGAAACGCGTCCCGAATGCCATATATTGACCGAGGCGACAAACGCCGAATTCGCAACCGAGTTGTGCGATTTTTTCGAGACGACGTTGAAGAAGGCGATTCAGGAAGCGGGAGATGCAACGACCAATCCTTCCTGAACACAAAGGCGTATCGGCGCTTCCGGGGCATAGCCGAGGGGCGCCGTACTTGTCTTTATCCGTTGTGAAATGGGCCAAACGCTTGTCATGATACGTTGAATGAGGTATAATTTCACAAAAGGAAAACACGGGGGTATTCATATGATAAAGGTTGGCGTACTGGGATTTGCCCACGGACATGTGATGGCATACGGGAAGAACTGGTTGGAACATCCGGAACTGGGCGTCAAGATCGTGGGCGGCTGGGATCGTGATCCTGCACGCTGCAAGGACGCATGCGCGAAGCTGGACGCGCAGCCCTATGAGACGACCGAGGCGCTATTGGCATCGGGCATTCAGGCGGTCGTCGTGTCCTGCGAGACGAAATTCCACCCCGACATGGTGGAGATTGCCGCAGCAGCAGGCAAGGATATCATCCTTTACAAGCCCATGGCGCTCACGATGAAGGACGCAGACCGCATCGTTGACGCGGTCAAAAAGGCCGGCGTGCGCTTTACGATGGGCTGGCAGATGCGCTGCGATCCGCAGAACATCAAGATTAAGGAACTGATTGAATCCGGAGAGCTGGGGACGCTGACCGTTTACCGCAGGCGGCACGCCCTCGCAACACAGGACATGGGGAACTTCGAGTCCCTTTGGCATGCCGATCCGGAACTGAACCGCGACATCTTTGCGGACGATTCCTCCCACCCCATCGACATGATGAACTGGATCTTTGGCATGCCCGAGACCGTGAGCTGCGAAATGAGTTCGATGATCAACCCCAAGGTGCCCAACGACACCGGTATCGCGCTTTACAAGTACGCGGACGGAATGATCGCGGACATTTCCTGCCAATTTACCACAACGGCCGCCGAGATTGGCACCGAGGTGTACGGCGACAAGGGTTCCATTCAGCAGTACTTTGTCGACGGTCCCAGTACCAGGCTCCCCCATGAGGGCAAGCCCGGCCTCAAGTGGTATGTGAAGCCCGACGCCGATTGGACTATTTCGGACATCCCCAGCCCGAAGGGTCACGGCGAGCGCATTTACAACCAGGGCGTCCAGCTGGCGCAGTTTTTGTGCGGTGGGGAACCCGTGTGCAGCGTCGAGGACGGCCGCAATTCCCTGCGCCTCGTGCTCGCATGCTACGTCTCCGCGCGTACCGGAACCCGCGTATCCGTGTGGGACGAGCGCGTCTACGAAATCTAAAACCAGAAAAATCAAGCGTCCGTCCGGGCTTTCAGTCCGGACGGGCGCCTTTTCATGTGCCGCTTTCCAAAACGCAAAATCGGATTGCGCGGGATACTCCCGCGCAATCCGACCATCGCAATCGATTGACCCGGTTATCGGGATCAAAGAGCGCTTGCACCTGGGGGGTGTGGGCAGCAAAACCTTCGCCGTGCCTAATCCAGCGGCCTGCGCGCCCAGGAAAAAACGCGGTTATAATAACCGGTGGTGATGCTTGAGATGCAGACCTGTTTGCCATTGCTGGTGCCGGACGAGGCCTGAATGAAGTAACCGCCGCCCAGGTAAATGCCGACGTGATCGGAAAGATCGGAGTCGGAAATCGTATTGAAGCAGACGATGTCGCCGCGCTTCAAATCGTCGATCGACTCAATCTTGGCGCCGGTCGTGGACTCATAGCCCTGCGCGTAGGCAGATCGGCCAAGCGAGATATTGACCTTGCGGTACGCGTAGGTCGTCAAACCCGAGCAATCGAACGAATTCGGGCCGGCGGTGCCATAGATATAGGGCTTGCCAAGCTGATTCTGCGCCACATAGATGACGTACTCGATTTTTTCCGCATTCGTGGCGTTGCTTCCGATGCTCGATGTGGTCGATGCGAGCGACTTGGGCATCGTGGTAACGCCGTTCGGACTGCTCGGCGTGCCGGTTGTCGTATAATCGGCGGGATTGATGGACGAAGGCAATGTCGGCGCGCCGTTTTTATACATCGCACGCATCGTTTCGGCATCTGCCGTACCGTCGGCAGTCAAACTCGCCTGCTTCTGGAAGAGATTGACCGCAGAGGAGGTCGTCGAACCGTAGTCGCCGTCGATGCTGGACGTTTTAGAAAGATACCCAAGGTAATAAAGCCGCGTTTGGAGCCGCTCGACATTTGTGCCGGTATCGCCCGAGGAGAGGCCGGCCGAGATTATGGAATGCTCCGGCGCATAGCCGCCAAACAGGATGCGCAGAAGCGTCACATCTGCGGTGCCCGTCTGGGTAAACCCGAGGGCAGACTGGAATCGTTTGACCGCATCGGCGGTGAGCGTCGAATAATTGCCGCCGGGCGTGCCGTCAAAGTAACCCAGCGTTTCGAGCGCCGCCTGCATCTTCAGCACATCCGAACCGCTCGATCCGGAGGAGAGCTCCGAATAATTTCCGCTGCTCAGATATTTAACCTCAACAAAGCCGCGGGAATCGCCGATGCCGATGTAGGCCCAGTTGGCATTATAGGCGTAGACGTCGACCTGGGTTGCAAGAGAAAGCGACGTGGAAAGGGTCATATCGTCGGGGTCGATGTACGCGGTAACGCCATCTTTGATCACAGTTGCGGTAAATTGAATGTCCGGATACTTTGCGCGATACTTATCGGCGCTTGAAGGTTTGGGCGTGGGCGTTGCAGTCGGGTCTGCCGTTACCTTTTGGAGTGCAGAAGTTGCGCAGAAGCCGAAATAGCCGTTCTTTTCGATATAGGCCCAGTTGCTGTTATAATCGACGACATTGACTTCCGTGCCCTTTTTGAGCGTGCCGAGTTTGGTCGACGACGTACTCTTTGAGACATAAACCGGCATCTTGTCGACGACGACGACCGCGGCTATGTAATTGGCGGGATCGACCGTCGCAGTCGGTTCTGGCGTGGGCATCGCCGCGGGTGTGGCCGTGGGGATCGGCGTCGCATCGACAGAATCCGCAGGCGCGAGGCCCGCGCGCTTGCAATAGCCATAACCGCCGTCCTTCATGATGTAAGCCCAGGTATCATTCCAGACGAGTGCGGTGACCTCCGTGCCATATGTCAGGGTGGCAAGCACCGTCGCGGACGTACTCGCGGACTTATAGACCGTAAGGGTATCGCTCACCACAACTGCCGCGACCTCCTGAAAGGCTGTCGTGGCGCTCGGCTCGGGCGTGGCGGTCGGTTCGGGGGTGGATGAATCCGCCTGCTCGTCTTCGACGAGGGACAGATAGCCCTTATACATGAACGCGCCGTAACCATTTTTCTCGATCAGCGCCCAACTGCCGGACACTGCGAGCAAATTGACGACCGTTCCCTTGTCAACTGCGACGGATTTGGACGAAGTGTCGGGTTTTGCATACACCCGAACCCCCGAAGCATTGACATACGCCTTGTAGGCGATGTCCTCAACGGCTGTGAGATTGTCAGAATCACAATATACGGTTTTGTTTTTATATGTAATCTGAGCGACCCCGCCGGATATTTCATTGACCACCACGACGGTCCCCTTTGAAAGTGTCACCGACGCGCCCGTCAGGGAGGTATTTCCATATACCTTCATGTCCTTTGACGTGACAACCGCGGAGAAATCCTCCGCGAAGGAGGCCGCCGGGAAAACACCCAGGAACAAGAGGGAGGCAACGAGAACCGACAGGAATTTTATGTATCGCTTCGATCGCATCATGCACGTATCTCCTTCGCTATATAGCGTCTTTGGGACCGACGTCTCGATCGCGTATAACTGTTAAAATACGACACTTATGGCACATTTCCTTTAAATTGAAATGTTAAATATATACGGCTGAAATATGACTGAAATATATTCGTAATATGTGTCTATTTTCCTGATACTATATGTTGCTATAATAGCCCGAGCATGCTACAATATGTAGTACCAAATTGCAGGGAGTGGATACAATGACCCACAGAGAACGAGTACGCGCGATTCTACATTACGAAAATTATGACGCGATGCCGGTCGTTGCGTTCGGCTACTGGGTCGAAACGCTGGACAAGTGGTTGGCCGAGGGCTACATCACGGCCGAAGAATGTGAAGGCTACAAAAGGCGTGGCGACAACTCCGAGGCCGATGCTTCGATCATGAAAAAGCTTGGCTTTGACTTCAACTGGAACGCGGTCTTTGGCGGACGCAACTTCATGTACCCGCACTTTGAGGAAGAGATTATCGAGAAGAAGCCGGATGGTTCCATCGTCAAACGCGACGGCGACGGTCTGATTGTAATGGTCAAGCCGGGCATCGTGTCGATTCCGGCAGAGATCGGCACATCTATGACGGGACGCGAGGCGTGGGAAGAGCTTTATAAGCATCGTTTCGTCTACTCCGAGGATCGCGTGAATCAGGCGGGCATCGATTACGCACTTTCCATGGAAGACAAGCGGGAGTTGCCGCTGGCGCTGCATTGCGGAAGCCTGTACGGAAATATCCGCAACATGATGGGGGTCGAGGGTCTTTCCTATCTCTACGCGGATGACGAAGATCTGTACGTGGAAATCATCGATACGGTGGGCGATTTGGTGTTCAAGGTCGCCGAGCGGATCGCCAATTCCGGCATCAAGTTTGAATACGCGCACTTCTGGGAGGACATCTGCTTCAACTCCGGCCCGCTGGTTCACCCAGACGTATTCCGCGAGTATGTAGGCCCGCACTACAAGAAGATTACCGACATGCTGAAAACGCACGGCATCGACCGCGTGTCGGTTGACTGCGACGGCAAGGTCGACAAGCTGGTACCCGTGTGGCTGGAAAACGGCGTGAATACCATGTTCCCCATCGAGGTCGGCACATGGCACGCGAGCATCGCGCCCTGGCGTGAACAGTACGGCAAAAACCTCTTCGGCGTGGGCGGCATGGACAAGCGCGTCTTTGCGCACGACAAGGCTGCGGTGGACGCTGAAATCGAGCGGCTCAAAAAGCTCATCGACCTCGGCGGCTATATTCCCTGCCCCGACCACCGCATCGCGCCCGACGCCAAGTTTGAGCTCGTGCAGTACTACTGCGAGCAATTCCGCAAGGCGTTTCGGTAGGAGACGCACCGCCAAAGGCGTCGTGACCGATCTCTCGGCGACCCGGATTTTTTCCGGATCGCCGAGATTTTATACAGGCTGTTTTTTCGAGAAAGGGATGCGCTGTTCGTTCACTTCGAAGAGCGGCGCAGGGCGCTTTTGTAATCCCATAAAATCATCCGAAACGCAAATGCAGCGGCGCGGAAGTTACGCCTCCGCGCCGCCGACGGAGCAAGCGGATCATGCTCCGCAAGCCATATGAGATTCTAAAGGGTGCAAGCCGCGCTTAGTCGAAGAAGACAGGCTTGCCGGTCTTATTGGACTCGTAGATGGCCTCAAGGATTTTGGTGACGACGATCGCCTGCTCGGGCTTGGTGGTGAGGGGCTTTGAATCGTCCTTGACGTGATCGATCCACGCACGCGCCTCAAGTTCAGCGGGATTGCCGCCGGAAACGCCCTCGAAGAACGCCGCGCCACCCGCCTTCAGGGTGGGTTCGGTGGTGTAGAGCTTGGAGAAGCGCTCGCCGTTGATGCGCAGCGGGCAATCCTCGGTGCCAAGCATATCGGCGCCGGCCTTATCGCCGCAGAGAATGGTCTTCGCCTCGTCGACGAGGAGAGTATTGAGCGCCCAGGAGCTCTCGAGCACGATGGTCGCGCCGTTCTTCATTTTGATGAAGCCGAAAGCGGAATCCTCGACGGTGAACTTTTTGGGATCCCACGATCCCCACGCATTGGCGGCGTTCTCGGTATCCGCGAGCTTGCGGAACACGGAGCCGACAACCATGGCGGGCTCGTAGTTATCCATCTCCCAGAGGGTCAGGTCAAGCGCATGGGTGCCGATATCGATCAGCGGTCCGCCGCCCTGATTTTCCTCATCGAGGAACACGCCCCAGGTGGGCACGGCGCGGCGGCGAATGGCCTGCGCGCGGGCATAATAGATGTCACCCAGATCGCCCGCCTCAACGCACTTTTTGAGGTAGAGGCACTCGGGGCGGAAGCGGTTCTGATAGCCGATGGTGAGCTTTTTGCCGGTCTTTTTCGCGGCATCGAGCATCTTCTGGGCTTCCTTGGTGCTGATGGCCATGGGCTTTTCGCACATGACATGCTTGCCGGACTCAAGCGCGTCCACCGTGATGAAGGAATGCTGTTTGTTAGGCGTCAGCACATGAACGACGTCCAGATCAAGCTTGAGAAGCTGCTTATAATCAGAGAAGACCTTTGCGCCTTCAACGCCGTATTCCTTGGCAGCCTTGACGGCCTTTTCCTCGATGATGTCACAGAACGCAACCATCTCAACGTCCTTGAGCTTCTTGAGGGCCGGCATATGCTTTCCGTTGGCGATTCCGCCGCAGCCGATGATACCAATGCGAACCTTATCCATTGGAATTACCTCCTGTTATCCCGATAACCGGGTCTCGTATTATTTTACAATATACCTCTGATATTCGCAAGTGTTTTTGAACCTGAGATGTGATAAAATGATGATGGGGGTGATTGGGTGATCCGGCTTCTGGTCAAGCATTTCATTGGAAACGGACAGGCGGACGACCCTGCGGTGCGTGAGAAATACGGCACACTCGCAGGATGCGTGGGAATCGGGCTCAACATATTGTTGTTTCTTGCAAAGTACGTGGCGGGGGTGATTTCAGGCTCAATCGCCATCACCGCGGACGCATTCAACAACCTTTCGGATGCAGGAAGTTCCATCGTCACGCTTCTGGGATTCAAATACGCAAACAAAAAACCCGACCTGGATCATCGATTCGGACACGGGCGGTTTGAATATATCGCGGGGTTGATCGTCTCGCTCGCCATCATCATGATGGGCTTTTCTCTATTGAAGGAGTCCGTGCAGCGCATCTTCTATCCGGGCGTGGTCGCGTTCAGTTGGCTCGCGGTCGCGATTCTCGGCGCGTCCATCCTGGTGAAGCTCTACATGGCATCCTACAACCGGATGTTCGCGCGCGCAATCGACTCGGTTGCAATGCGCGCAACCGCCATCGACTCGCTTTCAGACGCGGGGGCGACATCGGTGGTTCTCGCATCGACGCTCATCGCCCGCTATACCGGCCTCGCAATTGACGGCTGGGCCGGCACGGCGGTGGCGCTTTTGATCCTGTGGGCAGGCATTTCCGCCGCGCGGGACACGATTTCGCCCCTGCTTGGAAATCCGCCCGATGCGGCGCTGGTCAAGAAAATTACGGATATCGTGCGCTCCTGCGACATCGTAACGGGGATGCACGACCTTGTCGTACATGATTACGGCGCGGGACGGCGGATGATTTCACTGCACGCGGAGGTACCCGCAAGCGGCGACATCATGGCGACGCACGATGCCATCGATTTGATCGAGCGGCGGCTCGCCAGGGAGCTCAACTGCCACGCGGTTATCCATATGGATCCCATCGCCACCGACGATGCGCTCGTCGCGGAAGTACGCGATCGGGTACTCGCGGCGCTGCGCGCGCAGTTCGGAGATTTATTGACGGTTCACGATTTCCGCATGGTCACGGGGCCGACGCACACAAACGTCATCTTCGACGCGGTGCTTCCCCCCGAGGCGAAACTGAGCGCGGAAGATGCGAAGGCGAAGATTGCGCAGATCGTGGAGGCGCTGGACGGCAACTATTATGCAGTGGTGACGGTTGATCTTCCCTACGTCGTATAAACACCCCAAAAAGGGGACCCGCAATGCGGGCCCTTTTTTCATACGATGCGTATCCATTTTTTAGACTTGAGCCGATAGGCACAGATGAACGTCTTGATCGCCCAGTCGATCTTTAAAAGCAGATAGACATAAAAAGGATCCATGTGCCACAGAAGGCCCGCCGCCGCGCCCAGCGGCAAGGAGACGATCCAGAGGAAGAGCACGTCCGCGATCATGAGAAACAGCGTATCGCCGCCGCCGCGCAGCACACCCTTTGTCAGAACAGACTGGGTCGATTGAAACACCACCATGATTGCCACGGCGAACATGAGATGGCGCGCAATCCCTGCGGTTGACTGGGTGATGTTATAATGGCGGATCATGAACGGCGTGAACAGCAGGATGATGACCGCCGCGAACACGCCGATCAAAATGCTGAGGATGAAAAACGTCACGCCCTGCCGGTACGCCGTGTCGCGCTTGCCCGCGCCGAGTGCGTTGCCCGTCATGATGCTCGATGCCTGCCCGAGTCCTTGCGTGAAAACCGTCGAAAGCCGGACGATGGGCGCGATGATGGCATTGGCCGCAACGAAGCCCGTTCCAACGTGCCCAATGACCATGGAGACCGCCGTGTTCCCGAAGGCAAGCATGGCGTCTGAAAGCAGGACAGGAATGGAATAGCGCATATAAGACCGCAGAAGATCGCGGCAGGAGCGGAACAGATCGCGCACGCGAAATCCGATCCTCTTTTCGGCCGCGAGCACGTAGACCGAGATCATGATCGCTTCAACCGCACGCGCGATCAGCGTGCCAAGCGCCGCGCCCTCGATTTGCATTTCCGGCGCGCCGAGGTTGCCGAAGATGAACACCCAGTTGAAAAAGATGTTGACGACAAAGCATATGGCGGACGTCACGAGCGGCACGACGACGTTGCGGACCGAGCGCAGAATGAGCGTGAGGGTCAACGAGAGGCCCATGAGCAGATAAGTCGGAAGGCTCATGAGAAAATAGAGCCTCCCCTTTTCGATGACCGCCGCGTCGACCGTGTACAGGGACATGATCTGCGCGGGAAACGCCGCCGTCACGACGGTAAAGAGCAGAGCGATGGCAAGCGACAGGCGCAGCATGATCGCAACTGCGCGCTTGAGCGAAGTGATATCCTGTTTCCCCCAGAACTGCGCCGTCAAAACTGCCGCGCCACCGCCCATGCCCATGCATAGAATTTGAAAAATCATGATAAAGTCGTTGGCGAGCGACGAGCCGGACAGCTGTACCTCTCCATATTTGCCGAGCATGTATGTATCCATGATGTTGACGCCGATGTTGATCATGTTTTGCGCGACCACAGGCAGCGCCAGCGTCAGAACTACCCGATAAAATGCCTTGTCCTTTGCGATATATCGTTCCATTCCTATTCCCATCCCCCACACATCGTATCACCAAAAAGGCATCCCCTGTATCGGAGATGCCCAATTGTTAGCTCCCTATTTAATTATAGCATTCATTTTAATCCGTGACAACAGGTGTCTTTTCAAGAGCGGCCTCGATGGTGCTCCTGAGGTCGTCGTACACGCCGTCGCCGCCGCCCAGATGCGTCGTAAAGAGCTCGCCGTTCGCATCGATAAACACGGTATAAGGAATGCCCGATGTCGGGAAATGGTTATAGAGGATGTCCATTTTCTCATCAATGGCGATCGGGAAGGTGTATCCATTTTTCTGGACAAAGCTTTCGACCGCCGCGGCGGGATCGCCGCAGTTGACGCCCAGGATTACGACCTGTCCGTCAAATTCCTCCGAGAGCTGCTGGAGATAGGGCATACTGGCGACGCAGGGCGGGCACCAGGTCGCCCAAAGATCGACCACCACGACCTTGCCGCGATAATCCGAAAGGGTGAACGTTTCGCCGTTGACAAGCGTCACGGTAAAATCATCGACCGGGTTGAGCGTCGGTTCTGCGGTCACCATGACCGTCGCCTCCGCCAACACCTGGGTGGCGGCGGGTTCAGTCGCTTCCGCTGTGGGTACAGCGGTCGGTTCCGCCGTGGGCGTGGAGGTCGGTTCCGCCGTAGGCGTGGCGGTCGGCACCGCGGTCGCCTTCGCAATCACCTGCGTCGCGGCGGGTTCCGTCGCTTCTGCCGTAGGCGTCGCAGTCGGCTCCGCCGTGGGTTCTGCGGTCGGTTCCGCCGTGGGTTCTGCGGTCGGCTCCGCCGTAGGTTCTGCGGTCACCATCTCAGTGGGGGTGACGGTGGCTGCCGGAGCGGTGGGGTCGGAGTTGTTCCTTGTGAAAACGATCACAAGTACAACTGCGAGCACGAGAACCAGCACACCGATCACCGCAAGCAATTTCTTCGTCATTTTTCGATTCCTTTTCCTTTCAAGTCGAGGCGGCGATCGAGCGCGCCTGTGGGACAGACTTCGCGGCATTCACCGCAACGGATGCATTCGCGGTCGTTGACTTCCCGAACGTCCATTTTGCAGGTGCGGACACACCGGTTACAATGAATACATTTTTTTTCATCGACGCGAATGCCAAAGATTGCCACGCGGTTGAAAAACGAATAGATCGCGCCGAGGGGGCAGAGAAAGCGGCAGAACGAGCGGTATACGAACACCGCCGAGACGACAACCGCAGAGAGCATTAGTACCTTGAATATAAACAACAGGCCAGCCATGTCAAACAGGGAGTGATCGGCAAGCATGAGCGGGAACGCGCCCTCCAGAATGCCCGCGGGACACACGTATTTACAAAACGCCGGTGAGATGACGCCATTGACCGCAAGATAATAGAGCGGCAACGCGATCACGAACACGACGAGAATGACATACTTGAGTCCTGAAAGAATGCGGGTCAGTCGATTCTTTTTGAGCTTGGGCGTGGGAATCTTATAAAGAAGCTCCTGAATGAGCCCAAACGGGCAGGCGAAGGAGCAAATCAGGCGGCCAAACAGCGCACCGAAGAGGAGCAGGAACCCCACCACATACAGGGGGAACGCCTTCGGGAACGTGCCCAATGCCACCTGCAACGAGCCCAACGGGCAGGCACCGACCGCGCCCGGACACGAATAACAGTTTAGGCCCGGAACGCACACATTTTTGCCCACGCCGCGATAAAGCGTACCGGAGGCAAATCCGCCGACATTCGCGTTGTACAGAACCGCGGAAATAACCTGTACAATTTTTCGCGTTTTCCGCTTAGCCAATGCCGATACACTCGAAACAGATGAGGATGGCCTTATGAAGCACACCGCTATTTTGTCCCAGCGCCAGCCCGGCGGCGATGCCCACAATGCCAAGAATCAAAAGTCCCATGCCAAACGATCTATTTGTTTTTTGCATACGCGCCTCCCGATCACATGTTATCCTATCACAGATGCGCGACTTGCGAAACCATTTCACAAAATCACGATACCAAAATGAATGACTTGGTTCAGCGACAAAGTCACAAAAGGGGAGAACGGCGCATGCCGACCCCCCCTTTCATCATCGCCAGGCCCAGAGAAGGAGCAGAACAAGGCCCACGAGCACAGCCGCGAAAACGAGCGCCATGCCGAGCCCGGCAAGCGTCGCGGTCCAAATGACACGTGCGGTCTGCCGTTTGGTCAGCTGCTCCTTTTGATCCCGCCCTTCGCCCTCAGGGGGATGGTTCTGATACCAGGGCATGCCCTCGACGTTCATGGGTGCGATCACGCGCCCGTCGTCATCGGCATAAGATTTTTTTGCCATTACTGATTGTAGAGATGACAGGCCACCATATGGCCGTCAAAGTCGTAGGTTGGGGGGACGACCGTCTTGCAGACCTCCATGACCTTTGGGCAGCGCGTGTGAAACTTGCAGCCCTTAGGCGGGTTGGCCGGAGAGGGAATCGAGCCCTGCAGGATGATCCGATCCATACGCACCGTCGGGTCGGGCATGGGGATCGCGCTGAAAAGCGCCTGCGTGTAGGGATGCAGCGGATTTTTGAACAGCTCGCGCTTCCCGGCATACTCGACCATGGAGCCCAGATACATCACGCCCACGGCGTCCGAAATGTGCTCGACGACCGAGAGATCGTGCGAGATGAACAGGTAGGCAATTCCGAACTGCGTCTGCAAATCGCGCAGAAGATTGATGATCTGCGCCTGAATCGAGACATCGAGCGCCGAGACCGGCTCGTCGCACACAATGAAGCGCGGTTTAAGCGCGATGGCGCGCGCGATGCAGATGCGCTGGCGCTGACCGCCGGAAAATTCGTGCGGGTAGCGATCCTTATGATACTCCTGAAGGCCGCAGGCATACATGGTCTCCGAGAGATAATCGTCGAGCTGGTTTTCGGGCACGATCGCGTGCTCGCGCACCGCCTCCGCGATGATCTCGCCCACGGGCAGGCGGGGGGAAAGACTGGAATAGGGATCCTGGAAGATGATCTGCATCTGCGGGCGGAGTGCGCGCATCTGCTTTTTGCTGAGGTCGTTGATGCGCCTGCCGTCGAAAATGACGTCGCCGGAGGTGATGTCGTTGAGCCGCAGGATGGTCTTTCCGACGGTGGTTTTGCCGCAGCCGGACTCGCCCACCAGACCCATCGTCTGCCCGGGCTTGATCTGAAAGCTGATGCCGTCGACCGCCTTCACATACCCCGTCACCTGTCCGAACAGGCCGGACTTGATCGGGAAATACTTTTTGAGGTCTTTGACCTCGAGTATATTTTCCGCGCTCATTTCCTCGCCTCCTTCTCGTGCAGATAGCAGGATACCACATGGGTCTTTGAAAGATGAATCTCGCCCGGATAGCTGCCTTCGCACTTTTCGAAGCACGATTCGCAGCGATCCTTAAAATAGCAATAATCCGGCATATTGACCGGGTTCGGCACCGCGCCGGGGATGGAATACAACCGGTCGATCTCCTTCCCCACCACGGGCTTGGAGGCCATGAGCCCCAGCGTGTAGGGATGCGCCGGATGGAGGAATACCTCTTCGGCAGTGCCCTTTTCGACGATGCGCCCCGCGTACATGACGACAACGTAGTCCGCCATCTCCGCGATGACGCCCAAATCGTGTGTAATGAGCATGATCGACGAGTTGATCTTATCCTTTAAGTTCCGCAATAAATCGAGGATCTGCGCCTGAATGGTGACGTCGAGCGCGGTCGTGGGTTCATCTGCGATGATGAGCCGGGGGCTGCACGCGAGCGCCATGGCGATCATGACCCGCTGGCGCATGCCGCCCGAGAGCTCGTGCGGATACATGCGGTAAACGCCCTGGGCGTTTGCAATGCCGACCGTCTCGAGCGTCTCGATGGTGCGTGTCTCTACATCCTCATGGGCCATTTCCGGATAATGGAGCTTGATGACCTCGTCTACCTGATCGCCAATGCGAAACACAGGGTTGAGGCTGGTCATGGGCTCCTGAAAGATCATGGAGACGGTGTTCCCGCGCACCTTTTCCATGGCGCTCGTGGGCATCTTGGCGACGTCGACCGCATGGTCGCCCATATTCAGCCGGATGGCGCCTTTGACAATCTGCCCCTGCGGCCGCTGCACGAGCTGCATGAGCGAGAGACTGGTCACGGACTTGCCGCAACCGGACTCCCCCACCACCCCGACGGTTTTGCCCTTTGGCACGTCGAAGGACACGCCGCCAACCGCCTTCACGGTGCCGATGTCCGTGAAAAAATAGGTGTGCAGATCGTCGAACTCGACGATGTTATCGGGGTCGCGCATTTGGGTGGTATATTCGGATTGGGGCACGTGCTTGCGGTTGCGCCGCTTCTCGATCTCGTTTGTGATGCGCCTGTTTTCGCGGGAGATCCGGCGGGACTCCCGCGCGGAGATATAGTTGGCCTTTTTGGCCTCATTCTTCTTGCCGAACATGTTTTTCACCTACCTTTTCATCTTCGGGTCGAAGGCGTCGCGCAGGCCATCGCCCACGAAGTTGAAGCCCAGAACCGTGAGCAGAATCAGGAAACCCGCGGGAATCCAGATGAACAGGTAGGCCTTCATGACGTAGATGTCCGTGGCGGCGTTGATGATGCTGCCCCAGGATGCGAGCGGATACTTGACGCCCAGACCCAGGAACGAAAGCGTTGCCTCCGTGATGATGATGCCGCCCAAACTCATGGTGGCCTGCACGATCAAAAGGGGCATGACGTTGGGAACGAGGTGGCGGAAGATGCGCCTGGAAACGCGGATGCCCGTCGCCTCCGTCGCAACCATGAAGTCCTGCTCGCGCAGGGACAGAATCTGACCGCGCACCACGCGCGCAATGCCCGTCCAGCTCATCAGACCTAATACGAGCATCAGAAGGAAGATTCTTGGCGTGGACGCGATATCGATCGTGTCCATCATGGAGCCCAGGATGATGAGGATGGGCCAGAACGGGATGCAGTTGAACAAATCCACAAAGCGCATGAGCGCTGTATCGATCCAACTGCCGAAATAACCGGAGACGCCGCCGATGAGGATTCCGATAAACATCTCGATGAACACGACCACAAACCCGACCAGCAGCGAGATGCGCCCGCCGTACATGAGGCGCGTCAGAACATCCATGCCGTTTTTATCGGTTCCAAGGATGTGCGTCCACGATGGATACGCGTATGTGTCGTTGAGAAGCGTAAGGGTATCGGTCGAAATCGTATACTGATTTGCGACGTACGTGAAGGTATAATGCGTCTCGATGCCGTTTTCATCGACCATGGTAAACGCGCGCGCGCCGTCATCGATGGCATCCTGAAAAGCCTCTTTCAATTCTACCGTGACGAACACGTCCGGGGAGATGGCGTTGACGATGAGGTCCGAAATGCCGGCAAACGGCGTGCCGTCCCGTTCAACGGTGATGGACTCGCCATCGCGCAAAAGCGCATACGACACATTATCGGCCTCGAATGTGGTCGCGCCGTTTGCGATTGCGCGTTCCGTTGCCGCGTGGAAGGCATACGAATTGACCATCTGCTCATCCTCCGCGCGGAATGCGTCGAAGATGCGGGTCGAGAGGATCGCCGCATCCTCGTCAATGCAGATGGCGTTCGTGACGTTATCCCGCTTCACAATTTGATACTGCGCGCCGTCTGCCGCAAACGAGGCCTCGCCCGCCTGCATGGCTGCGGTGAACGCAACCTGCATTTCGTCCGTAACGGTGACATCGCCCGTCTGGGTAAAGCGATAGAGATTCTTTTTTCCGGAGACAGTGGCGATTTCCAGAAGCTGCGTCACCTGATAGGAGACGCCATCCTGGAGTACCTCGATGCCATAATCGCTGCCTTCCGCCGAGAATGTCGTCTGACCGGCGT
This sequence comes from Bacillota bacterium, assembly GCA_023421735.1. Next base: position 49,049 of record JAEZSP010000022.1, on the reverse strand, counting down.
TGAGCGCCTTGACATAGGCAGCATAGGTGATGCTCCCGAACGTCGCGCCATCCGCCACAATGTAACGAATTTCATGGTTGACCACAGCGCCCGCGAACTCCTTGGACGTGTATTCGTACTTTTTGAAGACCTGGGACTGATGATACGGGGAGACCAGACCGCCGATGAATGCAAAGATGAACATGGCGACCAGGATCACAAGACCCGTGATGGCCAGCTTATTGCGCACAAAGCGCTTGAACACGAGCATTGAGGGCGAGAGCACCTTGACGCGCTGTTCGTCGGACAATGTGTTTTTACCTGTTGCCTGCAAATTGCGATCGCTTTCCATGCTATCCCTCCCCCCTAATTGATGCGCACGCGCGGGTCGACCACCGCGTACATGATGTCCGCGGTCATAAGGCTCACCTGCGTGAGCAGTATGAGAAACACCGAATAGAACATGGTGAACGGAATATCGCCCTTGACGATCGCGCCATATGCAATATAGCCGATGCCCGGTATCTGAAACAGGGTTTCCGTAATCATGGATCCTGCAAACATCGAGGGAAGAAGGTAGCTCATATAGGTTACGAGCGGAATGAGCGTATTGCGGAAGGCATGCTTATTGATGACCACGCGCTCCGACAGCCCCTTTGCGCGCGCCGTGCGGATGTAATCCGCCGAGAGCACCTCGAGCATGTTGGTGCGTGTATAGCGCATGAGGCCGCCGACGGAGAGCATCGCGAGCGTCATAATCGGGAGCACCAGGTGCTTGCCCATATCGAGTAATTTCCCCATGGTACCAAGCTGTTCATGATACCGGCCGACGATGCCATAGAGATCGAACCAGCCTAAATTGATCGAAAAGATATATTTCAAAATGGTTGCGAGGAAAAAAGAGGGCAGCGATATGCCCATCAGTGCAAAGACCGTCACCGCATAATCGGTCTTGCTGTATTGTTTCCTGGCTGCCAGTATGCCCAGCGGAATGCAAAGGATGATTTCAAAAAATAATGTGATGATATTAAGAACAACGGAATACCAGATCACTTTGCTGAATTTTGTCACAACTGCAATATTATAAGCCCAGGAATCCCCAAAATTTCCGTGAAGGGCGTTCTGAAACCATCTCCAGAATCCGGGGAGTATTTTCAAATTCAAGCCATAGACTTCGTTGAGCTGATTGACGGTTTGCGCATAACTCATGGCACCCGGTTGTTGCGAGCGCTGGCGCGCAATGGTCTCGACGAAAGACATCGGCAACGCGCGGATGACCGCATACACGATCAACGCGCCGCAAATGACGATGAACACGGCGAGCAACAGTCTTCTTACGAGGAACTTAGACATGTGAACCCTCTTTCCAAAGGAGAATGTAAAATGGATGCGCCGAAACAGAAAGGGGAGGGACGGCGCGCCCTTGCGCCGCCCCTCCTATATGCAAGTCGATTAGTTCATTTCAAGCTTCTCAATTTCGCTCATCCAGCCCCAGAAAGTGGTGATATCCGGGGTCAAGGTCGCAAGATTGATGCGTTCGGTGGAGAAGATGACGCAGTTCTGGCGCTGATAGATCGGAATCTCGACCGCCCAATCGACGATGATGTCAAGCGCCGTCTTATACTCCGCCTTGCGGTACGCCTGGTCGTCGCTCGTGCGCGCGTCCATGATCGCCTGGTCGAGGTTTGCATCATTGATGTGATAGTGGTTGGAATCAGAGCCGCCCATGCCCGGGGCATTGGTGGAATAGTAGACCTGGTACATGTCGGGATCGATGGTCGAACCCCACGCCGCGCACCACATCTCCTGCGTGCCCGCGTCAAGCGCGTCCCACATGACGTTCGCGTCCGCCAGGTCGTTGATCTTGAGCTCGATACCGATGCCCTTGAGCGCATCGGACGCCTCGGTCAAAAGGCCGAAGGACGGATGCTCGCCGGTGCCGTCGCCCGCGATGTAGCACTCATAGCTCATCTTCGCACCGTCCGGCGCGGCGGTGAACATGCCTGTCGCATCGTCGAAGGTGTAGCCGGCCGCTTTGAAGTAGCCGATGGTCGCCTGAAGCGCCGCGGTATACTTGTCGTCCTGCGTCATTTCGGAGGTGTAGATCGGGTTGCCGTCCACATCGGTCGAGAACGCAATCTTGTAGTTCTCGTCAGTCGGCTGCGGCGCCGCCCAGGAGGTGTTGGAGATCGGATAGTTGATGACGGAAGCGGCTTCGCCATAGTAGGAGTCGATGGCCACGTCGCGGTAGACCGCGATGATGGTCGCAAAGCCCTTGCGCAGATCCTTGGAGGCGTCGCTTGCGATGTCGCCTGCAACGTTCATGGTCTGCGCGTTCATGCCGATGTAGCCGTAGCCGAGGTTATCGACCTTGGAGGTGGTGATGACCGAGCCCGTGATGTCGGTTGTATCGGTGTTGTAGCCGGCGATTTCCTCGAAGCGGGTACGGGAGCCGGCGAGCTCGCCCGCGTCGACCGTGCCGGTGGCAACGCCCGCGGCGACTTCCGCGGCAGCAGTTTCCTTGAACTGAACGTACTTGATCTTGGGCGCGCCCTTATAGTAGTTCTCGTTCGCCTCGTAGTAAACGACGCGATTTTCGTACTTCACGAACTTGTAGGGGCCGGCGCCCAGGGGCGCGGGGGTCTTCTCCTCCATGCCCGAAACGTCGCCGCGCGGGAAGCCGTACATGCCGTTTTCGTAATCATAGAGATTCGTGTCGCCGTAGTAATGGAGCGGGGCAATCGAAATGCCGAGGATAGAATACACGGCGGGCGCCTCGTAACCATTGGTCACGACCTGCACGGTGTAATCATCGATCTTGGTGATGCCCGAAATGGACTTCACGCCGCCCTCCATGCCGGGATCCTGCGGACCCCAAAGCGCGATGAAGGCCTCGTCCGCCGTGCCGTGCACGTCGGTATCGTCGGCTGCCTCGACGGACCAGTATGCGTCGGGATCGCCCTCATAGCCTGCGAATGTCTCGGCGTAGTAATCGTCGATGGTGGGATAAACGCCATTTTTGAGATCCCAGGTGGTGCCGGTGACAGAGCCGGTGAGCATGCCCGCGTCATCCAAAGACGCGAAGCCCCACATGACCATGCCGAATGCAACCTGCAGGCCGGTTTCGGCGCTGATTTCCTCTGCCGTGAAGCCGGGGAAATACGATTCAGCATAGTCCATGTAGTTGTTCAGGACGTAGTTGACGATCGACTGCACGTCGTCCGTCCACGTCGACTTCATGGATTCCCAGTAGTTCTCCTGCATCTCCTGCGTCCAGACATCCGTATCCGCCCACACGTGATCCGCGCCCGCCGCGTAAATCTGCTGGGCGAGGTCGGCGTACTTGGCGTACACGTCGCTGGTCGTCTGGGTGCGGTAGTCCTTCAGTCCCACGATGTCATAGGAATTAAGGGTCGTGGAGCCGGTATAGCTGGTATCGAGATAAACGTAGTAATTGTAAATGATGTCGTCAGCCGTCATCTGTACGCCGTCTGAAAAATACAGATCATCCCTGATCTTGGCGGTGTAGGTGGTGGTATCGGAGTCCTTGTCGTACTTGACGCTCAGGTCGGCGGGGCCGGTGTATGTGTAATCGGTGCCATTATAGGGAACGGTCTCGCCCTCGATGGCGTTGTAGATGATGCCGCCCATGCGGTCGGTGGTCATGAGGCCGATCTGCGTCATGCCGACGGCGTCCATGTCGTAACCGGTATCGGCGACAAACGGCGAGAATTTCCCGCTGAAGGGGCTGTAAGCCACAACCAGCGGCGTAGACGCCTCTTCCGCTAAGGCCGGGAGCGCGAGGCCTGAGAGCATCGCAACAACCAGCATGAGTGCAACCAGGGACTTTTTCATGCGTAGTACCTCCTTACGAAATCTGATAGAGTAGAAGATATTTCGACTCTACAAGTAATTAAATTATAACTTTCATTCTTGTAACATGTCAATACCATTTTGAATTTAACGGTCGGAGCGAACACTTTTTACGCATATGGCGGTTCATCCTGCGCCGCTGTGGTTATGAGCCGACCGGTTGCGCGGGGTCACGGACATAGATCACCCACTGCGCAGCGAATGCGAGGAACATGAGACTGATATAAAGTGGAAAATACGGCATGACCATGCCCCCGCGTACCCCGTGGTATGCACAGCCGACGAGCGTAATCAGGGTCAGAACGGCACCGACGCGCGCACAGAGGATGAGTCTTTTGGGGCCGCTGCGGTAGCGCAAATACGTCATCGATTCCTCCGCGCGCAACGTATCAAACGCCGCCGCGAGCCCAAACCCTGTGGGGATGAGGGAAATGACAAAGGGAAGACCGATGTAAAAGGCGCGCGTCTCCCCCGCGTCCGAAAAACCCGCGAGCAGGAAGGTGACGAGGGCCAAAAGCGCACACAGGAAAAAGCCGCGTTTTCGATTCGCGAGCCTGCCGCCCGTCGCACAGAAGCGGTAATATTTCCCAATGTATCGATAGCCGCCCTTTTCGTCGTCCGGGACGAAATATTTTGTGTCGCTTTTCATAGAAAAAAATCAACCTCCAAAATGCATAATACCACAAACCGGATTCCTTCACAATACATTGAAAACAGGCGGCGAACGCGGTATAATAGGGGGCATCACAGAACCGGAGGAAAATCAATGGAAAAGATGAAGGTTGCGATCATCGGCTGCGGTACGATCGCAAAAAGCGCGCATGAGCCCGCCTACGAAAAGGTGCGCGACATCGCCGAGGTCAAGTATTTTGTCGATCTGATTCCTGCGCGCGCGATTGCGCTGCGCGACAAATACGGCGCAGGCGAGGCGATCACGGATTACCGGGTGGTCGTCAACGATCCGGAAATTACATGCGTTTCGGTCTGCACGCCCAATCACACCCATGCGCCCATTTCGATGAACCTTCTCAAGGCGAAAAAGCACGTATTGTGCGAAAAGCCAGCCGCCGTGAACGCGGAATTGGCGGCCCAGATGCAGAAGACCGCGGATGAGAACGGCGCGATCCTCAACATCGGCGTCTGCAATCGCTTTAACACCGCCGTGATGAAAATCGAAGAATTGATCCGCGCGGGCGCGCTGGGCGACGTGTACCACGTGTACTGCTCCTTCCGCTCCCCCCGCTCGATTCCGGGTCTGGGTGGCGCGTTTACCACAAAGGCGCTTGCGGGGGGCGGCGCGCTCATCGACTGGGGCGTTCATTTTATCGACCTCATCTTCTACTGTGTGGGCGAGCCGACAATCAGGACCGCGTCCGCCGCGACCTATTCCAAACTCGCCTGTCCCATGGAGGACTATACATTCGTCAATATGTGGGCGGGACCGCCCGATTATACCGGGACATACGACGTAGAGGAATTTGTGACGGGGTTCGTGCGTACCGCCGGACCGACCATCACCATGAACGGCGCGTGGGCGCAAAACATCCTCGAAAACCAGATGTTCATCGAGTTTTTGGGCGACAAGGGCGGCATCAAGCTCCAGTACGGCGGGAATTTCGTGCTGTATTCCACGAAAAACGGCATGCTGACGGAGACGAAATTCGACTTCACGACCGAGAACATGTATGACGTGGAGATTCGTGACTTTCTCGAAAAGGCGCCCGGCGGCATCAAGACGAAGGGGAACATCGACCACGCGATCCTCTCGTCGAAGCTCATGGACATGATCTACAAATCCGCCGAAATCGGCGAGGAGGTAAAGGCATGAAGTATCCGGGCGGCGTCTGGCCGGTCATGCTCACGCCCTACACGCAAAAGGGCGAAGTCGACCTCGAAGCGCTCGCCGCGCTGACCGATTGGTATATCGAAAGCGGCGTTTCGGGTTTGTTTGCGGCGTGCCAGTCGAGCGAAATTTACAAGCTATCCCTCGAGGAGCGCGTTGCGATCACGAAGACCACCCTCGCGGCCGCGAAAGGGCGCGTGCCGGTGATCGCATCCGGACATGTGTCGGACGACATGGACGCGCAGGTTGCGGAGCTGACCGCCATCGCGGAGACGGGGGTCGAGGCGGTCATCACCATCACGAACCACTTTGCAAAGCCCGACGAAGGCGAAGACGTGTGGCTCAAAAACCTCGAAACGCTGATGGGACGGCTTGATCCCGCGGTGAACCTCGGCGCATACGAGTGCCCCGCGCCCTACAAGCGGCTTCTGACAACGAAAATGCTGAAGTTTATGGCGGACTCCGGCAGGTTTTACTTCTTAAAGGACACCTGTTGCGACGCGAAGGTGATCGAAGGGCGGCTCGACGTCATCAAGGGGTCGAATCTTGGGCTTTATAACGCGAACTCGACCACGCTGCTCGAGACACTGCGCGCAGGCGCGCGCGGGTTCTCCGGCGTCATGGCGAACATGCATCCAGAGCTTTATGTCTGGCTCACCGCGCACATCGATCATCCGAATGCGGACATGGTGCAAAAGGCGATCACCGTCGGTTCGCTCATCGAGCGGCAGATGTACCCGGTGAACGCAAAGTATCACCTCATGGCGATCGAAAAGCTGCCCATGACCGATTTGAGCCGCGCGCAGGATGCAAGCCTGTTCACCGACACCCTCAAGATGGACGTTCACGCGCTCGACGCGATTATGAACGACATCTATGCCCGCTTCTGCGTATAATCAGCCCCGCGCAGGCCATACTATCCGCGAGGTGATTGCATGGCAAAGAAAGGCAAAGGAAACAAGAATTCGGAGATCAACAAGAAAAACATGAAGCCGAACGGCGGCGTGCAGAACGATCCCGAAGCACAGGACAAGGCAAAAAGCGGCGCAAAGACGAAGGGACTGCAGGTGTAGAAAGTCCGGGGAAACGCCGTTCCCCGGTCCCCCTGAGGGGAGTGCATCAGACTGCCGACCATCTGCGGCGCGGGGTTTCCCCCGCGCCGCAGACTTTTTTTTGGCAAAGCCATCATTGCGAATCCGCCTGATTATAAACTGCGTCAATCGGCAAACAGCGCCTCTGCCGCCGTCAAATCTTCGTGGTTATCGATTTCGAACCAGCGGCCATTCAGCGGGCAGGCCCTGAACGCCGCATCGGCGAGTGCATCGTTCAAAGCGACTTCGCTCCACAATTTGCGTTCATTTTTCACTTCGATGTATTCGGCGCAGCGATGCAGGAATGCCCCGCCACCCGACACACTGAATTTATACACATCGATCGAACTGCCCAGCGCTTCTTCCGGTGTGATTTTCTTCGAGATTGCCACAAGGCGTCCGTCTTCTTCAACCACCTTCATGGACTCCTCAATGTATCTTCCCAGATCGACGACGATTGCATCGGGGTTTTGATTGGCAAGGAGTGCCCGAATCACGGATGCATCAAAAAAAACATCCGCATTCATCATCAAAAAGGGGCCGATATTGCCATCGGGGAACATCGCCCGCATGCCAAGATACGCCGAATACATATTATTGGTGCCGGCGTAGTCGACCGATTCCACAACCGTAATCTCCGGCCACTTCTCGTGGACGGCCTTTTCCAGAATTTCGGCTTTATATCCGGAAATGACGGTGATATCGGAAATCCCATTCTCATGCAAATTCTCAATCTGCTTCATCAAGATTGGTTTCCCGTTCACAGGCACAAGCGACTTCGGCCTGTCGTTGGTGATCGGAGCCAATCTGGTGCCAAGGCCCGCCGCAAGGATAAGCGCTTTCATGGTCTCATTCCTCCACAAATATATGATAGACGGTTCATCGTCCGCGCCCGCGCCGATTCGTCGTTCGGGGCGGACAGGCTGATTTGCTGATTCATGGATTCATTATACCACTTTTCCCCGGTTCCTGGCTACGTGGTTCTGTACAACACATTCATATGCGCGGGAGGAGCAACCCGCGGCGCAAACGAAACCGCCCCGAGCCAAACCCACGGGCGGTCGCATACGATCCCGGGCGGAAATGGTGCAGAAGGCACGGGGCGGAGCAGCGCCTCCGGCGCTACTCCACGCCCTCCCCCACGCCGGGCACAAGCTTCATCGCTTCCGCAATGGCGGCGCGCGCACGAAGGCCATAGCCGTAAAGTACGACAAGGTGGTTGGTGATATTGGCACCCGCGGGTGCGGGAACAAGATCAACAAGCGCGCCGACGCAATCGACCAGGACGTTCCCCTCCGCAGTCTCGACAAATCCCTTGATGCGATAGGTCTCCTCGGCAAATGCGCGCAGGAAGGAAGCGAGCATTGCGCGCGAAACGGCGGGCACGACCGACAGGCTCAGTTTGCGCAGGGACAAATCTGCCGTCAGCATGCCGTCGCGCTCGGGCACAGGGACGCTCCGGAGGAGACGCTCCATGTCGGGAAACGCGCCGCGCACCGCATCGTAGACGGGCACATCCGGACACTGGGACTTCAGGATTGCGCGGGAGGCGGCAATCTCGTCGGGCGTCGCGCGGTCAAGCTGATTCAGAACGATCGCGCTCGCACAGGCGAGCTGCTTTTTGACGATCCGCGCGGTCTCGTAGACCTTGGGAAGGCGCGCTGCATCGCAGACGCAGATTGCGTTTTGGAGATTGTCCGCGCCGATCATCTGCCGCGCCGCGCCGGGGTCCGCAAGGCCCGTCGTCTCGACGATAATGGTCTGCGCAATCTGCGCGGCATCGGCGAGCGCCTTTTCAAACTCCGCAGCGCGGCAGGAACAGAAGATGGAGCCGCCGTCGATGCCATAAAGCGCGGCGCGCAGATCCTTCAGAATCTGAACGTCGATATTCTCGCGGCCGAATTCATTGATGATGAGGGCGAGACCCCCGGGCGGGAAAAGGCGGACGAAGTTTTTGATCAGCGTCGTCTTGCCCGCACCGAGGAAGCCCGTCACGAGATACGTGCGGCTCACAGGACGTCGCGGATGGCGCCGAAGAGCTCGTCACGGCTGGGGATGATGGAGCGGAATTTGAGCTGCCCGTTGATGTAAATCGAAGGCAGGTTCGGAACGCCCATCTTCTTGCAGCGCGCGATATTCGCCTTCTCGGTGTATTTATACTCGATGACGTCGATCGCGTCGCCAAACTCCTTTTTCGCCTCCATGGCCGCGCCCATCATGTATGTACATGCCGCGCAGGTGGCGGAATCGAGGGTGAAGACCTCCATGAGGGGTTTGGGAAGGTTCGCGTAGTCGGGAAGCTCGACCTCAACGGAGTCGTCCGCGGCGACGTAATTTTCCAGGATCTTGCGCACATCCGTCTCCTGAAGAACCGCCTGCGTGACGGCGATGGCGTTTTCGACGGGCACATCGTAGGGCATGTCGCAACCGGGCGCAATGATGAGGTTTTTGCGATCCTTCACCGCGTCGTAAAGGTCGATGACGCACTTCATGTTGTCCTGTTGGCTGCCGTGGAGCATGACGGACGTGAGCGGAATATTGCCGCCGATTGCGATGTTATACTTGTCGCAGATGTCCTTCGCGGCCGCGAGATTCACGTTCTCATCCACGGAGATGGAGTCGGGGCCGGTTTTGCACATGACTTCGATATTGCGCGTTGCATCACCGCAGACAAAGAAGGAGGAAAACGCCTTCTTTTCGCGCACGAAGTCGAAGATGGACGCGAACGGCTTGGACATGAAGCGCTCGAAGTGGCCTGCTGAAATCTGGCTGATGAGCGGATCGACGATGGCGATGACGTCCATGCCCGCCGCGATGTACATGGCGGCGACCCGCCTGGCGACCTCCGTCGCAAAGGCAAGAAGCGCGTCCACGTATTCCTCATCGTCGAACATATCCATAAAGATGTCGTTGCCGCGCAGGTGGGATGCGAGCGTAAACGGGCCGCAGATAAGGCCGTAAAGCGCGGTCGTCTCCCCCACCGCAGTCTTCATCCGGCGCATGACATCGAGGATCATCGGAAAACGGCCGCTGTTGGACGTCGGGATCGTGCATTCGCAGGGCACGACCGCCTCGTCCTCCAAAGGATGCGACGCAACCGAGGGCGGGCCGTCCTTCGCCCACTTGAGTTCGCAGCCCAGGCACTCCGCCTCGATTTGCAAATCGAACACGACGGGCTGTCCGAACGGTTTGTAGAGGCGGTTGACCGCCATAAGCGATTCGAAGAGCTTATCGGCGTCGGTAAGGACTTCCGTTGCATCATACCCTGCGAGTTTACCCGCGTGCACACCCGCGAAGGGCACCCAGGGGGTTACATCTGTCTTTTCATGCCGCAATGTGGCGAAAAGCATCTCTTTTTGATTCATCTCGATCACCTCAACACCAGTTTAGCAAAGATTTGACGAAATAAAAGGGAACATCTTGCGGTATTCTCGAAAAATCGCGCCGTCTCTTGCAGGGGATGCCCATTGGGATTATACTTACGCGGGAGGCGAGACAATGGACATCAAGGCGAAGTATGACGCGGCGTGCGAGCGGATCGAAAAGGTACACATCAAATCGTTTCCGGGGCAGGCGGGGCCTGTTTTTCTGATCTCAACGGCGTACCCGGGCGTGTGGATGGAACACGTTTACGACGCGATTTCATATGCGCAGCTCAACCCGGCTGCGGGCGAGGTGGCGCGCAATCAGACGCTTTTATTTTTGCGCAACCAAAAGCCGAGCGGGCGGATGCCGTTCAACGTGATTGATACGTCGGTATCGACGCGGCATTACGCGTCTGGCGTTGGTTACAGCCAGATCCAGGAATGCGTGTCCTTCGGCGCCCTGTGCCTCGAGGCGTACCGCATATTAAACGACAGGGAATACCTGAAGGAAGCGTATGCCGGGCTCAAGGCTTGGGACGCGTGGCTGGTGCAGAACCGGATGTCCTTGGGAAAAGGGCTGATCGAACTTTACTGCCTGTACGACACGGGGCACGACAACTCCGCGCGGCTCGCCGACATTCCCAACAAATGCCCGGATGTGGACGGCATTCTGCCCGTGGACGCGGACGCGGTGCCGATGCTCGCGCCCGACATGAACGCGGTGTTCTACGGCGACCGCATGGCGCTTGCCGAGATGGCGGAGGAATTGGGCCATGTGCGCGCGGCTGCCCAGTGGCGGGAGAAGGCGGCGGACGTCAAAAAAAGAATGATCGGGCTTCTCTACGATCCGGCGGATTTATTCTTTTACGACGTAGACAGGCAGGGGCGGAAACGGAAATTTTTGTCAATCGCCATCTCAAACGTCTTTCAGGAGCACGTACTCGACAAAGCGGATGCGGATGCCATCTACGCGCGGCACATGAAAAATCCGGAAGAATTCTGGACGCCGTACCCCTTCCCGTCCATGGCGATCTCCGATCCCGGAAGCAGGAAAGATCGCGCAGGCAACAGCTGGGGCTATTATTCGCAGGCGCTGACGGCGCTGCGGGGTGCGCGGTGGATGGATTTTTACGGATATGGGGCCGACTACGACGAACTGCTTTCGCGCTGGGTCGAGGCAATGACGCGCAGCAAAATGAACTTCTCGCAGGAACTGGACCCCGTGACGGGCGAGATGTCCGCAAGCTCCGAGTGGTATTCGAGCGCGCTGCTGTTATACGTATACGCCTGCCGCAGACTGGGTTATGTGAAATGAGGATTCTGAGCGCACGGGAGAACCCGGAAGCGCGGGCTGAAATCGCCGCATATGTAAAGTCGAAATGGGCGGGTCCCAACACGGTGCGGGTATACGACGACTGCTTTGCGCACGTGGCGCATCCGCTTCCGGACTGGTACGCGCTGATGGACGGAGCGCGGATCGTGGGCTGCGCGGGACTGATCGCAAACGACTTCATCAGCCGGCAGGATCTGTGGCCATGGGTCTGCGCACTGTATGTCGAACCCGACATGCGCGGACGCGCACTGGGACGGCTTTTGATCGAGCGGGCACGCGCCGATGCGCGCGCGGCGGGTTTCACGCATCTTTATCTTTGCACGGATCACGTGGGATACTACGAAAAATACGGGTTTTCGTACATCGGGAAGGGGTACCATCCCTGGGGCGAAGAATCGCGGATTTACGAGGGATGATTTCGCCAGTTTGCCCACAGCGCGCGGCAGCGGGCGAGCTCCGACTGAAATGTGTCGTTTGCGGAAAGCGCGTCCAGAAATGCTTCGACATCGCCGAGTTTTCCCTCGATAAGGTTGACGCCCGCCACGCGCGTGGGCACGCCGGGCATGGATTTGAGCGAATAATGGAATGAATGGATCACGGCGTCGATGGACAGCATTTTTTGCTGCGCGGTCGACGCCGTTTGCCAATCCCGTACAAATTGTTCAAATGCGGGCACCGCGCCGCCGGGATTGAGCTGTTTTTTATGAAAACTACCGCGCATTGCGTCCTGCGTGATGGAAAAGCCACAGACGGGACAGGCCCACGTTTCACCCTGATCCGCCATTGCGGGGCCGGGTTCGTCCGGCATTTCACAGCGCGGACAGCGAAACATCCTGCGCTTATAGTCTGAAAGATAGAGTATATCGGCGCAGCGGGCAAAGAGGGCGTAGCCCACCTCGTCAAGCAGGTGCTCGTCGACGAACCCTGCGGCATCCGATGCATACAGCCTTTGTAGATCCCGCTTTTCCACACGCTCGCTCCATTTGATCTTGCCGCTATCCGTTACGCGCATAGTTGACCTCCCGCTTTTTGTATGCATGATACAGGCAAATGGCGCGCGCGTCAAGGCGGGGGTGGCGGGTAGAATTTCGCCGGATCGGGGGGCAACTGCCTAATCACGTCATGCGGCGATAGATTTCGAACTTGCGCTTGCCCACATTCTGGCGCGCGAGCCGGACAAAGCCGTCTTGCGCGCATTTCTGACCCTTATCCATGACGGCGCACAGAATGCCGCCCGGTCTGAGCTTTTCGCGCATGGCAAAAAGGAACGTTTCCGCATCGCCCGACATCCATGCCTTCATGCTGCCATAGGGAAAATCCGTCAGGATCACATCCGCCAGAAAGCTGTCTGCGGGAGGGGCGAAGGCATCCGCTGTGAACGCCTCTGCCGGGATGCCTGTCCTCCCCAAAAGAAGAGCGAGATTTTTTGCGCTCGCAACGGCAGCCGGGTACGAGGGGCGATCGAATCGCATGCCCATCTCAGCCAGTTCGCGCGCCCGCCGATCCAGGCCATCCGGCGCGAGCAGGGCGAGATTTTTTTGCGCGATTAAAACCGCGCCGGGATCGGCATCCGTACCGCGCACGCGGGCGACGGCGTCTGCATGGGTAAACGCCGCCACCGCGAGCAGCGATCCGACGCCGCAGAGTGGATCAAAGAGGACGACGTCGTTCTGCCGTCCGAGGAAATCGAGGCTGCGCCCCATGAGTTCCTCCGCGAGCCTTGCCGGGAAATTCGTCATCCCGGGCGCATGAAAAAGCGCGCGACCGGGGGCAAAGTCCTCGTAGGATGGGCGGTTTGCATAGATGTAATTCATTGCGATACGTTATAGAGGGAGTAAAAGCAGCCCTTTCGCTCCATCAATTCGTCGAATTTGCCGGTCTCGGCGATTGCGCCGTTATGCATGACGATCATCATCGGGTTCAGAAACAGCATCGCGCCGGCGGCCGCGACAAACTGGATGATCTGATCAATAAGCTCCAATCCGCCCGCGAGATAATTCGTCTCCACGGAGGAAAGGTCGTTGGAGAATGCGGAGATGAATTTCCCGGACGAAGTTGCCCCGAACTCACCGATGGACTTTGATAAAACGCGCTCGAAGACGTGCTGCTTATATTGCGTAATCGCTTTTCGCATGTAGCGGTTCTTGTACGTCTTTTGAAGGATACTGAAGATGAAAAACAGGGCTAGAACCACGAGCGTGATGAGCAGACCGTTGCGCATGCCGCTCCAATCGCGCTTTTCCATGGCCTCAATGAGCGTCTTGATGATAAACGCCGCGGAGATATTGAGCCCGCTGGCGAGTACCAGGGAAAAAACCGTCATGGCAAAATTGAGGTGGTTTTCGCGCGTAAACTGGCGCCTGCATTCGGATTTCATCTGACTCCCCCTTTCCCTTTTCAAATTATACCATTGGAGATCACCGCGCGCCAGATGTCGCAACCTTTTGTAGAGGGCGCGGCGCTTCTCACCGAAACGGAACATCGGCATACGATGAAGCATGCGGAGGGAGATGCGTATGCGCGTGAAGCCGATTGTATGTAAATTTGGAGGGTCCTCATTGGCGGACGCGCGCCGATTCCGGCGCGTGGCTGAAATCATCCGCCGAGATGGGCGCAGGCGGTACGTCGTTGTTTCCGCGCCCGGTAAACGCTTTGACGAGGATATGAAGGTAACCGATCGCCTGATCGCGGCATATGCCTCGGAAGGCGCCGAGCGGCTCGACGCGCTCGAGGGCGCGCGGGATGTGTTTCGCACAATCGCCGAAGGGCTGAATTTGCGATCCTATGAGACGGAGCTTGCAACGCTTGACGAGGCGGCAAAGACGAGCCGGGATTTGTCGGCGAGTCGGGGCGAATGGCTGTGCGCGCGGGTGCTCGCGGATTTTTTGGGACTGCCGTTTATCGATGCGGCGAATCTTTTTGTCTTTGAAGACGGCGTGCTGAACGAGGATAAGAGTTATGCGCGAATCCGTGCGCTGCCGTCCGGCGGTGCGGTGATCCCGGGGTTTTACGGTGCGGACGCGTCCGGGCGCGTGGTTACGTTTCCACGCGGCGGCTCTGACATTTCAGGCGCACACGTCGCAGCCGCGCTCGACGCGGAGGCTTACGAAAACTGGACCGATGTCGACGGATTCCACGCAGCGGACCCCAGACTTGTACCGGGCGCTGCGATAATCCCTTTTTTGAGTTATCGGCAGGCGCGCGTCTTTTCCCGACTGGGCGCGGGCGTACTGCACGCCGATTGCATCCCGCCCGTCGAGCGGGCAAACGTTCCGATTCTGGTCAGAAACACGTTCCGCCCCGATGTGCAGGGCACGCGCATTGCGCGCGGGGGACGCTGGGACGGCCCGTTTCTTGCCCTATCGCGCTGCGCCGCAGGCACCTGCCGCTTGACGCTCATGGGCGGAAGCGAAAATACGGCAGAAGCCTTGGCAGGCATTCTCCCGGAAGGCGCGACCGTCTCTGTGGGCAGTGGGAGCATTTCGATCACCTGTGCCCAGGCGGATGCGCCCGGCATTGCCCAAGTGGTTTACATGCTGTCGCGCCAATGGGCATTCGAATCGTGAATTATTTTGTCGTAAAATTTTGCAGTCCTTGCCTTCATACTGCGGCGGGGACTGGTTTTTTTCAGACTCATGTGCTAGAATGAATTGGTATGTACGCATGGAGGCATCCGATTTGGAGAGATATGAAAAACTAACGCATCTTTTGCCCGGAAAAGAAGCCGAGGCCGCGATCGTCCTGAGGCCGGAAAACATGCGCTGGCTGTCGGGTTACACGGGCGAAGGCTGTCTTTTCGTGTGCGAAAAAGCGCGCGTGATCGTAACCGATTTCCGTTATACGGAGATGGCCGAGCGGCAGGCACCCGGCTGGCGCGTCGAGATGACGAGCGCGGGTCGGACAGGCCCTGCGGTTTGTGCCGCATTGATGGAGGAATTTTCACTTTCCGCCGCCGCGACGGAGACGGATTATGTGACGCACGACGCGTTTGTGGCGCTGCAAGGGGCGCTGCAGGGCAAAAGGCTCGTCAGCATGACGGGCGCGATTGAAACCCTGCGCGAAATCAAGGATGAAGCGGAGCTCGAGGCCATTCGCACATCGGCACGCATCGCCTGCAAGGCGTTTGAGAATCTGCTTGACTGGGTCAAGGTCGGAATGACCGAGAAGGAGATCCAGATCGGCCTCGATTACGAGATGTTAAAGCTCGGTTCCGAGAAAAACGCGTTTGAAACCATCGCCTGCGCAGGCGTAAACGGCTCTCTTCCCCACGCGGTTCCATCCGCGCACAAGGTGGAGACAGGCGAACTTCTGACACTCGACTTTGGTGCGACGACGAACGGATATCTATCCGACATGACGCGCACGATCGGGTTTGGAAAAATCGACGCGGAGCTGCGCAAACTATATCAGGCGGTGCTCGACGCGCAAATGATGTGCCTCGACGCCATCGCCCCCGGAAAAGTTTGCGGTGACATCGACAAAATCGCGCGCGATTTCCTCGATTCCAAGTACCCCGGCCGATTTGGACATGGGCTGGGGCATGGCGTGGGTCTGTTTATCCACGAAAATCCGCGCTTTGCAAAAGGATCCCAAACGGTGCTCCAGCCGGGGCACGTGCTGACCGTTGAACCGGGTCTTTATCTCCCGGGCGTGGGCGGCTGCCGCATCGAAGACATGGTTTTGATCACGCAGGACGGTTTTGTCGATCCCATCGACGCGCCGAAGCGGTTGATTGAGCTATAGAGGAACAATTTAGGAGGATTACCCATGATTAACGCGAGCGATTTTAGAAACGGCGTCACCATTGAAATGGACAACGGCATTTGGTCCGTCGTGTCCTTTTTGCACGTCAAGCCCGGAAAAGGCGCGGCGTTTGTGCGCACGAAGCTCAAAAACATCGTGACGGGCGCGGTCATCGAGCGCACGTTCAACCCCACGGACAAGATGGCGCGCGCACACATCGAAACCAAGGAGATGCAGTACCTGTACTCGGCTGACGAGATGTACTACTTCATGGACGTCGAGACGTTTGAACAGCTCGCGCTGACGCATGAGCAGGTCGAAGACACCATAAAGTTCGTCAAGGAGAACACGAACGTGACGGTGCGCTTTTTCAAGGGCGCTCCCTTCTCGGTCGAGGCGCCCAACTTTGTGGAACTCGCGGTCGTGACCACCGAACCCGGCTTCAAGGGCGACACCGCCACCAATACCACCAAGCCCGCGACGCTTGAAACGGGACTCACGATTCAGGTGCCGCTTTTCATCAACGAGGGCGACGTGCTGAAGATCGACACCCGCGAAGGCGGCGAATATCTCGGTCGCGCATAAATTGCCGAAATTGGGCATGAGAGGGCTAGGGATAGCCCTTTTATGTTTATAATGAATCCGTAGGGACGCAGAATATGCGCCGCTTCCCGCGCATGAGATGGCGCAGCGCGGGGAGAATGAGATTCCCATGGCGCAGAGCGTGAACGGATCTGAGGTTTTGCGCGGTGGAACACAAGGGCAATGACGGCGCACAGCACGCCGCAGCCCGAGACCTGCGCGTTGCCAGGGGCAGGGCGCAGGCGAATAAGGAGGTGCTTTTATGGAATCGATTCGCAAAAAAGCCGGGTATCTGGAGGGTCTCGTCTCGGCGATGAAACTGGACGAAACTGACCCGAAGGATCAGCTTCTCAGCGGCATCGTCTCGCTTCTGAGCGAGCTTTCGGACCGCACGGAAGCGCTGGACGACATGCTTGGCGAGCTGAACGATTATGTCGAAAGCATCGACGACGATTTGAGCGAGCTCGAGGGCATGCACGACGACGAAGACGGCGCCGATTTCGACGAGATCTTTGACGACTTTGAGGAGGAAGAGCCGCTTCGGCTGATAAAAAACAACTCCGACGCGGCGCCCAAGATGGTGCGCATGCCGGCGATCTGTCCGCAGTGCGGGAAGGTGTTCCTCGCATCCGGGGCGATTGACGGCGCGAAGTATGCGTGCCCGAACTGCAAGAATGTCGTGAGGCCCCAGCGGCTCACCGACAAAAATACGCCGGTTGCCGACCCGCTGGAGGAATAAGATGCTTCGGATCCCGTGCTGCCCGTCGATGCGCTTGCGCGGGGTCTTTTTTGCGTCGGCATCCGCGGCGAAAGGCGTTTTCAACCGGCGGGAGGTGTGCGCGGGCAGTTCCGCTCGAAGGCTTCTATTTCCACGGGACAAACCGCCACGTGCGCTTTAAACCGAGGTGGAAAACGCCATGGACGCGGCGGATTCGGTGATCGAGCGGCGTCGCCATCAACCTCCGCGCGGTCGATCCGCGCGCGGCCGAAATCCCCGCGATCTGCGCAAAGTACCAGGCAGGCGGCATGCCGATCCACAAGGAAACCGATCACAGAATACGCAAATGCGATCTGACGGGGTGAAAGCCCCGCCATTTTTTGTTTAGACGCATCACGTTCGGTGTATCACACAGGCAAAGGGGGCGGCAATATGAATGTCTATGATTTCGAAGTTGAAATGCGCGGGGGCGAAAAAAAGAACCTCGCGGATTATCGGGGAAAAGTGCTCTTGATCGTCAACACGGCTACGGAGTGCGGATTTACGCCGCAATATCCCGGTCTGCAGGCGCTCTATGACAAATACAGGGCGCAGGGATTCGAGATTCTCGATTTTCCCTGCAACCAATTCGCAAATCAGGCGCCCGGGACAGATGAGGAGATTCACACGTTCTGCACGGGACGGTTCGGGATCACGTTTGAACAGTTCGCAAAGATCGATGTGAACGGCGATGACGCATCGCCGCTGTATGTTTGGCTGAAAAAACAGAAGGGCGGCGTGCTCGGTGAGCGGATCAAATGGAACTTTACAAAATTCCTGATCGACCGGGACGGAAACGTGGTCGATCGGTTTGCGCCGACTACCACGCCGGAGGCACTCGACAAGGAGGTTGCGGCGCTCGTGTCGGCGTTTGAAAAGCCGGAAAGCGGGAATCCTTGACCCATGAAGCGATCCTATTTCGAGGGCTGGTATTACAAGCAGCGGGGCGTGGATGGAACGGTTGCGCTGATCGTCGCACGGCATCGGGACATCTCCGCAGTTGAATCGGCATCCCTGCAAATCATCACGGAGGAAGGTTCGCAGAGCGCGTTTTTCCCCGCGTCGGAATTCGAGATGGATGGCCCGCGCGTGCGGCTTGGAAACAGCGCGTTTTCGCAGCGCGGGCTCTCGATTGATGTGCGCAAAGACGAACTCTCCGTCGAGGGTACGCTTTCGTTCGGGCCGATCGCGGGGCCAGTCGGCGACATCATGGGCCCGTTTCGCTTCGCACCGGGTCTGGAATGCAGGCACGCAGTCGCGAGCATGCGCCACACGGTCGACGGGGTGCTGATGATTGGCGGCAGGCGGTATGCGTTTGAGGGCGGCGTGGGATATATCGAGGGCGACAGGGGCACGTCCTTTCCCAAACGGTATGTGTGGACACACGCCGACTGGGAGGGCAACAGCCTCATGCTCTCCGTCGCCGATGTTCCGTTTCACGGATTCTCCTTTGTGGGTTGCGTCGGCTTTTTGTATCTGAACGGGAAAGAGACGCGGATTGCGAGCTACCGGGGCGCGCGCGTCATTACGGCAACGGCGCACGCGGTTGAGATTCGACAGGGGAAAATGACGCTGCTGGTCGAAGCGCAACAGAAGCGCGTCCATCGGCTCTTGGCACCGACAAAGGGCGGCATGACGCGCACGATCTACGAAAGCGCCTCCTGTCCGGTGCGCTACCGCTGCACAGTCGGCGAAAAGGCGCTTTTCGATTTCGTCTGTCCGCACGCGAGTTTCGAGGGAAACTGGTGACCGGAAACCCGCAATCGCAGCATGCTCAAATCAAATAATCGGTCGTCCGGGGCACAAGCCCCCGACGACCGTCCTGCAAAGAAAGGGATTACTCGATCGTGACCTTCTTGCCCATCTCAACCCAGCCGGCGCTTCCTGCGCCGTCGTCGATGATCATGATCAGCTCCCACGTGCCTGTATGGAGCCTGGATTTATCAAAGTAGGCGGTGAAGCCGGAAAGATCGAGATTGAGATCGGAAAGCGTGCTTGCGAAATAGGCGGTGACGTCGGGACGGGGCGACGTGGAGACGCTGCCGTAGACGACCTCATCGCCGTTTTTGAGGGCGATGTGCTTCTCGCCCCGCAGCGCGTCGCGCGTGGGGATGAACGTCCAGCCGTTCATGATGACGAATGGCCGGGACCCATCGTAGGAATCGATGTTCGCACGGATGAGCGCCATGTGCTCCGGAAGCGGCACATCGCCCGATTCGTAATCGACCAGCTTCTCCTCCTGCCCGAGCACCCCGTTCACCGCCTGGCCGGAATAGCGCTCAACGTACTCCATGATCACAAGGTCCGGCTTTTCGCCCTGAACCACGTAATCGAGCACGCTTGTCGTCCAGACGAACGTCACTTTCGAGAAGCTATCGGCGAGCATGGGATAGAGCATGCGGCAGAACGAATCGCGGAACACGACGGCGCTGGGAAGCTCCGGATGGTCGGGATTCACAAGCTGGATGATGTCGCGCTCGGGATCCTGGCTCGTCTCGGGATACTTCGTCTCGAGCCGGACGAGGTTTGAATCCTTGACGGTAAAGATGACATCGGTATCCCGCAAAACGTCCGCCTGTCCGATGAAATCCGCCATGTCGCCCTTTTGCCAGTCTGGATTTTCGGTGACCGTGCAATCGTCACGGGTGATGATGCGCACGTTCGGGAAGTCCTGGGCAATGCGGTTGATGATCTGCGTATAGCCGGCGAAGGCGCCGTATTCGTTCCAATGGGTATCGGTCTTGTAAAACACAGTATGGTTGACCTTTTCGTCGATCACGGCCTGGCGCGTGTCGATCACGGGCACATCGGTCTGCGTGGTCAGCGCCTGCAAAAGCCCGTCAAACCGGGATTCGCCCACGTAGCCCTGCAGGCTGTCGGGCAGAAATTCTGGATAGACGGTGTGCTTGTCCGGAGCAATTACGAGATAGTAGGAGATGCCCTGCGCCTCTAGATAGTCCTTTGCCTGCTGCTGGGCATCGCAGATGTCCTTGCGCTCCTCATCCGTATAGTGAATCTCGCGCTTCATGTCGGCGAGCGAGCCGTCGTTGGTGTAAAACAGCCAGCCGTCCTTTCCGATGGCGACATTGTTGACGATCCTGACGCCCGTCTGCGCGCTCAGGCGGTTATAGAGGGATGTCATCGTGCCACGGAAGGCGAAGTGGTCGTTAAACCAATCCTCGATGCCGACGGGATCAAACGTGTCCGGCCACGCGGCGAGCGCACGGTTCTCCCCCGTGTCGTCCGATGCGCCGGGAAAGAACAGGCCGTAGACCGGAAACGCGCAGATCAGAAGGAACAGCGCGACAGTCATAAAATTGACAAACTTCTTCATGGCTGCGCCCTCCTAAAATCTGAAGTAGATGAACGGATTGTAGGTGCCGCCCGCGAGCGAGAGCGCGGAGAACACGAGCAGCGCCAGTGCGGCAACGGTGCCGAGCGCCTGGGTGAACGCGTTCACGCGCACCTTCGGCAACTTGGCGCAGAAAATCAATCCGATCAGGAGGGCGATACCCGTCTGGACGTCGATCAGCGAGGTGGCATCCATGCCGGGGACGAAGTTAAACGAGAACATGGACGCCAGATAATCGAGCGCGGCCGCCAAACTCTCCGCGCGGAAGAGCACCCAGCCGACGAGCACCACAAGAAGCGCATAGATGGTGCTGATCGAGCGCGGCACCTTTTCGAGCGCCTTTTTGACAAAGGGAATGCGCTCAAAGCACAGAAACAGGCCGTGCCACAGGCCCCAGACGACAAAGCTCCACTGCGCGCCGTGCCACAGGCCGCAGAGGGTAAAGACGATCACGAGATTGAAAAGGGTACGCGCGCTTCCCTTGCGGCTGCCGCCCAGCGGGATGTAAAGATAATCGCGGAACCACGTGGACAGCGAGATGTGCCAGCGGCGCCAGAACTCGCGGATGGAACGCGAGATATATGGATGATCGAAGTTTTCAAGGAAGTGAAAGCCCAGCATGCCGCCCATGCCGATCGCCATGTCGGAATAGCCCGAAAAATCAAAATAAATCTGCACGGCATAGGCAATGGCGCCGAGCCATGCGGCGTCGAAGGAAATGCCCCACGGCGCGGCAAACGCGGCGTCGGCAATCTTCGCCGCCGAATTGGCGATCAGCGCCTTTTTCGCGAGTCCGATGCAGAAGCGGCGCACGCCCGCGGCGGCATCGTCGAGGTTGACGTCGACCCGCGCGATTTCCTTTTCAATGTCGATGTAGCGCACGATAGGGCCTGCAATGAGCTGCGGGAACATGACGACATAGGTTGCGAAGCGGAGCGGATTTTTCTGCACCGCAACGTTTCCCCGGCGCACGTCGATCACGTAGGACATGATCTGAAATGTGTAAAACGAGATGCCGATGGGCAGCGCGATTTCCGCAAGCGGAAGATTCGCCTTGAGCGCCCAATTCGCGGTCGAAATCAGCATATCCAGATATTTAAACGCACCGAGAAGCGCGAGATTGAACGCGATCGCGAGCACGAACAGCGCCTTGCTCTGCCCGACCCGAAGACCCAGAAGATAATTGACCAAGATGGAGGCGAGCATGACGAGGACATAGACCGGCTCGCCCCACGCGTAGAACAGGAGGCTGAACAGAAAAAGCGCGCCATTTCGTACATCGGGCTTTTTCGTAAGCCCGGCGAGCCAGCAAACCACGAGTACGGCGGGAAAAAAGGCAAACAGGAAGATCGGGGAAGCAAAAACCATGCAAATTCTCCTATCTGATGTTTTTAAATGCGGCGTCTCTATTCCCGTACAAAAACAGGGATGACATCCAGGGGTGCATGCGCGTTCGCATAACCGCCGCCCGCGTGGAGCCTGCCCGTCGCGATTTCGCGCCAGGGACCGGGATTTGGAAGGTACACGCGCCGGGCGGTCACACCCGACTCCATGACGGGCGCGACGAGGTACTTGTCGCCGAACATGTACGCATCTTCGACCTGCCACGCTTCGCGGTCCTGCGGGAAATCATAAAACAGCGGGCGCATGACGGGTGTGCCGTCCGCATGTGCCTTTTCCATCTGTTCCTTGATGTAGGGGCGCAGCGTCTCGCGGATCTCGATGTATTTTTTGAGTATGGGATAATTCGCCTCGCCATAGCTCCAAATTTCGTTGGGACCGCCGGAGCCAAACTGGCCGCCGCCGCGCACGCCGGGTTTGAGCGGCGACGTATGGGGTTCCCGGTCGCCGTGCAGCCGCATCACAGGGCAATAGGTGCCCCACGCGAACCAACGGATGAACACCTCGCGGAACGCCGGATCGGACGGATCGCCGCCGTGGAAACCGCCGATGTCGGTCGTCCACCAGGGGATACCCGCAAGCGCCATATTAAGCCCTGCGCAGAACTGGTTTTTCATGGAGCGGAAGGAGGAGTGAATGTCTCCCGACCAGACCAGCGCGCCGTAGCGCTGACTGCCCGCCCACGCGCATCGCAGGAGGTTCAGGACGTTTTTCTGTCCGGCCTGTGTCATGCCGTCGTAAAACCCCCGGGCGAGGAGCTGCGGATAGACGTTTCCGACCTTTATATTCGGGCCGAGGTGATAGCGATAGATATCGAAGTCATATACGGTATATTCCGGTTCCGCCTCGTCGAGCCAGAACACGCGCACGCCCTTGTCATAGTAATTCTTTTTGACCTTTTCCCACACATAGGCGCGCGACGCGGGGTTTGTGGCGTCGAAAAAGTTTGTGAGCCCCTGAAACGTCATGGCGGAGGGAACGCCCCGGTCGACCCCGACAAGGAGGCCGCGGGACCGCATTTCCTCGTAGTTTTCGCTCGTGGCGGCAACGGTGGGCCAGATGGAGACCATGAGCTTCATGCCCATCTCCTCGAGTTCCCGAATCATGGCATCGGGGTCGGGCCAGAATTCCGGATCAAACTTCCAATCGCCCTGATCCGTCCAATGGAAAAAGTCCACGACGATCACGGACACGGGAATGCCGCGCCTGTGGTATTCGCGCGCAACCTCCAGAAGCTCTTCCTGCGTCTGATAGCGCAGTTTGCACTGCCAAAACCCCATGGCAAAATCAGGCATCATGGGCGCGGTGCCGGTGACTTTTGCATACTGCCGTTCGATTTGCGCGGGGGTTTCGCCCGCCGTGATCCAATAATCGAGAACGTCGGTCGTCCCGGCCGTCCACGTTGTGATGTTTTTTGAGAAATGGACGCTTCCGACGGCGGGATTGTGCCACAAAAAGCCATACCCTTTGTCAGAGATCATGAAGGGAACGGACGCCTGGGAATTTCTTTGCGCAAGCTCAAGCGTCGTGCCCTTGAGATTCAAAAAGGGCTGCTGATACTGGCCCATGCCGTAAATCCGCTCGTTCGGATCGGATTCGAAGCGCGCTGTGAGCATATATTCCCCGCCGGGCACGGCCCGAAATTCCCGCGCGTCAATGCACAACGCGGAGGCAAATTCCTCTGTGATGTTGTTGCGATTGCGCACGTATTCCTCGAGCAGGAGTTCACCCTGATCGTTGTAAAAGCGAATCTTGCCGTCGGATGTGACGCGCGCCACGATCTGTCCGTTCTGCACAGACGCGCCGTGGGCGGTGATGTCGATCTTCGCACCCTCACAGGCAGGCAGAAGCGCCCAGTCGCGCTGCGGCATGTCCGCAGCCTTGGTCGCACGTACGCGCAATGCATTTTCACCCCACGGCTCGATCCAAAGCTTTTCCCAACCCATGGTAATTTCAAGCCTGGTTCCCTTTATTTGCATCATTATGAGCCTCAAACCCCCTCTATCGATGACGAAACTGACCGGCGATGGCACACGCCATAGACAGACATACACAATCCCGGGGTTTTCACCCCGGGAGACGCACGTATTAATCCGCGAGATCCGTGACCGTGACGGGCGTGATGATCTCGCCGTCGTTGACCGTAAAGGACTGTAAATCGCCGAACTGATAGTATCGATATTCGTCCTTGGAGCCGTTTTTATAAACGAGCACGAGTCCAAGCGAATAGGTGCCGGGGTCATAGCGCGTGACGTCGATATAGGCCCGCCAGTCGCATGCGGACGTATTCTGCCCGAGGGCGCCCGAATGCTCGACACCGGAGATGCCTTCATCATTCGTGGCATAATAGGCGACGAATTTGCCGGTTGCCATCTGGGTCACGATGAGGTAGGTCCCGCAGGTTTCACCGTCAAAGTATTCGACGTTCGCATAGCCCCAGCCGGTCAGCTCCATGACGTGATAGTCGTTGAGCGCGGAGACATAGCAATTCGAAATGCCGATGTCGCCGTCCGTCGAGACGTCCGGAAGCTTTGCGTCCGTGCGGATGCCGGAGATCATGGATTCCGGGATCATGGTGGGTTCGGGCGTGGGAACGGGCGTAGGCGTGGGCTCCGGCGTGGGCGTTGGGTCGGGCGTCGGCTCTGCCGTCATCGCGGCAAACGTTGCAGCAAGCGTGGGTTCTGCGGTCGCGGGGGCCAGCGTGATCGGTTCCCCGGTTCCGGTGGGCACGTAGGGCCTTCCGCCGTCGCTTTGATTGCGCGAAAGAAAGAACACGGCCACCAGCACGAGGATGATTACGATTAAAAGGCAAATGAAAAACCTGAGCACAGCCGGGCCGCGGCTATGGTTATGGTTTGATCCTTTCACATTCCCTACCTCCATTATGATTCGCATACAGGATCATCTTACATGCAGAAAACAAAAGTGTCAATCCCTCGCATCAAATCGTCAATGTATTTTCATCTCGGTTGACATGCGGCCAAGAACCGGGTAGAATATTCATATGTTAATGAAGGTAATGCCGCCGGTTCCATCTTTTTCCAGGCGTGCCCTGAGCGGGGAAATGGATCGACGGCGACCTCATCATAAAGGAGAATGAATTCAGTGGGAAAATCCAATTTCGCCGTGTTCGTGGATCTAGAAAACGCGGGCGCGAAGGAATCCATGCTGCGCTATATCATCGAAAAGGTAAAGATCCGCGGCGACATATTAATCGGCAAGGTGTACGGCTATGAGGATCGATATTCCGACCTCAAACAGGTGCTCCTGTCAAACACGTTTACGGTCGTACCGTCCCTTCGGTACGGTAAAAACCAGAAAAACAACCTCGACATACAGCTTGTGATCGACGCCCTTGAAGTGGCCTATATCAATCCGCTCATCGACAGCTTTTGCATCGTCTCTGGTGACAGCGATTATCAGCCCCTTGTTGGAAAACTGAAGAGCATGGGTAAATTTGTGCTGGGCATCTCGCGTTCCGAAGTCGCCTCGGGTATCTTCATCAACGCATGCAATGAATTTGTGTTCCTGGAGTCCATGGCGGCAAAACAGACGCCCAAGACAAAATCAAAGGACGAGCGCGTGGCGGACGGGGATATCGCGGAACTGGCAAACACGGTCGAGACCATTTTGCAGGATCAGGACGGCGAGAAAATCTACGCAAGCGAATTGAAGGACACGCTCACCCGGCTCAAACCGGACTTTGACGAGCGCACATACGGCTGCGCGACGTTTGGAAAGCTCATGGCGCAATTGGCGGCAAAGTCCAATCGGCTGAAGGTTTGGACGGAGGATTCGTCGCTCATGCTCGCACTGACAAACCCGGACAACGACGCCCAGACCCTCGACAAGAACAATTGGATTCCCGCCTTCAAGGCGGCGCTCGAGCGGTTTAAGAACGACGGCTTTGACCGCGTGAATCCCTCGATCCTCAAAGCAACCATCCAGTCGGACTATCCGGACTTTGACGAGCGGGCGATCGGCTTCAAGCGATTCTCGGATATGATGAAGCGACTGGAAAAAGAGCACCTTTTAATCGTCGAAATGGACGAAGCGCGTACAATGCTGCTCAAAATATGTTGAAGATACGGACAAAAATGGGACATATGGGTGAATTCGCTTGCGTTGAGACGAATGCGCCAGTATAATAATACTGATTGAGTGTACTCGTTCGCTCATTAGGCTTTTTTGGCATTGGAGCACGCATAGAGGCGGATAGCATCGAGAGGCGGTCACCACATGGCGAATCACGAAAGCGGCGGCGGGGTCGATTATTTCGAACTACGCCGGAAGCATCTGGAATATAAGAAAAAAGCGGCGCCCCAGCCGGAGACTGTCGAGGATACCGCGCCTCCGCCCGTGCGCGAAGAGGACGCGCCCTTCATGCGCCCTGCGCCTCCGGCGGAGGATGTCGATATGGCGGATGTTCCCGAGGAAGAGATTCCAACGGAAGAAATCCCCGCTGCGGATTTCCCGGAGCAGGATGCACATGCCGCGTATGCGCGCGCGGAGAATGAAGAAGAAACCTTCGCCGAGGACGAAGGGGATGATTATGGCGGGAATCCCTTTCATTCATTCATCCTCGCGTTCAATAAGATACGCGACAAGATCGCAGCAAGGCGCGCACAGAGCGCGCACGGCGAAGTGCTCGACGACTCAGACGATGGGTACGAAGACGAGGAGCCGCAGGAGGAAAGACGCGGGCCGTTCCGCTTTTTCAGGCGGCACGAAGAGGAACCGGAAGAATACGAACCGGAGGATGATGACCCGGAAGCGGATGCGCCGGATGAAGCCCCCGCAGAAGAAATTCCGGAGGAAGCGCCCACAGGCGATGCGCCCGACTCGGACGCACCCATTGAGGATGCAGTGAATGACATCCCGGTGGAACCATTCGATTCGGAAATGATCGACATGCCCGAACAGGTCGTACCGGTTGAGCAAGCGTCAACCGCCCACGATGCGGACGCGGCTTACGACGATTACGATGAGGACGAAGAGGACGATAGGCCGCACGGCGATGGGTTCAAGCGTTTTGTCAATCTCTTTATCGTACGGGAAGATCGCATTGAAGATGAGCCGATCGACGCGGGTGATTACGAAGTCGAAGATCCTAAGGCGCATGTGAAGATTCAGGAATATGATGACAGCCTGTTCACGAAACCCCGCGAACACGGCGCGAGCGAGGAGGAGCAAGAACCGATGGCCGATCAGGAAAACAACAAGGTCAACATGACCGACATCATGGCAGATGGCCTGAACGACGGCACCCTTTCCCGTCGTGAACGCAGGTTGCTCAAGGAACGCCAGGAGGCGCTGAAGAGGGCTGAGGAAGCACAAACACCTGATGAGGATGCGACCATCGACGAGCCCACCCGCGAATACAAGCCCGTCGCGCGTCCACAGACGCAGGACGAGCCAGAATCTGCTGCGGAGCCGATTCCCTCGCTGTTTGACGAGGACGAAGGCGCGCGCCGCAAGAGCGCGAGGCGCGACGATTATGACGACGAGGACGACTACGAGA
Source organism: Bacillota bacterium (assembly GCA_023421735.1). The sequence goes on along the minus strand of JAEZSP010000022.1, from coordinate 21,209 downwards.
CGCCCAAGTCCCGCAAGCGCGCAAAGCGCGATGATTACGACGACGAGGACGACTACGAGACGCCCAAGTCCCGCAAGCGCGCAAAGCGCGACGATTACGACGACGAGGATGACGAGGAGCCCAAGTCCCGCAAGCGCGCAAAGCGCGATGATTACGACGATGAGGACGACTATGAGGAGCCCAGGTCCCGCAAGCGCGCAAAGCGCGACGATTACGGCGACGAGGACGACGATTATGAGCCGCGCCGCGGCAATCGCAGCGCCGCGTATGACGACGACTACGATGAATACGACGATTACGACGAAGCGCCATCCTTTGGGCACTATGTGCTGGGCTTTTTCAAGCTCCTGATCGCGGTCGTACTGGTGCTGGCGGTCGCCCTGTTTGGTCTGTATTTTGCCGATCAGGCCGTTCCCGGCGGCGTCGGCGCATATGCATGGCTGCGTGAGAAAGCGCCCGTGATCGACAAACTGCTGCCGCCCGGCTCGGAGGACACGAATAGCGCGGTTGACATGCTTGATCTCGACACTAGCTCACCCGACGAATCTCAGGCACCGACCGCAACGGACGATTCACAGGCGCCGAGTGCGACGGACGATACGCAGACGCCAGGCGCGACGGACGCGGGCACCGTTGGCTGAGGACGCAAACAGATCCGCGCAAGGGACGATCATTTGGTCGTCCCTTTTTCTTCCAATATCCACAAACAAGTGAGAACGAGAGGAACGGTTGCCATGACACTACGCCTGAAATTGCTTTTGACCGCATTGATGATCATGTTGGCCCTGCCTGCGCTGGGTGAAGCGCCCATGACGACCATCGAACCGCTTGCGACGCTTGGACCCGAGGGACGGGTCATTGATCCGGATTCGATCCCGAGTGCCGCGCGACCGGATGCCAAGAAGCTCGGCATTCAGACTGCAGTCCTTGACGAAACCGGAACGCGTGTCTCCTCTTACCAGAGAGAAGAGCCCATCGCCTTCGGGTTATCGGATGATTTTACGTCGCTTGCGGGCATCACGACGTTTCGTGGCAGCAACTACCGCGACCGCGCATCCTGGGGAACCATCGGTGCGGAACCCACAAAGATGAGCTACAAGTGGGCAGTCTCCATCAAAGGGCTCGACGATTGGTCGGGCGTCGGCTGGACGGGGCAGTGCTCGATCGTTCGTTGGCCGGAAGAGACGAAGCAGATCATGAATCTGTATCCGGACAAAAAGGCGAAGTCGGATCTGGTTGAGGTCATTTACGCGACGCTTGACGGGCACATTTATTTTCTCGATCTCGACGACGGCAGTGCCACCCGGGACGCCATCAACGTGGGCGCGCCGATCAAGGGAAGTCTGTCGGTCGACCCGCGCGGCTATCCCCTGCTCTACTGCGGGCAGGGCATCCCGGAGGTGCACGGAAAATCGGTCGAGATCGGCACGCGGGTCTTCAGCCTGATCGACGGCTCCGTTCTCTTCTTTCTGGACGGCCGGGACAAGAGCGCGCTGCGTCACTGGTATGCGTTTGACGCGTCGCCGCTGATCGACGGAAAGACGGACACCATGCTCCAACCGGGCGAAAACGGCATCTTTTACACGGTCAAGCTCAACACGAAGTACGATCCGGCGGCGGGCACGATTTCGGTCGACCCGAAAGTCGCAAAATACCTCTATAAATCAAAGGTTTCGACGCGCCCGGGCATGGAGAACAGCGTGGCGGTCTACAACAACTACGCCTACTTTGCCGACAATTCCGGACTCATTCAATGCGTGGACGTGAACACCATGCAGCTCATGTGGGCGGGGGATGCGGGCGACGACACGGATTCCACGCTCGTTCTCGAACCGGAAGCGGACGGGATCGTCGCACTTTACACAGCCAACGAACTCGACCTGCGCGGGCAGAGGGGAAATTGCAACATCCGAAAGGCGAACGCGCTCACGGGTGAGCAGATTTGGGTGGTCAACGAGCGGGTCATCCGCTATAATGACGACAACGGCGGGGCATTTGCGACCCCCGCGCTCGGCAAGGGAAGCCTTGGAAAATACATCTACATACAGGTGGCGCGCACGGAGGACGGCGGAACGCTATTGTGCATCGACAAGGCGTCCGGCGAAGTCGCGTGGGAGCGCTCGCTCAAGAGTTATGGCTGGTCGTCTCCCGTGTGTGTCTATGCGGACAGCGGGCGGGGGTATGTTGTGGTGGCGAGTTCTTCCGGGCAGATGCGGCTGATTGACGGATTGACGGGCGAATTGATCTGCGACATCGACATGAAATCGAATGTGGAGGGCTCCCCTGCCGTGTTTGGGAATACGCTCGTCGTAGGAACGCGCGGCAAAAAGATTGTGGCTGTTTCGTTCGAATGAGATGGAGGAAAATCGATGAAATATGTGATGGCGTTCGATCAGGGAACGACCAGCTCCCGCGCGGTGATTTTCGACGAAACGGGAAAGACCGTCGCGGCGCAGGGCATTGAGTTTGCGCAGATTTACCCGAAACCCGGCTGGGTAGAGCACGATCCGAAGGTGATTCTCGAGAGCCAGATTTCAGCCGCGCGCCTTGCCCTAGAACTGTCGGGCATCGACGTGAAGCTGATCGAAGCGGTCGGGATCACAAACCAGCGCGAAACAACGCTGATTTGGGACAGAAAGACCGGCGAGACGCTGGCAAACGCCATCGTATGGCAATGCCGGCGCACCGCGCCCATCGTCGAGCGATTGAAGCGCGACGGGCTGGGCAGCATAATAACGAACCGGACAGGGCTGATTCCGGATGCTTATTTTTCCGGGACGAAGCTCGAATGGCTCCTCGAGAACGTCGCTGGCGCGCGGGAGAAGGCGGAGCGGGGCGAGCTCTGCTTCGGCACCGTGGACAGCTATCTCACCTATATGCTCACGAAAGAAAAACGGCATGTGACCGACATGACCAATGCATCGCGCACCATGCTCTACAATATCTTCGAAAAGCAATGGGATGGGGAGCTTTTGCGCATGATGGACATCCCGGAGAAGATACTGCCGGAGGTGGTGGATTCCTCGGCCATCGTCGGCACGCTTGACAAGTCCATATTGGGGCGTGAAATCCCGGTCGCGGCGCTCGCCGGCGACCAGCATGCGGCGCTCTTTGGGCAGGGGTGTTTTACGCCCGGCATGTGCAAAAACACATATGGCACGGGCTGTTTCGTCTTGATGAACACGGGAAAGACGCCCGTGCGCTCGCCCGGACGGCTTTTGACCACGGTCGGCTGGTGCCTTGACGGAAAGGTGACCTATGCGCTCGAAGGCAGCGTGTTCGTCGCGGGCGCTGTCGTAAAATGGCTGCGCGATGAGATGCAGCTCATCAAAACGGCTGCTGAGACGGCGGAACTGGCCGCGTCGATCGCTGATAACGAGGGGGTCTATTTTGTGCCCGCGTTTACGGGACTGGGCGCGCCGACCTGGGACATGTATGCGCGCGGACTGATCGTTGGGCTGACCCGCGGCGCAGGGCGTGCGCACATCGTGCGCGCGGCGCTCGAGGCCATCGCCTACCAGTCGACAGACGTCATCGTCGCGATGCAAAAGGACAGCGGCATCTCCATGCCCCTTCTGCGTGTGGACGGCGGGGCGAGCGCCAACGACTTTCTTATGCAGTTTCAGGCGGACATTCTCGGCGCAAACGTCATCCGCCCGTCCATTATTGAATCCACCGCGCTCGGTGCCGCCATGCTCGCCGGGCGTGCGGTCGGCCTCTGGTCGGATGCCGACATGGCAAAAATCCAAACCGTCAGCCGCGAATTTACCCCGCACATGGACGGCGCACGGCGCGAACGTCTGCTGCGCGACTGGAAACGGGCGGTAACGCGTGCCGGAGGCTGGGCGGAGGAGTAGGCGGAGAAAGACGCCGGAAGAACGCAGAATGCCGGGGCGCTGCCCCAGGTCCCACGCAAGGGACACGTCCCTTGCGAATCCCAATCCAGGATGATATCTCGCCGCGATCGTCGGATCGCGCGAGGGCCTCAATCCCCGCCCGATCCGAGGCGGAAAGGGAACCGAAAAATCGGCCGCCCTTTCGGGCGACCGACGGAGAAGACATGCCGTTCTCCAGGTATGGGGTTTTCCGGGCGCATCGCACCCACGTTCTTTACCGGCACCGACACCGGTTTTCGCGGCGAACGCACACGACGAGGTTGCCACACTCGTCGAGGCTGAGGGTCACGACGGCGATCTCATTTGGGTTCCAGGGATTACATATGGTAACGGGCGGCGCGGCAGGCGGCATCGGATTGCAGCCACACCGGGGCTCGCAGTGCCGCGGCTCGAAGAGCCTGACGCGCATGGACGAATCCGCATCATCCCGACAGCCGCAACCGGACGGCATACAGGGATTCATGGGCGGACGCGGCATGGGCATGCAGGGGTCCGGCGTGCAGGGGCGCGGCGGAAGGCAGGACCAACTGCCTCTTGACATAAAGAATCATCCTTTCAGCGGCAATTGCCGCCAATACATGGTATGCGCATATGCGCGGGAGGGTCATTATGCGTTCGAAGCGGATGGAGTCGGCGAAAAACGCGGCGTACATCGTCGTAGGTCTTGTCATTTGTTCGCTGGCATACCGCATGTTCCTGGTGCCAAACGAGGTTGCGCCGGGCGGTTTTACGGGCATCGGACAGTTATTCAACGCGCTTTTGGGCATTAACGTCGGCACGGTGGCGCTGATTTTAAACGTGCCTCTCTTTTCCATCTCGATGCACCATTTAGGATTCAAGTTCGGCGTGAAATCCTTTCTGGCTTCGGTAGGGTTATCGCTTTTAATCGACTATCTGCCGGTTGGCGCGCTGACGGACGATCCGCTGCTGTCCGCGATATTCGGCGGCGTGATGGGCGGCGCGGGGTTCGGGCTGATCATGCGCGGCAGCGCGACGACGGGCGGCTCGGATATGCTGGCGGCATTGGTGCATTCAAAGATTCCGGCGATCAAGGTCGGCGTCATCATGTTTGGCGTGGACGGGCTTGTGGTATTCGCATCGGCATTTGTGTTCTCCCCCAAGCTCGCCATGTACGCGCTGATTGCGGTCTCCATCATGAACTACACGGTGGATTTTGTGCTCGACGGCCTGAACCGGGCAACGGCGTTTCTCATCGTTTCGAAGGAGTCGGCTGCTATCGGGAAGCGGATTCTGGACGAAATGGAGCGCGGTGTGACCGGGCTCGCAGGCCGCGGCCTTTACAGCGGCGAAGGACGCGAAGTGCTCCTGTGCGTCATCAGCCGTTTTGAAACCATGCAGCTTCGCAGAATCGTCATGACTTCGGACCCGCGCGCGTTCATGATTGCGATCAACGCCCGCGAAGTGCTCGGCGAGGGGTTCAAGGACATCCGAACGGGGAAAAGCGGTTAGTGTCAAGAAATGTTAACTTGACACAGCGGGCCGTTTTGACATATCGTTTTCATTCGAAGGGAGTTGGACTAAATGCTCACACAGGCGCCCAAGGGCACACAGGACATGCTGCCGCGCGATGCGTACAGGTGGCACTCGATCGAAAATGTGATCCGCAAGACCTGCGATTTGGCAGGTTACCGCGAGATTCGCACCCCGATCTTTGAACATACCGAGCTCTTCCTGCGCGGGGTGGGCGACACCACAGACGTCGTCCAGAAAGAAATGTACACGTTTACGGATAAGGGCGACCGCTCAATCACCCTCAAGCCGGAGGGTACGGCGGGCGCCGCGCGCGCGTTTATCGAGGCGCATCTGTATGCGGAACCGCTGCCGGTCAAGATGTGCTATATCGCCTGCCCCGTTTTCCGCTACGAAAAGCCGCAGGCCGGTCGGTTCAGAGAGCACCATCAGTTCGGCGTCGAGGTGTTCGGCGCAAAGGATGCGAGCTGTGACGCGGAGGTCATCCGGCTGGCGATGGATGTGCTCGAGGGCTGCGGCATCGGGGATTTGAAGCTTGCGATCAATTCCATCGGCTGTCCCACCTGCCGCGCAAAATATCAGGAGGCATTGAAGGCGTTTTTAAAGCCGATGCTGCCCGATTTATGCGAGACGTGCCGGGGCCGGTACGACAGAAACCCGCTGCGCATCCTCGACTGCAAGGTCGAATCATGCAAACAGTTGACACAGGGCGCGCCGACGATGCTCGACATGCTCTGCGACGAATGTCAGGCGCACTTTCAAAAATTGCAGGCATATTTGGGCGCCGAGGGACTTTCGTTCACCGTCGATCCGCGGATCGTGCGCGGGCTCGACTATTACACAAAGACGGTCTTCGAGGTCATCACCGAAACGCCGACGGGCGAGTTGACCGTGTGCGGCGGCGGACGCTACGACGGGCTGATTGAGGAATTGGAAGGCCCCTCCACGCCGGGCATTGGATTTGGCATGGGCATGGAGCGCATCATCATGGTGCAGGACATGCGAGGTGCAGGCCCCCAGCCGGATGATTTTTGCGAAGCGTTCGTCGTGACGATGGGCGACGCCGCACGGCTTTCGGGCGTCTCGCTGGTGCGCGAACTGCGGCTCTCGGGCGTGCGCGCGGACATGGATCACGCCGCGCGCAGCATGAAGGCGCAGTTCAAGTACGCCGATAAAATCGGTGCAAAAAAGGTGATCATCCTCGCGGGCGACGAACTCGAAAAGGGCATTGTGAAGCTCAGGGACATGGAAAAGAGCACCGAAGAGGAAATCGCGCGGAGCGAAATCGTCCGCGTCATTGGAGGCAAATAGACATGCTCGACTTTAAACGGGATCATTATTGCGGCAATTTGACCGAAGCGGACGTCGGGAAAGTCGTCCATCTTTCTGGTTGGATTCAGCGGACGCGCGACCTGGGCGGCGTGGCGTTTGCATGGCTGCGCGACCGCGAAGGACTCGTCCAGCTCGTGTTCGACGCGGACGTCTGCGGCGCGGAAACGTTCAAGCTCGGTCAGTCGCTGCGCAGCGAGTACGTGGTGACCGTCCAAGGCGAGGTGCGCGCGCGCGGCGAATCCGCGATCAACCGCGAAATGAAGACAGGCGCGATTGAGGTATTCGTCAAAGAAGCGGTTCTGCTCAACAAATCAGACACCCCGCCGATTTATATCGACGACAAGGCGGAGGAAAACGAACTCGTGCGGCTCAAATACCGCTATCTCGACCTGAGAAAACCATCCATGCAGGAGAAGCTGCGGCTGCGCTCGAAGGTTTTGCACACGATTCGCAGCTATATGGACGGGGAAGGGTTTACAGAGGTCGAAACGCCGATGCTCACCAAATCCACGCCCGAGGGCGCGCGCGACTTCCTGGTACCTTCCAGGCTGCATCCGGGCGAATTCTACGCGCTGCCGCAGTCGCCGCAGATCTACAAGCAGCTTTTGATGCTCGCGGGCATGGACCGGTACTTCCAGGTTGCGCGCTGTTTCCGGGATGAGGACAGCCGCGCGGACCGCCAGCCGGAATTCACGCAGCTCGACGTCGAGATGTCGTTTATCGATGAGGGCATGATCCAGAATGTGATTGAGGGTGCGTTTGCCGCGGTCTTCCGCGAGGTGATGGACATCGACATTTCGCTGCCTCTCCCCCGCATGACGTGGCAGGACGCCATGGAGAATTACGGTTCCGACAAGCCGGACACGCGCTTTGCGATGAAGCTTGTGGACGCAACGGATTTGTGCGCGGGCTGCGGGTTCCCGGTCTTCGAGCAGACGGCCTCTGAGGGCGGCAACGTGCGCGGCATCCGCGTCGAGGGCGGCGCGGACATGACGCGCAAGCAGATCGACTCGCTTGTCGAGTACGTGAAGACATACCGCGCGAAGGGACTTGCACACCTGAGCGTGAATGCGGACGGGACGTGCAAGAGTTCATTTAACAAGTTTTTGACCCCGGAATTCGCGCAATCTCTCGTGAATGCGTTTTCAGCCGAGCCGGGCGACATCCTGTTCTTCGTCGCGGACAAGAAGGCCGTGACGCTCCAGGCGCTGGGCGCGCTGCGCTGCGAAATCGCGCGGCGGCGGGAGATGATCGACGAGAACAAATACAACCTCTTCTGGGTCACCGAATTCCCGTTGTTCGAGTACAGCGAGGAGGAAGGGCGTTACGTGGCGATGCACCACCCCTTCACCAGCTGGATGCCCGCAGACGAAAAATACCTCGAGAGCGGCGAGATGGACCGGGTACGCGCCAGGGCCTATGACCTGGTGATGAACGGCATCGAAATGGGCTCGGGTTCCATCCGCATTCATCGCGCGGACATGCAGGCGAAGATGTTTGATATGATTGGGATCACGAAGGACGAGGCGCAGCATCGCTTCGGATTCCTGCTCGACGCATTCCGATTCGGCGCTCCGCCGCACGGCGGATTTGCCTTCGGCGTGGACAGGCTGGTAATGATCCTGACCCATGCGGACAGTCTGCGCGACGTGATCGCGTTCCCGAAGGCGCAGGGAGCGAACTGCCTGATGATGGACACGCCTGCGGACGTGCGCCCCGATCAGTTGGAGATTTTGAACATTCAAATTGTAGACGAACAGGATTAACAGATCAACTGGATACGACCCGATGGAACCGCTGGGGACGCGCAGGTTGAGAGGGACGCAAGTCCGGTCCCCTCGGACCTGATGGGTCATTCCACCGTAGAACAGCGAGAGCCGGGACTATGTTTGCGTGCATCCGTTTTCGGATGCACGCATTCTTCATGCGGAGCATAAGAACATGGACCTTTTCTCTCACTGATTCCGGTGGCTTGCCGGATCGTTAAATCCCCGCCAAAAGAGCAAGTGCAAACATTCGTCGTTTCCATTGAACGGCGGGTATTTTTGCGTATCATCTCATGAAAATGTAATGAAACCGGATTATATATCCATGCAAATCCGTCGAGCATCACGGCGGTCGGCGTTGCGGTGCAGAAAGCCGGGCTTGCGCTCCTGGACGCGGCCGGCGACGCGCAGTCCCGTACCCGCGACAAATTGCGCCGCTTTTTCCTGTTCGCGCCAGTGTTTTTCGTCGTCGTGCTGATTGTGGGCGGACTCATTGACTATATCGTCAACATGACGTTGGGCGAATACACCGTCGCTTCGGCATTGATCGGTCTCGCGTTCTATCTGCTCGCCGCCATCTATACTCTTTTCACCGTCACGACCGAAAAAAAGGCAGGGGCGGCTGCGCTGACTGCCCTCGGCGGGGCGGGTTTCATGACCCGCGAAGAACTGGACGCTTTCCGGAAATTGCAGCGGCACTACATGATCAAGTACGTGCTGGATTTCATCGTCACGCTCCTGCGGCTTCTGCTGTGTGTACTGGAACTGATCGCAAAAAGTTGGCGCCACAGATAGCGCCGGAGAACGCCCCGGAGAGTGATCGGGAGGGCCAAGGCCCTCCCGATTTTATCAATGAGTCCTGCGTGAAATCGGTTTGGGCGACGCCCAAACCGATTCTTTTTACAGCGGCCACAGATCGAGGATGCGATCGAGCACATACCGAAGTCCCGTCGCTGACACGCTTTCTGCCGTCACCACCGGGAGGCTCCCGACCAGTCTGCCGTCGAGGTTCACATCCACGGAACCGACCTGATGCCCCGCCACAAACGGCGCGGAGAGTGTCTCGGGTATGTTGGGCGCGAGTTCCACGCTCTGCTCACCGCCCTTGAGGATGAGAAGCGTCAGATCGCCGTCGAGCACGAGCCGCACGGCCTTTTTGTCGCCGCCGGTAACGGGGATTTCACCCTTGATGGGCGTACCCTTTTCGGCCACCGGGTAGAGCCGGTAGTTGGCGAATCCGTAGTCAAACATGCGCGATACGGTATCGAAGCGGTCGGTGCTCGTATCCGCACCGATCACCACCGATACGAGCCGCATGCCGCCGCGCTGTGCCGTCGCGGTCATGCAGTAACCCGCCTCGTTGGTGGAGCCCGTCTTACCCCCATCGCAGCCATCGTAAAGCCGAATGAGCTTATTGGTGTTGGTCAACTGGGTCATCCGTCCGTCGTGGTGGTCGAAGTCCTCGAGCCAGACGGTCGAATAGTCATAGTAGAGCGGCTTCTGAAACAATTCCACCGAAATACGCGCGATGTCGCGCGCGGTGGTATACTGCCCCTCCACGGGGAGCCCCGTGCAGTTGACAAACATCGTGTTTGTCAACCCGAGTTCCCGCGCCCGCTCATTCATGTAATTGACGAAGAGTTCTTCCGAGCCGTAGAGATACTCCGCAATTGCCACCGAGGAGTCATTCGCGCTTCCGACGATGATGCTCTTGAGAAGCTGCGAATACGTCTGCTGCTCGCCTGTATCCAGGAGAATCTGAGAACCGCCCATACCGGACGCGGTGGGCGAGATCGTCACGACATCCTCGAGCGCAGCGCGCTCATTCTCCACCGCCTCGATGGCCAAGAGAATCGTCATCGCCTTCGTAACCGAAGCAACCGGGCGCATTTCATCCGCGTTTTCGGCGAATATGATCTGCCCGCTTGAAAGTTCCGCGAGGATCGCGGATACCCCATCAACCTCCACGGGCAATTCATCCACCATCGGCTGTGCCGAAAGCGCGGCGAGCGCGCCGGATGGAAGCACCAGACACAAAACCAACAAAACCATGAGTACGCGCTTCACCGCACATCCCCTCCCCGTTCAGCATGTGCGGCGCGCGCGCGAAATATGACCGTCAGCGAAATTGCGCAATGGTTTCGACAAGCGCACGGATGTTTTCAAACGGAAATCCGTTGTCCGCCTCCACGTAGAACCACGCGCCGCCCGCGTGCATGCGGAAGGCCTCGTATTCCCGTTCAACGAGCGCACGCACCTGCGCGGGGGTGCCGTATGTCATGGTGTTTGCGCGATCCGTATGCACGGCAACCGCGAGCCCGAGGGCACGGCAGCGCGCGGCGAAGGATTCCATGTCGTAAAGCGGCAACTGGGGCCAGATTGCCGTCGCGCCCACATCGCGCAAATCGTCCAGGATGGGCAAGATCATGCCGCAGCTGTGAAAGATGACGTCGAGCCCGGCATCGACTGCGGGCCGGAAGAGTTCTTTCAATCGCGGCTTGAAAAACTGCCGCCAGAGATCGGGGCTGAGCAGCATGGCGCGTTCCGCCCCGTAGTCGTCACCAAACGAGATGGCATCCGCGCCCGTCTTCACCGCCAGTTCCACGTATGACGCGTCGTATTCCACGATGCGGTCGGCAAGCGTGCAGATGCCCGGCTCGCCCAGCGCGATGTCGCAGAGCACATCCTCGTCGGGGCGCAGCTCCTTGAGCCGCTCGAACAGCGAACCCGCGCCCACACACGCGAAATACTCCCTTTGATGGGCGGCGATCCGCGCGCGCTCTCGCTCAAACGCGGCGCCGGAGAGGGGCGCACCGGACGGGAAGCGGTAGGCGTCGAGTTTCGACAGGTCGGATAGCGGATGATCGCGCACGATGCCCGCAATGCCGAAGATGCGGTATTCAATCCGCGCACCCCATTCGTTTGTGCGAAACGCGTGATAGCGGCCAGCGGCGTCGAAGTCCTCCGGGGGCGGCATGGGGATCGGCTGGCGGACGAAGGGCGCAAAATCACCGGGCAGGGAAGCATACAGGTTGTTGAGCTTTTCCCCATGCTCGTAAAAGCCGACCGGTGTATTGTAATACTGCAGAGGCACCCGATCGACAGGCTGGAACCGCAGCGCGGCCTTGACGCGCTCCCGTGAGGTCATGTTCCCTCCCCCCTTCTGTGCATCTTCCTAAAATCTCTCGGATGTGCGCCAATGAATCTCATCGACCATCTCCCGCGCGGCATCGACGATGCGTTTGGGCTGATCCTCGAAAAAATCAACGGTCGTTTCGTTCTTTTTGATGTTCCAAAGCCCCGCGACGCGCCCGTTGACGGCAATGGTGGGGTTGCAGATGCCGGACTTGAGGATGACGCGGCTCTTATACTCCTTCGGCAGGACGGCACTGCGATCGACATAGGACACGATCATCGGATCGAACCCTGAAAGAAGCGTCAATTCGGGAATCTCCGCGCAGTTGGCGCTGTCTTCGAGGAAATAATACGTGCTGCCGTCGCGCGCAAAACAGCTGTATTCTTCGAGATCGAGCGCCTTAAGCTTATTTTTTTCATCCCGCCAGAAGCCGAAGAACCATGCGGCGTCGGCGAGCGTTGCCGGGCCATAGGCCTCGATGAACCGGTGGAACAAATCGGGAAGGACTTCCTCGGGGGATTGCGTCGGCTCCACGTCGATGAGGTCAAAGTCGCGGCTCGCCATATCGCGGAAGGCAACCTTGCCCTGCCGCGCGAGGCGCACGAAGATGCCGCCCCAGGGCGAAAAGATGTCGCCAATGACCTGCGGGTCATAATCCTGCGAAAAGATGCGGCGCATCTCGGTTCTGGAATACATACCGTCCTCAAGGCAGCGAATGACCTGATCCGCAATTTGGCGCAGGAAATCCTCGCTGTAGCTGCGCGATAAATACGTGTCGTCGCTGTGCAGCGCGAGCAGCTGCGGCAAATCGTCATACGCCACGCCATGCAGCGTGCCGCGATAGAGCCAGGTTTTGGTGAGCGCCGTCTTCCAACCGCCAATGTCCGCGCCGCGGATCAGCGCGGAAAACGCGACGTTGCGGTAAAACCAGCTATGCAGGCCGAGCAGCGCGCGCGACAGCTCCTCGATATCCGTGCATTTACGCGACAGATATAGCCCATGCATGCGACGACGGATGATTTGCTCGTCGTTCATATTTGGCATACGCCCCCTATAAGGTTCGCAGGCGCGCCGATCGACGGTTGATCGGCACAGCCTGCGAATGAGATTGATCCTCGTTTGGGCCTTCCTTAAATCTCCGGAATTTCGATTGCGAGCTCGCGTCCGAGTTCCGCCGACTTGCAGATGCCGTCGATGATTGCCTGATTGTAGATAATCTGGCTGGTCGGGACGGGCGCCGCGCCGCCGGTCTTGATGGCGTCGAGGAAGGAACGAATCTTCTTGTCGAAGAGGCCGGGGCCGGGACGACCGAAAGGCCCGTCGTTTGAAAGAACGGGAACGACAGTCTCCATGGGCACGCCCGCGACGTCGTGATAAATGGTCATGGGGCCGCCGACGGAGCCGTTCCAGCACTCGGTGGACGGGATGCGCAGGGAGCCCTTCTTGCCCATGATGATGGTATCGCCGGGCGTATCGAGATGCATGGCCCAGGCGATTCTGAAGTCGAGGATGATGCCGCCCTCCAGGCGGATGAACGCCGCCGCGAAATCATCGACGGAGAAGCGCTTCGCATTTTCCTCGGCAGTGTGGAAGCGGTCTGGACGCTGGGTTTCGGGATTGGTGCCGAAGAAATCGGACTTATAGCCCGTAACGGTGAGGGGCTTTGGATAGCCGATGGCGTTTAACACCATGTCGAGGGAATAGCAGCCGATGTCGCCCAATGCGCCGATGCCGCCCGTTTCCTTCTCGATGAAGGTGGAATTCGGAATGCCGCGCCTTCTGCCGCCGCCGGTCTGGATGTAATAGATTTCGCCCAGCGCGCCGGAATCGACGATCTTCTTGATCATCTGCATGTTGACGTCGCCGCGGGGCTGGAAGCCGATGGAGAGGATCTTGCCGGACTTTTTCTCGGCCCTGCAAACCTCGACCGCTTCCTCGAGCGTCACGGTAAAGGGCTTTTCCAGAAGCACATTCAGGCCGTGCTCAAGCGCGTAGATGGTGGGGACGGCATGCGCGGTGTTATAGGTACACACGGAGACGGCGTCGAGATCCTTCTCGGCATCGATCAGTTCCTTATGTGACGAATAAAACCGGACGCCCTTCACGCCGTAGCGTTCCATGAACGCTTCCGCCTTGCCGGGAATGAGGTCCGCAGCCGCGACAACTTCGACATCAGGCATGTTCTTGTAGCTTTCGATGTGGCTCTCCGCGATCCAACCGGTGCCGATGATGCCAACCTTCAGCTTCTTTGACGTGTCGACCTTCTCCGCAGGGCCTGCCTGCATGGTCTGATTGAGAACCTGATCTGCCATGATATACCTCCGCCTGTATTTTTTTATGATTATACACCGCTAAGAATCGAAAATCAAGTTAGCGCGCTTATTGTTCCAGGGCTTACGCATGAACTACGTTCATACGTAAGCCAAAGGAACGAGGAACCGGGTTTCTAAATTTTCTCACGAAAATTCCGGGCGAAATCCGGGGGCATGAACTGATTCGTCGCCGGGCGGGTATGCTCGCCCTTCGGACGAATCCATTTTCACCGGCAATGCCGGTAAAAGTGATGATACATGGAGGGCCGCGGCCCTCCAAACCTCCCGAGGTTCATACTTTCTTCATTCATGCGTTGGCCGTGCTTATTATTCAGGGCAATCGCTTGCGACTGCCCCCGGCTTGTTATTTGTGGCGCGGCGGGCATGCATCCGCTAATTCTCGCGCACGACGCGCGCGGACGCGTCTGCGTCGCTGTGCAGGACGGTACGAACCCCGCGCGCGCTGAGTCGGGCGGACAGTTCTGCATCTGCACCGCAATCGACAAAGACGTTTTTTGCGCCGAGTACCTGCGCAGCCGGCGCGTACAGCGCTTCCGCGCCCACCGCCAGCGCCGCGCCGCCTTCCTTTGCGATGCGGATGTACGGGTTGAGGTTCTCGGCATCTGCGACGCCCAGGAGCGGTTTTCCGTTATAGAGCCGAAGCGCCGCCTCCGCCTCTTCGGGCGTCTGGGCGACGAGGTACATGGGCTTCAAAACGACCTCCTGCAGCGCCTGAACCGCCTCCACGAGGGGATGATAGGCCACCATGACGACCTCCGCCTCGGCCTCGAGCGCATTGTCGGTCATATCGTCGAGATCGTCTTCCGAGATGTCTGCGATCAAAACAGGATTGTCCACAAAGGCGACCGACTTTGAGCCGCTGGCGATGTACGTCATGTCTTTTTCGGAGGATCGGGGCGCTTCGACACCTACGATGCGCCGTTTCAGCGCCCGGATGTGCGCGGGCGTGGTGCCGCAGCAACCGCCGATGAGCCGCGCGCCCTTCTGAACGAGCAAGGCGTCATCGTCGGAAAATTCATCGGGCGCGACGGCGTAGACGCTCTCGCCATCAACGAGTTTGGGAAGGCCGGCGTTGGGATTAATGAGGATGGGCAGACTGGTGGCGGCGCGCAATTCGTCCGCGAGACCGAGCATTTGCTTCGGCCCGAGTCCGCAGTTGAGGCCGATAATATCCGCGCCGAGCGCCTCGATCACCGCGACGGAGGTTGCGACGTCCGCACCGGTGAGGAGTTTCCCATTGGCGAAAAAGGTCAGCGTCACCGCGACCGGCAGTTTCGTCTGCTGCTTTGCCGCCATCAGCGCCGCCTTAATTTCATGAAGATCCGTAACCGTCTCGATGAGGATGAGGTCCGCGCCCGCCTGTTCCCCCGCGCGCGCCATCTCCGCATAGATGTCGTACGCCTCGTCGAAGGGTAAATCGCCCAGCGGCTCGATCATGACGCCGAGGGAACCCATGCTGAGCGCGACATAGCCCTCCTTGCCGGACTGCTCGACGGCCTTTTGCGCGCACAGGACGGCTGCGCGGATCACCTCGTCCACGCGGTGTCCCGTTTTTTCAACCTTGATGCGATTGGCGTTGAGCGTGTTCGTCTCCACGACGTCCGCACCGGCGTTGAGATACGCCAGATGAACGGCGGTAACGGCTTCCGGATGCGTGAGATTCAGCGTCTCGGGCAGCGCGCCGGGCGCCATGTGCCGCTGCAGCATGGTGCCCATTGCGCCGTCGAACACGACAAGGCCCTGCTCCATCCGCGCACGAAACGTCATAGCAGTCTCCTTTCAAGCTTCACACATTTGCCCATGACGGCAACATCCGCGGCGGCCGCAGTCACGGAGCCAAATTCACGATCAAACGCCTGCAAAAGGACGCGGTTGCCGTCGAGCCGCTTGACCTTGCGGGCAATGCGCTGTTCCTGATAAATCACGAGCATGATCTGGTCATCCTCGATTTTCGTCGCCGGGATGGTGAGCAGAAGGTCGCCCGCATAAATGCGGAACCCGCGCAGCATATCGTCCGGGCACCGATAAAAGAGCACCTTATCCGGCGCGCCGCCTTCGATCTTGCCGCCCAGGATCGGTACGAGTACGTGATCGATGGCGACGCCATTCTCGTCCATGACGGGCACGCGCTTGACCACGCCGCCCAGAGCATCGAGCCAGGCATCGGTTGCCTGATCGGTCTGCGTCTGTGTTTGCGCGACAGGAACGGCCTCCGGCTGTGGCGCGGGGATGACATAGGCGCGCGGACGTGGTCGAGGGCGCTGTTCCGGTTCGGAAGCGACCTCCAGCTCATTGGAAATCGGATTCTCCGCGCCAAGAATCTTAAGAATGCGCTGCGCCTGATCGTCAGACACGATGCGCGTGCCCATCTCGATGCTTTTAATGACGTTTTCTGCCATACCACACTTTTTGCCCAGCGCCTTTTCGGTCATTTTTGCCTTCAACCGCGCGGCACGGATGGTTTCACCAAGTCGACTCATCGTTATATCCCCCATATTTGTGATATCAATGGAAAATATGAATACGTCCAAAGCTGCGAATGATTTTTTCGCCCTGCTCTCGAATCAGGTGCAATGATTGCATCATGCACATTGTACCATGCGAACACAGCGTTGTAAATATTGGCTTCGAGAAGACAAAATATAGGCTCCCGCGCGGGAACTCCCTGATCACACAACCGATTTTTGATTGTCGAGTTGGATCTGAACAGCCTCCGCCGGTTTTTTCTTCTTGAACACAAAAAACTTGCCGAACACGTAATTCAGGACGATGACGAGCGCCATAACGAGCACCTTGCAGATGAGCTTATTCCAGCCGAAGATCTCGACCAGCAGAATCAGGCCGAAGTAATCCACCAGACCGGTCAGACCACGCGTGGCAAAAAAAGAAACGAATTCTTTGAGAAAGCCCAAGAAACCGACGGTCTTGCTCTCGAACACCCAAAGTTTGTTCAGCAGGTATCCCACGGTCTTACTGAGAATCAAGGCCGCGATGTTTGCGACCGTATAATGGATACCGAACAGGCGAAACAGCAGATAAAAGACCGCAAAGTTCACGGCGCTGATCGCGCCGCCCGAGACTGCGTATTTGAGGAGTTCCGGCGTGAGAAATTTACGCATCAGCCGAATCATTGATCGCACCCGCTCTTCTTATCCGGGACGCCCATGATTTCCCGCACATGGCCCTCATTGTACCGACTCCGGAAGGTGGATTCCACCATCATATCTCCGATGAAGCCCGTCGAAATGGACTGAACGCCCAAAATGATGCAAAGGACGCCCAGGATCAAGAGCGGCCGACCGCCGATGCGATTCCCTAGGAACCACAGGACGGTAAGATATACGCAGAGCACAAACCCCACGAGCAGGAAGAGAAGGCCCAATTTGCCAAAGAAGTACATGGGCTTATCGCTGTATTTGAGGAGAAACGTCGTGCTCAGGGAATCAAAAAGGCCCCGAAAGTAGCGTTTGAAGCCATATTTGGATGTCCCGAATTCGCGCTTGTGGTGTGTAACCATAATTTCTGTGATGCGAAACCCCCAGCGGGCGGCGAGCACGGGAATATAGCGATGCAGTTCGCCGTAGAGGTCGATCTGATCCACCACCTCGCGCCGATATGCCTTAAAGCCACAGTTAAAGTCATGCAGCTGAACGCCGGACAGCTTTGCGCTGACTGCGTTGAAGAGTTTGGAAGGCAGGCGCTTTTCCAGCGGATCGAGCCGGT
Organism: Bacillota bacterium; assembly: GCA_023421735.1. Next base: position 3,532 of record JAEZSP010000022.1, on the reverse strand, counting down.
TATACTTCCAACCCGACACCACGTCAAACCCTTCGTCCAGCTTTTCGATAAACCGCGAAATCTCAGCCGGATCATCCTGCAAATCCGCATCCATTGTCACAATGATGTCGCCCGTCACATGCCGGAACCCCGCCTGAAGTGCCGCTGCCTTGCCGAAGTTTTTGCGAAAAGAGATCAACCGAACGCGCGAATCCGTTTTGATCAGCGATTTGACAATGTTTTCCGAATGATCGGTAGAACCGTCGTTGATCAACCAGATTTCAAATCCGGATATGAGGCCGGCACTGACCGCGCTCTCCGCATTTTTGCAAATCTGCGCATGTAATTGTTTCAGCGAACCTTCCTCGTTCAAAAAGGGAATGACAAACGACAACTTTCGATCCACAAAGAAACCCTCCCGCACCTCGTCACATTGAAAAGGAATAAACAATATAATAGGCATCCTCATAAAGTGCTTTGTATTGCGCGAAGCCGGCCTGTGCGCAAATCACATCAATCGCATCCGACTGATCCGCCGTTTTGTCCAGATAGACGACCACACCGCCCGTCGAATCAACGTCCGACAAAATAGCCGGGATGGAGTCGATGTTGGCAATGTCCGTTATATAGACCTTGTCAAAAAGCATGAACTGCATAAAATCGAGGGTCGGCCTGTATTTCGCATCCGAAAAACAGACCGCCAGATCACAATCCGTGCGCGCAATGATCGCGTCATACGTCCCTTGATCGCGGTACAGGTTCTCCACATCGCCGTTCTGATACGAGAACGTCGTAATGAATGCGAACAGGACAGCCATCGCGATGGGAAGCACAGCACGCCGCCGAAACAGGGACGCGGCAAGCCTGTTTGCGCCGAGAACAAGCGCCACGACGAGCAGGGGAAGGAGGAACGCGACGTATCTCAGCTCGCGATAGGGTGCGACGAGGACGATTGTCAAAAAGGTCGCAACCCCTGTGACAAGAAGGAAGATCATCGCGAATCCCTTGTCCGTCGGCGTGAAGCGAAGGCGTTCTCCCCGCGCGGAAGATCGCAGTGCCTTGAACAGCACGGCGCCAAAAAGGAGCGCAAGACCCAGGAAGATCCAGACCATCCAGGTGCCAAAGAGTGCTTTTTCGACGATCGAGAGGTATCCGGACAATTTATGCAGAAGCTGTGTTCCGGACATCCCCTTTAGGCTATCGACCGCCTGCGCGCTCCGATTGCTCCCGATGATACCGCGCGTAAGGGTGGTATGCCAGCAGGCAATCATGAGTGCAAGGCCGCCCAGCACACTTGCGGCATACACAAAGCTCGCCCGAATGCCGCGCCGAACCAACGCAAAAACGAAAAAACAGGCGGCAAGGAAGAACACGAACACCGTGGCATAGTAATGGGTCATAAAACTCAAAAAGGAAAAAAGACCGATCAAAACGAGCCATTTCAGCGGCCTTTCCGCAGACAGGTATCTCAGGTGGAAATACACGAGGCCGAGAATCCACATCGACAGCATGGCATACATGCGTATGAACAGCACCATGCTCACGGCGCCCGCGCTGAATCCCCAGATCAGACATGGCAAAAGCGCCAGCCACTTCTTTTGCTTGCCGAGAAACCAAGCGGAAATCAGAAACAGAAAGATCTGACCAACCGCGAAATACAGTATGTTCGGCGCAATGCCAAGCCACTTGGAAAAGGTGCCCGGAAACAGAGAAAGTGCCGTGTGAAGGGCAAGGTGAAAAAGCGGTGGATGAACATTGGAATCACGCGCCACGTTTGCCACGACCGTGGCATACGAAAAGCGCTTATCCGCATGAGCTGTCAGCGATTCCAAAAAATAATCCGGGGTATGCCATACATCCTCAAATCCGGGGAAAAAGTAGATTTTACGCTCATAATATCCGTTGCTGTTGATATAAGAAGTCGTTTCGTCTATATGATACCCCTGTTTGAGAAAGCCCCAGCCGATGAGAGCGGCTGTCTGAAAAAGGAGCATGACGATAAACGCTAGGCAGACCCAACGCGCCGTGTGCCGTTTGCGATCCTCAAGATCCACCGCCCTGTTATTGAAACGATCCACTCTCTTTTCTCCCGCCGCAAATGTGCGTCTCTTATCCATGAAGCCATACCCGGATGAGCGTTTTCAGGCAAGGCGTACTATGATTATAGAAGGGTTCCATGGCAATGTCAATATTGAAGTACCTATTCTCACCGACTCGCATCTGTAGGTATCACAAACGCACCCCCATGCACATCATTTCATCCCAGTGTTCGACGGAATGCTTTTTGCGCATAAAAAAGGGGAGGCGCCTTTGGACGCGTCCCTGCGTACCGACTTTGCCGGCCTGGCTCCCCTCCTCGGCGGCGCACACGACGCCGCCCGATCATTGCATCTGCGTGCTCAACGAAATTCGTTGACACGCAGCGCGCGCATGGCGTTGAGAATTGCGAGAAACGCCACACCGACATCCGCGAACACGGCTTCCCACAGATTGGCAAGCCCGAACGCGCCCAGTCCCAGCACGAGGAATTTAATGCCCAACGCGAAGACGATATTTTGCTTAACGATTGTGAGGGTCTTGCGGGAGATGGCGATGGCGGTCGCGATCTTCGCCGGTTTGTCGTCCATGAGCACCACATCCGCCGCCTCAATGGCCGCGTCGGAGCCGAGCGCACCCATCGCGATGCCCACATCCGCACGGGTCAGGACAGGGGCGTCGTTGATGCCGTCGCCGACGAACGCGAGCTTGCCGCCCGCTTCGGACAGCAGCTTTTCCGTCCACGCAACCTTGTCCTGCGGCAAAAGCTCCGCGTGATATTCGTCGATCCCAAGGGTGCGCGCCATATCCGCAGCGACCACCTCCGCGTCGCCGGTCAGCATGATCGTGCGCCGGACGCCCAGGCCCTTGATCGCCTCGATGGCCTGCGCAACGCCGTCCTTTGGCGTGTCCGAGATCACGATGTGCCCTGCATAGAAACCGTCGACGGTCACATGTACGATAGTACCCGCAAGCTCGCACGGCAGCCAACCCACGCACTCGCGATCCATCAACCTGCTGTTCCCGACGCACACCCGCACGCCGTCCACCGTTGCGCACACGCCGTGCCCGGCGATTTCCTGCACGTCCGAAACACGCGCGGGATCGATCTCCTCTGCGCAGGCAGCGCGCAAGGATTTTGAAATCGGGTGATCGGAATAGAACTCCGCATGCGCGGCAAACGACACGAGCGCATCCGACCGAAAGCCGTTTTCCGGGTGTACGGCGGTAACCGAGAAGCTTCCCTTGGTGAGCGTGCCGGTCTTATCAAAGACCATGGTTTCGACCCGTGCGAGCGCCTCAAGATAGTTCGACCCCTTGACCAATATGCCGCATTTCGACGCCCCGCCGATGCCGCCGAAAAAGCTCATCGGCACCGAGATGACCAGCGCGCAGGGGCAGGAAATAACGAGGAACAATAGCCCGCGCTGGAACCATTCGGCAAAATCACCCAAAAACAGCGGTGGCAGAAACGCCAGTGCCGCCGCCGCAATCACCACGGCGGGCGTATAATAGC
>JAEZSP010000090.1 GCA_023421735.1 Bacillota bacterium | reverse complement strand
TCGTCGGAATGTACTTCAGGCTGTTGCGCTGGAGGTGCACCATGCATCGCTGGACGTGCGTCTGCGGGAAGATGCTGAGGATTCCCTGCTCCAGCTCCTTCAGCCCGTCGATGCACACAAACAGCATTCTCATTTCCTCCTCATCGTTATGTTCATATGGTTGCTCGACTGTTTTGGCTTCGTCCATTGGGACGTTTTCAAATTCGTTCATGGTTATGTTCCTCTCTGTTTTTATTTGCACGGTACCTTGCGATTCAAATCATACACCAACGAGGCGCAAATGTCAAGGTACCAAGCGAATATTTTTCAATCTTTTCCTGCATGCAAACATTTTGATCTTTACATATGCAATATTGCATCACATATCCCCGATATGCTACAATATTAGCACCATATGATTAGGAACCTAACGGTTTGGGAGGTGTATTTGTGCTCGCAAAAATGAAAAGTTTTTTTGGACCGCAGGATATGACAATCGGCAAACCCATTGTCAATATCGCAAAGTTTGCGATCCCGCTCTTAATCGGCAATTTTGCCCAGCAGCTTTATTCTACGGTCGATTCCATCGTGGTCGGCCGATATTGTTCCGTTGAGGTCAATGGCTATGACGGTGTATCTGCATTGGCGTCCATCGGTGTCTCAATGCCTTTGATATTTTTGCTCCTTATCATCTTCATGTCGATCGGCACCGGAGCAGGCATTCTGGTTGCCCAGCTTTTCGGTGCGCGGGATAAGGTGGGGTTGGAGCGCTGCATCGGAACGTCCGTCACGCTCACGTTTCTCGCTTCGGCGTTCATTACGCTTGTCGGCGTACCGCTTGCGGGACCGCTTCTGCACCTGATTCAGACCCCGGACGCCTACTATGGTATCGCGAAGGCATACCTTCAGATCATCTTTCTTGGCATTATTGGCGGCGGTTTTTACAACATCATCGGTGGCATTTTACGCGGCCTGGGTGACTCGTTCTATCCGCTGGTCTTTCTGGTTGTTTCTGCATTTCTCAACATCGTGCTTGACATATGGTTCGTGGTCGGGCTGGGCTGGGGGGTTCCGGGCGCCGCATGGGCGACGATCATTGCACAGGGCATTTCGGCAATTCTCTGTGTCGTCCGGCTTATGCACATGAAGGACATCATCGTTGTCAACAAACAAAGCCTCACGCCACACATCGACACTGCAAAAAAAATCTTGCGGCTGGGTCTGCCTGCAGGCGCGACGCAGGGTATCTTCTCGCTCGCGATGCTGTTTGTCCAGGCGCTTACCAATCAGATGGGCAACTTCGTTCCCGCAATCTCCATCGCGGTCATGCGGGTGGATGGCTTTGCCATGCTGCCAAACTTTACGTTTGGCCTTGCCATTTCCACCTACATCGGTCAGAATATCGGTGCGCAGCGGATGGATCGCATCAAGCCCGGCGAACTCGCCGTGCTGAAGCTCGCGCTCGGTTGTTCGCTTGTGCTCGTCATCGCGCTCCTCATCTGGGGCAAGTCCCTGATCGGCCTGTTCATCACTCCGGAGAACACCGAGGAGGGTGTATATGACAAGGTTCTATATTTGGGTGGAATGGGGATTCGGATTCTCGCGGGCGGATACCTCGCGATGGCGATCACCCAGATCTACGGCGGTATCCTGCGTGCCGCGGGCGATACCATGTCGCCCATGTACATTTCGATCATCACTACCGTGCTCGTCCGCGTGCCCCTTGCCTACGGCATCGCATACCTGATGCGCTCGCCGGAATGGCCGAACGGGCATCCCTATGCGCTGTTCATCTCGCTTCTGTCCGCATGGATCATCGGCGCGCTGCTCACTTACCTGCGTTATCGGCAGGGTAAATGGAAGAATATCAAGCTCGTCGAGACGAAATAACGAGGGGGGGCCGGCGCCGCGAGGCCCGGCCCTTTTCATAGAGGAGACCGTATGAAATTTGTCCACATCGCGGATTTGCATCTTGGGAAGAAGCTCCATGAAATGAGCCTGCTTGCCGATCAGGAGGAGGCGCTTTCGTCTGTTGTCGAGGCGGTGCGCCGCATGCGACCCGACTGCGTCCTGATCGCGGGAGATGTGTACGATCACCCCGTGCCGGGTGCGGACGCCGTTTCCCTGTTCGATCAATTTCTGACGGAATTGGCCGATTCGGACGCACAGGTGTGCTTGATCGGCGGCAATCACGATTCACAGGAGCGGCTCGCGTTTGCGGGTCGGATCCTGGCGCGGCAGGGCGTGCACATTGCGGGGCCGTATGCGGGGACGCTCGAATGGGTCGATATTGCGGATGCCCGGGTATATCTTTTGCCCTATGTCAGACCCAAAGAGGTCGGGCGGTATTTTAATGAGACGTTCGATTCGGCCGGGGATGCCGTCGCCGCCATTCTTGCGCGCGAGGCGTTCGATCCTGCGCGCGCAAACGTGCTCGTCACCCACCTGTTTTCTGCGGCGCGCGGGCAGGAGAGCGAGCGCAGCGACTCGGAGATTGATCCTGTGGGTGGGTTATCCGAGGTTGATGCCGCGCTCTTTGACCCTTTTTCCTATGTCGCGCTCGGACATCTGCATGCGCCCCAACGCGTGGGGCGGGAATGCGTGCGCTATGCCGGGTCCCTGCTCAAGTATTCCTTTTCGGAGGTGCGCCATAAAAAAAGCTTCGTCATGGGCGAAGTGACGGCGGATGGTTTTACCTTCGAACGCATTGCGGTGCGGGAAAAGCACGGCATGCGGGAGATCAAGGGGCGGTTGTCGGACCTTCTTGCGCCGGACGTTGCGGCGGCCGGTGATCCCGAAGATTATATCCGCGTGACCCTGACCGACGAGATTCCCCCGGTTTCTGCCTTGGAGCAACTCTCGGCCGTCTATCAAAACGTCTTGCGCCTCACGCTTGCGGGTGGCGCGGCGCCGATCGAGGAAGCGCCCGCCATCGCGGAACGCGCGCCAATGGAGTTGTTTTCTGAATTCTACACGCGCATGAGTGGGAGCGAAATGACGGCAGAAATGGCAAAAATGGCGGCGGATGCCTTTGATACCGCTCAGGAAGGGGGACGGGCATGAAGCCGATCTATCTGGAAATGCAGGCGTTTGGATCATATGCAAACAAAACCGCGCTCGACATGACGCGGTTGGGCGAGAGCGGGCTCTATCTGATCTGCGGAGATACGGGTGCGGGCAAGACGACGATTTTTGACGCGATTATGTATGCCCTCTATGGTCGCGCGAGCGGCGACGCGCGCGGAGATGCGCGGGTGTTGCGCGCGGATATCGCCGCGGATGATACGCAGACCTATGTGCTTCTGCGTTTTTCCCACAGCGGGAAGGTCTATGAGGCGCGGCGCAACATGGAGTATCTGAGGCCCGCGCGGCGCGGCGGCGGCATGACGCGCGAGAAGGATAATGCTGTTTTGACATATCCCGACGGCGCGGTCGTCGAAGGTGCGAGGCGCGTGGACGAGGCGGTGGCTGATCTGATCGGCATTCGCCACGAACACTTTTCGAAGATCATGATGATTGCGCAGGGGGAATTCAATCGTCTTCTGATGGCGGATACACAGGATCGGGAACCGATTTTGCGTGCAATTTTTGATACGCAGGTATTTGAGCTTTTTCAAAAGGAACTGTCCGCGCGCGCAGCCGCGATCGGGCGGGACCATGCGCCACTCAAGGCGCTGATTGAGGCACGATTCGCGCAGGCCGAATTGTCCGAGGCAGGGGCGATCGAGCCATCCGCCTACCGTACGAAGGATTTTTTGACGCTTCTGCACGCACAGATTGCCACAGACGAAAAAAAGCGTGTGGATGCGCGGGCGCGGCGAGAAAAGCAAATGCGGTCGCTTGATGCGGTGATCGCGCAGATTACGGATGCAAAAAAACGGAATGCAGAGTTTGACGCGCTCGCGTTGAGCGAAAAGGCGCTTGCAGCTCTTTCGTCGCGCGAAGCGGAAATCGCGGCGAAGCGGGAGACGCTTGCACGCGCGCAGCGCGCGGAGAAGATTGCGCCGGCGGAAACGGCATGCATCGCGGCGGGCACCCTGGTGCGGACGGGAGAAAAAGACCTTGAAGCGGTGCGCACGGAAAATGAAAAACATGCGATGCGGCTTTTCATGTGCCGCGCCGCGCTCGATCAGGCGGAGGTCGGACGCACAAGCGCCGAGGATGCGCGTGTGCGGGCGATCCGGATCGAGGGGCTCTTTCCCAAATATGAGGAGGCGGACGGTCTGCGCGCGCGCTGCGTTGCGGCGGAGGCAGCCCGCGCGGCAGCGGAATCTGCGGCAAACGAGGCGCGCGTGGCATTGACGCAGTGCGAAGCGCGCATCGCCGCGGTTGACATCCGCCGGAAGGAAACCATGCCTGCGCAGGCCGCGCTCGTAGGGGAGGAAGGTGTTCGCCGCGCTGCGCTCGAAGGAGAAAACAATGCCCGCAAGCTGCGCGGAAAGCTTTCACAACTGAAAAAGGAGCGGGGGGCATACGACGCTTTGCGCATAGAGGTTACGCGTGTCCTCGAAGCGGAGGGCAGCTCGTCCCGTGTATACGACGCGGTGCGAAGCGCGTTTTTTGCCGCGCAGGCGGGAATCATGGCCTCTACCCTGGCAGATGGTGCGCCGTGCCCGGTCTGCGGCTCATGCGCGCATCCGTTCCCGGCACGGCTTTCTGAAAATGCCCCGGATCAGGCGGCGCTTGAAGCGGCAGAGCGTGCGCTGAATGACGCGCGTGCGCTGTCCCAGCAGCGTGCCGCCGAGGCGCAGTCTGCGCGCAAGGCGCTTGCGGAGCGATTTGAGGAATTGAAGGAAGAATACCGGGATCTTGCGGCAGAGGATGGCGCAGCTTTACCCGATATGCTTGCGCGCCTTGAAAACTTGGAGCGGGCGCATGCAGGCGCCGCACAAATGGCACAGAAAAACTGCCTGCGCTGGCGGGCGTTGGCGGACGAAGACGTGCGACTGGTTTCAGAACGGGATAAACGGGCCGCAGCGTTGCCGACCCTTCAAGCAGCATGGGATGCGCGGGCACGCGCGCGCGAGGAATGTGCAGTGACGGCGCGTTCGCTTGCGGACGCCGTCGCCCGTTTCACAGCCGAGGCGGAATTTCCGGACAGCGCGTCCGCCGCCCGCACCATTGCACGCCTGCGCAAGGAGGTGGCCGAGTGGGAGGCGGCACAAAAGGCTGCGGCGGATGCGCTTGCGGCGTGTGAAATGGCAATCGTTTCCGGACATGATCGCGGAAAACTGCTTGAAACGCAGCTTGCCGCACGACGTGCGGAGGAAAAGGGATCCGCAGAGGCGTTCGCGCGCGCAATCCGCGAAGCCGGATTCCGGGACGAGGCGGATTACCGTGCTGCAGCGATTCTATCCGCAGATGTGAATGATTTGCGCGCGGAGATTGAAGAGCATGCACGCGCCTATTTCTATCATGATCGCAAGGTTGCGGAGTTGAAAATAGCGGTCGCGGGCAATATGCGCGCGGACGAGACCGCGCTCGAGGATGCCCGCGATGCGGCACGAAACGCATTGGATGAGGCGACGGGCGCGGAGGATGAAATTGCGCGCAGACTGGAGCGGAACGCGCGTGTGGCGCGCGATGTGGCACGCGATTATGCCCGGTTCTCCGCACTCGAGGTGCGCTATGCCGAGGCACTCCAGCTTGCGAATGTGGCGGGCGGCAAAAATCATCAGGGCGTCGGCAAGATCACGTTTGAACGCTACATCCTCATCGACCACTTTTCCCGCGTAATCCGCCAGGCAAATGTGCGACTTTTCTCCATGACGGATGGACGCTATGAGCTGATTCGGGCACGTGAGGCGGGAGATTTGCGCGTGCAGACCGGACTGGAACTCAACGCACTTGACCGCTTCACCGGGCGCGAACGCAGCGTGCGTTCGCTCTCCGGCGGCGAGTCGTTCATGGCCTCGCTCGCGCTGGCGCTTGGCTTTGCGGATGTCATCCGTCACATGGCGGGCGGCGCTGCGGCGGATGCGCTTTTTGTGGACGAGGGGTTTGGTTCCCTCGACGCCGAGACGCTCGACCAGGTCGTTTCCGTGCTCGCAACGCTTGCGGGCGGCGACAAACTCATCGGCATCATCTCCCACGTCGCCGAGCTGAAAACACGCATCGAACGCCGCATACTCGTCAAACGGACGCGCGCGGGCAGCGAGGCGATGGTGGAATAAGGGCAACGATCCCCCAAAAAAACAAAAATCCCATTGTTCATGGGATTTTCGGAGTTGGCATGCATCAGGGGCGGGAAACCGCACCCCGGCTGCCTACTTCTTTGCGGCGGCCTTTGCCGTCTTTGTCGTCTTCGTGGTCGGTTTGCTTTTTGCGGTCTTTTTAGTTTGTGCTTCGCGCACGCGCTGGATGCAGAGTTGAATGACGCGCGCGTCCTCGGCCTGCTGCCCAAGTTTCCACGCGCCAAGTTCCTCCCTCGTGCATGCGGAGAGTTCCTCGTCGTCCGTCGTCAAAAAGCGATCGAACGCTTCCGGGTAGTGGAACCTGCGCGTACCGTAGTCCTGAAAGAGGACATGGATCACGCCGTTCTCGCAGGATTTGATGACCCCGTTGCCGAATCGACGATGTGTCACCTGTTTGCCTGCCATTTTCATTTGCTTCACTCCCTTCTTATTTATTATAACACAAAAGGACGCTTCGATGTAAGCACCGACGGCGTCCTTGGCCTGTTTTTCTCCGTTAATGCGCACAAATATCGTATTTTAGCTTGTGCATAATGACGAAATTCAATGATTGAGCAAGAAATCAAGGATGTTCATGCCGCTCGAGGTCTGCGCGCGGTACAGTTCGGTGTAGCCGCATTGCTCACAAGAGACGGTAATGAACTTCTTGTTTTGCACGTCGAATATCTTCGCAAAGTTACCGCCTGTCGCCTGAAATTGGTCGCTCACATACGATCTGCAGCCGCATTTCGGACAGGAATATTGCTTTTTTCCACCCTGCTCATATGCCATATGAATGCCTCCCATCTGTGTCATGGCCTCATTCATTATAGCACGAAAAATCGCCCTGTACACCGATCGAGGGACGATTGCAACCGAAATTCGAGTCAGATCTCCATTTGGAACAGTCCATCCGCCGTGCAGTTCCACACGAGCTTTCCCCGACTCCGCAGCGGAAAGCGCGCCTCGGCAGGCCATTGCGGATACTGCCGGACGAGTGTGACGCCAGGTGGCGACAAAAGTGCGATGAAGTTCACGTAGTGTTCCTTGTCCATGGGGTGATCGATCGTGAGGTAGCGCTCGCCGTCGACGATCTCAATGCGCATTGCGTGCGCGGGGTCGGGCTTTTGCGCCGATGCCGCCGCAATCGTACGTCCGCAGCACGCGACAGAGATGGGCGCAGCGCTCATCGCAAAATTGCCGCATGTGGGGCAGAAGTAAAACGAAGATTTTTTCATGTTGCCTCCTGTCGGCTCGTTTTCCGGAAGGCTTCCCGCAAGCAGATCCTCGACGCGCATATCGAGTTCATGCGCCAATGCAGCGAGCGTGCCCACGTCCGGCAGGCCCACGCCGCGTTCCCACTTCGAAACCGCGCGGTCGGTCACGTTCAGCCGCTGCGCGAGTGCAAGCTGCGTAAGCCCATGCTCCAACCTGCGTGCGCGTATGAGCGCGCCCGTAGACCTTGGATCCATTTCGATCACCTCCCACAGATGATTTTACCAGATGGGCACCCCCCTGCGCAACAAACGCAACGTTTGGTCAATCCCGCCAAAGGGTGTTTGTTGCGTAGGGCCGCATGCCGATGGAATAATAAAATTGCTGACTGGAGCCGACGATGGCGCGCCGCGCGCCCATCGCTGCCGCGCGGCGGATTCCCTCCAGTACAACCGCCTTGCCCAGACCCTTTTTGCGGTGGGCTGGGTCGGTGGCGACCGGTTCGATGACGGCGAAGCCCGCGCGCGGTTCGAACCATATGCCGCAATAGGCGCTGAAATTGCCGTCCGGGGCGACGGCCGCGATCTTGAGAGACAGATCGACGTTCTCGCGCTTCATTTCGCCGTCTACGTCGCACCATGATTTGTGCGGCACATCGTCATAGGCACCCTCGCCGTTTATTTCGTGGTTGAAGCCCTTCCACAAGACGCGCCCATACTGATACATATCGTACGTTTCACGCATGTCGGTCATTCGGTAGCCCGCGGGGAGCACATAATCAAGCGGCGTCTCACCCACAAAGAACGCTGCGTCGTGTTCCGCATCCGGTGTGGGAGTGAGCCCTGCCGCCGCGGCAAGCGCCTGGTAGGCGCGGTCGGTCTCCGGGATGACGATGCGCAAGCCGTCAGGCCCGCGCAGGTGCGTCCGCGCATAGCCGAGCATCTCTTTTCGCAGGAACTCGTAGCCCGGCAGGCACATCAGAAACGTGTCGCCGGGCCTGCAATCAAAAAGCGCCGCGCCAACCACGCGTTCTGCCTCCATCCAGAGCCCCATGCGACCGATTTGGGTGGTTTGGAGATAACCGTGTGTCGCCATCCAATCCCAGCGTGCATATGTAAATTCCCGGTAGCCGATTGTGACAAGCATCTCCCGCACGGCGCGGTAATCCGGCGTGATCCCCGGCACGGATGCATAATTTGTGAATATGATTGACATATAAAGCCTCCGTATGTATAATTATTCATGGGGTGAAGAATATGCTTCGGCTGATGACAATGGCGGATTATGACGAAGTGCGGGCCTTATGGGAGCGCACGGAGGGAATGGGGCTCAACGACGTGGATGATTCGCGCGCGGGAATCGAAAAGTACCTGCTGCGCAATCCGAATACATGCTTCGTGAGCGTGGACGACGGTGCGATAAACGGCGTTATTTTGGCAGGTCACGACGGACGGCGCGGGTACATCCATCACACGGCGGTGGACAAGTCCCTGCGCGGCACGGGGCGCGGCCGCGCGCTTGTGGAAGCGGCGCTTTTTGCACTTCGAACGGAGAACATATCGAAGGTTGCTTTGGTGGTGTTTCAAAGAAACCAGATCGGGAACGGTTTCTGGGAGAAGATGGGATTTGAGCTGCGCACAGATCTCAACTATCGCAACCGGGCGCTGCGGACCCTCGTACGGATGGATACCTGACCGATGGAAAAGGCGCCCATTTCCTGCGGGCGCCTATCTTTGATCAGCGGTAGAGGTTGGCTCTTTTAATATATGCGAGGGCAGTGCCGCTCTTGTTCGTACACAGGAGCCAGAGCGTGCCGTTTTGATCGGTATAGCGCCCAACCATGTAGACCTTGGCGCCGGAGGAGAGCTTCGCCTTCTGGTCGCCGCCATATTCATATGCCCAGCAATCGGTGCGCACGCGCGCGCTGATGCCGACAAGCATCATGACATTTTTCACATTGATGTAGCCGTTCGTGCCATTGTAGGTAGCCTTGGCATAGGAAGCGTTTTTCATGCCGCGCAGCGTAAGCGTCGTGCCGCGATCAAGAGTCGATACCTGTCCGCTCGTCGCGTAAAACGTCGCCGTTTTTGCGATCACGATGCCATCGAAGGGACCGTTGGGCACTTTATCCGTGAACACAAATGAGCTTGGGAGGGTGAGCGCCAATGCCGGGGCGGCGAGTGCAATTGACAGAGCGAGTACGGCGGCGAGAAATTTGCGCGGGAATTTCATGTGGCTACCTCCAATGATCGATCGGTACTTTAGACTAACACTTTTACCAGAAAGTTCATGGTTATGTATATTGAATGTGTGTGGAATATGTGTTAATATGTAATTCCAATGCATTTCATCGGAGGAAATAAAGAAATGACGAAACGTTTGATTTGCTTGTGCATGGTACTCCTCTTCGCGTTGACATCCGCATATGCCGAAACGGCAGGCGCACTTCCCATTGTCACAGACGCGACCGGCGGGGCAGTCGATTTTTCGGCTGCGGAAACGGGCGTCGCCGCGCCCGATGCGGGCGAGTGGAACCGCTACGCGAACGCGATTTCCGCACTCGACGACGCGGATCTGGATTACCTGCGCACCCTCATCGCCATCAAGGCGACCGATATGGATTATAACACCTACCTTCTTATGACCTACGCAGATCAGACGGCGATCGTCACCGCTCTTTTAAACGAGGCGGTTGCAGAGGAAGGATTTGACTTCTACGCTGAGGGAGACGCGGCGCCCGCCAATTCGGTCGTGCCCGCCTATGTGATCGGCGCCGGCGATTTTGCCGTCTTTGCCCTTGCGGATGGCGCGTGGGCCAATGTCGGCATGTTTTCCCTGACCGGAGATGCCGCTGCGCAGCCCGCTTCCTACCTCCTCGACCTTTCCTGCTATTCCTACGGCGATGTGCCCGCCTATGTCGCCCGCTACAACGAAACGGATGCCGCCTGGCATGTCGTCGGCCTCAATCAGGCATTTGTCGATGCGGCCATCGCGCTGGTGTTTCAGTCATGAAGTTGAGACAGGTGCGTGCGCTGCCCTTGAAAATCCCTTGCTGACCGCGATCTTTTCATGATGTTTTGGATCTCCCGGGGACTCAGTCCCCGGGAGATCTGCTTTTATAGGGGGGAGGCTTGCGGGGTTATGCCCCGCACATCCCTATGGCCATTTGTCTTGCGATGGGGCTTCCCATTGAGAGCGGGCGTTATTTAGCTTCGATGAACTTCAGGAAGTGCTGGATGTGTTCGTCCCAGTATTCCCAGGTATGTGCGCCCGCGTCCTCTTCGTATGTGTAATCGAAGGGGTTGTCCGGGAAGGCCTGGAAGAATGTGCGGGTATCCTCGGCGGTATCCTTGACGAAATCAGAGGTACCCCAGGCATGGAAGACGCGGGGAAAGGGGCCGCCGGCCGCAACGAGTTTGCGTACCGTGCCCTTGACGTCGTCGACGGTGCCCTCGATCTCCCTCTCGCCGTACGTGCGCGCCATGTTTTTGGCGAAACGGGGGTTTGCCGCCATGCGCTGGGGTTCGAAGATGCCGGCGGAGAGGCAGCCAATGGCGGCGTAATGATGGGGCCGCGCGAATCCGATTTTCAGACAGCCGCCGCCGCCCATGGAGAGTCCCGCGATGTAATTCTCCTCGCGTTGATCAGAAAAGCCGAAGAAGCGGCGCATGATTTGGGGCAGTTCGTCGGCGATATAGGTGAAAAAGTTCTGCCCGTGCGCCATGTCTGTGTAGGATGAAAGATGTGCGGCGGGCATGACGACCGCCATCCCGAGGGGGGCGACGTAACGCTCAATCGAGGTGCGCCGCTGCCAGATGGTTTCGTCGTCGCTTGCGCCGTGGAGAAGCCAGAGTACTTTGGCGGATTTCTCCGCGTCGGCAGATTTCATGCCGATGAGGGAACGGGCCGGCTGCGGCAAAATCACGTCGCAGCTTGTGCACATGCCAAGTGCCTCGGAAAAGAAACCGATGTGTACAAGCGCCATTTATGCGTCCTCCTTTGCTGGAACGAGCCAGTCTAGAACCGTTTGAATTTTTTCGTCCCAATATTTCCACTGGTGATCGCCCGGCGATTCTTCGTACACGAGGTGATAATTCAGTTTTTGAAGATGATCGCGCATCCGGACATTGTCTTGGTATAGAAAGTCTTCCGTGCCGCACCACATGTAGACGTCCGGCCGCTCGGGGGCGTCCTTCATTTCCTCTGCCGCGGTTATGAGGTCATTGAACGAGCCGGGCACCTTTTCGGCCGGACCAAATAGATCATTCCAGAACCGGTCGGTCGCCTGCTCCGTGCAGATGCGCGCGACATCCACTGCGCCCGAGAGCGTTGCGACTTTTGAAAACGTTTTTCCCGCGCGCAGCCCGCATTTGAGTGCGCCATAGCCGCCCATCGAAAGGCCTGCCGCGTAGGTATCAGCACGATCCTTGGACATGTTTGGGAAAAAACGTCTGCAAATTTCTGGTAACTCGCTGGTAATGTATGTAAAATAGGGGAAACCGACATGCATGTCCGTATACCAGCCCAGATGGGTTGTGGGCATGACGACTGCGATGCCCTTATCTGCCGCGTAGCGTTCGATGGACGTGCGCCGCTGCCAAATCGTATGGTCGTCCGACATGCCGTGCAGCAGATAGAGGGTCTTCCAGGGGCCCTCTTCGGATTTGCCCTCCATGCCGATCTGCCCACGTGTTTTTTCTGGCAAAATGACGTCCATTTGTGTGCACATTCCCAGTGATTCGGAAAAAAAGTCCACGTGCAGAAGTGCCATTTCCGTTCCTCCCTTGCATATGTTCTACTATCCTAGATTATATACTGCCGCGGCGGCGGCGGTCAATAGAAAAACTGGGATATGCGAACAACAATTCCTTAATATATGTTGCAAAAATGTGGAAACTGGCGCGGCGGGATTGATTATTTCGTGCAGTTTTTGATGATTTGATACCATATACCCTTGCAATGAGGTGAAGCTTCATGTATAATAACTTCATCGGACAGCGTGAACCGTTTTAGATACGTTCATGCAGCAATGCGCGTCTGCGCGCGGGCGCGTATTTGTTCGTCCATTTCGTCTCGAAAAGCGCGCATTCCGCTCGATTGGAGCCGAGCGGACGGAAATTAACAGCCGCCCAATGGGCGGGAAGGGGGAGAACGAAGCCAAATGTTGCTCAACTACATTCTGAGGCGTCTGCTTCAGCTGATTCCGCTCCTCATCGCGGTCAGCGTGCTCATCTTCATCATCATCCAGTTGCCGCCGGGAGATTACCTGACGACCTACATCATTCAGCTTGAGACTTCGGGCTTGGACGTGAATGAGTCGGAAATCATCAACCTCACCAAGCAATACGGACTTGACAAGCCCGTGTATCAGCAATACTTTTACTGGGTGAAGAATATCATAACGAAGCTGGATTTTGGTCGATCGTTCCAGTGGAATGCGACAGTGGTCTCGAAGCTCCAGGAACGTCTGCCTGCCACCATCAGCATTTCGCTCCTGTCGCTGGTTGTGACCTGGGCAATCGCCATTCCGGTTGGAATTGTGTCTGCGACGAATCAGTATTCGGGGTTCGACTACTTTTTCCAGTTTATTGGATTTATCGGCATGTCGTGTCCCGCGTTCCTCCTCGCGCTCGCCTCGGTGTTCATCATATATTCGGTAACAGGCGAATCGCTGACGGGACTCAATTCCGCGCAGTATATTACCGCGTCCTGGAGCTGGGCGAAGTTTATGGATATGCTGCCGCGTCTGGCGCTCGTTATTTTCATCATTGCGATTTCTCAGACGGCGGGCATGATCCGCTCGATGCGCGCAATGTTGCTTGACGAACTCCAGAAGCAGT
Organism: Bacillota bacterium; assembly: GCA_023421735.1. The sequence continues at coordinate 25,379 of JAEZSP010000090.1, read as the reverse complement.
ACGTCATTACCGCGCGCGCCAAGGGCGTCAAAGAAGGTCGCCTCCTGTGGAAGTACCCCATCCGCATGGCCATCAACCCGCAGGTTTCCACCATCGGCTGGGTTCTCCCCGCGCTGATCGGCGGCGAGATGATCGTCTCAACGGTTCTTTCACTCCCCACCATGGGCCCGCTGGTTCGACGTGCGCTCGTCAATCAGGATATGTATCTCGCGGGTTCTTACCTGCTCATCGTCAGCTGTCTGACGGTCGTTGGTACGTTGATTTCAGATATACTTCTTGCGTTGATTGACCCGCGTATCAAGTTTGGAGGTGTCTCCGAATGACGAATAAGAAAAAGAAGGCAAACCTCCAGACTCAGGAAGTGGCGAATACCTATGAGGTGGCCAGCCAGTGGAAGCTGATGCGCTGGAAGTTCAAAAAGCATAAGGCTGCCATGATCGCCGTGCCGATTCTGATCATCATGTACCTCATCTGCATGTTCTGTGAATTCTTTGGGCCCTCCCTTCCCCTTGAGCGGTACAAAGAATTCAAGGATTGTGCACCGACGAAGATCCACCTTTGGGATGCGGACGGCAACTTTCAGGGCCCGTTTGTTTATGGCCTTGAGCGCTACACCGATCCTTATACCTTCCGCAAGAGCTACGTCGAAACCGACAAGATTGTGAAGCTTGGATTCTTCGTGCGCGGCAGCGAGTATAAGCTTTTCGGCATCGATTCGCTCAAGCTGAACGTCCACTTCTTTGGTGCGATTCTGGCGCCCGATCAGAATCCGGGCGACGAAGCGTTCTTCCTCATGGGAACCGACTCACTGGGCCGCGACGTGTTCTCCCGCGTGCTGTCGGGTGGTCGAATCTCCCTGACGTTCTGTCTGGTTGCGGTTTCCTTTACGGTTCTTATCGGCTTGACGCTCGGCGGTCTGTCCGGCTATCTGGGCGGCGTCGTCGATACCATCGTGCAAAGGTCGATCGACCTGATCATGTCCATCCCCGGCATCCCGCTGTGGATGGCCCTGGCGGCGGCTCTGCCGAGCACGATGTCAAACCTGAAAAAATACTTCCTGATGAGTTTGATCATGTCTCTCATTGGATGGACAGGACTCGCGCGCGTTACGCGTGGTAAGATACTGTCCCTGCGCGAAGAGGACTTCGTCGTCGCGGCGCGCCTCTCGGGTTCCAGCCACATGAGGGTGATCTTCAAGCACATGCTGCCCTCCTTCATGAGCTACATCATCGTGTCGGTTACCGGCTCCATTCCCGGTACGATTCTTGGTGAGACGACGTTGTCGTTCCTGGGCCTCGGCCTTCAGGCACCGACGGTCTCCTGGGGTACTTTGTTGCAGGATTGCCAGACGGTCGATGCGATGGCTGCCACGCCGTGGCTGATGTTCCCGGCACTGTTCATCATTGTGACGGTTTTGTGCTTCTGCTTCATGGGCGACGGTATGCGTGACGCGGCCGACCCGTACAAATAAAGTAAGGAGGATATATTCATGAAAAGACCCGGTGATGATGTCATCCTTGAGCTTAAGGATGTAAAGATTCACTTTGATATGGACGAAGGCCTCCTGAAAGCGGTCGACGGCGTTGATTTCGTCATTCGTAAGGGGCGCACGTTGGGCATCGTGGGCGAGTCGGGCTGCGGAAAGTCCGTCACCACCAACGCGATCTTCAAGATCCTACCCAAGTATGGCCTCATCGGCGGAGACATCTGGCTGTATGAAAAGGACGGCAAGGTGCTCGATGAGCCGATCAACATTGCGAAATTGAACCCCACGGGCGACGTCATTCGCTCGATCCGCGGCGGTAATATTTCGATGATCTTTCAGGAGCCGATGAAAGCGTTCTCCCCCGTGCATACGATCGGCAACCAGATCATGGAGACGATCATGCTGCACATCGAGCCCGATGAGAAAAAGGCGCGCCAGATTTGCATCGATGCGCTGCGCGAGGTTGGCATTTCGAACCCGGAACAGCGCGTAGATGAGTATCCGCATCAGCTTTCCGGCGGCATGCGCCAGAGGGCGATGATCGCCATGGCGCTGGCCTCCAGGCCCTCCATCCTCATCGCCGACGAGCCGACCACCGCGCTCGACGTGACGATTCAGGCACAGGTTCTCGATCTGATCAACAAGCTGAAGAAGGAGAACGACGCCTCCGTTATCTTCATTACCCACGACCTCGGCGTCATTGCCGAGATGTCGGACGACGTCGTCGTCATGTACCTTGGAAAGGTCGTCGAGTCCTGCGATGTGGACACGCTGTTCTACAATCCGCAGCACCCGTACACGAAGGCCCTTCTCAAGTCGATTCCGACGGCCGACAAGGTGCACAAGGGGCGTTTTGACTCCATCAAGGGCACAGTTCCCTATCCCATGAACCTGCCTGTCGAGTGCGGTTTCGCCTCTCGCTGTGAGCGGTTCATGAAGGGTGTGTGCGACAAGGCGTATCCCCCGATGGTCGAGATCGAGCCCGGCCACTTCGTGCGCTGCTTCCTCTTCGACAAAGAGAGAACGGAGGGCAAGTAAATGGAAAAGAAATTCACGCACCCCATTATTGAGGTAAAAAATCTGAAGAAGTACTTTCCCATTACCTCCGGCTTCTTCAAGAAAACCATCGGCTATGTGAAAGCCGTTGATAATGTTGACATGTACCTCAAGGAAGGCGAGACGCTGGCGCTCGTTGGCGAGTCCGGCTGCGGCAAGACCACGCTCGGTCGCTGCATTTTGCAGGCCGTCAAGCCCACCTCCGGATCGGTTTTGTTCAACGACAAAAACAACAAGCAGGTGGAACTGACCACCATGCCGTACTCCCAGCTGCGCGATACCCGCCGCGACATGCAGATGATCTTTCAGGATCCTTATGCGTCGCTTGACCCGCGCATGACCGTTCAGAACATCATTGCCGAGCCGCTGGTTTGCCATCATTTGATGGGATCTTCGGAGCGCCGTGAGTACGTCAAAGAGCTGATGGAGACCGTCGGTCTGGATTCCCGCCATCTTGAGCGGTATCCGCACGCATTCTCCGGTGGTCAGCGCCAGCGCATCGGTATCGCCCGCGCGCTCGCGACCAAGCCGCGTTTCATCTGCTGTGACGAGGCGGTTGCCGCGCTGGACGTTTCCGTACAGGCACAGGTTCTAAACCTGTTGATGGATCTTCAGGAGCAGATGCACCTGAGCTACCTGTTCATCTCGCACGATCTGGGCGTCGTCAGCCATATTTCGGACCGTGTCGGCGTCATGTACGTCGGTCATATGGTCGAGCTGGCCGACACAGTCAAGCTGTTCGCGCGGCCCATGCATCCCTACACGGAGGCGCTTTTGTCTGCGAAGCCGGTTCCGGATCCGCGCAACAAGTCCCGACGCATCATGCTCGAGGGCGACGTTGCGAATCCCGCGCACCTGCCTTCCGGCTGCCCGTTCCACCCGCGTTGCCGCTATGCAAAGCCCATCTGTAAGGAAGAGATTCCCGAGTGGCGCGAGCTCGAACCCGAGCATTTCGTTGCCTGCCACTGTGCGCAGGATCTTGCGCTCAGCGGAATGCGCGGATACCAGAAATAAGAGTGACCGAGAAAAAACTAAGCCGGGTGGTATAATCGCATATTGCCCATTGACCGCCCGGGAGTCCCGGGCGGTCAATTCTGTTTGATGGGGCATTCGTTTACTTTATGCGGCCTCTGTGGTACAATAGGGGTAGTTGTTGACAAGGAGATTTTTAAATGGGCATTGGCTGGATATTGCTTTTGACGGTCGTTGGCTTGGGCGCGATTATCGTGCTTTCGAGCGTATACTATTCATGGCTGATGCAGAAGATGCTGTATGGGCGGGTCGAGGACTTGGAGTATGTGCGGATACATGCGCAGCCGCCGGATCGCTGGCAGCGCAAGTTCCTCATCAAGGCACGCAAGATGGGCAAGATCAACCCTGCGGATCAGCGGAGACAGACCCAGAAAAACCTTAGGAAGCTGGAAAAATTGATCCGATTTGCGGAGACAACCCGATTTATGGAATCGGAAGAGGTGCGCGAAGAGGTACTTCTGGTTTTGAAACTCGTGCGCCGCGAATGGGGCGACACACTGACGGACTGAGGCGGAGGCTTGTACATCGGCAGGCAAAGCGATTACGTTCTATGGAGGGCGGTCAGATGAATTCCGAAGGAAAGACGACGTCTATCAAGCGCAAAAGGCGCAATCATGGCGTGCCGTTTGGGCTTGTCGCGCTGCTTGTGGTTCTGGCGCTCATTTGCGGCGGCACGGTGGGCTATGTGGGCGGGGCCAAGTTCTCCCAAACTGCGAAAAAGCTCAAAGAAGCGCAGGCTGCAATTGACGATTATGAGATGACACTCATGGAGATGTACTCCGAGGAATTCGACCGCGCCGCTGCAGAGGCGGACACGGGCGATGATCTTGCGAATGCGGCGCTTTCGAGCGGTGATCTGGGCATTGTGGATACGACAGAGCCCGTGGTGGTCGCGGAATTCGATAGCGGAACCGTCATGTCGGACGAAGCGATCAGCGCGTATCAGACTGCGCTGGCCAGTGATGCATTGGGCGGTACGGATGTTGCCGAGAATGTGGCTGCGATCCTTGATACCGTGCTGCAAAACCTCGTAGGCGAAAAGCTTGCCTATTTGCAGGCGCAGCAAAAAGGATATACGGAGATAACCGATGCGGATCGTGCTGCGATCGCCGACAAGGCGCAGGGGCAATTTGATGAGACGGTGAGTTTCTATACCGATATGGTGCGTGAAGACGGCATGTCGGACGAAGATGCCTATAACGCCGCTGTCAATTACCTTGCCGAGAACGAGAACTATACCATCGATGGCGTGAACGCGGACGTTGAAGCGCATTGGTGGCATCAGAAGCTTTATGACGAGATCGTGGCGGGTGTAAACGTGACAAACGACCAGATCACCGTCGCCTACAACGATCAGTTGGCTGCCCAGGAGGCGCAGTTCACGGCAGATCCGAGCGCGTTTGAGTATGCGCTTATGAATGGCGATCTGGTTCTCTACTATCCCACTGGCTATCGCACGATCAAACATATTTTCTTCCCTCTCAGCGACGAATCGCAGACGCGCGCAAATGAAATCTACACGCAGCTTGCAACCGAAGAAGATGAGACGACCGTGAATACCCTGAACGCCGAACTGGACGAGCTGTATGCGCCTGCGCAGGCCGAAGCAGAAGACGTGTACAAAATGCTGAAGGATGGCGGGGACTTTGATTCACTCATGCTCGAATACAGCGCCGACGACGAAATGAATGGCGGCGCGTTTGCCCAGACGGGCTATTATGTCTCATCGGATTCCGTCATGTGGTCCGATATGTTCATTAATGCCTGCATGGTGCTTGAAAATCCCGGCGATTACTCCGAACCTGCGCGTACCGAGGGCGGCGTGCACATCGTGCTTTTCGTCCAAAGTGTGCAGTCCGGCGCTGTGCCGATCTCGCAGGTCAATGCAGAGCTCACGGCTTCTACCCTCGAATCCAAGCGCCTTGAAGCCTGGAACGCAGCCCAGCAATCCTGGATTGATGCCGCCAATGTGACATATTACCCCGAGCGGATCCTACAAGCGGAGTGAGGGAAGGCGAGGGGACATGTACCCTGCCTAAGGGTTGGCGTCCTCAGGGTCGCTTGCCGGGAGAATAGGGTCATCGCACGTCAACCGTCTGGAGGTTCAGCCCCAGACGGTTGAATTTGCGATTTGGTTTGATCAAAACGAAATGCGTCGTCCCGGGGATTGAGCCCCCGGAGCGAGCATGTACGAATTGGGGTTTTGAACAGCATGGGATTCTCAAGGACGCCAGCTCTTAGGCGGGGTGCGAGATAGCGTTCCGAAGTCCTGCCCGTTCCCGTGCTACCCCTCGTATCCGCACGCCTTCATTTCTTCCGCGAAGAAGGGGTACATGTGGGTACCTTCGTCTGTTTTGTAGCGGCCGACGGAATCGGTACGCATGGGAATCTTTGCGAGGGGGATCCCGAGGAAGGAGGAAAGGCGCGCGAGCGTCTCATCCTGCGTGAAGACCATGTCTTCAAAGCGTACGGAAATGGTCTCACGGGGCGCGGGGGTGGACTTGACGATCTCCCGCTGATACTTCCAGCTGATGGCGCGATTTTTCCGAACATCGTCGGTTTTCTCGTATTCAATACCAAAGTCGGTTAAGTCATCGGTGAGGTGTGTGTTGAGGATGCAGTCGCGCGGATCGCGCACCCAGTGGATATATTTGATGTCGGGGAACATGCGGACGATCCACGGATAGACGAGGGTTGTTTCCGGGAGCTTCCAGCCCTTGTATTCGGCATCACTTGCGAGTACGGAGGCGAGGAAGGACTCGACGAGCCGCGTGAAGGCGGGGTCGATGGGCATCGTGTGGAGCTTTGAGAAGTCCCAAGAGAGGCCGCCCCTGTAATCCACGTACTTCGCCATGACCCGGCAAGCCTCGTACATATCCTCGGCGGGAATGAGATCACCCGATTTGTTGAGGGTCGCCCCCATGAAGACGCCGCTCTCAGAGAGCGTGTGCGACATCGCGCGCGTTCCGGAATGCCCCCGTCCGATTACCGTTACCATCATACAGAAAAAACCTCCAACCGCATTTATCCGATAATCTACCACAACTTTGCATATTCTACAACCATTGTGTTGATTTTATCAGTGCGGCTGGAGGCCTTTTTGATCATTTGCGATTTATAATTTGCAGGCGGTGGCGATTTTTTCGACCGCGTCTTCTACAAGGGCTTGTATTCCCATGTCCGCGATCCCTGCGACGAGGTTATCGCACTTCATCAGGGGGATGAAGATGCGTGCTGCACGGCTTTGGCCCACCGCAACCGCCATGGCGGGCGTGATCTCACCGTAGAGTGCGTCGGCAATCACCATCCCGATCGGCCCGACGATGACGTCCGTCACGCGGCAGGCGACGACGACGGCGTTCTCGCCCGTTGCCGCATGGTGTGCGCCGCCGCGGATCATCGCCGCAGTGGCGATGGTGTTCGTGCCGACGGCGGTGATTTCCGCATCAGGGTAGCGGACGAGAATCGCCTCGACCAGTTGGCGTCCGAGCCGTCCGCCCTGACCGTCGATGACCGCTACTCGCATTTCAAAACCTCTTTGTCCATAAGCTGCGCTGCATAGCGCACGCAATCGGCACAGGGCCGCTCGTTGTAATACTTTGCGGTGCGTTTCTCCGGCGTTGGATCTTCCGGGCCGCCGACGTTCAGAAGGTCCCGGCAGATGTAGCTGCCGAATTCGTCTTTGAATTGGCCCATGAGTCCCTGTATGTGCGCATAATAGGCCTTTTTACCTTCCGCATCATCCGGCACGTCGTATCCCGTAAGCGCGCCCAGAACCATCATCATGCCGCTTGCCGCGCCGCATACCTCGCGCAGTCGTCCAATCCCACCGCCAAACGCGGAGGACAGGCGTAGCGCTGCTTTTTCATCCATGTCCATGACATCCGAAAACGCCGCGAACGTTGCTTGCGCGCAATTATAGCCTTCCAGGAACAATTCGTTTGCGCGTTTTTCGTGCATCGTCATTAGATCTCCTCGTCCTTCTCCGCCTCTACGGTTTCTTCCGTTTCTTCGATCTCCTCATCCTCTTCAGGCTCTGCACGTTCGAAGCTCACGATGTGGCTGCCTTCTGCGACGCGCATCACGCGCACGCCCTGCGTGGCTCTGCCGAGGGTCGGAATGGCGTCCACGGGCGTTCGGATAATGGTGCCGTCGTCGGTAATGACGAGGATGTCCTCATCGTCGGTGACGAGCATTTGCCCCGCAAGAAAGCCCGTCTTGTCCGTCAGGCGCATCGCAAGGATGCCCTTGCCCGCGCGCGACTGCACGCGGTATTCTTCGATCTCGGTGCGCTTTCCATAGCCGAGCTCCGTGATCGCCAGTACTTTTGCGCCTTCCTCAATCAAGCTCATCGCGACCACCTGATCGTCTTCGTCCAGATCCATCGATCGTACACCCATCGCGGCGCGGCCGATCGGGCGCAGGTCGGTTTCGTTGAACCGGATCGCCATGCCGCCCCGGGAGCCGAGCATCAGTTCACGGGAGCCGTCCGTCAGCGTCACGCCGATCAGCTCGTCATCCTCGCGCAACACGATTGCGATGAGACCTGCGCGCCTGAGATTTGTGAACTCTGAAAGCTCTGTTCGCTTAATGGTGCCGTTGCGGGTTGCCATCACGAGATAGTGGCCCTCGACCTTTTCCTCCGGTACTGCCAGCATGGCGGTCACCTTTTCGCCCGGATCAAGCTGCAGAAGATTGATCATTGCCGTGCCGCGCGCTGTTCTGCCTGCCTCGGGAATCTCGTAGCACCACATTTGATACACGCGCCCGCGGTTGGTGAAGAACATGATCGCATCGTGCGTGGAGTTGATGGACATCTGCGAAACGTAGTCTTCCTCGCGCGTTGCCGTGGCGGTGATGCCCTTTCCGCCGCGCCGCTGCGCGCGGTAGGCGGATTTGGAGATGCGCTTTACATAGCCGTAGTGCGTGAGCGTCACGACCATGTCCTCCTCCTGAATGAGGTCGAGCATGTCAATCTCGCCGTCGAGCGCGGAGATTTCCGTACGGCGCGGGTCGGCGAACCGGCGTTTGATTTCGAGAAGCTCATCCTTGATGATCCCGAACACGAGCCGCTCGTCTGCGAGCACGGAGCGGAAGTATTCGATCTGCTTCTGAAGCTCCGCGTATTCCGCCTCGATTTTGTCGCGCTCAAGGCCGGTGAGCCGCTGGAGGCGCATGTCGAGAATGGCCTGCGCCTGCCGCTCGGAGAGCCCAAAGCGATCCATCAGGCCCTGTTTTGCGGTCGCGCCGTCGCGCGAACCGCGGATGAGCGCGATCACCTCGTCGATGTGGTCGAGCGCAATGATCAGGCCTTCCAAGATATGGCTGCGCGCAAGCGCCTTGTCGAGGTCGTACTGTGTGCGCCGCGTGATGACGGATTTTTGATGCTCCAGATAGTGGAACACTACCTGATGCAGCGAGAGCACCTTGGGCGTACCGTCGACCAATGCGATCGTAATGACGCCGAAGGTGTCCTGCATCTGCGTATGCTTGTACAGATAATTCAGAACCACATTCGGATTCACGTCGCGCTTCAGCTCGATCACGATGCGCATGCCGGAGCGGTCCGACTCGTCGCGGATGTCGGAGATGCCTTCGAGCCGCTTTTCGTGCACCAGTTCCGCGATCTTTTCGATCAATTTGGCCTTATTCACCATGTAGGGAATCTCGGTCACGACGATGCGCTGACGGTTATTCGGCATTTCCTCGAATTCATGCTTCGCGCGCGTGATGATGCGTCCGCGCCCCTCGTGGTAGGCGTCGTAAATGCCGCGCCGTCCCAGGATCACGCCGCCCGTCGGGAAATCCGGACCCTTGATGTGTTCCATGAGGTCGTCCGTGGTACAATCCGGGTTCTCAATCATACAGATGACGCCGTCGATCACCTCACCCAGATTGTGCGGCGGGATGTTCGTCGCCATGCCGACCGCGATGCCCGACGAGCCGTTGACAAGCAGGTTCGGGAACCGGCTTGGCATGACTTCCGGCTGCATCAGCGTCTCGTCAAAGTTTGGGTAGAAGTCCACCGTTTCCTTGTCAAGGTCGCGCACCATTTCCATCGACAGTTTCGAGAGCCGCGCTTCCGTATAGCGCATCGCGGCCGCCCCGTCGCCGTCTACGGAGCCGAAGTTGCCCTGCCCTTCCACGAGCAGCGCGCGCGTCGAGAAATCCTGCGCGAGGCGCACCATGGCGTCGTAAACCGCCGTGTCGCCGTGCGGATGGTATTTACCGAGCACATCGCCGACGATGCGCGCGGATTTTCGGAACGGCTTGTCGGGCGTCACGCCCAGTTCCACCATGGAGTACAAAATGCGCCTGTGTACGGGCTTCAAGCCGTCGCGCACGTCGGGCAGCGCGCGGCTGACGATGACCGCCATGGCGTAGGAAATAAAGGAGGTTTTCAGTTCCTCCTCGATGTCGCGGGGCTTTAGAGTCCCGATGTTGTAATTTTCAATATCGGCCAAGGGCAAAATCTCCCTTCAACGTGTGAAATCAACCGGGGCGAACCGACAAAGGAGCAGAACCCCAATCCCGGTTTCTTATATATCGAGGTCCGCCACCAGTTTTGCGTTTTGTTCGATGAACTCGCGGCGCGGTTCAACCTGATCGCCCATGAGGAGGGTGAACATTTCGTCCGCTGCGATGGCGTCCTTCATTTCGACGCGGAACATGACGCGGGTTTCGGGGTTCATGGTGGTATCCCAGAGCTGTTCGGCGCTCATTTCGCCGAGGCCTTTGTAACGCTGAATGTCGGGCTTGACGTCGCGGCCAAGCTCATCCAGATAGGCCTGCAGGGCGTCGTCGTCATAGACGTAGCGTGCGTTTTTGCCGCGGGTGACCTTGTAAAGCGGCGGCTGCGCGATGTAGACATACCCATCCTCAATGAGTTTGGGCATGTGCCGATAGAAAAAGGTAAGAAGGAGAATCCGGATGTGGCTTCCGTCGACGTCCGCGTCCGTCATACACACGATGCGGTGGTACCTGAGTCGCTCCGGGTCAAAGTCCTGCCCAAATCCGCCGCCGAAGGCCGTGATCATGGCCTTGATTTCGGTATTCGCGAGCACTTTGTCCATGCGCGTTTTCTCGACGTTCAGAATTTTGCCGCGCAGCGGCAAAATGGCCTGAAAATGCCTGTCGCGCCCCGTTTTGGCGCTGCCGCCTGCGGAATCGCCCTCGACGAGGAAGATTTCGCACTTTGCCGGGTCGCGCTCGGAACAGTCCGCGAGTTTGCCGGGCAGTGCCGCCGACTCCAGCGCGGTCTTGCGCCGGGTCAGATCGCGCGCTTTGCGCGCAGCTTCCCGCGCCCGCGCCGCGGACAGGCATTTGTCCATCACCGTGCGCGCGGCGGAGGGGTTCTCCTCAAAATAGGTGGAAAGCTTTTCCGCGACCAGGGAATCAACCGCCGGCCGCATCTCGGAATTGCCGAGCTTGGACTTGGTCTGCCCCTCGAACTGCGGCTCGACGAGTTTGACGGAGATGATTGCCGTCAGACCTTCGCGCACGTCTTCGCCGGAGAGATTGGCATCCGCGTCCTTGAGGATTTTCGCCTTGCGCCCGTAGTCGTTCACGACCCGCGTGAGCGCCGAGCGGAAGCCCGCCAGATGGGTGCCGCCTTCCGGCGTCAGGATGTTGTTTGCAAACGAAAAGACGCTTTCGTTGAAGCCTGCGTTCCACTGAAGCGCCACCTCGATGGTGGAGCTGTCGCGCGCGCCCTCGATGTAAATCGGCTCCTTGAAGAGCGGTTCCTTGTTGCGGTTCAGGTATTCCACGAACGAGACGATGCCGCCTTCGTAGTGGTACGTCTTTTCGAGAACGGGATCCACGCGCTCGTCCCGGAGCATGATTTTAATGCCCTTGTTTAAAAAGGCCATCTCACGGAAGCGGGTTTTGAGCGTGTCAAAGTCGAATTTCCCGGTCTCAAAGATGCCCGGCTCGGGTGTTTCACCCGTCTTTACGTCAGGCCAGAACTGGATGGTCGTTCCCGTCCGGTCTGTCTCGCCGGACATGCGCAGGTCATAGAGAATCTTTCCGCGCTCATATTCCTGCTCGAAGATCTTTCCATCCTGGAAGACATTCACCTTGAGGTGGCTCGACAGCGCATTCACAACCGACGCGCCTACGCCGTGCAGGCCGCCGGAGACCTTGTAGCCCCCGCCGCCAAATTTTCCGCCCGCATGGAGAACCGTTAAGCACACCTCGACCGCGGGGCGCCCCATCTTGGGATGGATGCCCACGGGAAAGCCGCGCCCGTTGTCTTCCACGCATACGGAACCATCGGATAATAATGTGACGTTTATGGTATCGCAATAACCGGCAAGCGCCTCGTCGACCGCGTTGTCAACGATCTCGTACACGAGGTGGTGAAGCCCGCGCTCGTCGGTGGAGCCGATGTACATGCCGGGGCGGCGACGCACAGCCTCGAGCCCCTCCAGAACCTGTATCTGGCTCTCGTCGTAATGTTGATCTCTGGACATTCAAGCACTCCTCGAGTAATTTTTCCTACTATATTATTATATCACTTTTTTGCACAGTTATAAAGGCCAAACACGACTTTTAACAGGTGCTGCCAAATTGCCGGGGCGGCATAAAAAGTGCGGACGCGCGCGGCGTCCGCAATGGGGTCATTCGTGCTATTTTTTGTTCCGCTTGCCGATGGAACCGCCGGTCAGTTCGCTTGTCGAATGTTTAATCTTGTCCCACGTGCCGCCAAACTTACCCGTCTGGAAAAAGGCGAACACGATCGCAGCCACGATGGCGATGCCGACGACCCAAGCGATGCCCTTCCACGACCCCTTTGACGATTCCTTTGTCGTTGCCTTCTGGGTTTCGGATGCCTGCGCGCTCTCGCCATAGAGTACGGTATTGACCACGTCCGCCATGTATCCGGTCGACTTGATGACCAGATCTTTGTTGATTTCGTGGGTGCCAAACTCGAACAGGAGCGCCTTGGGGTAGAGTTCCTGGTTGTAATTGCCCTTGCCCATATAGATGTCTTTGACAAGCCCGGGGTATTTCTGATCGGCGGTCGCCTTGATGGTCTTGGCAAACGACTTGTTCGCGTCGGAATTTTGATTGCGCTTGCCCACGAACAGGCGCACCTTGCTCATCTCGGTGCCGTCCACCTTGGTATCATACTGCGAGGCGGGCACGGCGTCTCTGTGAATGTCAAACAGGGCGTCCGGGCTCTTTTTCAGGAGGTCTACCGCCGTCGAGCGCGAACGCGAGTAAGCGCCCGTGTCGTGCGGAAGAAACGTCTTTTGCGAATAGGTGACGTTGATGCCCTTTTCCTCAAGCGCCTTTTTAAACGCATCGCCCACGTCGTAGATGCCCGCGTTTTTGAGCTTGGTGTAGGTGCCGTCATTGGGCACATAGGACTCGTCCGAGTGCGTGGAATACATGCAGATCGTCTTTGTGCCGCCGGAGGGCGCACTGGTCGCCGCAAGCGCTGCGAACACGGCCTCGGCGGCGTCACCCGTTACGGCCTCCGCCTTGTCGATGCCCAGATATTCCGCATAGGCGACGCATGCCTCGTCGTCGACGCGCGTGATCTGAAAGTGCCGATCGTCGCCCGCGATATACTCGTCGTCCACATACATGCGCGCGGCGCGCATGGTGAGGAATTCTCCGGACTCAGAATAGAGAGAATAGATGCAGTCGCCGTCGGTCATGCCCTCGTCGAGGACGCCCGCCGCCGTTGCCGCGGGCGCAAACAGGCTCGAGATTGCGATCATGACGGCGAAGGTCAGCGCGAATTTTTTCATTCGTGGTGTTCCTCCTTCACAAAGTCGCCGTCCTTGAATTCGCGCGTAGGCTTTTTGTTGCCGCGCTTGATCCGCTCAAAGACTTCGCCAAACAGCTCTGCGAGCATGACGCCCAGGAAGCCCGCGATCACGACCGTGTCAAACGCGCCCGCGCCGCCCAGCACCAACGTCTGGTTCACGCCCGCATTCCACACAGGGATCAGGGATGCGGTCTGTGCGAGCAGCACGCCCACGACGCCGCCGATGAATGCGCAGCGGCGCGAACGGCCCAGCACATAGGCGATGATTGCCGCCGCGACACCGTAGAGCCAGTTGGGTTCAAAGGGGATTCTGTCCGGCTCGTTGGGCAGAAAGCGCATCAACGCCCAGACGGCCCCGCCCGTCACGACCGACGCGATGATTGCGCGCCACCGCTCCCAGGCGGTATCCGCCTTGACGAAGAGGTAGACGCTCAAGATCAGCGGGATGACGCAGCCGCCGAGGTTCACCTCGACCGGTCCAAGCGGAATGTTGGGCACGAAGCCCAGGCCGATGATGAGCGCGATGAACACGTATGCCTGCGCGTCCGTGAGTCGCAATCGGTCGAGCACCCGCTGGCCGACGCCGAAGGCGATCAAAAGCCCGGTGATGATTAATAGGATAAGTCCAATCGTCATAAAATCAGCTCCCGTCCCGGCTAATATGCCCGAAACGGGAGGCGTGGATGATGGGAAGATGTGGAATTGACGAGTCGGCGGTCATGCGGACGGTTCGCAGCCGGGCCGGATGACCGCGCCTGGTTCGAAGGGAATCATAAATTCAACGATTCCGCTTGCATAAGGCGCGATGGAATAGAGCTGATAATAGATCACGATTCCTTCGCGCGTCAGGTAAAACTGTTCTGCGTCGAAATTGTCGCGGACGAGCTTTTCCGGCTCGCCAAAGAAAATGTCGTCGCCCGCGGCGATCATTTCGGCAACCTGCGCGTCAATCTTTTTATAAATGTACGCTTCGTAATCCGTCCCTTCCGGGAAAAAATCAGAGAGCGTCATGCGCGTCCCCTTGCTCAGATTCCATGTGTCAGATGTCCGGTATGTGCTGCCGTGCGCGCCGCCGGTATACTGGTAGTCGTCAAAGGTCAGGCTGACCGTACAGGATTCGTTATACGTGATCCGATAGAGCATCTGCGCCTCATAGGGCATAAACAAGTCGCCGCTTTGCGCGGCGTACAGGTAATCCTCCGCCGCATTTGCGTAAATCTCAGTCGAGCATCGATTCAAAAACGCCGCCGCTTTGCGCTTGTAGAGTTGGTTGATGCGATTGAGCACCCACGGGTAATCCCGCGACACAAATTCCGGATATTCCGCTGCGCATGTCAGAACGCGAACGCGATCGCAATAGCGCGCCCTCTTTTCCCGCCTGCGGATGACCGCCGCCGCCTGTTCCATGTTTTCACCCCTGAGGATTGTATGCCGGGCGGCTCGGCCATCTTGCGCCCCAAAACAGAAAAAACAGCCGCCCGAGGAACGAATCCTCGAGCGGCGTTCTTGTTGAACGGTTTTGTTCTAATACACTGTCACCAGGGTGCCGGCGCCGCAGTTGTTGTAAATCCACTTCGCGTCCTCCACCTTGAGGCGGATGCAGCCGTGGGAAGCGCGGGAGCCGAGCGCATTGACGGAGCCCTGCCGGAGCGTGGAGGTATCCTTCTCCGAATAGAGCACGGAGTGGAACATGATGCCGCCCACGATGACGTAACCGTACTGTGCCCAGCAGTCGTAGTCCTTGAAATAGTACCACCTGCCGACCGGACCGCCCGCGGCCCATGTGCCGTAGGGGGTGGGATTGGTGGTCGTACCGGTCGAGCAAACCATGCTCTTCACAAGCTTGGTGTAGTCGCCTGCGACCCATTCGTAGACGTAGACCTTCTGATCCTTCACGGAAATCTTGACGTAATAGGGGTTCGCGGGGCGGTCTGACTTGATTGCCGCTGAGGAATACATCAGCCGCTGCGTCGTTTCGTCCGCGACGCCGGTCTGGTCAAGGTTGTTGCGCTCCTGGAAATACTTCACGGCAGCTTCCGTGCCCTTGCCATACTGACCGTCAATGCCGGTATAGCTGGAGAGATACCAGAGCGAGGCGAGCCTTCTCTGAAGGCGGTAGACCTCGTCCGTGTTGTCGGTTGCGCCGCGTGCGAGATCCTGAACGTAGAGGTCGACATTCTTCATGGAAATGATATCCGCCATGAGTTCGTCCGTCACGTTGCCGTCGGGCTCATACTTCGGCGTCGCCGTGGGCTCCACGGTCGGGACGATGGGTTCGTCCGTTACCTCGGGCTGCGCAGAATCGTTCAGCAGGGAGATGCCGGCCGTGACGCTCGGGGTCGTCGGTTCGGGCGTGGGTTCCGGGGTCGGCGCGATGGTCGGAATCGGGGTGGGCGTGGGGTTCGCCTCATAGTAGGCAACCGCGCGTTCGTGTACATACTGTTGATACCGCTTTACGCTCGTCTCGGTCTCGTTGCCGAAATCACCGTCGACGTCGCCGCTCATGAAGCCCATCACGCGCAGTGCTTCCTGAATGAGTTTGATCTCGTCGCCCCTGGCGCCGCGCACGCGAGGCGTGGGTTCCGGGGTCGGTTTGGGGATTGCGGAAACGGCGTTGAGCTGAGAAAGCGTCGTGGCATCCGCCGCGCCGGTCACTTCGAGGCCGTTTGCCTCCTGGAAATCGCGAATCGCGTTTTCTGTGCCGGTACCGAAGATTCCATCGGCCGTGCCGGACAGGTAATCGAGTTCGATCAGGCGGTTCTGAATGTCCGCGATGGTCGAGTTGGTTTCGTCGTCACGCGCGCCGTTTGCAAGCGGCGTGGGGGAGGGGGTTGGCAGCGCGGATTCGTCGCCAAAGAGCATGGAGAGCGTTTGCGCATCTTTCTCGCCCGTCGCATCGAAGCCGCAGAATGTCTGAAACGCCTGGAGCGCTTCTGTGGAACGCGGGCCAAAGATACCGTCCGCATTTCCGCTTAGAAAGCCAAGCTCAATGAGGCGCGTCTGAATTTGGACGTCTGTATACATCATTGGCGTGGCACTTGGCGCAGGCGTCTGTTCGGACTCACTGTGTGCCGATGCACGCATGACCCGACTCAGTACGGTTTCCCCGGCGTCATCGACGGCGATGAACCCGCAGGCGGTCAGGAGCATGATCGCGGCAAGCAGCGCGGCAAGCAGTTTTTTTCTCATTTTCGAGCACCTCTGTGTTTTTGTTGCACCTATGAGACGCAACAACATCGTTTGTAGTTTCATGCAATGTTTGGCATAAAAAGCGCCAATGTTTGAAGTGTCTTACGGATTCAGGCTAATTTGACATCCACGCATGCCAACGCGTCATGACGGCATCGACCTCCGCGCGGGTGCCTGTGCGCAGTCGCCACACAAAGTTTGCGTCGCTGCGCGCACGGCGCAGGGAAATGAGTTCGTTTGATTTTCGGTTTGTTTCAAGATATGCGCCGATCGATGAAAGGAGCGTCATTTCAATGCGCACGCCCTGCGGCGTAATGACGACGAGCGTCTTGCCCTCGCCGCCTTTCTGACCGAGTCCAAACGCACCGCCGAGGCCCGAAGATTCAATCACTGCAGGCAATAGTCCGACCGTAAGCGCGCCGCGGGGATAGCGTTCGACGCGAAAATCGGCGTCTTCGTCCGGCTGCGGGCCGTAAAGCACGCACCGTTCGTCGCCGTTGACCGCGAGTCCCCAGAAGCCGCCGGCACGCTGTATGTAGATGGAAAATTCAGGATCGAACCCCTCCCCCCGAACCTTTTCTGCAAAGGCAAGCCGCTTGTCTTCGAGCGTTCGAAGCTGTCCGCGCCGGGTTGCGCCATCTGATAATCGACTCATGTACCCACCTCAATATTCGGGAGATCATGCGGAATTGTAACAAGAAATTCATGGATAAAAAAAGTACGTATGAATTTTTGTTCGTCCGTCAACGACGCCCCGCGCCGATGGCGCATACGACGTTGATGAGAACCACGGCGAGCAGCGCATGCAGGGGGTTGGTGATCGAGAATCCGTCCACGAAGTGTGCGCACAGGTATAAAAGCGCAATGTCAATTGCGGGCTGTATGAGACCCATCGTAAGGCATCCGAGGGGAATCGACAGGATTCTTAAAATGGGACGGATGGCCACGTGCACAACGCCCAGCAGTGCGCCCATGGCGATCGACGCAGCGAGGCTTTCCGCCTGAAAGCCGTCCAGCATCTCAACCAACGTTGGGATCGCGAGCACGCAGCAGGCAAATACGATCATCGATTTGCTGCCCTTACGCATGGGGGAACCTTTCATCAATGATATCATAAAAATCCTCCCATACGCCCCCGCGCGGAGGTTTTGACCAAAATGTCAAAATTTCGTCACGCGTGGGGTGCTTGATTGCGAGGGAGTACGCCCACAGCGCCAGCTGTCTACCCTGGACGCCATTTCCGTAGCGCATATCGCCCCATAGGGGGTGACCGATGTGCGCGTGCTGCACGCGGATCTGGTGTGCGCGTCCAGTCGATAGCTCCACGTCCGCGAGCGTCAGGTCGTTTCGCGTTCCGAGCGGCGTGGTCATCAATTCCGCGCGCTTCGCATCCTGCGCCTGTTCCGCAACGACGCGTACCATCCCGTCCGCGTCCTTGCGCAGAAAATCGACCAGCCGCATTGGTGCGGGCAGTGCGCCCTCCAAAACCGCCAGATACCTTCTCCCCTGCGCGTGCTGCTGAAACTGTGCGCCGAGCCGCGCGGCCGCTTTGCTTGTGCGTGCAAACACCATGACCCCGCCTGCCGGACGATCCAGCCGGTGTACCAACCCCAGATATACGTTGCCCGGTTTCTTGTATTTTATTCCAATATAGCGCTTCAACTCCGTCAGCATGTCCATGTCCCCCGACGCATCCGCCTGCGAGGGCACGTTCGGCGGTTTTACCGCCACGAGTATGTGATTGTCGCAGTAAAGAACATCCATATGAACCTCCAAAGGGGGATCAGTCGGCCGCGCGCAACAGCGCGGACGGCTTGCCCTCGTAAAACACTGCCATTTTATGGAGCGCGCGGGTGAGACAGACGTAGAGGAGGCGCGCGTCGAGCGGCCGCGCGGGGAAGTTGGTTTCATCGGCATCGACGACGATGACGCCGTCGAACTCGAGGCCCTTGACTGCATCTGCGGGCGCGAGCACCACGCCGGAAGGATAGCTTTCCGCCTGCGGATCGAGGATCGGCCATCCAAACGTTTGCGCGAGCGCGCCGAGTTTTTTGCGCCCGCGTGCCATGACGGCGACGGAACGCAGTCCCGCATCGGTCCATTGGGCCACGATGTCCGAAAGCGCATCATTGCCGCCCTCAGAGAAGATGGGCGCATCGCCGTGACGCAAAACGGGCTGCGCGGGACGCAGGTTTGCGACGGGCATGTTTCTGACCACGCGGGACGCGAAGTTCATGATCTCGATGGTGTTACGGTAGCTGGTCACGAGTTCATGGCGGCTGCATGCGCCGCCGAATACGCCCTTGGTCAGTTCCTCCCAACTCGTAAGTCCGCGATAGCCCGCGATGCCCTGCATGAGGTCGCCCACGATGGTAAAGGTCGCGCCGCGCGCCACGCGCCTGAGCAGTTCCACTTCAAAGGGGTTGAAGTCCTGCGCTTCGTCGATGACGATATGGCGTATGTCGAGTCGTTTGAGTTCCAATGTGCGCATGGCGATGAGCGCGATGGGCGCGATGTCCTCGCGTTCGAACGTTTTTTTCGAAAGCGTATACTCCGCCGCGCGCTTCATGCCACCCGTTGCGCCGATTTCGAGCTGATCCTCCAGGAATTGCAGATAGAGTTTCTTCGGATCGAGTTCCGGAAAGAGTTTCATGGCGTTTTTGGGAAAGTCGATCCGCTGTTTTTTGAGCTGTTTTTGCCGCTCGAGCATGGAGTCATGCAGCTTTTGCGCCTTGATCGTGCGTTCCGATTTGGAGGCGACGGTCTTTGGAAGATCGGTGATGCGCCGGTCGCACTCCTGCTGGTACCATTGCGAGATGGATTGTGCGGCCTGCGCGGCGCGCAATTTCAATTGCTTTTTCAGCTCATCCAGCCGCCTTTTTAAAGGAAACGGCTTTTCGTCTACGAGCAGGAACTGCCGCAGCTCGTCCGCGCGGAAAACGGGGATCGGGCCGAACAGAATGTCCTCGTCCGGCGGGAACAGGGATTCGTATTCGTCGAGCCAGCGGTCGATCAGATGCAGCATTTCAAGCGAGCCCTTGTATTTTTGCGTTTGCGCATAGGCGGCGAGCGTGACCTCATCCATGCGCAGCACGTCCTCGAGCGCCGTCGACGGTTTTATTTTGGGCAACGCACCGCCCAACCAATCGGTCATGAGCTGCTGAAAAGTCGTCTGGCGCACGTTTTCAACGCCGAGATCGGGAAGCACCTGTGCGATGTAGTTCAGGAAGAGCGGGTTGGGCGCGAGGATCAGCATGTTGTCGGCGCGCAGCCGATTTTGGTATGTGTACATGAGATAGGCGATGCGATGGAGCGCGATGGTGGTTTTCCCCGAGCCTGCGACGCCCTGCACGACGAGATTCTGATCGATGGGATAGCGGATGACGTAGTTTTGTTCTGCCTGAATGGTGGTGACGATCTCGCGGAGCCGTTCCCCGGTCGTTTCCCCGAGCACACCCTGCAAAAATTCGTCCTGCGAAACGATGTCCGCGTCAAATATGGTTTGGATTTCGCCATTCTCAATTCCGAATTGGCGCTTGAGCGTCAATTCGCCCGCAACAGTGCCGTCCGGTGCCTCGTATTTCAGCGGGCCGATTTGTCCGGAGTAGTAGAGGTTCGCGACCGGCGCGCGCCAGTCCACCACCTCCACCTCGAGAGAGTCCGTCCGCAGAACGCCGTACTTGCCGATATAATACGTCTGCGGGTCTCCGCCCGTCTCCGTGAAGTCGATGCGGGTGAAGTACGGCTTGCGCTTGGCCTGACCGAGGTTCTTCTCGGTCTGCAGTGCCCGAAGATACATCATCTCGCGCAGCGGCAGTGCATCCGGATCGTACATGCGCGCCGTGGTGAGTCCGCCTTCCGCCGCCAACCTGTCGTTGACCGCCACCTCGCGCTCGTGTTCGATGATTTCGCGTGTATTGACGAGATGTCTTGCCTCCTCGGGGTATGATGGGTGTTCCGTCGCAGCCATACTCTTACACCTCCCGGTTTTTGCGTAGACGCCTATTATACCACGGATTGTGTCCTTTCGCAATATTTACAAATGAATTTTCAGAAATATATGAAAAATGCCTGCCCGAAGGCAGGCGCGAAGAGGCGGAGGAATGGCCTTACTTTTTGGTCAGACCCAAAACGACGTCGTCGGCATACGCGACAAATCCAAGCTTTTTTGCCAAGGCGATCGAGGCCGTTCGAAAGTCCCAGCAGCTCCAATTTGGGATCAAACCCAATCGTATCGAAGCATCTCCCCTTCACAGACTGAATGCTGCTGTTCTACTGAGCATACGGTATTTCTTATTGACGTGCAAGCGCCATGCGACTGTCGCGGGCGATCTCCTGTCAAACAGCGCGGCATAGGACGCAGCGGCGCGCAGGCGTGGCATGATTTAACTTGACATGCACATGCACAGATGGTTTAATAAAAAATGCTTTCAAGTTTAGTAATTTTAAACCGAGGTGAGGATCGTGGAGATCGGACGGGCGATCAAGCGGCTCCGGCTGCAAAGGGGCCTCACGCAGGAGGAACTGGCCGACCGGTGCGAGCTTTCAAAGGGATTTATCTCCCTGCTCGAGCGCGATTTGACCTCCCCCTCCATTCAAACGCTCACCGACATCCTCGAATCGCTCGGTACCGACCTCAAGACATTCTTCAGCGACTCGGCGGACGAAAAGATCGTCTTTACCGCCGAGGATATGTTTGAAAAGGATTGCCCCGACGGCCTGCGCGGCTTCATCAAATGGCTGGTGCCCTCCGCGCAGAAGAACCGCATGGAGCCTATCCTCATCGAAATGGGGCCGGGCGGGGAGACGGACGAGGACGACCCGCATGAGGGCGAGGAATTCGGGTACGTGCTCGCGGGCACGGTCAAGGTCATCGTGGGCGACCGTGCCGTGCGCGCCCGCAAGGACGACAGCTTTTACTTTAAACCGAGCGCCCCGCACCGGCTCGCCAATGCCGGGAAGGGCACGTGCCGGGTTTTGTGGGTTTCGACGCCCCCCAGTTTCTGACGGAGTTGATGAACATGTACGACGAAATGCGGCTCATCGAGCTGCGGAAAATTTCTAAAAATTTCGACGACACGCAGGTTCTGCGCGACGTCGATCTCTATATCAGGAAGCGCGAATTCCTGACGCTTCTGGGCCCTTCCGGTTGCGGAAAGACGACCATGCTGCGGATCATCGGCGGTTTCGAATTTCCGTCCGAAGGCAAGGTACTTTTCGAGGGCAAGGATATTACCGACGTGCCGCCGTATAAGCGGCGTGTGAATACCGTTTTTCAGAAATATGCGCTGTTTACGCATATGAACGTGTTTGACAATATCGCGTTCGGCCTCAAGCTCAAGAAGATGTCAAAGGCGGAGATCGAAAAGCGGGTGGAGCGCATGCTCGCGCTCGTCAACATGGAGGGCTACGAAAAGCGCTCCTCCGATTCGCTCTCCGGCGGCCAGCAGCAGCGAATCGCCATTGCCCGCGCGCTGGTCAACGAGCCGGAGGTGCTCTTGCTCGACGAGCCGCTCGGCGCGCTCGATTTGAAGCTGCGCAAGAACATGCAGCTCGAGCTCAAGGCCATGCAGCAGGAATTGGGGATTACGTTTATCTATGTGACGCACGATCAGGAGGAAGCGCTCACCATGTCAGACACCATCGCTGTGATGTCGGGCGGGCGCATCCACCAGATCGGCGACCCCAAGCGCATATATGACGAGCCGAAAAATGCGTTTGTCGCGGATTTCATCGGCGAATCGAACATCCTGCAAGGCGTGATGCTCGAGGACGAGCTGGTCGAGATGGCGGAGCGTAAGTTCCCCTGCGTCGACGAGGGATTCCGGAAAAACGAGGCGGTCGACGTGGTGGTGCGGCCCGAGGACATCATGGTCGTGGGCGAGGACGTGGGCATGCTCACGGGCACCGTCGAATCCGTGATCTTTAAGGGCGTTCACTACGAAATGATGATCTCGGCCGGCGGCTATCTGTGGAAGGTACACTCGACGACCATGCAGCCGGCGGGCAGCGTGGTCGGACTGTCGATCGTGCCGTTCAACATCCATATCATGCGCAGGGAGGAACAGGCGCTGAAATGAGACGATCGATATTTGCCGCGCCCTATGCGATCTGGATGGCGATGTTCACCATCATGCCGGTTGTCTTCATCATCTATTATGCGTTTACGGCGAAATCCGGGGCGTTCTCCCTTGCGAACTGGGCGGACTTTTTCACGGCGGGGAACCTGCGCACCGTATGGGTGAGCGTGTACCTTGCGCTTCAGTGCACCGCGGTCTGCCTCGTGGTGGGGTACCCGGCCGCATATTTTCTGGCGAGCAAGGAATTTTCGCGCAACAAGACGTTATTCGTCTTGATCCTTCTGCCCATGTGGATGAACTTCCTTCTGCGCACCTATGCCATGCGCGCGCTGCTTTTGGACAACGGGGTCATCAACATGCTGCTGGCATCGATGGGCGTGGGCAAAAAGCAGCTTCTCAATACCGAGGGGGCGGTACTCCTCGGCATGGTGTATAACTACCTGCCGTTTATGATTTTGCCGATCTACACCTGCCTGCGGAAGTTCGACCAGCGCGTGATTGAGGCGGCGGAGGATTTGGGCGCGAACCTGTTTCAGGTATTTCTGCGGGTGACGGTGCCGCTCTCCGTGCCGGGCGTGGTGTCCGGGATCACGATGGTATTCATGCCTGCGGTCACGACGTTTGCAATCTCGCGGCTGTTGGGCGGCGGCATGACGTACCTCATTGGCGACATGATCGAGAGCCTGTTTATGACGTTTCGCAACTGGAACTACGGATCGACGATCTCGCTCATCCTCATGGCGCTCATCATCTTTTCGATCGCCATCCTCCGCAAGGTCGACCCGAATGGGGAAGGGGGCGGCATGTGGTGAAAAAGGCGGTTCGCTGGACATACCTGGGACTTATATTGCTCTTCCTCTACGCGCCCATCGCGGTGATGATCGTCCTGTCATTCAACAAATCCGTGTCCTCCGCGCAGTGGACGGGGTTTACCCTCAAGTGGTATGTGGAGCTGTTTGACAATCGCTCCATCATGAGTGCATTGCGGTTGACGCTCGAGGTTGCGGCGATTGCGACGTGCGTATCGACGGTTCTCGGAACGGCTGCCGCGATCGGCATCCACGCCATGAAAAAGGGCTGGGCTGCATGGCTGATCAATATGTCGTACCTGCCGATGACCATGCCGGACATCGTGACGGGCATTTCGCTGATGCTGCTGTTCGTGTTTGTGAATCTGCCGATGGGGTTTTGGACGATGACGATGGCGCACATCGTGTTCGATACGCCGTATGTGCTGTTTTCCGTCTTGCCCAAGCTCAAACAGATGAACCCGAATATGTATGAGGCGGCGCTCGATCTGGGCTGCAAACCCATGAAGGCCATCGGGAAGGTGATCATCCCGGAGATTTCGCAGGGCATTGTGACGGGCGCGCTTCTCTCGTTCACCATGTCGATCGA
The DNA here is from genome assembly GCA_023421735.1 of Bacillota bacterium. The sequence goes on along the minus strand of JAEZSP010000090.1, from coordinate 1,357 downwards.
CGACTTCATCATCAGTTACTTCACCGGCGGCACGGCATCGAACCTCTCGATGATCGTGTTTGGTTCGGCAAAGCGCGGGGTTTCGCCCAGCATGTATGCGCTCTCGGCGCTCATGTTTCTGGTGATCCTGACGCTTCTGATCATCATCAATCGGCGCTCGTCGCTTGAGAACGTATAAAAACGTACAAACAGGAAGGGGAATGACCATGAAAAGACTGAAAATGGCGATTCTGATCCTCCTTGCGGTCGCGCTGGTCGCGGGCGCGTCCGGCTGCTCCAAGAAGGAGGCGGAAACCGACGCCTCGAAGCCCTATGCGGGTACCACGCTCACCATCTTCAACTGGTACGACTATATCGACGAAGACGTGCTGACCCAGTTTACCGACGAGACGGGCATCAAGGTCGTCTATACGAATTTCACCACCAACGAGGAGCTATATACGAAACTCGTCGCAAGCCCGTCGAGCTACGACGTCATCTTTCCCTCGGATTACATCATTGAGCGTCTCGTCAAAGAAGACATGCTTGCCGAGCTGGATACCGCCAAGATGCCCAACTATGCGGGGCTGCTCGATTGGATAAAAACGCCGGGATACGACAAGGACGGCAAGTATTCCGTCGCGTACATGTGGGGCACGGTCGGCATTCTCTACAACACGGAGATGGTTTCCGCCCCCGTCACCAGCTGGGGCGCGCTCTTTGACGACCAGTATAAGAACAACGTCATTATGATGGATTCCGTGCGCGATACGCTCGGCGTTGGCCTGAAGTATCTGGGCTATTCCATGAACTCGACCGATGAGGCGCAGCTCAACGAGGCCAAGGATCTTTTGATCGACCAGAAAAAACGCGGCATTGTGAAGGCCTATTATGTCGACGAGACAAAGGACATGATGGTTGCGGATGAGGCCGCGCTGGCTGTCATGTGGTCGGGCGATGCGCTCTACGCCATTGAGAAGAATGACAAGCTCGCCTATGTCGTGCCCGACGAAGGTTCGAACATCTGGGTCGACGGCATGTGCATTCCCAAGGGCTCCAAGAACATCGAAGCCGCACAGGTATTCATCGACTTCATGTGCCGCCCCGACATCGCCTTTAAGAACCAGCAGTATATCTACTATTCCACGCCCGTTGCCGCCGTCGTCGACATGTACTCGGATGAGGAGAAGGCCGATCTCACGCTCAATCCCACCCAGGATATCGTCGATCGCTGCGAGTTTTTCACCGATATCAGCGATTCTTCCGATCTCTACGAAAACGTCTGGATGCAGATTAAGCAGGCGCAGTAGAGGCGAAGGGCGAAGCCAAATTCCATGTGCGCAAGTGCAGAGGATCGCGCGGAGCTTAAGCTCCGCGC
>JAEZSP010000058.1 GCA_023421735.1 Bacillota bacterium | reverse complement strand
TCCCTTAAAAATTCCGGGCTGAAGAGGATATTGTCGCAGCAATACTTCTCTCTGAGCATCTCGGTAAAGCCTACCGGAAGCGTGGATTTGATAACGATCACAGCATTTGGATTTGCCTTGATGGCCTGCCGGATGACGCTCTCTACGGAAGAAGTATCGAAAAAATTCCTGTCGGCATCGTAATTCGTCGGCGTTGCGACAACCACATATTCCGCCTCGGCATAAGCGCTCTCGCCGTCTGTTGTGGCAACCAAGTCCAGTTCTTTTTGCGCAAGATATTCTTCAATCTCCCTATCCGCAATCGGAGATTGCTTCTTGTTAATCATCTTGACCTTTGCCGCAATGATGTCGACCGCTTTGACGCTGTTATGCTGCGAAAGAAGAATCGCCATAGAAAGACCGACGTAGCCCGCCCCCGCGACTGCGATTTTCATTTGTGCTCTCCTTCGTAAAATTGATTTATGTGAGCAGACTCAGGATTTAATCTTTATAATAGTCCCTGTACCATCTTGCAAATTGAGAAAGGCCCTCTTCCAGCGAGGTATTCGGTTTGAAGCCGAAGTCGCGGACCAAGTCGTCCACGTCTGCATAGGTCTGATAAACGTCGCCCGGCTGCATAGGAAGAAATTCCTTCTTGCCGGGTTGGTCAATAATTCCCTCCGCGATGAGGCACTTTTCCAGAGTTTCCACGAAATGCAGCAGATCTTCCGGTTTGTTATTGCCGATATTATAGACCTTATACGGCACGTCATCTTCGGTTTCGGCAGGAGGGCTTTTCATCACGCTGACCACGCCGGTTACAATATCGTCGATGTAGGTAAAGTCGCGCTTCATATCGCCGTTGTTAAAGATTTTTATGGTTTCACCCTTCACGAGCTTATCCGCAAAGGAGAAATAGGCCATATCGGGACGGCCGTATGGGCCGTACACGGTGAAAAAACGCAGGCCGGTGGCCGGGATATTGTAGAGATGGCTGTAGGTATACGCCATCAGCTCGTTAGACTTTTTTGTGGCGGCATAAAGAGAAACGGGATGGGATACGTCGTCCTGCGTGGAAAACGGCGTTTTCTGCTGGTTTCCATAGACGGAAGACGACGACGCATAGATTAAATGATTCACTTTCTTCCCCGCCAGCTCTTCGCTGTGGCGGCATGCTTCAAGAATATTAAAAAAACCTACAATATTGCTGTCGATATAGGCCTGTGGGTTCGTGATGCTGTAACGCACGCCCGCCTGCGCGGCAAGGTTGACGACGACGTCCGGGCGGTGCTGCGAAAAGAGGGCATTCAGCACTCCGCTATCCGATAAATCTCCCTTTACAAAAGTAAAATCCGGATACTTGGAGAGAACATCAAGGCGGGATTGTTTCAAGGAGGGCGCATAGTAATCGTTGATGTTGTCGAAGCCCACAACCGTGCATTGCTGCTCGAGCAGCCGTCGGCTCAGATGGAAGCCTATAAAGCCCGCCGCGCCCGTTATCAGATAGATTTTCGAGGTATCCGGTTGATGTGTCACAATCGCTCTTCTCCTGTTCGGGTTTTGTCCACGCAGTATATTTAGCGGCTGCCATACATTCTTTCGTAGTAATTGCGATACTCGCCTGAGATGATGGGTTCCCACCATTCCCGCTTGTCCAAATACCACCGGATCGTCTTTTTGATGCCGTCAGCAAACCCAGTTTCCCGAACCCATCCAAGTTCATTTTGAATCTTGGTCGAATCGATGGCATATCGCATATCGTGTCCTTTTCTGTCGGTCACATGGGTAATCAGGCTTTCGGGCTTGCCAAGCTCCCTGCAGATGAGCCGCACGATATCGATATTCCTCATCTGGTTATCTCCGCCGATATTGTAAATTTCCCCGGCACGGCCGTTATGGATAATCAAATCAATCGCCCGGCAATGGTCCTCGACATACAGCCAGTCGCGCACATTCACCCCTTCCCCGTAGACGGGAAGGGGTTTATCATTCAAGCAATTCGTTATCATCAGAGGGATCAGTTTCTCCGGGAAATGATAGGGGCCGTAGTTGTTGGAACTGCGGCTTATCGTCGCCGGAAGCCCGAACGTCCTGTGATAGGCGAGAACGAGCAGATCGGCAGCCGCTTTTGACGCCGAATATGGACTCGATGTATGGATCGGCGTTTCTTCCGTAAACATCAAATCGGTTCTCTCCAGGGGCAGATCTCCGTATACCTCGTCGGTTGAAACCTGATGGTAGCGCACGATACCGTACTTGCGGCAGGCATCCATCATGACCTGTGCGCCGAGAATATTCGTTTGTAAAAAGACCTCCGGACTTTCTATCGATCGGTCAACATGGCTTTCCGCCGCGAAGTTGACCACAATATCCGGTTTTTTATCCTCGAAAATTTCATATATCCCCGCGCGGTCGCAGATGTCCGTCCTATAGAATTCCAGATTCGGATTTTTCATCGCATCCGAGAGGGTGGACATATTTCCGGCATAAGTCAGAGAGTCGACGCAAATGATCTTATCATCCGGATGCTCACGCAGCATGTAGTAGATAAAATTTGAGCCGATAAACCCTGCGCCCCCGGTAACCATGACTGTTTTCATCGCTTTGTCTTCCTAAAAATTGATTTTGCTTTCGCAAAGCCGCGGATAATGCCTGTCCTTTTCACTCAAAACAATCCGTGAAACGTCCCCCCAGTCTATTCCGATATCGGGATCGTTCCAAATGATCCCGCCTTCATCTTCGGGGTGATAGAAATCATCGCATTTATATGAGAATTCCGCCGATTCGGAAAGCACCAGATAGCCATGCGCGAATCCGCGGGGAATAAGGAGTTGCTTCTTGTTTTCCTCAGATAATACGGCGCCCGTCCATTTGCCATACGTATCGCTTGAGCGCCGCAGATCGACCGCCACGTCAAAAACCTCTCCGCTCATTACGCGCACGAGCTTTGCCTGAGGATGTGTTTTCTGAAAATGCAGGCCGCGCAGCACGCCTTTTCTTGAGCGCGACTGATTGTCCTGAACGAAAGAATAGTTCAGGCCCGCTTCCCGGAACGCCTGCGCGTTGTAAGTCTCCATGAAATATCCGCGCTCGTCGCCAAACACCGTAGGTTCGACGATGTATACGCCTTTGATATTGCTTTCACAAAACTTAAACTTCGCCATAAGATATCCTCAGTAAATGATTTTTCCTTCCGCAACCCTTTGCAGATGCAGGCCATAAGGCGAGCGGCCGTATTTTTCAGCCGAAAGAAGGAGCTGTCCTTTTGAGATCCAGCCGTTCCTGTATGCAATCTCTTCGGGGGCCGATATCTGTATGCCCTGGCGGTTCTGAATCATCCTTACGAAATCAGCCGCTTCGGCCAGGCTGTCCATCGTGCCCGTATCGATCCATGCAAAGCCTCGCCCGAGAAGTTGAATGTTAAGGGAACCCTCCTGCAGATACAGCCCGTTCAGCGTCGTTATCTCAAGCTCCCCGCGGGTGGAGGGCTGAATCTCACTTGCCTTTGTACTGACGCCGGAAGGATAGAAATACAGTCCGGTGACGGCGTAATTGCTCTTTGGCGCTGCGGGCTTTTCCTCAATCGACACCGCTTTGCCGCTATTGTCGAATTCAACAACTCCAAAGCGTTCGGGATCATTGACATAATATCCGAATACCGTTGCCAGCGCATGCTTTTCGGCATTCTCTGCGGCCGTACGAAGCACTGTTCTGAAACCGTTTCCATAGAATATGTTGTCTCCGAGCACCATGGCGCAGGCATCGCCACCGATAAATCCCTCTCCCAAAATAAACGCCTGCGCAAGCCCGTCAGGCGACGGCTGCGCCTTATAGGAAAGGTTGACGCCGAATCCGCTTCCTTCTCCCAGAAGGCGTTCAAAATTCGGCAAGTCGTCCGGCGTTGAGATGATAAGGATATCCTTGATGCCTGCCAGCATAAGCGTTGAC
>JAEZSP010000077.1 GCA_023421735.1 Bacillota bacterium | reverse complement strand
CGAATGCCAATATAACGAGCAAGATATTTGACAGCCTTGAATATAAAACGGAAGCTGATAAACTTAAGGTAACCTATAAGAACATTGACAATTTAATAATGTTCATGCTGCATTAGCTTCCTAATTCTATTAAGGAGGAAGCGATGAAAGTTTTAGATAGAATAAGAGAAAACAGAGGAACAGTACGAGCAGCGGTCTATGCGAGATTCTCTTCGGATAACCAGAGGGACGAATCAATTGATGCTCAACTTCGCGCGATAAACGAATATGCTAAGCGAAACGATATTATCGTTGTTGCTTAATACATTGATCGAGCGAAATCTGCAATGACAGATAACCGTCCTGAGTTTTTAACAATGATCAAGGATGCAAAGAAAGACCTGTTTGATGTGGTCATTGTTCATAAACTCGACCGGTTTGCGCGAAACAGAAGTGACAGTATCGGTTACCGGACAGAGCTTAAACGGCATGGTATATCTCTCTTGAGTGTGCTGGAGTATCTCGATGATGAAAGCCCGGAGAGCATCATCCTGGAGAGCGTGCTCGAGGCGATGGCTGAATACTACTCCAAAAACCTAGCCAGAGAAGTTCAGAAGGGTATGACCGAAAATGCGCTTAAAGGGTTGCATACTGGCGGCACAGGAGCGCTTGGTTATAATGTCGATCCTGACACAAAAAAGTACACGATCAATGAGAAAGAAGCTGAAGCCGTTCGAATGATATTTCAGATGTATATTGAAGGGGATGGCTATGGCGTCATCGCCGATGCGTTAAACGCTCAAAGGTATATGACCAAGGCTGGCAAGCCTTTTGGTAAAGGCTCGATTTCAAGCATTCTGAGAAATGAACGATATACCGGCGTATACATCTTCAATCGCATGTCTTCAAAGGATATTGATGGCAAGAGAAACAGCCACCTGTATAAGGCCGATGAAGATATGGTTCGTATTGAAGGCGGTATGCCTCAGATTATTTCCGAAGAGGACTACCGGCTAGCTCTCAAGAAGATGGAATCACGCAAAAAAATCAGGGCCTGCAATAACGCTAAAGAGGTCTATCTGCTTTCCAGAAAAGTCATCTGCGGAGAATGCGGGAGAGTCTATACGGGAAACCGGAAAAACTCCGGACGTAAAAAGACGTTGCATGTGACCTATGCTTGTACTGGCAGAAAGAGCCGAAACGGCTGCGAGAACAAGGAAATACGCAGGGAATACCTTGAAACCTTTGTAATGGAGAAGCTTGCTGATTATCTGTTTGATGAAACGTTGATTCCAAGGATCTGCGCGGCCTACGGTGAATATCAGCTGAGCAAGAACGCTGGGCATATTAAGACGAAGGCGAATTACGAGAAGAAGATCAAAGAAGTCTCGAAATCAATCGACAACATCGTTGAAATGATTATGGCGTCACCGTCGCCTACGTTGGCTAAGAAGCTCAGCGAACTTGAGCAAGAAAAAGAGCGTTTGAACGAAAGTTATCAGGAGCTCTGTAAGAATGCCAATATCAAGCAGCTTAATGAAGAAGAGATCACGAATATGTTCAGGCTTGCAAGGAATCAGCTTGAAGTCGGAACTTTGAAAATGACCAAGGTATTGGTGGAAACATTTATCGATAAGGTTCTTGTCTATAAGGACAGGGTAGAGGTTGTATTCAACTTCTGCAAGGATATTTCGATAACCCAAGAGATCGAGGATATCGTAGGTTCTATAAAGTTCTCAGAAGGATGTGAAAGTGCTTCTGATCAGGGTCAGAGTGCAATATTGTGCGACGGGGGCATTACCCTCCTTGGAATGCCTACAGTAAATTGGACAGTTGTTTTCGGACAGTCCAACGCGTAGGTATAGTAGGTTGATCGTCGGACTTCCAATACTCTGCACAGTGAATGGATACTGAATTCGTCACGCAGGCGGGATATAGCTTCGAGCTTATCGGAAAGGGGTGAAACAGTGGAGCATACACCTTTTCGCAAGATGCTATTTTTTATCCGTAATTGTTTCACTTCCTTTTTTAGCAAGTAAAATAATTAATCAAAATAAATAGCAGCTAATGTTGAAAAGGTTACGGTTATGCCGGATAGCAAGTTGGTGTTCAGTTTCAAGGATGGCACAGAAATTGATGGATAAAGCGTTTATAAAACTCAGGGAGAACGAACTTCGGTTATTCTTGCAGAAGTTTTTTTAATTGCTTCTCTTAAAAGGCTTATTGAGAATGGTTATTGTAAGACAACAAAAATTAAGTAGGTATTATAAGATCATAGACACTATGTGTTTGCCAATCCAAAAGGTCGGCGATAAATTATACATGAATTTATCGCTTGATATGTATATGAAAGTAAAAATTACATGGATTTAATAACACATAAAATATTAAAATACATACATTCAATAAAATGGGAGCACAATCCAGTATTGACAAATCATAGATAGTGACATATGATAGTATTGTAGAAATAATTAAATAATATAAGGCATTTCGCATCTTTGCGGGATGTCTTTTACTATGATAAATTACATCAAATTGTTTTAGGGGAGGGTGAAATGAAAACGCTATATGTATCTGATCTTGATGGCACACTTTTTAATACCGAAAAGAAAGTGAGCCGGTTTTCTGTTGATATTATCAATAAGTTTGTTTCGCAGGGAGGCTTCTTTACAATTGC
>JAEZSP010000018.1 GCA_023421735.1 Bacillota bacterium | reverse complement strand
CTTGGGGCTTGGGGCTTGGGGCTTGGGGCTTGGGGCTTGGGGCTTGGGGGCATATCCATCGGACTTATTATTTGATGCCAAGGGTGACTAACGAGCGGCATCCTTGTTTTTTGACAGTATGTGTGATAGAATTTAGTTTACTATAATGCGGGGGATTTTACATGCCCTTTTTGAGCTTTGCCGACGACGCGGCGATGTACGACTCGACGGCGTTTGAAAACATGTTCCTGATCGAGTACCTTCCGCTCGCGCCCGAGGCGTACCTGAAGGTCTATTTATACGCGCGCATGCTGACCCTGCATCCCGAAATGGGCGGGATGGAGGAGCTTTCGCGCGCACTTCGGCTTTCGAAGGAGGACATTGCGCACGCGTTTTCCTATTGGGAGCGAATGGGACTTGTGGAGCGCATGACGGACAATCCGCCGACGTACCGGTTTCTGCCCGCGCGCGGTGGCTGCGAGAGCGACATGGATCGGGACTACTATAAATACCGCGACTTTAATGCGGACATCCAGCGGCTATTCGGCGGGGAACCGGTGAATCCGGCGAGCTATGCGCTTGCGAACGACTGGCTAAATGTGCTCGGCTTTTCGCAGGAGGCGGTGCTTGCGCTGTTAAAGGGTGAGATCGGGCGTTCGCGGGCGAAGAAGCTCGACCCGGCGCGCATCTTTAAGGCCGCCGACAAGCGGGCCGCGAAGTTCGCGGACGAGGGCGCTACGAGTGCCGCCGATGTGGCGCGCGAATATCAAAGGGACGAACGGGCGGAAGGAGCGGCGCAGGAAGTTGTTCGGCGCTTTGGCCTTCGGCGCAGGCCGTCCGAACCGGAGATCGCGCTGGCGGCGAAATGGCTGCGCGATTGGAATTACACGGTGGACGACATATTGAACGCCACGGGGGAGACGGCGAAGGCGCAGAACCCGTCGTTCGGGTACATAGACGCAATTCTCAATAACAGGCGCGGGGAGACCGGTGCGTTTTCCGGCATGAAGGCGGTATTTTCGCACCTCGGCGCGCGCAGCATGCCCACGCCGGAGCAGATGAAATGGTACGAAGCGCGGATGGGGGAGGGCTTTGAGCCTGCGACCATCGAGCTTGCCGCCATGCAACAGGCGCGCAAAAACAATTCTTCCTTTGAGGGGCTTGATTTTTTGATCGGGCAGTGGCGCGAGCGGAGTCTGTTTACGCGCGCGGCTGCCGAGGCATACGTGACGGAGAACCGCGCATTGCTCAACGAATTTACGGCGCTTTTGCGCGAGGCGGGCATCGAGAAGCGACCCACGGCGGATGACATCGCCGCGTTTTCGACGTGGAAGGCAACACTGCCGGGCGAGATGATCGCGCTTGCCGCCGCGTCCGCGAAGGGGAAGAGCTATCCGATTTCCTATATGGCAAGGCAAATTGAGCGCTGGAACGCGGCGGGCGTGAAGACAAAGGCCGCCGCCGCGTCCCTGGACGAGAAGACGCCGCCCGACCAAAAGAAGAATCCCGCGCTCGATTACGAGCAACGTGCGTACAGGGACGAAGACTTTGACGACAGTTTTTACATGGATGCGGCGCGCAAATTGATGGACGGAGGTGACGCATCATGACGCGCGAGGAACACATTCGGGCATTGATGGCCGAATACGGCGCGCGCCGGGGACAGGATCGCGCAGAGGCGGATGAGCGGTTGCGCGCGGCGATTGCGCGCGACCCGGAAATCGGCGTGACGCGCGCGCGCGCGGCTGCGCTCGTCACAGAGGCCATGCGCGCGTTCGTCGATACGACGGACGTCGAGAAGCGCAACGCCATTGCGGCGAAGATGCGGGCGGAAGGGCTTGAAAACAACCGCACACAGCGCGCGCGGCTGCGTGCGCTGAATCTGCCGGACGATTATCTCGATGAGCGGTACCGCTGTCCGATTTGCCGCGACACGGGCTACACGGACGAGATTCCCGCCCAATTCTGTTCCTGCTTCGAGCGCGCGCTGCGCCTGCGGATGTTCGAGGACGGCACGATGGCGGGCCTTGAGGAACAGAACTTTGGCGCGTTCGATGCCGAACTGATCAAACGAGCCAACCCCGAGCCGGGCGCTGCGGAGCGGATTTTGGGTGCGCGCGTGTACTGCGAAGCCTATGCAGACGCCTTTCCACACAACGAGCGGGAGAACATTGTATTCACAGGTCCCGGCGGGGTGGGGAAGACGTTTTTGCTGAATGCGGTGTTTGCGCGGGTTGTGGAGCGCGGGCATTCGGGCATTCGCGTGACGGCCTACCGCATGCTGGAGGCGATGCGTAAAAAGCACATGGGCGCGGAAGCGGATGCGGAGAGCTTTGAGGCGATGATTGCCGCACCGATCCTCCTGATCGACGATTTGGGCACGGAGCCGATGCTGCGCAACGTGACGGTGGAATATCTGTTTACGCTTCTCAACGAGCGATGCGCGCAGCGGCTGCATACCGTGATTGCGACGAACCTTTCGCCCAGTCAGATCCGGGAGCGGTACGGCGAGCGCGTTTCGTCGCGGATATTGGATACCACGCGCTGTGCGCTCATCGCCATGCGCGGAAAGGATTTGAGACTTCAATGAACGAGGTTGCCCCCGTCGTCTTCCAAAAACTCAACGAGATGGGCATCGAACCGCCCTATGTCGAGCACCCGTGTGCAAACACCATGGAGGACTGCCGTGCGGCGGAAGCGGCGCTTGGCGCTCTGATGCCGAAAAACATATTCCTTACGCCGCGCAACAGGAGCGCATATTACCTCTTGATCGTCAGGCCGGATGCGCGCTTTAAAACGGCGGACATCTCCAAGCAGCTTGGCGTTTCGCGGTTGAGCTTTGCGCCGGAGGAGGCGCTTTCCGAATTGCTGCACACCTACGGGGGGGCGATCACGCCCATGGGGCTCTTATTCGACGACAACCGCGCGGTGCGCGTGGTGATCGATTCCGCGCTCAGGGAGGCGCCGGTGCTTGCCTTCCATCCCTGCGACAATGCGGCCTCGCTTGCTGTTACGAACGATGACTTTTTCGGGAGATTCCTGCCGACGCTGGGCTATCTGCCGACATATGTGGAGATCCATGATTTTATTGAGAATTAAAGCGCTTTTCCTGGCGCTGATGATCCTTGTTTCCGGCGCGGCGTTTGCCGAGGAAATGCCGGAGGTGATTGACGAGGCGCTGCCCATCGCGCACATTCGCGCGGCGGGCGATCTGATGATGCACGAGACGCAGCTTGTGATCGCGCGGCAGTCGGACGGGACATATGACTTCCATCCGCAGTATTCGCTTGCCTCCGCGTCGTTGTCTGCGGCCGACTACACCATGGCGAACCTCGAAACGACGGTCGGGATGTACAACGGGAAGCCGTACTCCGGCTACCCGCGCTTCAATGCGCCGGAGGCGCTGCTTGCTGCGATCAAGGACGCGGGCGTCGACTTTCTCACATTGGCGAACAATCACATCCTCGACCGCTACTTCGACGGGCTCAAGCTGACCGTCGGCAATGTGGAGGCATATGGGTTTGACCACGGCGGCGCATACCGCACGCGGGAGGAATACGACACGCCGACCATCGTCGAAGTAAACGGCATCAAAATCGGCGTTTTGTGCTATGCCGCGCACACAAATGGCATGGAGCAGTGGTGTGATTCAGACGCGACGGTTTACGGGGTTCGGTATCTTTACACCGCTGATTTTTCTGCGGACGTCAAGGCCGCCAAGGAGGCTGGCGCGGAGTATATCATCGCCATGCCGCACTGGGGGACGGAATACATGCGTCATCCCGATCAGATTGTGCGCGACACGGCGAAGAAGATGATCGCGGCGGGCGTCGATATAATCATTGGGAGTCATCCGCACATGGTGCAACCCATCGAATATGTGACGGTCAAAACGGACGCGGGGGAGCGGACGGGACTGGTGGCTTGGTCGTTGGGCAACTTTATCGATGCGATGAAGATTCAATACACCGATTCGGGTATCGTTCTCGATTTTACGCTTTTCAGGCAGGAAGACGGTACCATTGGGCTGCGAGACGTGGGCTATGTGCCCATCTATTGCTGGAAGCAGACCGATATGATTCGCGCGATTCCCTCGGGCGCATATCTCGACGAAAAGCCGGAGGGGATGAGCCAATCGGCCTATGCGCGCATGAAGGCATCCTATCAGGAACTGGTCAAGCTCATTGGCGATGAATTTCCGGCGATTCATCAGTAACACGTTAAATTCTATCGAAAAGGTAGGAATATGTTGACGCGCCGCATGCGGCGCGTTATAATAAGCACATAAAAGAGACTGAATCGGTCGGAATTGGGGTGATGCCACATGAAGTTATCGACGCGCGGGAGATATGGAATTCACGCGATGTACGAGCTCGCCCTGGAATATGGCGGCGCGCCCGTTTCCATCAAGACCATTGCCGAGCGGCGCGACGTGCCGGAGGCGTACCTCGAGCAGATTTTTGCCATGCTGCGCAAGGACGATCTGGTGACAAGCGTACGTGGGGCGCAGGGCGGCTACATGCTGGCCAGGCCTCCCGCCGAAATTCGGGTGGGTGATTTGCTCCGTTCGCTTGAGGGAGGGCTTCGGCTGGTGGACTGTCTGGAGGACGAGACATGTACGCATGCGTGTGCGTGTCCATCCCGGGCGGTTTGGAAAAAAATCAACGATGGATGGACGGATGTTGTGGATTCGATCACGCTCCAGGACATGCTGACAGAAGACGAGCGCCCCATGGCGCAGGGGGAATCGATATGAACAGGATCTATATGGACAACGCGGCGACGACGCGGGTGACAGGGCCGATCCTCGAGGCGATCATGCCTTATTTCGGTGAAGTGTACGGAAACCCGTCCTCGATCCATTCGTTTGGCCGCGATGCGCGCAAGGTGGTTGAACAGGCGCGCAGGCAGGTGGCGGAGGCGCTCGGCGCAAAGGCAAACGAGGTGTATTTTACCGGTTGCGGCACGGAATCCGACAACTGGGCGATCCGGGGTGTGGCCTATGCGCGGCGTGCGAAGGGAAGGCATATCATCACAAGTGCCATCGAGCATCACGCGGTCTTGCATACGTGCATGCAGCTTGAGAAGGAGGGTTTCGAGGTCACGTATCTCCCGGTCGACGGGGATGGCTTCGTGAGGCCCGAAGATCTCGAAAAGGCGATGCGGCCCGACACCACGCTCGTGACGATCATGACCGCGAACAACGAGATCGGAACCATTGAGCCCATCGAGGCGTTGGCGAAGATCACGCATGCGCACGGCGCGCTGTTCCACACCGACGCGGTTCAGGCCATCGGTTCTCTGAAATTTGACGTGCACGAGATGGGCATCGACCTGCTTTCGCTTTCCGGGCACAAATTCCATGCGCCCAAGGGCGTGGGTGCGCTCTATGTCCGCGCGGGGATCAAGATCGATCGGCTCATGAACGGCGGCGCGCAGGAGCGCAACCAGCGACCCGGTACCGAGAACCTTGCGGGCATTGTGGGACTCGGCAAGGCGATTGAGCTTGCGAACGCGAATATGGAAGGGCACAACGCATATCTATCCAAACTACGCGATCATTTGATCGACCGGATCCTGTCGGAGATTCCGCACACGCGTCTGAACGGTGCGCGAGAGAGGCGGCTGCCGGGCAACGTGAACATCTCCTTCCAGTATATCGAGGGGGAGGCGCTGCTTCTTTCGCTGGACCTGAAGGGGATTGCGGGTTCGTCGGGTTCGGCGTGCACCTCCGGCTCGCTCGATCCTTCGCACGTTTTGTTGGCCATTGGACTGCCGCACGAAATTGCGCATGGTTCGCTCCGGCTTTCGCTCAGCGAGGAAAACACGATTGAGGAGTGCGACTACGTGGTCGACGCCTTGCGGGAAATTGTACAGAAGCTGCGCGACATGTCGCCCATGTTCGCGGACGCATTTGCCAAATGAAGGGAGTAAAATAAAATGTATACGGAACAGGTCATGGATCACTTCATGAATCCGAGGAATGTCGGCGAAATCGAGGACGCGAGCGGCGTGGGTACCGTCGGCAACGCAAAGTGCGGAGACATCATGCGGATGTTCATCAAAGTGGAAGACGACAAGATTGTGGATGTGAAGTTTAAGACCTTCGGCTGCGGCGCTGCGATCGCGACGAGCTCGAAGGCGACGGAGATGGTGAAGGGGCTCACCATCGACGAGGCGCTCCAAGTAACCAACAAGATGGTGGCCGAGTCGCTCGGCGGGCTCCCGGCGGTGAAATTGCACTGTTCGGTACTCGCAGAAGAGGCGCTGCACGCAGCCATCAAGGATTACAAGGAGAAACATGCCGGAAAGGACAGTGAAAAAGCCGCCGTATGATACACGGTAACATCGAAGGTATTCGAGAAAGCACACTGAACGAACTGGAACGGCTTTACAGCATCGAATTTCAGAGGGATGAATTTTTGCCGGACAGGTTGTTGGCCATGCTCGTCCGGTACACGCAGGCGATCAACCGGGAGATTCTCGTGTACCTCAGCCGCGAAGGCGAGGTACTCGAGATCGCCATCGGCTCGATTTCCTCCATCGATTTGCCCGAATTGCACCTGCGGCGCAACACCGACAGGCTTTCGGGCTTTCGCTGTATCCATACGCATCCCGGTGGGGACGCGCGGCTTTCCGAGGTGGATTTACAGGCGCTTCGGCTTCTGCGCTTCGACGCCATGTGCTCGGTGGGCGTAGACGAACAGCGCGCGACGGGCATTGCGGCCGCGTTTCTGGGCGAGATGGCATATGGGAAGCTTTCCATTGAGATTTTGGGGCCGGTCAAGCCCGGGCGCATTCCGCAGCAGCTTTGGATGCGTGAAATCGAGCTTTCCGAGGAGCGCGTGCAAAAGGCCATCGAGGAGGGCGGACTGACCGAGAGCGCCGAGCGCGCGATTCTTATTTCGACCGATTCGGAAACATCCCTCGATGAATTGGCAAGCCTGGCGGACACGGCGGGTGCGCTGGTTCTGGCGCGGGTGCTTCAAAAGCGATTGAAGCCGGACGCCGCCACCTTCATTGGATCGGGCAAGGCGGAGGAATTATCGCTGACCTGCCAGGCGATGGGAATCGACCTGGCGATCGTGGACGACGAATTGACCGGCGCACAGCAGAAGAACCTGGAGGCGGCGCTGGGCGTGCGGGTGATCGACCGGACGGCGCTGATTCTCGACATATTCGCGCGGCGCGCGCAGTCGGCGGAGGGCAAGCTTCAGGTTGAACTTGCGCAGATGAAGTACAGGCTGCCCAGGCTTTCCGGACTGGGCACCGAACTTTCGCGATTGGGCGGCGGCATCGGCACGCGCGGCCCGGGCGAATCCCAACTCGAGACCGACCGACGCAGGGTGCGGCGGCGGATCGACGACTTGCAGGCCGAGATTGACATCGTGCAGAAGCAGCGAGACCTCAGGCGCGCGCGGCGCGAGAAGCAGGAGCAGATGGTGGTGGCGCTCGTGGGATACACGAACGCGGGAAAATCGACGCTGCTCAACGCGCTATCGGGTGCGGACGTGCTGGTCGAAGACAAGCTGTTTGCGACGCTTGACCCGGTGATGCGTCAAATCGAGCTGCCGGAGAATCGGCGCTGCATGCTGGTTGATACGGTCGGATTTATTCGCAAACTGCCGCATCAGCTCGTCGAGGCATTTCAATCGACCCTCGAGGAAGCCGTCCATGCCGACCTGATCGTGGTGGTATCGGACGCCGCTTCGCCCTTTTACCGCCAGCAGCGCCAGACGGTGCAGGAGGTACTCGACCAGCTGGGCGCCGGCGGGAAGCCCATCATCGAGGCGCTCAACAAGGCCGACAAGCTGCCGCCGGACGCGCGGATCGATCCGCCCGACGCCATTCTCATTTCGGCCATGGACGGGATCGGGCTCGACCAGCTCAAGGCCGCGATTTCAAACGGCATTGCGACGCTGCGGCACCGGGTTGCGATCAACATTCCCTACGACAAGGGAGGCGTTCTCTCGCTGATCCACGCACACGGGCAGGTTGAGGGCGAGGAGTACACAGATACGGGAACCCTTGTCACCTGTATGCTCGATTCCGCGCTGTATCAGCGGGTACTGAAGCAGCTGGAAAGTTGACGCGC
This sequence comes from Bacillota bacterium, assembly GCA_023421735.1. Next base: position 51,196 of record JAEZSP010000018.1, on the reverse strand, counting down.
ATCAATCCCATTGAACCATTGGATCGTCCGGAACGATTGACCGGGCGGTCCGTTTTTTTTCCTTGACGTGCGCCGGAATCGATGGTATGATCTTTTCATCCGGTCAATAGTGAGGTATGAGGATGTCGGTTCTGTAAAAACGGAACAAGCGCGAGACGCGATGTGACTGGCCAGCGGGCCGGTTTGTTTGCGTGTACGCGCGAGCCGACATCGCGTACGCATGAGGTATGCCCTGTCGGTCGCACCATGAATGGCGCGGCTTTTTTCTCGTATCCGAAAAAAACGGAGGGAATGGATTGGACATCATTTTTTGCAGGGGACTCACGAAGGTATACAGGCGATTTGAGAAGGAAGAAGGCTTGCGGGGGAGCATGAAGAGCCTGTTTCACCGCGAAATGATTGAGAAGCGGGCGGTGGACGGGGTAGATCTTTCCATTTCGGCGGGCGAGTTTGTGGGGCTCATTGGGCCAAACGGCGCGGGAAAGACAACACTGACAAAGCTCATGACCGGGATCATCCGGAAGACGGCGGGCGAATTGTCGGTGTTGGGGTACGACCCGAATCGGTTGAAGAATGCGTTTAAGCGCCAGTACGCGGTCGTGATGGGGCAAAAATCGCAGCTCTTTTTCGAACTGACGGCGGCGGATTCGCTGCTTCTCATGAAGGAGATGTATGCGATCCCGACGGACGAATACCGGAAGAACGTGCGGTACTTTTCGGAGCTGTTTGGCGTGGGAGAACTTTTGAACATGCAGGTGCGCACGCTGTCTTTGGGTGAGCGGATGAAGATGGAGCTGATCGCGGCGCTTCTTCACAATCCGCGCGTCCTGTTTCTCGACGAGCCGACCATCGGGCTGGACGCCGTGGCGCAAAAGCAGATGCGCACGTTTTTGCGCGAGGTAAACCACACGCGCGGAACGACGATCCTTCTGACATCGCATTACATGGACGACATCCGCTCTCTTTGCGCGCGTTGTGTGGTGATCAACCGCGGGAAAAAGATCTACGACGGCGGGATGGAGGATTTGTTTGACCGCTACCAGACGCACCGCAAGCTGACCATCACATTCTCGGAAGCGGGGATGCGCGCCGTGCCGTCTGGCTGTGTGCTTGTGGAACAGACGCCGAACCGGCTCACGATCCTCGCGGAGAAGGAGCGGGCGCGGGGGATCGTGCGCGATTTGTTTGCGGAAAGCGACGTGGTGGACGTTGAGATTGGCGAGGAGGACATCGGGAGCGTAGTGGAAAGGATTTATTCGGCATGAAGTATTGGGCGATCGGCATGACATATTGGAAGGCGCAGGTCGTCTGGCGGTTTGACGTAATGATGAGCGTCGCCTTGACCGTATCGCGGATTCTGCTTGCCTACATCCTCTGGGGCGCGATCTACGACGGGCGGGCCGAGGTGGCGGGACTGACGTTCATGCAGATGCTGACCTATTACATTGTCGTCTCGTTTCTGCGAGAATTGGACATGTCGTCCGGAAGCTGCGGGGAATTTGCGCATCGCATCCGAAACGGGTTGTTCAGCGCGTACCTGGTGCGCCCGGCGAGCGCGCAGGGTCACTTTTTCGCGCAAACGGCGGGCGTAGCGGCATTTTACGGCATGTTTCAGCTGCTTGCGGCGATTTTATGGGTATTTGTGTTTCGCGTGAAGTTTGCGATTGCATGTACGCCTATGGAGCTGATGGGCGCCATCGCCATGGCGGGACTGGGGCTGTTTTTCATGGCGTCGATGAACTATGCGATCTCGGTGCTTGCGTTCCCCTTGAACGATGTGGAGACGTTCAACATGATCAAGGATAATCTGATGAATTTTGCGACCGGGGTACTCGTGCCCCTTGCGCTCTTGCCGGCAGGCGTCGTCTCCGCGATGCGCATGCTGCCGTTTTATTACGTGGCGTATCTGCCCTCGATGATTGTGATCGGGCAGGGCACGGCCGAAATCGAGCGGGGGCTTGTGACGCTGGGTGCGTGGACGGCGCTTTTCCTGGTTCTGGGGCGCGCGATGCACGGCACATACCGAAAGAAATACGATGGGGTGGGCATATGAGGCAGTTGCGGCTGATTGGGGCGCTCGTGCGGCTGAAGATCGCGCGGCAGACGGCGTTTCGGCTTGGGTTTTTCGGGCCGCTTTTTGTGGACGGCTCCCTGTTCATCCTTCAGATCCTGATGTTCTCGGCGATCTTTGCCCATGTGGATTCGATTGCAGGATGGGGAAGGGGGCAGACCCTGTTATTCATCGGCACCTTTTCGCTCATCAATGCGATCAACATGACGGTGTTCTTTTTCGGCATTCAGGGCCTGCCCAATCTCGTGCGCAACGGCGATTTTGACGGGTACCTCACACGACCGGTGAATCCACTCCTGCGTCTGACGTTTGAAAACGTCAATCTGGGAAGCGCGCCGCTGATTTTGTTCAGCATCGGAATCATCGTCTACGCAGTGCGCGTGATCGGTCTGACACCGACCTTTTTGCAAGTTGGCGGGTATGGGCTCCTGGTCTTTGCGATGCTGGTTCTGTGGTACGATTTGATGGTGCTATTGCGCTCGGTCGTATTCTTCGTCATCTCCGCGTCCTCGATTGGGCGGTTGGAGGGCGCGTTTCTCGAGATGTGCATGATGCTCCCCGGCACGGCGTACAAGGGCGTATTTCGATTGATCTTTCAAGTCCTTTTGCCCTACGGGATCATCGGGACGGTCCCGGTGCAGTTCTTTTCCGGAATTCTTGCGCCGGGAGAACTCGCAGGCGCGCTTGCGACCGTCGGGGTCTTTACGGTGCTCGCATGGGGGACATTTCGCGTTGGATGCAGAAACTACAAGTCTGCGAGCAGTTAATGAACCTCGTCGCGTGTGAGCCTGCGCACCCATTTATAGCGATTGCAGCGGATAGAGGCTGCGCCGCATTTGAACACCTGATCGGAGTTGAGGCAGGCGACGACCGCGACGGGCGGCCAGCCGAACTTGAACGCTGCGAGGATCGAGAGCGGCAGGACGATGAGCCAGATGGAGATGATGTCGTTGATCATGCCGAATTTGGTATCCCCGCCGCCGCGGATGATGCCGGTGACGGTGGGCATTTGGTAGGCCATGCCGATGGTCGCGATGATGAAGACATAGATAAATTGGTTGGCAAGTGCGATTGTGTCATCCGAGACCTTATAGGCCGCGAAAATGGGGAACTTCAGGATGTACAGAAGGAAACCGGACACGATGCCGATGCCGATGAACATGATTTGCAGCGTCTTTGTGTAATCGCGCACCTTATGAAGATCACCTGCGCCGACGGTCTTTGCCATGAGGATTGCGGCGGCCGCCGCCGAGCCCTGCGCCGCTGCCTTGGTGAGGTTATAGGCGGTTGTGGCGACGCTATTGGCGGCGATGGCGTTTGCAAAACTGGGCATATGGCCGAGGATCGCCGTTTGAATGGCGGTCGAAAAGCCCCAGAGTCCGCTGATTGCGACGAGCGGAAGGGTGACGCGCGCGAAATCCCGGAACAGATCCCGGTCAAAGACGAGAAAATCACGTAGCCGAAGTCTGAGTTTTTGGTCGAATTTGAGCGCGTAGACGATGACGATGGCGAGTCCGACGAGTCGCGCGAGGGCGGTCGCTGCCGCGGCGCCCTCGGAGCCGTACTGTGGAATGAGGACGAAGTTGAGCCCAACGTTGACAACAAGCGCTTCAACCGAGATCCAGAACGCGATCTTGACCGTTTCTACGCAGTTGAATGCCGCGAGGAGGATCATTGCGACGGAGAAGACCGGATAGGAATACTTGATGATGCCGAGGTATTTGACGCCCTCGCGCACGCTATCGGGTGCATTGGAGACGAACAGGCCCAAGACACCATGCGGAAAAAGCGCGCACGCAAAGAAAATCAACAGCGTGAACGCGGCGGAGACCCAGAAGGCCATGGACGCGATCCGCTTGATGGGGCCGATGCGCTGCGTGCCCCAATACTGGCTGCCGAGCACGGTGATGCCGCCTGTCACGCCGCCGATGAGACATTGCAGGATGAATTGGATGTTGTTGACGACCGTCGCGCCTGCGAGCGCGGCATCCGGGAAAGGGGCATAGCGTCCCAGCATGATATTGTCTGCCAGATTGACCGCAAGATTGATGACATTTTGGAGAACCAGGGGCCAGAACAGCGCGGAAAACGACTTGTAAAAAGCCTTGTCGCGGGTGAGGAGCATGTTTGCACCGCCTTTTGTAATGCTGTATTTCCTATTCAACGCGCGCAGGCATTGTCCTTCTTGCGTGGTGAAGTTATTTATGATACAATTGATGTGGATTTGAAAGAGCAGGAGGGGTCGGGATGAAAACCGGATTGAAAGATTGCATTTTGATTTTATTGGGGGTATCCGGTTTTGAACGCAAGGACGAGGAAGTTTGTCTCCTTTTATAAACCCTATCTCGGACGGTTTGCTCTTGTTTTAATATGTGCATTGGGCTCGGCAGGCGCCGCGCTCGCGTTTCCCATGTGCGTCAGGTATGTCACGTCAAACGTGCTTGGGGGCGCGCTTTCGCGCGTCGTTCCGGTCAGCGCGTTCATGATTTTCCTGATCGTCATTGAAATGGCATTCACCTACTATTACGACTATCGCGGACATGCGCTCGGCTCCATGATGGAGAACGATTTGCGCCAGGAGTTGTTTGCGCACCTGGAAAAGCTTTCGTTTTCCTATTATGACAGGCGGCGTGTGGGCGAGCTTATGTCGAGTTTGACCAGCGATTTGTGGAATCTGGCGGAGCTGTACCACCACGGGCCCGAGGATTACATCATCAATTCCGTCAAGTTCTTTGGCGCATCCATCTTCCTGTTTCTCATCGACTGGCGGCTGACGTTGATCGTCTTCGCTTTTTTGCCGCCGATGGCGTATCTCACGATCCGACTCAATCGACGGCTGCGGCATGCGTCTGCCCTGAGCCAGAAAAACGTGGCGGAGATCAATGCGCGCGCGGAGGATTCCTTATCCGGCATCCGGGTGACGCAGGCATTCGGCTGCGAACGCGCTGAGATCGGCAAGTTCCGGGCGGCGGGGCAGAGCTTCATCGAGAGCCGGAAGCTATTTTACCGCTTCGGGGCGATTGAAGATCAGGTCTTGACGGTGATCGAACGGTCGGTGTTCGTCGCAGTGGCGCTCGCGGGCGCATACGGCATCGTGCGGGGCGCGATTATGGTGGCGGATCTGATTGCGTTTTTCCTTTATATCTCCTATCTCACCGGGCCGGTGCGCCATCTTGCGTGGATGACGACGCAGTTTCAGACGGGGCTTGCGGGCTTCGACCGGGTGATGGACATACTGGACACCGCGCCCGAGATTGCGGACGAACCGGGGGCGGTTGACATGGGACGCGCGCAGGGCGCGCTGGCATTTCAGGATGTCAGCTTCCGATATGGAGATGAGAGTCCCCATGTCCTCAAGAACCTGAACATGCGCGTCTCGCCCGGGGAATGCGTGGCCGTGGCGGGCATATCCGGCGCGGGCAAATCCACGCTGTGCGCGCTCGTGCCGCGCTTTTACGAGCCCATCGGGGGATGCGTGGAAATCGACGGACGGGATATTCGGGATGTGACGCTTGCTTCCCTGCGCAGCAACATCTCGGTCGTTCAGCAGGACACATACCTCTTTGCCGGGTCAATCCTTGAAAACATCCGCTATTCGAAGCCCGGCGCGACGGACACGGAGGTGGTGGAGGCTGCGCGCCAGGCAGATGCCGACCATTTTGTGCGCGCGCTGCCGATGGGATATGACACCGACGTCGGTCCGCGCGGCGTGCGGCTTTCGGGCGGACAGCGCCAGCGAATCGCGATTGCAAGGGCGTTTTTGCGGGACGCACCGATCCTCATTCTCGACGAGGCGACCAGCGCGCTGGATTCCGAGAGCGAACGTTCCATCCACCGCGCGCTTCTCCGGTTGCGCAAGGGGCGCACGACCCTCATGATCGCGCACCGACTGGAGACCATCCGCGCGGCGGATCGCATCGTCGTTTTGTCGGAAGGTGGCGTGCGCGAGGAAGGCACCCACGAGGAACTCCTGCGGCGCGGCGGCACGTATTATGATCTTTACGGGGCACGGGACGATGCGTTGATTGCACATGGAGAGCCCTGCGGCATAAATGTGACCGTAATGTAACATTTGGCCTAAATTGCTAATATCTTACAAAAATGTACCGTATTTATGATATATTCATGAAGACGGTACATTCCTGTTTGGAGGTGCGCAATGCGATTACGAAGAATCGTGGCTCTGTTTGTGGCGCTTGCGGCGCTGATGACGGCCCTGACCGCGCAAGCGGAAAAACGGACGTATGTAAAGACCAACAGTCTGAAGGTGTATGCGTCTGCGTCGACCAAGTCCGAAAAGCTGGGTACGCTCAATTTCGGCGAGTCGGTGACCTATCTCAAGAGAAAAGGCTCCTGGGCGAAGGTGCGGGGCGACGACGGGCGCGTTGGGTATTGTCAATACGGGGCGCTGACCGCGAAAAATCCCAACGGAAAGGGAAAGACGCTCTACGCAAAGAGCGACGGCGCGACGGCGTACAGGCGTACGTCAAGCTCGTCCTCCGTTTGCGCGACATACGGGCAAAACGACGAGGTGCTTGTGGTCGCCGTGACGCGGGACGGCAAGTGGTACCGGGTGAAACACGAGGATGGGTTTGGTTATGTGGCGGCATCAAAGCTCTCGAAGACGAAGACCATGGAGCCATATACCGTTTACATAGCGAAAAGCACGGTGCAGTTTTACAAGTCCGCATCCACGTCTTCCAAAAAAGTCGGCGTGATGTCGTACGGCGAAAGCCTGACCTGCGTGAAGATCGACGGCAAATGGGCGAAGGTCAAAAATGCGAGCGGAAAGACGGGATGGTGCAAAAAAAACCAGATCACGACCGACAATCCCAATCGATCAGCGCAGACCTGGTATGCGCAGACTGCCGCAGTCGTTTATGCGAAGCCCTCTACGTCTGCAAAGCAACTCGAGAAACTGACAGCCGGGACGGATGTGGACGTGGTTGCCAAGACAGGGGATGGCAAGTGGATGCGCGTTTCCCTCTCGGGCACATACGGTTATGCGGAGGCTGCGCAGTTTTCGGACGAAGCGCCGAACAGCGAGCCGGACCCGCAGAAATACGAGGACAACGACAGGGGCGCGGCAAGCGGCGCGATTGAGAAGGTGATTGCGCGCGCGGTCGACCAGTACGGGAAAAAGTACGTCTACGCGACGCACGGGCCAGATACGTTTGACTGTTCCGGGCTTTCGTACGACTGCTTTAAAACGGAGGCGGGCATCACGCTCAGCCGGTCGGCCTATGGACAGGGGTACGACGGCCGCTTTCCGAAGATCGCGTCGATTGACGCGCTGCGGCGCGGCGACATCGTGTGCTTCAATACCGTAGAATCGGACGTCGATGTTTCCGATCACATTGGCATATATCTGGGCGGCGGCAAGTTCATCCATGCCTCCTCCAGCGCCGGGAAGGTCATCGTTTCAACCCTTTCCTCCGGCTATTACAACCGTCAGTTCTCGTGGGGACTTCGGATTTTGGATTAGCGAATATATAAGAGTGTGGTTGACGCGTATTTCAGAGGTACAGTTATCCCGTTTGTTTTTACTGTATGCGATTGGAGATAAAGCAATGAGATATGATACAGCTTGGGCAGCAACAAAAAAGAAGGAGCGGATGGCATGTGAAAGAAACGAAATTCGAATTCCAGTTGTTAATTGAAGGGACCGATTTAGACGAAAGAAAAATCACAGAACATATATTTAATCATTTTGAAGGGGAAGCTTTGCTCGCCGTTGGGGATAGAAACTTAATCAGGATTCATTTTCACACGGATAGGCCGTGGGAAGTTCTTGAATATTGTGCTTCGATAGGCGATGTTCATGATATCCAAATTGATAACACACAAAGACGAAAAAAAGGACTTAAAACATAGACATCAAACTCTGCCCATTTCATGCACAAAGCCGGGATGTGTTCCCTTTGCGCCATTTTGTTTTTATCAGGATCGGCAATTGTGCGGCGTTGGCTTCGCATAATCATTGTGGCGTGGGAAACTTCGTATCTCTTCGTTACAGCAATACCGCACAAATCCTACACGCGCGGATGGATGCATTTCCACCATCACGTCCCTGCAAAATTCATGACATAGCCCTGCTACGCCGGCAAATTCTGCAAGCACAATCTGATGAAAATTCATCTTGTCGGCACGTGCATGCTTTGTGCGGTACAGCCTTACAATTTGACTTCGAGCCACTTCCCGTGGTTGATGCGGCGCTGGAGCAGGAACGTGCGCACGAATGCATCGATGACGAAAGCGACCCACGGGCCGGTGACGGCGAGTTGCAGGATGGGAAGCGCGCGGTTGAGGGGATAGCAGAACAGGTAGGTAAGGATGGGGCGCATGACCGCGACGCTGATGAGCGAGGTGATGGCGACGAATTTCACGTCGCCCGCGCCGCGTAGACAGCCGGAATACACGACGCGCCCATTTTGGGGGAGCATGCCGGCGATCACGACGAGGAACGCCATGGTGACGGACGCGATGATCGCCTCGTCTTTTGTGAACAGGAGCGCGATCGGGCGGCGGGTGAAGAAGATGACGACCATGAGGATGATGGATGTGATGACCGAGAGCTTGCGGCTGATCTTCACATTTGCGCGGGCGAGATCCGGGCGGTTTGCGCCGAGGGACTGACCGACGAGTGCGGTGCCCGCGGCCGCGATGCCGTCGCCGAGCGTATAAGAGAGCGCGCCCGCCTGCTGCACGATATTGAACGCCGCGAAGATGGGCGTTCCAAGATTGGCGATGAGCCGCGAATTGATGAAAAAGCCGAGCCGAAGCGATGCACCCTCGAGCATGGACGACGCGCCGACCTTATAAAGCCCGGTGAGCGTGCGCCGATCGAAGCGAATGGGGCGTGGCGTGAAAAAAAGGTAACCGTCCCGCCGGGTGGCGAACCAGAAGGCGATCAGGCTGGCGACGCCGGTGCCGATCACGGTTGCGATGGCGGCGCCGCGCACGCCGAGCGCCGGAAAGCCGAGGTTTCCGTTGATGAGGCAGTAATTGAGCGACACATTGACGAGATTGGCGGAGATGTTTGTGACCATGGTGATCTGCGTTTTCCCGATGCCGCGCATGGCGGCGCTCAGGCACAGCGACCAGCAGTTTAGCAGAAAACCGAGCGAGATGATTTGAAAATAGACGACGGAGGGGCCGATGGTATCCGCCTGCGCGCCCGCGGCCTCCATAATCCAGGGCGCACCGAAATAGCCGATGAGCGTCATGAGGATGCCGAGGAGGGTGATGACATACATCGACTGCCGTAATACGGAATTCGCGCCTGCCTGATCCTTTTCGCCCTTGCGGCGCGCGATGAGCGCGGTCGTGCCCACGCAAACCGATTGCGCGAGGATCAAAAGGATCATGCGCGGCTGCGTCGTCAGGCCGATTGCCGCGATGGACTGCGTGCCCAGATTTGGGATTGCGCCGACCATGATCATATCAAGCGAACCGATAATGGAAAGAAGTGCGCCTTCGACTGCCGCCGGCCACGCAATGGAGATGCTTTTTTTGTATAAATCACCCAAGGGCGGCGTGTTTTCCTGGAAGTCGACCCCTTTGATTGCAAAAAATCGCGCAAATGCGCCCATTCAAACGCTTCCTTACATCATATGATTACATTCAGTATAACATTTAGTGGGTTAACAATCAACGCGCAGACGGATTTTTGTCAAATGTATGCGGAAGTCTGTGAAAGCATCAGGCCAAAAATGAATCTTACACGATAAATATATTGACAGATTGCACAAAAAATAGTATGATATAATGGAATGTAACGGACGTGGGACGGTCAGAATTACGCATGCGCCGCCTGTGCAGCGGCACAAACTCGGATGCGAAGCGCGGACGGGTGGTGCTTCTTGCGCCAAGAGCAATCCCGCATAAATCTGGTACGTGCGGACGGAAGCACGGCCATTCCGCCGCAAATTCATCTCGTCGGTACGCATATGCTCTGTGCGGTATTGCCCGAGGAAAAATCCCTGGGATTGAATAGAGCCTAGTGCTCCATCCACAACAGAACCGCGTTTTCGGCGATCCCTTTCGTCCATGGCTTTGTCGCTCTTCGCTTGATATAGCGCTGCTACGCCTGCACGCCTGCTTCGTGCCAGGAACAAAAGGACTACGCCGAATTCCATCACTTCTGTCATGGATGGAGTACTAGGGGGACTTTTCAGATACACTGGAAGACAGGGCCATGCCCGGAAAGACGGAGGGCGATATGTACTTGGATCATCGCGCCGCGCTGCGAATTGCGCGGGTGCTCGAACAGATTGACATACCGGCGCTGCTCATGGACGACCAGGGCAACGTCATACTGCCGGAAGGAGATCAGCGCCAGCTGACGCTTCCCGAAGCCGTGCGTCAAAACCCCACGGAGCCCATGCTCTACGGGGGTGTGACGCTCATTGGCGCGCGCGGCGAACACGGCGCCCAGGGCGACCAGCAGCTTTATCTGTGCCTGAACGGCGACGGCGCGGAGGTGCGCAATTGCGCGGTTCTGTGCGCGGAGTTGATCGGCATGATTTTGCGCGTCGATATGGGACACACGGATCGGGATCAGGCGCTCAGGCTCATATTGCGCGGGGAGACCGACGGCACGGAGCTTGAATCGCTCTCCGCGACGCACGACATTCCCGTGGAGCGCAATCGTTGCGTGATCTATCTGCATGCGCGGGAGATGACGGGCGATCAGGTGACAAAGCAGCTGCGTTCCCTGATCGATGAGGAAGCGGATATGCTCACCGAGGTCGGCAGGCATGCGGTCGCGCTGGTCAAGGCGTTGCCGGAGAATCCTGATTATGACGAACTGACCGTGCAGGTACAGGCGTTTGAAGCGGCGTTTCAGGACGCGGGCGTGGAAGTGATGATCGGCGTGTCCGAGCCGCGCGCGTATTTGCGCGAGCTGCCGGATGCGTTTACCGAGGCGCGCGAGGCGATCAACGTCGGCTCCGTCTATCGGTCGATGGATCGCATATTTGTCTATAGGCGGCTTTTGCTCGAGCGGTTCCTTGATACGGTTTCACAGCCGTCGGCATCGTCGTTCGGGGCGATGATCTTTAACAACAAGACCGCGCGGCTTTTCAATGACGAAATGGTGCACACGATTGAGGTATTTTTTGAGAACAATCTCAACCTGTCAGAGGCCGCACGCAAGCTGTACATCCACAGAAACACGCTGGTATACAGGCTCGAAAAGGTGCAAAGGCTCACGGGCTTTGATCTGCGCGAATTCGACGATGCCGTGACATTCAAGCTCATGATGCTTTTGAGCAAGAATACAGGCTCCCGCAAAATGCGCGTATAAATAAAAACAACCGATCACGCAGGGAGGCAATCAAATGAAAAAACGCACGCTGGTCATTTCCTCAGCCATCTGGGCCTTAGTGCTCGTGGCGATCATGTCGTCTACCCTCACCCTCGTTTTGACCGGTTCTGTGGGTTCGGCCGACAGCCGCGCCATTACGGACGAGGAGATTCAAACGCTTGAGCGCTACCAGCGCCTGGAAGAGGTACGCAAGCAGATCGTTGATAATTATTACCTCGAAGTGGACGACGATACCCTCGTGCAGGGCGCGATCGACGGCATGCTTGCCTCGCTGGACGATCCTTACACGTTCTACTATACCGTTGACGACATGAAGGACCAGCAGGAGGCGTCCACGGGCAACTATCGCGGCGTGGGCATGAGCGTCCAGATGAACGACGAGGGCACGATTACCGTCGTGCGCGTGTTTGCGGATTCGCCCGCCGAGGCGGCCGGACTGTATGCGGGCGACAAGGTAACCGCGATCGATGGGACGCCGCTTGACATCCAGACCGCGAAGGACCTCAGCGAGGCGGTTGACCTCATTCGCGGCGAGGTAGGCACCGACGTGACGCTGACGATTTTGCGCGGCGAGGACGAGAAGGACTATGTCGTCACGCGCGGCGACGTCAAGATTAACTATGTCGAATATCAGATGCTCGGCGACATTGGTTATGTCCACATCTATGAATTTGAACAGTCGACCGCTTCGGATTTCATGAAGGCGGAAGCGTACTTCAAGGAGCAAAACGCGACCGGCATCGTGATCGATCTGCGCAACAATCCCGGCGGGCTGCTCGATTCTGTGGTCAAGATCGCGGACGAGCTCTTGCCCGAGGGGCGGATCATCTACACCGAGGATCGCGCGGGCAACGTTTCGAGCTACTATTCCGACGCGGATTTCTGGGACATCCCGCTGGTGGTGCTGGTGAACGGCGAATCGGCGAGCGCATCCGAGATTCTGTCGGCGTCCATTCAGGACTATGGGCGCGGGACGCTCGTGGGAACGACGACGTTTGGCAAAGGCATTGTGCAGCTTCTGATGACGTTTGACGACGGCGCGGGCATGCAGTACACCGAGGCGCGTTATTACACGCCGAACGGGCGCTATATCCATGGCGTAGGCGTCGATCCCGACGTGGTGGTTGAGATGAGCGAGGATTACGATGTGTCCGTGAAGACCGTCGACCCGGACAACGACAACCAGCTCGCGACCGCTCTTGAAGAACTGAATAAGCTGATCGAAGCGGAATAATGAAACGACGCCGGGGACTTTGCTCCCCGGCGTCTCTGTCATCATGGGAAAACGCGATCCGGTGCGAGTGCCGGATGCGAGTCTTGCATATGGCAACGCCATCAAACAAGATTCATTGAAATGAACGCGGACCGATGTACAGCCACAACAGAATAGATGCGATCCGGATAAGGGTGTTTTGCGCGTTTGCGCGTTTGCGCCATGCGTTTCGCCTACCCTGGCGAAAAACCCGGGTTGGAAAACCGAATCGGTTTTTCATTTTACTGCTGTATCAGACAGGGATTAAGCAAGAGGGTTCTCCATACGGGACAAATAGGACCGGATCTACAGGTGCGATTTGCGCACACGGAAATCCGGGCTTGACCAATTTGTGACGCGCGCACCGGAGATGTTGCATGGAATAACGATTGTCTGGATGGGAGGGTATCATGAAAAGGAGATTGCTTGCATGGCTGGTCGCACTATTGATCCTTGTATCGCCGACGGGGTTGGCGGCGCAGACAAAGGCGGCGGAAGGTTTGACGCCCATGGACTTATTCGGTGCGACATACAATCCTTTTTTCGATGTGGTATTCCCGGACGGCTACACGATCTATCGCGCCACATGCGTAAAGAGCGACGTAAACCTGTACGAGCTCAGTTTGATTGCGGAAGATACGGCGGAGAACGTCGTCACCTTCCTGTCCAACCTTCTGGGTGACAACGCTGAAGAAAGCATCCGGCAGAATCTGGATAATCTGAACAACGACGGCATTGTCAAAATCGACGGTTCGCAGGTCGGAGGGGGTCCTGCTGCGGTCTGCGAAGTTTTTCCGACGTATCCGAATGAAGATTACGCATATGTGGACGGATATATCATCAGGCTGACCAAAAACATCGAAATGGGGAAGGCGTATGATGCCTTATGGGAGGCAAATCTCAATCTGAGCGCGATGACGGGCGTTTCCACTTTCATGACGTTGTTCCCGATGGATGGCGTGACATTTAGGGTGTATGCGCAGGACGGTTATGCACAGATCGATTGTGTCTATTCGTTGAAAAATGCCGCGAAAATCAAAGAAGAATTGATTGCGGCCTTTTTGGATGCCTATGTGAAGACGGACGACCGCATTTCTCTGGATTATGGCGATCTGCATGCCGGAATTCAGTTTTCGGGCGTTCAAAACGGCGTCATCCTGATTGAGCAGTCGTTGCGCAGAACGGACGTCAGTTTTTCGGAATACGAGGCATCGACCTCGCTGAAAGGCATCGGGTTTGAAGACTTTCGGGCGACCGACGCAAAATGCAGTTTCAGGGATGATGAAAACAGCGTGCTTCTCTCGGTCAGCAAGTCCGAATGGGGGGAGAACGCATATGAAAGCGAGCGAGATGCGGTCACGTTCCTCAAAAAGATGGACGGCGGCGGGCTGCTGATGGTATTTTACGATCCGGAGATAAAAGTCTACAGGATTGTGATTGACGATCAGGGCAAGCAAGCGAATTTTGCGTATTATGCGGCGGATGCCACGTATATGGATGCATTCGGCGGCGATGACATGGAAAGCGCAAAGGAGATCGCGTGTCAAGTATTCGGAAAGTCGGGGGAAGACGACGCGTTGCAGGATGCCTGGATTCTGTTTGACGGGTACATAAGCGACGTGTTTGGGATGACGGCGGATGAATTATTTGCGCTGGATTACGAGCCGCAGGCAAGTGCCAAGTGAAAACGTGCATGTCGGCGGTGGGAAGGCCGACGCACGTTCTTTTTTCGATTTTCGTGCGTATGCGCGGCCAACAGAGAAAATATCGTTCAAGGGGGAAGCGAAATGAACGTACTGGAGCAAAAGATGGAGATGACATATCGGGCTGCGAAGTCGCATCTTGAGATCATGGATGTGGACGCGCTGACGGTGACGCATGTGAAGGCGTACGATCATTTAATCGAAGCGCCGAACTGGCTGCCGGGCGAACGGCTCCTCTACAACGCGGGCGGGCGCATTTACACGATTGATCTGAAAACGGGCGCGGATGAGCAGGTGGATACCTCGTTTCTAACGCGCTGCAACAATGATCATGTGGTGTGGAAGGACAGGCTGGTGGTGAGTTGCATGACCGCGGAGGACATGTTATCGCGGATATACACGTTGCCGCTTGCTGGCGGTGTGCCGACGCTCGTCACGCCCATGGCGCACTCGTTTCTGCACGGCATATCGCCAGACGGAGAGACGCTGGCGTATTGCGCGGAGCGCAACGGGAATTGGGATATTTATGTGATCCCCTTTGTGGGCGGGGAGGAAACGCGGCTCACGAATGCGGAGGGATTGAACGATGGGCCCGAATATGCGCCGGACGGACGAATCTGGTTCAATTCCGTGCGCAGCGGGAACATGCAGGTCTACCGCATGAATGCGGACGGATCGGAGCAGGTGCGCATGACGCATGATGCGCGCAACAACTGGTTTCCACACGTTTCGCCGGACGGGAAGCGCGTGGTCTACATATCCTATGGCGGCGAGGTGAAGCCGGGCGATCACCCCGCGAATAAGGATGTGAAACTTTCCATTATGGACGCGGACGGCGGGAATGTGCGCATCCTCCAATCCCTGTTTGGGGGACAGGGGACGATCAACGTCAATTCGTGGGCGCCGGATTCAAAGCGGATCGCCTATGTGCGATATGAAAGGCTGAATTGATATGGACAGAGACGTATTGAGAAAGCTGGCGGGCGAGATCGCGGACATTGCGGCGCAGCCGGTTCAGGCGGAAAACGCGAAGCTTTATCGGGCGATCACCGCCCTGAAGCCCATCCGGCCCGTGGTGATGGTGGACGAGCTTCCCTGGAACCAGTTGGGCGCGGATGGCGAGCTGGATCTGTTCTGCGAAGACGCATTTTTGCGCGCGGTGGAACTGGATATGCGGCGCACGATTTACAAGTGGAACCATTGCCGCTGCGACCTGATTGTCGAGCCGTTTTACAGGCTTTCGCGCGCGATTACGCTTCCGTCTATGTTCGGCATGGGCGTGATCGAGGAGACCAGTGCGAAGGGGGATGCGAGCAATCACATCATCTCGCACCACTACGAGGATCAGCTGCCCGACATGGAATCGATTGCGAAGCTCAAGGAGCCGGTGATTGATGTGGACGATGCGCTGACCGAAAAGCGGCGTGCCGCATTGGACGCGATCTTCGGGGACTTGCTTCCCATTCGCGTGACGGGGCTTCTCTCGGCGGGCACATTTCATCCATGGGACGATATTTCTCGTCTGCGCGGCGTGCAACCGCTGCTCTATGATTTATACGACGAGCCGGAGGTGATGCACGCGCTGATGCGGCGTTACACCGATCTTTCGCTCAAGCTCCTGAAAATGGAGGAGGAGATGGGGTTTCTGGATGTGCCCCCGCCGACCGTGCATTGCACCGCAGGACTCGCGGATGACATTCCCGCACCCGTGGGCGCAGTGACGCGGGCCAACATCTGGGGACGGGGCACGGCGCAGATCTTTGCGTCCGTTTCGCCCGCGATGCACGAGGAATTCGAGATCGAATACGCCAAGGCGTTTTTCGCCGGGTTCCCGCTCGTCTATTACGGATGCTGTGAGCCACTCCACGACAAGATTGACATCGTGGAGAAGATCCCGAACGTGCGCAAGATTTCAATCACGCCGTGGGCGGACGTTCACAAGGCCGCCGAGCGCATTGGCAGCCGCTTCGTGCTCGCCCGAAAGCCCAATCCCGCCAGCGTCGCCGTGCCCGTGCTCGACGAGGCGGTCGTTCGCCACGAGATCCGCGAGACGCTCGATGTATGCCGAAAAAACAACACGCCCTGCGAGTTTGTCCTCAAGGACATCTCATCCGTCAGCTACAACCCCAAAAACCTCGAAAACTGGGCGCGCGTGGCGATGGAAGAGGTGCTGATGGGGTAGTATTACAGAAATGATGTGCGTCGGCGACGCGGGGATCCAAACCTACGCCGCCGCGTTTGTTTTTGGGCAGCATTGCGGCGTGTCATTTTGCATTGCGGCGATTTCCAAAACAAACCTCGGCCGTCCGGCGTTGAACTCCCGGACGGTCGACGCACATAGATTTCAAGTAACATAAAGAATGGGATTCCAAAGGGCTGCTCGTCCTTTGGCAAGAGCCCGAGGGCAGCGCCCTCTGCGTTCTTCCGTGCCCTCTGCTACTCCAGTGCCGCGACGCTGAGTGCGGCATAATCGCCGATGGCTTCGCCGAGTCCTGCGGGGACGATGCGGCAGGCGCGGGCGGCGTGGGGAAGGGCTTCCAGGTCGATGACTTCCTGCATGGCGGGGCGGATGAGCGCCTCGCTGCGCATGAAGACGCCGCCGAGGACGATGCATTCCGGGTTCACGATGTCCATGAGGAAGCTGAGCAGCATGCCGAGGCGGCGTCCGCAGTCTGCATAGATCTTGATGCAGGGCGCGTCGCCGGCGTCCGCGAGTTCCGCGATGAGCTTGGCGGTGATGTTGGCGGGATCGCCTTGCGCGGCTTCCAGAAGGCACGGCGCGGCGCCGCGTTGCGCGTACATGATGCCGGTGCGCGCGATGCCGCCGCCGGAGCAGAAGCCCTCGGCGGAGCCGTGTTTTCCGTAGCCGAGGGGGCCATCTTCGGCAAGTCGAACGTGACCGACCTCGCCCGCCATGTCACTTGCCCCGGAGTAGAGTTTTCCATCCAGAATCAGCCCTGCGCCAAGCCCGGTGCCGAAGGTGAGAAAAGCCATGTTGCGCGTTTTGCGCCCCGCGCCGAACTTCCATTCGGCGACGGCACAGGCGTTCGCGTCGTTTTGGAGTCGGGTGGGGATGCCCGTCTGTTCGGTGAGCAGGTCTACGACGGGGATGGCGTCCCAACCGGGCAGATTGGGCGGCGAGAGCACCAGCCCGCGCCGCGAATCGAGCGGCCCACCGCAACTGATCCCCGCGGCGCGCACGTCGCGGGACGAAAGGTTGTTCTCCCTGAGTAGGGCGAGGAGCGTTTTTGCGAGTTTGTCGATAACCGCCTGAGGGGCGCCTTCGGTGGGAAACTTCGATTTGGCGAGCACGGTGAGCGCGCCGTTTTCGACGCGCCCCAGGCTCACCGCACACTTTGTTCCGCCGATGTCATATCCTGCATAGAGCATGTCAGTACCTGTCCTTTTTCAGTTGTCTTGCATATTTCGAGATTGCCTTGTTTGCTTCCTGCCTCTTGCGCAAATATTCCGCCCTTGTCTCTGTGCGGTCGGATTCATCCTTGAGCTTGAGGTAGTTTTCGACGCGCTTTTGATCGACCGTGCCCGCGTCGAGCGCGCGGCGGATGGCGCAGCCGGGTTCATGGGTGTGGGTGCAATCGTGGAATTTACAGGCGGCGGCGAGCGACGCGATATCGTCGAACGCCTCTGCGACGCCCTCGCCCGCGTCCCACAACCCGAGTTCGCGCATGCCGGGGGTATCGATCACCAGCGCGCCGGAGGTGAGCCGGATCAGCTGGCGATGGGTGGTGGTGTGCCTGCCCTTTGAATCGTCCTCGCGGATGCTGTTCACCTTCATGATCTCCCTGCCTTCCAGCGCGTTGACGAGCGTGGATTTTCCAACGCCCGACGAACCGAGCAGCGCGATGGTCATGCCGGGCTGGGCATAGGGCGCGAGTTGGTCGAGACCCTCGCCGGTCACGGCTGAGATGGCGATCACGGGTGTGCCGAAGGCGATGTCCAGCGTGCGCGCGATGCGACCCGGCGCATCGACGGCGCAGTCGAGCTTGGTCAAGAGGAAGACCGGCTGCGCGCCGCTTTGCAGGGCGAGGGCAAGATAGCGCTCGAGCCTTCGCGGTTTAAAGTCGCCATTGAGGGACGATGTGATGAACACATAGTCGAAGTTTGCGGCGACGGTCTGCGACGCGCCGGTGAACGAGTCGAGTCGCGAAAAGACCGTCTTGCGCGGAAGCAGCGCGGTGATCACGCTGTCTCCGAGGGGGTTGTATTGCAGGGCCACAAAGTCGCCCGTCGTGGGGACTTCTGAAAAGGCAATGCTGCGCTTGAGGTGCGCTGCGCAGGGGCCGTGTTCGCAAACCAGCTCATAACGGTCGCGATGGGCGGCGGTCACGCGCGCGGGAATGGTGCCATCCGGGAATGAAGGGTCTCCGGTGTATCCGTAAGCTTTGAAATCGAACATGTTCCTCCCCAAAATCGCATGCGCCGCGCGCAGCCCTCTAAGGCATGCGTGCGGCGCAACCACGAAAGGTCTGTGTGTCCCGGCGCGCGGGTTTCCCCGTTGCCGGATGTGTTCAGATGTCGGCCACCTCATACATCTTGCTCATTACATAACACCCCTTTCGATGATAATTTCGATGATAGGATAGCAGGAAATGCAGCGGTTGTCAAGCGTAAATGATCGCGCATTAGTCCAAAAGCAGTTTGCGCCAGTGGTGCATTTTGTCCGCCGCTTCCTGCGGGAGTTCCGGGTATTGGGGATCGATCTGTTTGATGTGCTTCATGAGAATCTTTGAGATCAGGAAGCGCGCATGCCATTTGTCATCCGAGGGAATGACGTACCACGGGCAATCGGGCGTTGCGGTTTCGTTGATCGCCTTTTCATACGCATCCTGATAGTCGTCCCAATATTCACGCTCCACAAAATCGCTTTCTGAGAATTTCCAGTTCTTCGACGGATCGTCGATGCGGTCGAGAAACCGCTTTTTCTGTTCGCCCTTTGAGACGTGCAGGAAGAACTTGATGATGGTTGTGCCGTTTTCCCACGCGTAATGTTCAAAATGCCGAATCTGCACATACCTGTTTGCAATGACGTCACCGTCCTTGCACCGATCCGGCAGGTTTTGCGCGAGATAGAGCTTATGCACCTTCGCGACGAGCACGTCCTCATAATAGGAGCGGTTGAAAATGGCGATCTTGCCCCGGGGCGGCATGCACTTATGCGCGCGCCAAAGATAGCCGTGTGCCAGCTCCTCTGCCGAGGGCTGTTTGAAGCTGAAGACCTCCACGCCCTGCGGATTGAGGCCGGAAAAGACGTGCTTGATGGCCCCGTCCTTGCCGGCTGCGTCCATCGCCTGAAAGATGATGAGGACTGCGTGTTTCCCCTCGGCGTACAGCCTGTCCTGATACGCCTCCATAAAGTCGATATGCTCCTTCAGCGTTGACTGGGCTTCCTCCTTATCGACGGCATGCTTGCCGTCCGACGGATCAAACTTTTTGATGTCAAACTTCTGATCGCCGGTAAACGCGTACCTTTCGATGTCCAATTTCAACACTCCTTTCTTCCGGGATAAAGGTTCTTTCGCTTTTATTATAGCCCTTATGATGCCCTTTGCCAAGGAGAAAAGTCGCGCCGGGGCGATCGCACCGACGTGTTGCGGGCAGAAAGGCGGCATGTTATACTGTGTGCGTGTGCATAGGAAGGCACTACATGTTACGATCTGACGACAACCGGGAGGGATTGTTTATGCGTCAATACCCGGCAGCGGTTTTATTCGATCTGGACGACACGCTGATCTCATTTGAAGGTGTGTCGCAACAGGCGTGGGATGATTGCTGCGCCGATTTTATTGCGCGGCATCGACCTGCATTCACCAAGGAGAGCCTGCTTGGCGCGATCCATTCGATGCGATCATGGTATTGGAGTGATCTGCAAAGGCACAAGGTTGGACGAGAGAATATCGGTCAGGCGCGTCGCGATGTCGTCGGCCTGGCGCTCACGACATTTGGCTTGACAGATGCGGGGCTGATCCGCGAATTGGCAGACCAATATACAGCCACCCAAGACGCATTGATCTATAGATTTCCGAACACGATTGTTGTGCTGGATGCGCTCAGAGCGCATGGGGTGCGGCTCGTCCTCGTCACCAATGGCACTTCACAGGGGCAGCGGGCGAAATGAGCGCGCTTTGGGCTGACGGATTATTTTGAGTTCATTCTCATCGATCAGGAGCTCGGCTTCGGGAAGCCGGACATCCGCATTTTTCAGCATGCGCTGTCCCTGCTCGGTCTGAGCAGCGGCGATGTCTGGATGGTCGGCGATCATCTCGTTTGGGACATTCAATCCGCACAGCGAATCGGCATCTATGCCATCTGGCATGACTACAGGAAAGCAGGATTGAAACCGGGGTCGCAAATGATCCCGGACAGGATCATCACGGAGATCGGTGAACTTATAGCACCTTCATTTTGATCGCATCTTGCCCAGGGCGTGTGTTGAACAGCCAGAACCCGCCGCATCTCGGCGGGTTCCTGCTTTTGGGGCCAGATGTCGTTATCCACGATACAGGTGACGGCGCGTAATGCGCTTTTCGATGAATGATACGCCATAGTACATGATGCTTGCGAGCGTACACAAGATTACGACGCTGCTCATGACGATATCCAGCTTGAACACCTGCCCGCCATAAACGATCAGATAACCCAGGCCCGCCCGGGAGATCAGGAATTCTCCGACGATCACGCCCACCCAACTGAGTCCGACGGACAGCTTTAGCGTTGAAACGATGGTGGGGATGTTTGCCGGCAAGACAACCATGCGCAGCATTTGCAGCTTGGTTGCCCCAAACGAACGCATGAGAAGCAGTTTTTCTTCGGGGACGCCGGCGAACCCGGTGGACACGTTGGTGATGGAGACGATGATGCTCACCAAGACCGCGATTGTGACGATGGCCGGAATGCCGGTTCCGATCCAGACGATGAGCACTGGCCCGAGCGCGATTTTCGGCAGGGAGTTCAGGATCACGAGGTACGGGTCAAGCACCTTTGCCAACCGCGGGCACCACCACAAAACAACGGCAATGAGCACGCCCAGGCCGGTTCCGAGGACAAAGCCAAGCACCGTTTCCCACAGTGTATACAGAATATGATGAAGCAAGTTGCCCGTTTGAAACAGCGAAACCACCGTGCGGGCAATGCGGGAAGGCGAGCTGAAGATAAAGGAATCGAGGACGCCTTGGCGCGTGCATACTTCCCACAAGCCCAGGATGCATGTAAGGGTGAAAAGCTGGGCCAGAACGATCAGGGCCCGTTCCCGCTTCAGCCGCTGAAGGTATTTTTGCCGTTCCCTGGAAGGAAGCTGCAAATCAGACATGTACGTCCATCTCCTTCCATATGGTTTGGAAATAATCCTGAAAGACCGGCCGGTCGCGGCGCTTGAGCGGCGAAATGCCAACCAGATCGATCGACAGGCTGTGCTTGACGCGGGCGGGCCGATTGGTCAACAGGATTACGCGATCCGCGATGCTGATCGCTTCTGCAATATCGTGGGTTACAAAAAGGGCGGTTTTTTTCTCGTTGCGGATAATGGCGCTGATTTCATCGCCCAATGTCAGGCGCGTTTGATAATCAAGGGCCGAAAAGGGCTCATCCAGCAAGAGCAAAGTGGGGTTAACCGCCAGCGTCCGGATTAAAGCCGCCCGTTGGCGCATGCCGCCGGACAGCTCGGCGGGGTATTGGTTGCGAAAATCATACAACCCGTATGTCTTGATCAGCGCAAGGGCGCGGTCTGCGCCTTCGGAGACTCGCCTGCGCACCTGAAGCCCCAATATCACATTTTGCCATACCGTCCTCCATTCGAGGAGGTGATCCCTTTGAAACATGTAACCGATGCTGCTGTTCGGCCCTGTCACTTCTCTGCCCATCAGGCGAACAGAGCCGCTGCTTGGGTGGTGCAGTCCCGCGATCAGGGAAAGAATCGACGACTTTCCGCAGCCGGATGGCCCGACAATCGCCAGAAACTCACCTTCTGCGACGTCGAAGCTCAGCCCGGAAATCGCCTGCGTTTCCGCATTCTCGGTGTTATAAACCAGCGACACATTGTCCATGCTCAAAATCGGTTCCATCCCATTCAGCCTCCCCGATCACTGCGTTTGACCCATCATGCCCGGATCGCAGAAAGGCCGTTCAGGCAGGTGTGGACGCACACCTGCCTGCCACGACACTGCGTTTACTGTCCGATGACTTCCAGGGCGATGCTGTTATCGACAATCGCCTCGAGGAGAACGCGCGCGGACAGCTCACCCGCGCCATCAATAATGTCCTGCATCCTTGTAAAAGCTTCCTCATTCATCACAGGCGTTACGCACCAGGCGCCGATGGACTGATAGTTCTTCGCAACGACGGTCAAAAGCGCCACATCCGCATCGGGGAACTGAGGAGCAATGACCGCTGCGATTTCTTCCGGCGTATGGTCCGCGACCCATTGCTGGCCCTTGGCAATGGCCTTCACGAAGCGGGAGTACAGATCGCGATTTTCATCGAGAAGGCTCTTTCGCACCATGTAAGCCGTGTACGAAATCGATCCGCTTTCCGCGCCGACGGATGCCACGATGTAGCCGCGCTCTTCCTTTTCGCATAGGCTTGCCGTCGGCTCAAAGAGCGTGACATAGTCGGCGTCGCTGCCTTCAAACGCGCCGGCCATGAGGTTGAACTGGATGTCTGTGCGCACGTTGACATCCGTTCCGGGCGTGAGACCGTTTTGTTTGAGGACATAGAGAAGCGTCATCAGGGGCATGCCGCCGGGGCGCCCGCCGATGATCGTTTTGCCCTTCAGATCCTGCCAGCTGAAATCCTCGTCCTTTTCACGGCCCACCAGGAAGGAACCATCCGTGTTGGTGAGCTGACCGATGATGATGGCGTAATCTTCCTTGCCCTGATTGTATACGTAAACCGCTGTTTCAGGTCCCATCAGTCCTATGTCTGCTTCCGACGCCAGGATGGCCGTCATGCTTCTGTCCGATCCGCCGCCATTCACCAGATCGATTTCGATTCCTTCTTCGGCGAAGAATCCCAGTTCGATTGCCACGTACTGCGGCGCATAGAACACCGAATGCGTCACTTCATTGAGCGTGACCTTTTGGAGCGCCTCTTCTGTGCGTCCGGCAGGTGCCAACAGGAGCATTGCAACAAGCAGCAGGACGATTCCTTTTTTCATGTTCACCCCTCCTACTGTATGCAAACTATGCGGCAGGGGGAGAGCGCGTGAATGGGGACGAATGGATGAGAAGGGGGAAATCGGCGGAATGCGGAATGTAGGCGCGCAGGAAGCAAAAAAACGCACCGCATCGGCGCGTTTTTTCAGATATGATCCAACTAATTCAGAACCAGGGCATTGACTGTGTGAAACAGCAGTTCATGCCACTTCACCATTCTCGACATTTTTTCGTCGTCAACTTTGAGGTCGGTCTGATGGAGCGCAGCATCGATAAACTCGAAAGTCTCTTTGTCCACGATGGGCGGATCATTCTGGAGGTAGAGGCCGATCACTTTGAATTTGTTGAATTCGATGATGCCATGCCGTATCATCAAATACCGCTTTAACGCAATAAGCGTTGAGTTCACCAGCTTCGGCGTGTCGAACACCTCAAATGTAGGATCCTTTGTCTTTTCTTGATCGGCCCATGATTGGAAGGACTTCACATCATCGATGATTGCCTGCTTGTCCGGCAGGGGGATATCCGCGATGTCATACGATCCATAGAGCAACTTGAATTGCGTTTTCAAGCGGAGTATTTCCAGGATCAATTCTTCTTCCTTGACGTAGGGCGGGTACAACTGCTCCTCGGCAAAGACAATCGCCCCAAACCCTTTGGGCACATGATAGTTTTTCCAGTATCGATCCCGGATGGCAGCGATTTCTCGTCTGACTTGGGATACATCATGCCTTTTACAATTGGTGATGATCGCGGTGTCGATGTCGCTTTGCCCCGGACGGTAATAGTCGCTTCCCAATGAGCCGATCGCAAAAACCGCGATGATTTTTCCTGGGCATGCGTTGGCAACTTCCAATGAGAATTCCTGCGCGATTCGAATTGCTTCGTCGTATGAAATCACGGTAAATACCTCCTACCACAAAAATGCTATGGTCGATCAAAAAGGGCGGTTCGTCGGGCAAGGGAGCGGGTTCTTCAATGCGCGCTCGTTGGGTACATAGCGGTGGTTCGACGCAGCAGCGAGATCAAGACGGGGACTTGTAAGTTATATGATTTTTTCCAAGTCGTGTTCAACCCCGGGGTATTGTCTGTACGCATGCGGAATGTTCAATGAATTCAGATATAAGTGCATGATCTCGTTATCGCAGAACAGGATGTCGGCTGTGCCGATGTGCATATCAATTTTCAGCCTGCTGCGTATTTGATCCGCATTTTGCCGCACCAGACATAGAATATTGTTTTCCTCCAGATACCATTCTTCTCGCAACATGTCTTCATAGAGTTCGATGGCCTTTTCCGGTGCGACGCCCACGGTGCGGTATTCCTTGTGATATAGATGGTGGTAGGTTCCGGCGTACGGGGTTACGGAGCCAAAAAGATCAGGATGCTTTACCGCATAATAAAAGGCCATATTGCCGCCCATCGAGAAGCCGGACAGCATTCTATCTTCGCGGGCTGTATCTGTTCTGTAAGCATCGTCAATATGGGGAATGAGTTCCGCAATCAGGATGGCTTCAATTTGCAATAAGGCCGCAAAACAATCTTTTTCCGATGAGATGGCATTGACAAAAACGGTGATGGTCTGTCTGTTTTGACAGACCTTTTGCAGCGGCCAGATTTCGGAAGATTCGTTGCCCGTCCATCCGTGAATATGGTATGCGACCGGATATTTTTCGTCGCAATCCTCGTATCCCGGCGGAAGGTAGATATTATAACCGATTGCGTGATGCAAAATCTGGCTGTAAAATGTTTGATGCGAAACGTGCTGAGGAGATTCGGACGGTGGGTTTACAAAGTTCATGCGATGTTCCTCCGATGCGGACAATGATAAAAAGCCGATATACGCAACTGTTTGCCGGATACACCAACTGCTTTTATCATACCATGGCGTTGTTGTTCCGGTAAAGCAAAAACCCCTGAAAATGTTGCATTTCAGGAGTTTTTTTGTATAAAGGGACATTCCGGGCGTTCGCCGGAATTTGTTTGACTATGACCGGGGGGCTGCTGGTCCAAGGACTTGGCGGAAAGGGAACGGAGATGTCGATCGACAACATCACGGGAAACCTACTGGTACTGTGTGCTGCGGCGAGTGAATCCGCCTTCAACATCCTGTCCCGGCTGTCCGCGTCCGGGCAGAGACCGGACAAAGAAACCCTTGATCCGCTGGTTCAAACGACGCTTGTAACCACTGTTGCCTTTCTTTTATGCCTAATCCCCGCCATGACGGAGCGGCCGCTGGCACGAATGGCCACGCTGCGCCCGGAGGCGTGGATCGCCCTCGTTTGGTACGGCGTTTTTGCGACTGCGCTGGCCTATCTGTGCTGGTATGCCGGAATCAAGCGAAGCGGCGCATTCACGGCGGCGGCTTATTCCGGGATGATGCCGCTCACCTCCATGCTGCTGTCTGCCGTTATACTGGGGGAGGCAGAGCATCTGTCCCAGTGGCTGGGGGGCGCGCTGGTCATTTCCGGCATGGCGCTGATTGGCCTGGGCGGCGCAGGCGGGCGCGCCTCCACGCGTTGCGCAATCAAAAGAAAAAAGAAAGCAGGGAACCCGCTATGATTACCATAGAATATGCGCCGTCCGGCGATTTGGAGCACTGCAAGGTAGGCATTCTCGTCGTTGAAAACGTTCATGGCTCATCATCCGACGCACTTCTGAATGAAAAGCGCACGGTTGAGCTTGAGATTCGAACGGCATACCAATCGATGTCCCGTGGAGAAATCAAGC
The DNA here is from genome assembly GCA_023421735.1 of Bacillota bacterium. The sequence continues at coordinate 24,945 of JAEZSP010000018.1, read as the reverse complement.
GCATCCATCCGATGGATGCCTACGTGGAATACTACCGGAAATTTGGATACAGTTATCATGTGCTGCAGCAGTTGGAATCGGTGGTCAAAGGTCGAGAGATTCCCGGCGTCATTCCCTTGGTGACTGCCATGTTTATGGCGGAGCTTAAGAACATGATCCTGACGGTAGGGCACGACCTGTCCAATTGGAATTCCCACTCAAAATAGCGCAGGTGACCGGACGAGAGACATACGAGGCGATTAACGGGCAGATCGTCACCACAGTAGCGGGAGATGCGATGATTTCAGATCGGCGATCCGTTATATCCAGCATGAGCTCTATCAATTTGTTCTTGATTCAGCATAGCTATCTTCCCCTCTGCCTTATTTACCATACTGAATTTTCGGAAGGCATGCCAAAGTGCGGGCGTAAAACTGTGACCGCCACATTTGATGGCGGTCACAGTTTAGCATATCATTTCTGAGATCGTTTTATGGATGAAGTGGAATGATTATGACCACGCGCAGGCCACCTGTCGACGAGGCATCCGCCTCGATTTCGCCGCCGTGCGCCATGACGATGCTGCGGCAGATGGCGAGCCCTAGGCCGCTCCCACCGCCACGCGCGGAATTTCCGGTGTGAAAAGGCTCGAAGATGCTTTGACGCTCCTCCGGCGGTACGCCACGGCCATTGTCGCTCACCGAAAATCGAACCGTTTCACCCATCCGCTCGCAGAAGACCTCAATCTCAAGCTGTTCGTCCGCGCGTGCGTGCTTCACAGCGTTTGAGATCAGGTTCCCGAAAACGCGGCGGAGCTTGCCGAGATCGCCCGGGAGTGCCAACCCGCCTGCGGTGTTTTCCACGCGAAGGCGTGCGCCCTCCGCCGCGAGCTCGTCTCCGTATTCCGCGCGGATCAGGTCGCACAGGTAATTCATGTCGATGGGTTCGCATTTGATCGCCTGCGTGTTGCTGATGAGGTAATCATCGAATTCACAGACGAGGGCATCAATGCTTCGCGCGCGATCATAGATCGTCTGGAGATACTGGCGGACGCGCTCTTCGTCCTTGATCGTGCCCTTTTGGAGCCGTTCCACATAGCCCATGACTGAGGTGAGCGGCGTCTTGATGTCGTGCGAGATGGAGGCGATGATTTTCCCCTGCATGCGCTTTTCCTCGTCGAGGGCGCACACAAGCCGGTCGAACGCGCGCGTGAGTTGCCCCAGCTCGTCCCTCCGCACCGAACCGGACGCCGGAACGGCCTTTCCCTCCCCATACGCGGACATGCGGTCGTTGAGGGCCGCAAGCGGATGGAGAATCCCGGACTGGAGCACGACGGCGATGAGCGCGAGGATGAGCGCCATAATGATGATCTCCGCGGCGATGACCTGCCGGATGAGGGACAGTTCCCGAATGGAGCCGAGGTAGAAGTATCGGGTCGCCTCGACGAGCAGTGTGCGGCCGTTCCGCTTGGCAACTGCAACGGCGTTGAAATCAAGGTCGCCGGACTGCGCGCTTGAGCCATAGAGGATTTCATTGGTCTGAACGTCCGTCACTGTAAAATCAAATCGGCTGAATGCATCCGCGGCAAGGACCGATCCGATAGACGCTGTTTCGGCAGACGCGATGCTCTCTGCCGCCTGACGGGCCGTCTCCTCGACGTTCGACTGTGTCTTTCTGAGGTTTTCCGACACCTCATCTCGCAGATAAAAGGTGTAGTATCCGCCCAGCAGCAAGATATTCAGGAGGAAAAGTAGCGCCATGCCCAGAAGCGCCTTTCTGCGGATGCTCATGGGTTGTCCTCCTGCGGCGCGACAAATTTGTAGCCAACGCCCCAGACGGTCCTGATATACCGACTATCCGGATCAAGCTTGATGCGCAGGTTCTTGATGTGCTGGGTAACGGTACCGATATCCGTGTAATCGGGTCCCCAGATCGCATCGAAGATCTGCTCCCGCGTGAGCACGCGGCCATGGTGTTCCGCGAGGTAGGAGAGCAATTGGAATTCCCGCGTGGAGAGCGGAATGGGCGCGTCGCGCAGCATGACTTCGTAGCTGTCCGGAAAGATGCGAATCTCGCCAACCGACAGCACTGACGCACGCGCGGGCGCGGATTCGCGGCGCTTGTCGCGGCGCAGATGTGCCTTCACACGGGCGACGAATTCCTCTACCACGAATGGCTTCGTGATGTAGTCGTCGCCGCCCATTTCGAGGCCGAGCATGGTATCAAGCGTGCGGTTCTTCGCGGTCACGAAGAGGATCGTTCCATGAAAGTCGTCCCGGATGCGCCTGCACACGTCCAGTCCGTCCGCGCCCGGCATCATGATGTCCAGAATGACCATATCGTAGGACTCACGCCGGACGGCTTCGAGTGCGTCGAGACCGTTGAAGACCGTCGCGACCTCCATCCCCTCGTCCGTCAGGCTATCGGCGATAAGGCGCGCGATGTCGCGGTCGTCATCCGCCACAAGTATTCGTTCCATATGAATCCTCCTTTTCCAACAGCGTACCATGCAAGTTCCTGTAATGCAATGATTTTATTCGACCCCTTTTAATGCTTCAACCATGTTGATTTTTGAAAGCTTCTTGATCGCCAACCGGTTGACGATCCACGTAAAGATCAAGGACAGCGCCAAGCTGATCGCGTAGCTCACCGGGAGAATCTGCCGGACGTACATGACCGCGTCAACCTCAATGCTGTCAAGTACCATGCCGTGCACGAAAATGCCAAGCACCATACCGAGCCCCGCGCCGAGAGCGGTCAGGATGTAGCTTTCCCGGAAGATGTAGGCGGCGGTCTCGCGGTCATAGAAGCCGAGCACCTTAATGGTCGCGATCTCACGGAAGCGCTCCGAAATGTTGATGGAAGTGAGCGTATAGAGTACCGCGAAGGCGAGTGCCGCGGCGGCGAAGAGGATCACCCACACGATGTAGTCGAGAGACTTGATAATGTCGTGGAAGGTGTCCATGTTCTCCTCCTGATCGCGCAACCCGGACACGCCGTCGAGTGCCATGAGCGTTTCCGAAAGTGCTGTCTTCGCCTCCTCATCTACACCGTCCGGCAGATTAACGAGGTACTGATTCACGACTGCGTCCAGCCCGAAGGCGCTTACGTAAGCGTCCTGTGACAGAACCACGTAGTGGGACAGGTAGTTCTCCGCGATTGCAACAACCTCAACGGTCGCCTGACGGTTCTCGACGTCGGTAAGTGTGATTTGATCTCCGGGTGAGACGCCGAGGTTCTCCGCAAGTTTCTGCGTCACGACCGCGCCCGATTCGGGCACGGCGATGGCGCGTCCGGATGATGGATCGCGCAGCGCAATGTAATTCGTGAACGCATCCGGTTCCGTCGGGATCATGAGTGAGCTTTCCTCCGAAACGGCGTTTCCGCCCACCGTCACGCTCTCGTTGCGGAGCGGCGTCTTTTCTGCGCCGACTTCAGTGAGCGCCGTTTCGATGGCTTCGGCATCTTCCGCGCTCATATCGTCCTTCACTTGGAAGGCGATATCGTACAGGAATAGCTCCCCGAACTGACGGTCGGACACCTGCGTTGCAGCAGAATCCCGGAGGCCGAGACCGGTGAGGAGCAGCGCCGTACAACTCGCGACACCGAGCACCGTCATCCAGAAGCGCTTTTTGTAGCGCAAGAGGTTGCGCGCGGTAACCTTCTGGCTGAAGGAGAGACGTTTCCACAAAAACGGGATGCGCTCGAGCAGCACGCGCTTGCCCGCCGTAGGCGCCTGCGGTCGCATCAATTGGGCAGGGACACCCGTGAGCTCGCGCCAACAGGTGAAAAACGTGGCGACGACCGTGGCACCCATCGCCAGTGCGACCGCGATGGCCGCGTCCTTTATGCAAAATGTCAGCACCAGGTCGGGCAGGGTATAAAGCTTCTCATACGCCATCATGATGACCTTTGGGAACACCAGGAACCCGAATGTAAGGCCGATAGCACTGCCGATGACGCTCGCCGCGCCCGCGTAGAACAGGTATTGAAAGGCGATTGCGCCGCGTCCGTAGCCCAGCGCCTTGAAAGTGCCGATCTGCGTGCGTTGCTCGTCCACCATGCGCGTCATGGTGGTGAGGCATACGAGCGCGGCGATGAGGAAGAAGAAGATCGGGAAGATGCTCGCGAGCCCGTCCGTACGGGTGATCGCCGCATCAAAATCAGCGTACCCGGCGTTGTCATCGCGGCCGAGCACGATCCAGTTGCCTTCGGGAATGTCCGCAATGTCGTCCTTTGCGTCGTCGAGCTGCTGCTGCGCATCCGTGATTTTTTCATCGGCTTCTACTTTTGCATCGTCCAGTTCCGTCTGCGCGTCGGTCAGCTCTATCTGTTTTTCGGCGATCTCATTCTCCGCCTCGGCGAATTTATCCTCGGCCTCCTTCTTCGCGGATGCGAGGGAGGACTTCTTTTTCTTAATCTGGGCACTCGCGTCGTCGAGGTTTGTTTTCGCCTGATCGAGCTGGTCGCCCGCATCCGTGAGCGACTGTTTCTGTGCCGCAAGTTCCGCTATGGAGGCGTCCACCTGTGCCTGCGCATCGGTCAGCGCGGCTTCGCCCGCCGCGATCTGGTCCTGCAGTGCGGCGACTTCCTCATCCGTCAACGCAACGATGGTATATCCTGCTTGCAGCTGGTCCTGCAGCGCCTTCACCGCCGCTTCCTGATCGGAAAGCGTGGCATGCAGCTCGTCGATTTGATCCTGCGCCTCTGTGATATCCGTTTCGATCGGTTGAAGTGCGTCCGTCAGGGAGGCGATTTCCGTCTCACATGCGTCGATCTTCGACTGAAGCGTGGCCTTTTCCCCGTCTGTGAGGGGAACTGGTTCCTTTCCGGCGTTTAGCTTTGCCTGCGCCGCATCCACATCCGCCTGCTCAGACGCAATTTGTGCAGCTAAATCGGAAACTTGCTGTCCGAGCGAAGTTACTTCAGACTGTGCAGACACAAGCTGTGCGGAAGTCTCGTCCACAGCGGACTGTGCCGCGCCGATTTGCGCCTGATACTGGGCTATTTCATCCTCCGTGAGGCTTTTGTCCGCGATGCCCTGCGCAAGGGCATCTTCCGTGGACCGGAGATCGGCGTTCTGTGCATTGAGCTGTGCACGAAGATCGTCGGCACACTGCTGTGCATTCGTCAGTGCATCCTGCGCTGCACTCAATTGCCCATTCAATTCGTCGATTTTGATCTCGCTATCCGCGATCTTCCGTTCGAGCGCAGCGATGTCATCGTCCGACATGCCCGGCTTCGTTCCCGTCTCCAGTTTGTTCTGAAAAGATGCAAGCTCCGCCTTCTGCGCGGAAATCTGCGCATTGAGGTCGTCCTGATGATCTGCGAGCGAATCAAGAGCGAACTGCGCTGCGTCCAGATGCGCCGTCGCTTCGGTGATTTCAGCCTCACCGTCGGCAATTTTCAGCTGAAGGGCGCAAATCTGTTCGTCCGTCAACGGAACCTGCGTTCCGTTCTGCGCAAGTTGCGCCCTGAGCGCATCGACCGCCGCTACCTGCTGTGCGATCTGTTCGGTTGCGGCGTCGATCTGTTCCTGTACGGCTTCAAAGAGCGGCTCGGACGCCGCGACCTTCTCCTCGTACGCGGCAAGGTTTTCCTTGTATTCCGCGCGACCGCTCTTAACCTTCTTTTCGGATTTGGAGATCGCGGCATCCGCGTCCGCGAATTTGTCGTCCGCCTCGTCTCGCGCATCAGCCAGCTTCTGTTCGCCGTCGGCAAGCTGTACACCTGCGTCGTCGAGTTTTGCTTGCGCGTCCGCGAGATCCTGTTCAGCCTCGTCCCGCGCATCGTCGAGTTCCGCCTGCTTTTCTGCAAGCGTATCGTTCGCTTCCTTAAGGACCTCTTCATACCGAAGCTGTTCGCGCTCCGCGGCCAGCGCGTCCATTTGCTCGTCCTGCGCCTGTGCCAGCGCGTCGTAATCCGCGCCGAAAGCACTCACGTCTCCGCTTCCCGCAATCGTCGCATAGAGCTCCGTATATACATCCAGCAGGAAATTTTCGACGGGGACGTAGACGAGTCCAGTCACCCTGCCGCTCCCGATGGCACTCGAGCCGCGTTCGCGGTTCAAATAGTTTGGCGCGTTTACGATGCCGACGACGGTATATTCCGTCGTCGCAAGTTTTTCCGAAAGCTCATTTTCTGTGCCGGAGACGAGATCGATCTCATCGCCAACGGCGATCTGCCTGTTCTGCTTGCCGTTGTCGATAACGCATTCATTTGCGGATTCAGGGAGTCTTCCTTCGACGACGGTCAGTCCGTTCATACCGGTTCCGCTGTCGATGAGCGACATGACGTGGACGACGCGACTCGAATCGTTTTCCTCGAGCAGCGCGTCCAGCGAATAGGCGGGTGCGACATGGTCGATGTAATCCAACGTCGAGACGATTTCCACGTCTTCTTCCGTGAACCCGAGGTTTGAAACGAGTTTGTAATCCATCATGTCGGTGGCATTGAAATACAGGGTAGCCGTGTGGTTCATGTCCGGCCCGACGGCCTTGAGACCGGTAAAGAACGCGACGCCCAACGCCACAATGACCACGATCGCCAGAAACCGATTCAATGTGTGAGCGATCTCCCGAAGGGAGATTTTCCAGTTTGATCTTTTCATGCGATCACCACACAATCTCGTCGACGGGCGTGGGGTTCTCGTTGCGAGAGATCTCCTCGACCTGTCCGTTGCGCATCCGGATCAGCCGATCTCCCATGGGCGCGATGGCCAGATTGTGGGTAATGAGTACGACCGTCGTGCCCGTCTTCCGGCAGGTATCCTGCAAGAGCTTCAAAATCGCGCGGCCTGTATTATAATCAAGAGCGCCCGTCGGCTCGTCACAGAGCAGGAGCTTCGGGTTTTTTGCGAGCGCGCGGGCAATGGAAACGCGCTGCTGCTCGCCGCCCGAAAGCTGTGCCGGGAAGTTTTTCATACGCGCGGATAGCCCGACCTGCTCCAGGACATCGGCAGGCGGGAATGGGTCTTTGCTGATCTCGACTGCGAGCTCAACGTTTTCGAGCGCCGTCAGATTTTGAACGAGGTTATAGAATTGGAAAACGAAGCCGATGTCCTCCCGGCGATATTTCGTCAGTTCCTTGGTGCCAAACTTGCTGACCAGTCTGCCACCCACGGAAACTTCCCCACTCGTCGGGGAATCCATGCCGCCGAGAATATTGAGCACCGTGCTCTTCCCTGCGCCGCTCGCACCCGCAACGATGGCGAACTCGCCCTTCTCGATTGTGAAATGAACGCCGTTCAGGGCGGAGATGGTGACCTCGCCCATGTGATAATCCTTCTTGACGTTTGCAAACTCAATAAATGCGCCCATAGCAGATCTCCTGTCTTTTGATGAAATGAGTTTACCGGACAGGAATGATGCAGTAAGGGGATAAAAATGATGAAAAATGATGAAGAGCTCCGTCAGAGTGAAGTGCAAAGCTCCATTTGCCAAGGGCAGTTATATGTGAGATACGACGAGTGAACGATAATTCTGCTCCGGTTCCGTGCAACTTTTTTGCAACTTTCTTTTCCCGGAAGCAATCGGAGACGACCCGTAAACCCTTGATTTTATTGAACTTTTTCGGACTCAGAAGGTGAATATCCGTAATTCTGAGACTAAATTGTCGCAGGTTTAAATCCTGTCACCTCGACCATGGTGTTATAAAACCTTGCACAATTTTTTTATTCGCATGACAAAATTGCAATATGTGAATTTACGAATAGACAATCTAAATATGGGCGTCGGTGCGTTTTGGGTGCGCTGGGTGTTAGATGCAAGTCGGGATGATCGAAAAACAATAGAAAAGAATGCGCAAGCGGCATATGGCGGAAAAGCAGCCGCCAGCGTGCCGCCGAATTATGCGGTATTGCCCTAGGGCTATACCGCACAAATCCTACACGCGCGGACGGACGCATTTCCACCATCTCGTCCCTGCAAAATTCTTGACGTAGCCCTGCTACGCCTGCGCTCCGGCTTCGCGCCAGGAACAAAAAGGCTGCGCCGAATTCCAGCACTTCTGTCATGGACGGAGTACTAGTTTTCCCCAAGCATGATCGTGATTTTCCCGTCTAGTTTTCGCAGCATCTCTTGTGCATCAATGATCTGGTGCATTTGTAATGGTTTTGCGCCCGGGGTTGGGATGCGGCGCGCTGTTTCGTGCGGAGCATCCCTTGGGCGCGTTCTTATCGGACGACCTCGAGACCCTCCGGCGCGTCGATTTTAACGTGAATGCCCGCTTCTGTCTTTGTGCACGAGACGGAAAGCATGCCCTTGGGCGTCACGACGGAACCTTCCGCCCAGTCGAGGTATCCCAGATTCGGCGCGACCCGCGCGGCGGCATAACCGGGCTTGGCGGGCCGTACGCCCAGTATCACGGCGGGCAGTTCATAAAGAAGAATGGAACCCCATGCGTGGCACTCGCTACGCGGGTCGGTGTTGCTCTCGACGCAGGTGGTCAGGTGGTTCCGGATCATCTCCCGCCACGGCTCCCAAAGCTCCTTTGTCCGTTCGTACATGCCTACCTGCTCGAGTGCCCGGAAGAAGTAGAACGCGAACGACACGGTGCACTGGGCGAGGGATTTGTCGTTGAGCGCGGCCTCCATGAGCCGCTTTGCCTCGCCCTCGGGCGCGCATCCGGTCAGAACGGCCCATACCTGACAGTGTTGGCTGTACTTTTCGATGCCGGGCCCGTCCTGGTAAAGCCCGTTTTCGCCCACGCAGTGCTCATTGATCGCCGCCTTCAATGCCTCGGCGCGCGCGCGGTATTCCGCGCCCTGCCCGTCGCGACCCACATATTCGGCCAACTCCGCCGCGTACTGGAGTCCATTGACGTAGAGGAGGCTCTCCATGGTAATCGGCCCTTCCAGAATCGCATCCGGAACGCCCATGGTTTTGCCCCAATCGGTTGCCCAATCGACATACGACCAGTAGCGGTTCCGTCCGAGCGGTCCGCCGATCTTCTCCACCAGTCCGCGCCCGTCCAGCGCCCGGCCGAAGAACTCCAGGATCCCGTCTACCGTGGGCAGATAGCGCCGGACGAGGGATTTGTCGCCGAAGTACATCATGTGGTCGTGGATCATCATGATGTAGTAGATGGAAAAGCCGGGGATGATGTTCGGGCCATAGGACGGATAGCAGCAGTTGATCATGCCGTCCGGGCGGCGCGCGCGGTGGAATTCGTCGATGGTCTTGCGCGCGAGCCGATCATCCATGGAGAGCGCATAGGTAAACAGAATCTGCGAGCGGGTATCCATGGCGTACTGGAGCTGCTCATAGAACGGGCAATCCTCGTACGTCTCGTGCATGCACCGCTTGAGGGAGTTGAGACTGATGTCCCAGATGGGCGCAAGGCCCTCATCCGAAGCGTGCGCCTGAGTTTTCACTTCGAGGGGATATCCCGTTTCCCGGTAGCCGATGGAAAGAAGCGTCAGCGGCACGTTCCCCGTCACGATGGTCAGCTTCACAAACCGGAAGGCGCGGAACCAGAAGGGCTCATATGCTTCGGGAATCGCCTGTGTTCCGAAGCCGTCCACCGTGTAGACGTCGGTATAGCCCTCGAGCTCGCCATTGACGCTGTCCGTCCGGTCGCCCTTTTTGCTGTGGCGCTCGCCTTCCCTGCGCGGTTGGGCGTAGGCCTCCGAACACAGGATTTCCACCGTCGCGCCCGCGCCGCCCGCGAAGCATAGATTTAGGTACCCCGTCGTGAGATATTCCCCGTTCAGTTCCACGATCTCGGTCGAATTGGATGCGATTGTAACCGCGCGCGTTCCGCTCGCAAACTCTTCCCAGACATTCTTTTCATGCGCGGACGCGCGCACCGCCATGACCCCCGCGAACTGTTTGGGCGTTTCATAAAGCGGCGGGATGGGGCGCGCGGCGGCGCTGGCGGGGCTGATGGCGCCCGAAAGTTCAAAGCGGCTGTACGCCTGAACGTCGCCCCAATCCGCGTCGTCGAAGTTTGAGCCTGTCCAGTTTGCCAGTGTGGCGTCGCCGTGCGCCACTTCGTTGACGAACAGGAAGGACTGGAAGCCGCCCTCGCGGACGATCTCGATATTCCGGCTGATCTTGCTCCTGAACGCGCCGTCCGTCCGGAACGCATCGCAGGTCCCGTCCGCGTATCGGATTTCGCCTTCCATGAAAAAACCGGGGGTCTGCGTGCGCCAGACGGAGTGGTTGTACCTTTTGTCCGTGGGATAGCGCAGCACAATCGCCGCGATGACGTTTGTGCCCGCATGCAGAAACTCCTTCAGATCGACTGCTTCCTTGTACCAGACCACGCCGTCGCCCTTGCACGGGCCGACGGAGACCGACTGGCCGTTGACGAACAGCCGATAGCGCGAATCCGCGGAAACGTCGACGGGAAAGGAGGAGACCGCGCGGTCGAGTGTGAGTTCTCTGCGGAAATAGACGATTTTGGGTGCGGCAGTGTCCGCGTGGCTCCATTCCGAGGACCAGATCCAGCTCGTCTTGGGGATTTGCCTCATTTCCATATGCTGCCTCCTGTGATGGATGAATCTTCGTAGATATGGTTAAGATCGTAGCCCATGTGCGCCATTTTGTAGCGCATAGCCCGGATGTCTCCGCCCCGCAGCATGCCGCCGCCGTTCTTATCGGGCATGTTGGGGTCGCCCACCGCACCGCTGAGGATCATGCGGTCGGCGATGAGGACGTGGTTCAAAAGCTCCTTTGACACAGGCGCGCCGTGGTGCGCCGGGCAGACAGCGTCAAACTCGTCCCAGCGCGCTTTCAGCTTTTTCATGTTCGAGAAATGGGTCTCGATGGTCATGCCCCTCCTGTGTTCACCCATGCAGCCTACGTTGCACCAGCCGGTTTCGAGCTCGTCCCCCGAAAAGAGGATGCGCCGCCCGCCGTCCAGAAGCGCGATGCTCGAAAGGTCGTGCGCGCCGATTTCGATCACCTCGAGCGTGCGGTTTCCGAGCTCGAATATGTGCCCCTCCCGGATGAGCGCCACCGGATAATCGAGGGGATAGCCGCTCTCCGCCGCGTCGCCCGGCTTTGCGCCGAAGGGCGTCTTCGCGCCCTGTTCGGCCAGGGGGTGCATGTACGCCTTCGGGAAAAAGCCGTTCCCGCCGGTGTGGTCGAAGTGGGAGTGGGTGTTCACGACGCCCAAAATCGGCAGCGGGGTGATGAGGCCCATGAATGCGCGGATGTCGAGCTTCGCCATGCCGGAGTCGATGGCAATTGCACACTCGTCCCCTTCGAGGAGGTAGCAGTCGCAGCTGTAGGGAAGCGCCGCGCTTTTTGTGGAAATCATCCATGTGCCGGGAAAGATCAGCGTGGCGTGAAACTGCTCCTCGTACCGGTTCAGCATCGCGGATTTTCGGGAATTCATTCCGCCACCTGCTCTTCGAAAATTGCGTCCGGGTGGTAGCAGATGTGCGCGGCGAGGTAGTTCTGCCGGAGTGCGCCCTCGGGACGCCTGAACGGCAGTGTCGGCGAGGCGATGTCTGGGCGGCCGGGAACGCCGTCCAGGATCATCTGGTCGACGATGATGAAGTCGTTGACGTAGCTCTTGTCGATGGGCGAGCCGTTGTGCGCGGGGCAGAGGATATCGTATTCCGCCCAGCGCGCCTTGAGTTTGCGCATGTTTTTCTGGTGGTTTTCGACGGTCTGTCCCGGAACCTTCGCGCCGCCCATGTTGCAAAGAACCTGTCCCGGGTCGAGCTCGTCGCCCGTAAAGAGGATGCGGTTGTCGGGGTCGAGGATGGCGACGCTCCCGAGCGAGTGCGCGCCGATGTAGAGAACCTCGAGCCTGCGGTTGCCGAGGTTCAAAACCTCGCCCTCCGCGAGCGTTTGAATCTCGTAGTCGAGCTTCCAGCCTTCCGCGTCGCCGCCGAAGGGCCGCTTGGCGTCCTTTGCCGCCAGCGGGTGCATGAAGGCGCGATGGAACCAGCCGTTGCCGCCCGTGTGGTCGAAGTGGCCGTGGGTGTTGATGACCCCCGCGATGGGTAAATCGGTCAGCGTTTCGCAGAAGGTTTTAATGTCGAGGGGCGACATGCCGCTATCGACGAGCATGGCCATCTCGTCGCCCAGAAGAAGGTAGGCGTCACAGCCGACGCCGGTGATGATCCACGTGTTGGGCGTTATTTTCCTGGCCGTAAAGGGGCGAATGTTCGCGGTTTCCATGTGAAATCCTCCTCAATTTCCGTTTTGCTCCCGGTATTGCGCGGGGGTCATCCCGCAGTTTTCGGCAAATATCCTGTAGAAGTAGGACGTGTTGTTGAAGCCCACCCGCTCGGAAACGGCTCGGACGGAAATTTCCGTCTCCGTCAAAAGCCTTTTTGCCTCCTCGACGCAGAAATAATGCTTTGTTTCGATGAACGAAAGCCCGAGCTTTTTGCGAAAGACCTTGCTGAGGTAATACTTGTCGTAGCCGAACAGCCGGGAAGCTTCCGCTAGCGTCGCCGTGGCGAAATGGTTCTGCATGTAGGACAGGATGAAGGAGACATCGCCCCGTTCGCGGTGATCCGCCTGATAGATCCGCCCGCTGTTTTCGCCATATACGCGGTACAGCGCATTGAGAAGCGCCGCGAGATAGCATTTGATCATGTTGACGGAAGAGACGTCGGGATCGAGAAATTCCGAGATTAAAAAGTCGGCGAGGGTCGTTGCGGTCTCGTCCCCACGCCCGGAAAGCAGGATATGCCGCGGAATTTTTGCGCGCGAGAGGATGCCCGCCGCGGGTGCGCAGCCGGAAAGAAGCCCCAAGAATTCCGGCGTGAGAAAGCTCTCCTCGGCGATGATGTTGACGGCGATGGCATCGGGGCCGCACGCGTCTACCGCATGACTCTTCCCCGGCGCGATGATGAGAAGATCGCCCTCTCCCATCACCAACATCTCATCGTCAAAGCGGTGCACAATCTCGCCGGAAAGCACGTACATCATCTCAACTTGCGGATGCGCGTGCTTTTCCACCGCCGCGCGGCAGCCGTGCGTGCCGAACTTGATGGGCGTGGGGAGGTTCAGAAGCACCGCCGCCTCGCTCCACGGGCAATCGACCCGTCCCTCCGCGTACCGTCCCGCAGCCCACTCTGCACTCTCCTGTGCGTAGACGCTTGTAAAGACGTGGTGCGTGAGCCGCGCGCGGATCGTTTCCCTGTTCATGCGTTCCTCATTTCAAATAGACGTCCACCGATCCGACGATGCCGATCGGCAAAACGGCCGGCGATTTTTTGTAGAGCGAGAACGTCTTTCCGAGCAGTTTATCGGTCTTGCGCGCGAGGTTGGTCGCCACCTCGATCCGAAGCCTGTTCGTGCCCGGCTTCAGCGCGATGGAAAGATCGAAAACAAAGCGCGGGGTGACTTTTTTTGCCACCGGGATGTCGTTGAGCCACACCTCCACGCCCTCGTAGGCGTCGCCAATAGCGAGCACCGCCTCCTCGCCGTGGGCCGTGAAGTGGGTTTCGTAGCGGATGAACCCGCTGAAGTCCGGCACCATTTTCCCGACGTTCGGAAGCATCGCGCCCTCCGCCAGCAGCCTGAAATCCGGATAGTCCTTCGCCTCGCAGACAGAGACCGTCCAACCGCCCAGAGACGCCTTTTCACCACGGATTTCGGTTTCCGGGATTCGCGCGCCGTCCACGTCTTCGAATGCGACGATCACCGGCTCATAGGGGCGCACGGTGAGATTGAGCTCGGTTCCCCCGTCCACCGATCTGGCCTCGACGGGGCGCAGGCAGTTCTCCCACGGATCGTAGGCGCAGACCGGGCCGGTGACAGGCACCGTCACGCGCCCGGAGAATGCCGTGCCCGTGCTCTCATTGACAAACAGGTACATCTCGCCGCCCTGCGCGTACCGGTAGTACCGAAGGTCGGGGAAGGGTTTTTCCAGCCGGATGTGGCGCGCGCCGAGGGCGTCGAGCTTGTCCGGAAGCGTTTCGAGCGCATTTTGCGTCTCGGCAAAGAGAACTGGGAAGCCCTTCGCGTCCGCGTCGCGGAGAAACACCTTCAAGTGCTCCGCGGCAAAGCCCGCCTGGGGGACGACGAGGGCATCGAACGATTCGCCGTTGACGGTGAGCTTCTTCCCGAGGGCGTACGCGGACGGGTCGGATAGGAGATCCGCGGATACAAAATCGAAATCAATCTGATTTTCGAGCAGCGCCCGCGCGGCGCGGTCGACCTTCCGGGCCTCCGGGAAGCCGCCCGCCCACACCGCCTCGTCCGCGTGCAGCACGGCCACCGGCGCGATGTGCGTCCCGCCGTCGATGAGGTGCGAGATGCGCTGCATGTACGTCATCAGCGCGCCGAAGTGGCGGTACTGGGGATTTTCACCGTGGGCATAGAAGTGCGGCGGGCAATCGCGATCGGGGAACGCCTTGGGGCTGAAGGCGTGGGGCACAAAGCGGTTGACCCCCGAGACGAGGAAGTGATCCGCCAGCATCTTCATGTCGCGCACGCCGAATTCCCAGCCATATGCGCCGAACAGCTCGATCATGGAGCGCCCGCCCTTGCGCGGGTCCAGATGGGCGTAGGACGTGCCGAGCTTTCCCAGGGTGAAGTGGTAAAAGTCGGCGCGGTCTGTTTCCTGCCGGTACGCGCCGCCTGTGATATACTGCCCCCCGATGACGTCCACGCCGCCCATGTGCATGCCCGCCATGGCGCGGAAGAAGTGGCCCAGGGACGCGCCGAGCCCGCCGGATGCGCCCATGTCCTCGACGATGTGGCCGATATAGAGAACGTTATGTGCGTCGCACCACGCGCCGAGCTGCATGGAATAGTTCACTTTCACCAATTCGGTCAACGCGTCCATGTACTGTGCGCGCACCGCGCGGGTGAGGGAGTCGTCCGCGCTTTCCGCCCAAAGCATGGGGGTGAGGCCCAGCCAGTCAGGGCCCAGCCGCTTCTCCAGCATGGCGGGAACGTCCTTGCTCCAAGGAAGCGCCATTTCGGAGGAGCCGATGGCCGCGGGCGTGTAGTTCCAGGGGAAGTTGCCGAAGAGGGGCTCGTCCGAGAAAAAGCCCGCGAACGTTTTCCCGAAATCGCTCCTGTAGCGGCCATAGTGGGGCTCGTAGATGTTTTGGACGATGAGGTTCACGCTGTCGTAATCCAGCACGTTCATGTAGCTGGTCACGCCGCCGCCGTTTCTGGTGTTGAACGCGGCGAACACGCGCCATCTACCCTCCGGCACGTCCCATTCGAGGATGCCCTTTTCGACAAACGCCGTGACATCCCTGCCGTCCGTCAGTTTCCCCCGCGCGTCGTACCGGTAGGCGTACACCCCCAGCAGATGGTCGTCGGCGAACACGCGGATGGGCGGCTGGCCGCGCTTCATCTCGTCCGGGATGTCAGCGCCCGGAAAGACGTGGGGCCTGATGGGCTTTGCCACCTCGGCCATTTCCGCGAAAATGTCAAAGCGCGCGCCCGGCGTGGGGCCGAGGACCTCGGCGGTGGCGAATTTCAGGTATTGCTTGCACAGCACAGCGGGGCACTCGTCGTATGCGCCGTTTCCATAGCCGGACGGGAAGTGCGAATCGTCCAGAATCCACACGCGCATGTCCATTTGGCGCGCTTCGTCCATGATGACGTCCACGTCCTCCCACCACTTGGGCCCGCAGTAGTCGGGGTGTGGTCTGCTTTCAACGCAGACTTCCCGGATGTTCGCGCCGCGGATGGCGCGCATGTATGCGCGCAGCGTTTTTTCGTCCTCTCCGTGCTGCCAGAAAAAGGGCAGAATGTAGCTGCCGCCCTCGTTTTTCAAAAGCTCCGACAATCTCGTCCGCATCGCCTGACGCCCCGCTTTCAAATCGTATGTACCCTTACTATCTTACACTTTTTTGTGCGGAAATCATATAACCTATTTTGTCTTTTTTTGTTCACCTGCTTTGCGGACGAACGAGCCCCGCGCGGCGAGGGCCTTGTGATTCGGTTTCTTCCGCTTCCCGCGATCAACCCGGAAAAGATTGCGATGCCGAAATCCCTGATGCGTTCATTACACACAGGGGTGCAAAAAGGGGGGAGTGTAAAGGCGATGGAATGACAGATGAGGGATGCCGGATCGCCTTAACATAGGGGCCGCATCCTTTTTCATAGAACTTACTTGTATCCATTGGTACAGTATGGTACGATCAGAGCAATCGCCAAATCCGAACATTACAATGGACTTGGTGAAAAACATTCGCAAAAGGAGCGTTTCCATGAAGAGACTGATTGCGATTCTGTTGGTGACGATGCTGCTGGTACCCTCTATGCTTGCCATGGCGGAAGCCACCGACGAGCAGCCGATCGAGATCAAAGTGCTCATTTTACCCAAGTTCGAAGCGGGCGAAATGGCGGGGGACTTTCCCGGAGAAGCCCAGTATTATTACGAGGCTTATTGCGCGGGCGGCGATGAATACGACATCGTGGGCGGATTCCAGGGCAACAAATTGTATGTGAAGGACGGCGTCGCCCTGTATGTGACCGGCATGGGCAAGGTCAACGCTTCCATGAGTCTGCTTGCCGTGCTGTCCGACGACCGTTTTGATTTTTCCGATGCATACGTGTTCAGCACCGGTTGTGCGGGATCTTCTGTTGATTACGGCGTGATGGGCGACGTCTTTCTGATTACCGGTGTCGTTGACTTCGATCTCGGTCATCATGCCGACATCCGCGATCTGTCGGAAGGCGCCACCACGACGTGGTTCCACGACGCGAGCTACGATTCCTCTTCCTACAAAATCCTGAATCAGGATCTGATGGACAAAATCTGGCCCCTGATCAAGGATGTGAAGGTTGAGACCACCGATCGCACCCGCAATTACATGGCAGCCGCATTTGACAATGCCGATTGGGCGACCCGCGACCCCATGGTACTGCGGGGTACCGGCGCGACCGGCGACAACTACTGGAAGGGCGAATATGACCACGCCAATGCGGTTCTGATGACCGCGACGTACGGTTGCCCCGATCCGTATGCGCTGACGGAGATGGAAGACGTTGCGCTGGCAGTCGTCATGGATCGCATGGGCATGCTGGATCGCTACATCATCGTGCGCGATTCCGTGAACATGGATGTGTTCATGAACGGCGCATCCCCTGAGAGCCTTTGGGATCCCAACTTCCAGGATTCGCTGGCGTCCGAGAGCAGCGTTGAATCTGCCGACATCTTTGCGACGGCGATGGAGAACAACTTCAAGGTGGGTAGCGTCATCATCGACGCGATTCTGGACGGCTCCCTGTAGCAAGCCGACACAGTCAAAAAAAGAGAGAAAAGCAAGCGGGGATCGCATCCCTGCCTGCTTTTTTTCAACCGATCGCGGGCCATCTTAATGATGGAGTTCTTCGCCCGTGAGCTTCTGATAGTATTTGACCAGCGCGCTATGATCACAGGCCTCGTCGCCATCGCGCCTGAGAATCTTCATCATTTCGAGCACGGACTGGGTCAGCGGGATGGGGCTGTTATACTTGGCTGCGGCGTCGACGACATTGTTCAGGTCCTTGATGTGCAGATTGATGCGGAAACCGGGTTTGAAGTTCTGATCCATCATCATGGGCGCCTTGGCATTCATGACCGTTGAGCCGGCGAGGCCGCCCTTGATGGCTTCGAAGATCTTCTCCGGTTCGACGCCGCACTGCTGACCGAGGGTCATGGCCTCGGCAAGTGCCGCGATGTTCCCGGCAACGACGATTTGATTGCACAATTTGGTGACGTTTCCGGCGCCAATATCGCCGCACAGAACGACGGAAGAGCCCATTTGCGCGAGGATGGGTTTCACCTTCTCGAAGATTTCCGGTTTTCCGCCAACCATGAACGCGAGCGTGCCGTCGATGGCCTTGGGTTCGCCGCCGGAGACCGGAGCATCCAACATTTCGACGCCCTTTTTTGCCAGCTCTTCGCTGATTTCGCGGGACGCGACGGGGTTGATGGATGAGCAGTCCAGGACGATGCTGCCGGGCTTGAGCGCCTCCGCAGCACCGTTTTCCCCAAAGAGCGCTTCCTTGACATGGGGAGAGTTGGGAACCATGGTGATGAGGATATCGACCTGAGATGCGACATCCGCGTTGGTCTGGGCTGCAGTTGCGCCCGCGGCGGCGAGCTCTTCGACCGCCGTCTTGGCAAACTTATCGCTGACAACCAGCGTATAGCCCGCTTTGATGAGGTTTTTTGCCATGGGCTTACCCATGATACCAAGTCCAATGAATCCAATTTTCACGAATCTTTCCTCCAATCGTCTGTCGGTCGGTATGTGGAGCGCGGGGCTTACAAAATCTCTTTGACCTTTTTGACGATGTCTTCCGGCATCAGGTGATAATGCGTGAGCAGTTCATCATACGCCTGCGCGGAAGTACCGAATGTATCCTGAACGCCCATCACGCAAACCGGAACGCGGCTTTCGGATGGCCCCGCGCACAGCGCTTCGCAAACGGCGGAACCCAGGCCACCGTAGATGCTCGCCTCCTCGACGGTGACAGCCGCCTTCATGCCTGCTGCCGCCGCCTGTGCGCCCTGGGCGTCAAAGGGCTTGATGGTTGCGACGTTGACGACCTTGCAGGAGACGCCATCGGCTGCGAGCGCCCTTGCCGCTTCGAGTGCCTGATAGACCATATAGCCGGTTGCGAAGAGGACGGCGTCCTTGCCTTCGCGGATCGTTTTGATCTTGCCAAAGACGAAGGGCTCGTCCGGATCGGTCACTTCGGGCACGTCGTTGCGGTTGACGCGGATATAGCACGGGCCGGGGATGTCCGCCATCGCCTTCACGATTTTCTCGGTCTCGATGGCGTCCGCCGGGGAAAACACCTTCATGTTCGGGAGCACGCGCATGATGGTGATGTCGTCGATCGACTGATGGGTTTTGCCGTCGCCATAATCGGACAGCCCGGCGGAAGAGCCACAGATTTTGACGTTCAGCCTGGGGATCGCAACAGAGGAACGAATCTGATCATAGGGGCGACCGGAGGCAAAGACCGCAAAGGTGCTGGCAAAGGCCACATGGTCCGTGAGCGCGAGGCCGGCAGCCGCGGAGATCATGTTTGCTTCCGCGATGCCCATTTGGAAATAGCGGTTTGGGAACGCATTTCCGAACAGATTAGACATGGTGGATTTTTCGAGATCGGCCTCCAGGGCGACGACCTTTTCATTGGAATGGCCCAAGGCAAGCAGGGCCTGACCATAGGCTTTGCGCATATTACCCAATCCCATAATTACGCCTCCTCCAGCATTTTCTTGACCAGTTCCTTTGCCTGTGCGTACTCTTCTTCCGTCATCGCGGCGTTGTGATAGGCGGCTTTTCCCTCGGCAAAGGGGAAGCCCTTGCCCTTGACGGTTTGGGCAAGAAGGACGGTCGGCTGATTTTTGGTTGCGTTGGCTTCCTCGAAGGCAAGGAGAATCTGCCGCATGTCGTGACCGTCGATTTCGATGGCCTTCCAACCGAATGCTTCCCATTTTGCCTTGAGGCTCGGATTCGGGAGCACTTTGTCGATCGCATCGGTCGCCTGAACGCCGTTGACATCGACGATCGCGCACAAATGATCCAGCCGATAGGCGCTTGCCGCCATCGCGGCTTCCCAGATTTGCCCCTCGGCCTGTTCGCCGTCGCCGATGATGCAATAAACGCGCGCATCCTTGCCGTCCAGCCGCAGGCCGAGCGCCATGCCCAGGCAAACGGACAGGCCCTGTCCCAATGAGCCGGTGACGGCTTCGATGCCGGGCGTATGATCCATATCCGGATGGCCCTGCAGCGTGCCGTCCAGCGTCTTGACGTGTTTGAGCGCCTCGCGCTCGACATAACCGAGCTCTACAAAGGCGGCATACTGTGCCAGCACCGCATGGCCCTTGGAGAATACCAGGCGGTCGCGGCGGGGATCCTTGGGATCTTCAAAGACGTTCATGGTTTTGAAATAGAGCGCAGCGACGACGTCCATAATGGAGGAACTACCGCCCAGATGACCCACCTTGCCCGGCGGAATCATGTCGATGAGATTACTGCGCAATTGTGCGGCGCGCTTTCTGAGCGCGCGGATTTCCGTTGCGTTTTTTTTCATTCTGCTTTTCTCCTTTATTTTTTTAATCGCAGGTCACGCCGCCGTCGACCGGAAGCGCGACGCCGTTGATGAATGACGCTTCTTCGCTGGCAAGATAGAGAACCGCATGGGCGACATCGGCTGCCGTGGCCAGACGACCCAGCGGCACTTCGCCCAGACGTTCCGCGCGACTCTGCGCGCCTTTTTCCGGATCATTGAACATAAGCTGAATGAAGGGCGTATCGACGGTGGACGGGTGAATGGAATTGCAGCGGATATTATCCTTGGCATAGCGGGATGCAATCGACTTGGTGAGGAGCGTTACTGCGCCTTTGGTTGCGGTATAGGCCTCGGTGGTATACTTATGACCGATCAGGCCGCAGACGGAGGAGGTGTTGATGATCGCGCCGCCGCCCTGTTTGCGCATGACCGGGATGGCGTACTTACACCCGAGGAAGGTGGACCCGGTGTTGACCTTCATCATCGTCATCCATTCGTCGATGCTCATCTCTTCCACGGGCTTTCGGATATTGATGCCCGCGTTATTGACGAGGACATCGACCCTTCCGGCGCGATCGACCGCGCAGGCGACGGCCTTTTGCCAATCTTCTTCGCTGGTTACGTCGGTGCTGCAAAACCAGGCTTCGCCGCCTGCCGCTCTCAGCTCGGCAGCGAGCGCTTCGCCCTTTTCACGGGTGGCTTCCAGATCCAGAATCAGAACTTTTGCGCCGTTTTCGCTCAGGCATCTTGCCATGGCACTGCCAAGGCCGCCTGCGCCGCCGGTGACGAGAATCATTTTGTTTTTGACATTCATATCGACTCATCCTTCTTCATTTTTTGCAGAATACATGCCGTTTGATTGGAAAGAAATGATGCGGATTTCATTTGCGTGTATGCGATGATTGCGCAAAGCGTTATTTTAAGTATAATGTATATAAAGTGTTTTGCCAATAGTCAAAGCTACAAATAAAAGTGCCAAAATGCAGATGAAAACGCACAGGCGCAGGTACTTTTCGGAACAGAAATCCCGCACAAAGGGACGAAGCGGAGCGGCGTCATTTTGTGTATATGACAAACATTCTTAACAGGATCGTATGACATATAAAATTGTCATGCGCTATACTGAAAAGAACGATCAAGCCGCGAGGCATGACGGGAGTTGCGTCCATGCTCAACACGTTATACAGATCCCGCACGGGCGGGTACGTTCTCAAGTTTATCACAAAACCCGGTTTTTCACGCAAGTGCGCCGGGATCCTCGATTCGGGGTATTCGCGGGTATACATTAAGCACTTTATCCATAAAAACGAGATCGACATGTCCGAGTACATCCCCGAGCGTTGGCACTCGTTCAACGATTTTTTTATTCGCCGCATCCGGCCCGACGCGCGCCCTGTGGACATGTGTCCTGCCGCGCTCGTCAGTCCATGCGACGGCTTTCTGAGTGCGTATACCATCACGGATGACTGCGCCTTCCGCGTGAAGGGTGCGGCATACACGGTTTCGTCGCTCCTTGGGAGTGAGCGGCTCGCGCGGGCATACGCCGGCGGGCGGCTTTTGGTATTCCGCATGATGCCCGTCAACTATCACCGCTATATTTATCCGGACGACGGTACGAAGGGGATGAATATGCCAATCGCGGGAAAGCTTCATACCGTCAGGCCCTGTGCGCAGGGGAAATACAGCGTCTATTCGACCAACAGCCGCGAGTACACGGTTTTGCGCACGGCGCATTTTGGCGATGTGGTGTTTATGGAGGTTGGCGCGCTCATGGTCGGGCGCATCAAAAACCATCACCAGCGCCATGCCTTTGTACGCGGGGAGGAAAAGGGCTATTTTGAATATGGCGGATCGACCATCATCATGCTATTGAAAGCGGGCGTTTCCAAACTGGAAGCGCGGTTGCGCGTATGCGAGCGCGGGCGGATTGAGATTCCCGTACGGCTGGGGGAGCGCATCGGGTCTCGGGTGGATGGATAGGTTCATTCCCAAGTATGCGCGCGTACCGCTTATCATCTGTGCGGTGGCGCAGTTTATGGCGTACTGGCTGCCGCGCGCGCTGCCGCGGCTGCCGTATACGGTCGATATGGCGACGGCGCTTGACCGGGCGATTGTCGTTACGCCCCCCTGGATCGTCGTCTATGTCGCCGCGTACATGTACTGGGTTCTGGGCTACATCGCCGTTGCGCGCGTGAGTCCGGGGGTGTGCATGCGGTTTTGCCGGGCGGACTGGATGGGAAAGGGCGTCGCATTTTTGTGCTTTGTGTTTTTGCCGACATATCTTGCGCGCCCGGAGATCACAGGCGGCGGGGCATTTGGATGGATGCTGCGGGCAATCTATACAGCTGACGCGCCGAACAATTTATTCCCGTCCATGCACTGCTCGATCAGCTGGCTTCTTGCGCGGCAGATGGGGATGCTGGATGCATTCCGGCCCGGCGCGAAGGCTGCGTCTTATGTGCTTGCGATTCTCATTTGCATTTCGACACTTTATACGGGTCAGCACGTCGTGGCGGACGTGGTTGGCGGAATCATATTGGCAGAGGGTTCAATTTATTTGATAAGGAAATGGAATCGTCATGAAGTTGAAATTTGACACGACAAAAAAATATGCGATCGCGCTCGCGGGAGGCGGCGCAAAGGGCGCGTATCAGATCGGCGCATGGCAGGCATTTGAGGAGGCGGGGTTGGACATTGTTGCGGTATCGGGAACATCGGTCGGCGCGCTGAACGGCGCGATGATGGCGATGCACGACCGCAAACTTGCCGAGAACCTATGGACAAATATTTCGATTTCGCAGGTGATCGATTACGACGATCCGCAGCTCATGCGTGCGCTTGCGGGTGATTTTGGCGACATCAGCGTGCGCGGTGTGCTGCGCGCGCTTTCGGAATTTATCAAAGGGCGCGGGCTGGATGTGACGCCGCTTCGCAAACTGATGACGGAGAACATCGACGAGGACGCCGTGCGCAAATCGGATATGGAGCTTTATATCATCACGTATTCCCTGACCGAGCGCAAGGAATTGGAGCTGCGCGCAAAGGATCTCGACGAGGGGACGCTGCACGACATGCTGTTGGCGAGCGCGTACCTGGTATCGTTTCGAAACGAGCCTTTGGGCGGGAAGCGGTATACGGACGGGGGCGTTGCGGACGTTCTGCCGCTGCACGTGCTGATTGAAAACGGCTACAAGGACATCATTGGCGTGCGGCTTCAGGGGCTCGGGTTTGAGCGAAAGGTGGACATCCCACCCGACGTGAACGTGACGATCATCGAGCCGGGGTTCCGCATGGGGCGCACGTTGAATTTTGATGCCGAAAAGAGCGCGTACCATTTGAGGATGGGGTACCTCGACGCGCAGCGCGCGCTTTACGGACTGCACGGCGAAGAGTACTACATCGACCGGACGATTACGGAGCGGCGCGCATACCGGCTGCTTGCGAGTGCGGTGATGGCGTATTTTAAGGACATGGGAACCAGGCTTTCGCTGCGCGAAGTGAACGAGCGGGCGTTGCCGCGGCTTGCGCGGAGCGCGGAAATCGACGCGGATTACTACGGCGTGCTCATCAAGTGCATTGAGAGTGCGGCGATTGAGGCGGGCATTGAGAAGGAGAAGATCTACGCCGATTGGGAGCTGATTGAAATTCTGAACGCCGAGGGTGGCAGGTACGCCATCGTGCCGCAGATTGGGAAGATCCAGAAAGATTACAAGAGATGAAACGCAAATGGTCGCTCAGCATTCGGCTGGTGTTGGTGGTTTTCGGCATCATGGCCCTTGCAAACGTATTGAGCGGTGCCGCCTATCTATACTTATCCCAGCAGACGGGGCACGTCCCGGTCAAGCTATTTGAGCTTGTGCGGTCGCCCTTTCAACTGCTGGTTTTCAGTTTGTTCATCGGGATGCTGCTCGCGCTGGCGTTTTCGCGGATTCTGCTGCGGCCGCTCAAC
The DNA here is from genome assembly GCA_023421735.1 of Bacillota bacterium. The sequence continues at coordinate 1,068 of JAEZSP010000018.1, read as the reverse complement.
CAACTCATCGACGCGACCAAGAAGGTGGCGAAGGGCGATTTTTCGGTGCGTGTGGCGCATACGGACACGGGCGACGAGATGGCGGAATTGGTCGGGAGCTTTAACGACATGACCAAGGAGCTCGGCGGCATCGAACTATTCAAAAAGGATTTTATCAACAGCTTCAGTCACGAGTTTAAGACGCCCATCGTGTCGATTCGGGGCTTTGCGAAGCAGCTTCGGCGCGAGGATCTGACGGATGAGCAGCGGCGGGAATACATCGACATCATCGTGAGCGAATCGGAGCGGCTCGCGAACATGTCTGCGAACATTCTTTTGCTTACAAAATTGGAAAATCAGAAGATCATGACCGACCGAACCGAATTTATGCTCGACGAGCAAATTCGGCGATCGATTCTGCTGCTCGAAAAACAATGGTCGGACAAGGACATTGAGTTGGAACTCGACCTGCGACCGCTGCGCGTGCATGCCAACGAGGAAATGCTCTCGCACGTTTGGATTAATGCGTTTGGGAATGCCGTCAAGTTCTCGAATCCCGGCGGAAAGATTACCGTTTCCAGTTGCCTTGTCGGCGACAGGGCGCGCGTGGAGATCAAAGACACGGGCGTGGGCATGGACGCAGAGACCGTGGCGCGCATCTTCGACAAGTTTTATCAGGGCGATCCCACGGGTTCGAGCCGGCCTTCGCACGCCACGGAGGGGAATGGGCTGGGGCTTCCGTTGGCGAAACGCATCGTGGAGCTTTCGGGCGGCACCATCGAGGTACAATCGGAACTGGGGAAGGGGTCGGTCTTCACGATTGAGCTGCCGCTGGGGGTGTGAGCGCGTGTTTGGCGCGTTACCGATATCGTAATGTTTGTAATTGACAGGCACGGGGAAGGGCGTACGATTTTCGGGGTCAGGGGTCAGGGGTCAGGGGTCAGGGCTTTGCCATTCGCCATCCGCCATCGGTCGCCCGCCTCCCGCCCCACGTCTCCACATGGTTTTACACTTGTGGAATTGCTTGTGGTGATCGTGATCATCAGCGTTCTGGTCGGGCTGCTGATGCCGGCCATCCAAGCCGCCCGG
>JAEZSP010000010.1 GCA_023421735.1 Bacillota bacterium | reverse complement strand
GTCCTATGCGGGCCATAAGGATGGATACCATCTCGCAAAACAATTGCTTTCCCAGGAGGATAAGCCCACTGCGATGATCGCCATCAACGACTTTTACGCGATGAACGCCTATTCCGCGATCACGGATGCAGGTCTCGAGGTCGGCAGGGATGTCTCGGTCGCGGGCTTCGACGATATTTTCATGGCCAGATTTTTATCGCCTGCGCTGACGACAGTACGCTGCGATTCCGACGCCATAGTTCAAAACGCGATAAGCATGCTCAAAGCACATATAGAAAAGGGAGCGCAGTACAGTCCGTCTGATATTGTACTGGACTCCACCGTGATCTATCGGAACTCGACCAGCAGCCCTGTAACAGGCTGAATACCCGTTTAAGATGATAAAGGCATATGTTAAAGTATTATTTACCAGAAAAAAAGAATAAAAAATCACTTGCACAAATCAAAAAGTAGTGCTATAGTAAAACTACTTGATATGGAAACGTTTCCACGTTGATTGAAAAGAGTATATCTGACTCAAGTGCGTATGAGAAGATTACGCAGTATTATTTGTTGCGGCCTTTTTTATCGAAATCTTTTTCGGGCAGAAAAGCCCTAAAAAAATAGGAGGAACAAAAAACATGAAGAAAGTATTGATGATGTTGCTGGTGATTTGCTTCGTATTCACCATGACAGCCTGCAGCAGTGCAGAGACACCTGCGGTATCCGATACCCCGGCTGAGACGGAACAAGACGCCGTAAGCGAAGCGCCTGAATCACCGGATGCGGCCGAGGCAGCGGATGATAAAACTCTGACAATTGGCTTCTCGTGGGCCCACAAGAACGACTCACTCTTCTACGGTATGGCGGACACGCTGGATGCAGCCGTGAAGGCCACGATGGGCGAGCATGGTTATAGCAATGTAGAGTGGATCGACGTTATTGCCGAAGACAACGCACAGACGCAGGCTGACGATATCGAAGACCTCATCTCCCGCGATGTTGACTTGATCATGGTATATGCGTACGATAGCATTGCAATCGGCTCTTCGATTGATTCGGCAAAAGCTGCGGGCATTCCAATCGTACTTTATGACCGCGCTGCGGATGCGTCCGTAACGCAGCCGGATGCGTTTGTGGGTCTCGACACGGTGGCTCAGGCGTATGACGCAGGCAAGGCGTTCTTTCAGATGATGAAGGATGCAGGCGTAACCCCCAACAAGATCATTTCTATCGTGGGCGATCTGGCGGACCAGAACGCGCTTAATAGAATCGAAGGCTTCGACAAAGCGGCGACTGAGTTCGGCGCAAAAGTGGAAGTTACCGTTCCCTCCGAATGGAACTCCGATACCGCGCTGGCCAACTTCACGACGGCTTGGCAGGCCAACCCCGACTCCAACTGCGTACTGATCGCCTCCGACTTCATCATCACGTCGGTACAGTCTGTGCTGGAAGCCAACAACGCCTGGATCCCCAACGGCCAGGATGGACACGTGTGGATTTGCGCGCAGGATGCGTTCCCGGTCGGTCTGCAATATGTACGCGACGGCTACATCGATGTGGAAGGCGTGTACAACCTTGAGGGTATGGCCGATCTGTTTACCTCCGTCATGTATGACCTGATCGACGGAAAAGAAATCCCGAATGCGGCTCAGACAGTGGGCGCCGGCATCATGACCAAAGACAACGTGGATACCGAAACCTGGTGGGCTCAGGCTTACGAAGAATAATAACAAAGAATAAGTCAGAAGTGCGCTGCCGGGGTTGTGCACCCCGGCAGCGCACAATAATCAGAATATCTGATACCCCCTTGAAGGTGTATGCAGCACACAACTCCCTGCACAAATGGAGGATACGTTATGTCCGGCACTGACAAACAAAGCGCACATGGAAAACCAAATGCGCTGGCTGAAGGGATCAAAAACCCCAATGTACTGCTGTTGATCGTTGGCATTGTCATTCTTGTTTTGATCTCACTGTTCGTTCCTAAATTTCTGACGTGGAGAAATATTTCGAGCGTCATTGTTCAGGCCAGTTCCACGGGCCTGATGGCTATTGGTCTCACATTCGTGATCATCACTGCGGGTATCGATCTGTCCCTGCCTACGAATATGGCATTTTCAGCCATTATCGGGTGCATGGTGATGACGAAGACGCAAAGCACATGGGTGGGCGTACTGGTGATACTGCTGGTTGCGATGGCGATCGGGGCCTTCAACGGTCTCAGCGTCGCCCGATTCCGCATGGTACCGATGATCGTTACACTCGCTGTTTCAACTATTGTATCAGGCGCATCCAACTGGATCACCGGCGCGAAAAGCATTGGCGGCCTTCCGCCGGAGTTCAAAAAGATATTCGCAGGCGATGTGCTGGGCGTGCCCACGCAGGTAATCATACTGATTGTGGTCGCGGTGCTGATGCATCTGCTGCTCAGCAAAACTGTTTTTGGACAGCAGCTATACCAGACGGGTGTCAATGAGAAGACAGCCAAGGTCAACGGAGTCAATACCGAGCGCGTCAAGTTCCTCATCTACCTGATCAGCGGTCTGATGGCGGGCATCGCGGGCGTGCTGGGCAGCGCGAAGCTGGCATCGGCGGGTCCGTCCCTGGGGACGCAGGACCAGTTTATGGACATCGTCTGCGCAACGGTGCTGGGCGGAGCCAGCGTGATGGGCGGCAAGGGCACGATCGCGGGTACCATCATCGGCAGCATATTTATGTCCATCATTACCAATGTCATGAACCTGTATGGCGTCGAATACTTCATCACTTTTGTGATCAAGGGCGCAACGATCATACTGTTTACATACTTCGATCTCATTCGTAACAAAATCGGGGAAGTGAGGGTGCGCTAGATATGGAAAACATGAAACTAAGGCTGGAAAACATATCGAAGGTGTTCCCGGGCGTCAAGGCGCTCTCCGGCGTATCACTGGAAGCGCTGGGCGGCGAGGTGACCGCGCTCATCGGCGTGAACGGCGCGGGCAAATCTACGCTGATGAACATACTGGGCGGCGTACACAAGGCGAGTGAAGGGATGATTTACATCAACGGCGAGGAAGCCAGAATCCATTCGCCGCAGGATGCCGAGAGTCACGGTATCGGCTTTATCCATCAGGAGCCTATCACCTTCAACTACATGACGGTGGCGGAGAACATATTTATATCCAAGCTGAAAAAGGGCGTGAACTATAAGAAGCTCAACGCGGAAGCGAAGCGATACCTCAAGATGATGGATTGCGATATCAAGCCCACGGCGAAGGTGGGAGATCTGCCGATAGGCGAGCGCCAGATGGTGGAGATTGCCCGCGCGCTGTCCTGCGGAGGCAAGATACTGCTGTTCGACGAACCCACCGCCTCTTTCACTACGGCGGAGAAGAAGAAGCTGTTCGAAATCATCCGAGAGCTCAAAAGCCAGGGTGCGGTGATATTTTTTATCTCGCATTTTCTGGACGAGGTGGAGGAGATATCCGATAAGACCATCGTGCTGCGCGACGGCAGGGTGGTGATATCCGGCAATACAAAAGACATTCCGCGGTCTGAGATTTTAAAGAACATGATCGGCGGCGAAGTGGTCAAGCTCGATAAGCGCACAGACAAGGACTTTGGCGAGGTGGTACTCAAAGCCGAAGGGATTACTGCAGGAAAAGCGCCTCTGGACATCAGCTTTGAGCTGCACCGGGGCGAGATCGTGGGCCTGTGGGGGCTGATGGGATCGGGCCGCACCGAGCTGCTGCAAACGCTTTACGGGCTGAACAAGGC
>JAEZSP010000069.1 GCA_023421735.1 Bacillota bacterium | reverse complement strand
TCAAAAATTCCCCAAAAAATGATGGTGATAAATTGAATATAACCACCACTTTTTGGAAATAATATAAATATAACGATGGTTATACTTTTTAATAAAAATTAATTACACACTACTTCTTATAGACCCTTTTTTCGCTTTAAATTTTATCATAGAAAGCTGTATTTACAGACTTTTTTTCTCTCGTCTTTTTAGGTTTTAGCCCTATCAACTACACATGTATACATTTTATTAACCTAGACTTCAGAGTTACAGTATTCTCTAATATCAAAGGAAGCTGCCACACATTTTCTTGCCTCTGACAAAGTGGAGAGTTCTCCGTAACTCAACATTTGAGCCAGAATGTTCCCAATTGCAGTTGCTTCTGTTGGACCTGCCAGTACTGTACGACCTGTAAATTTTGCAGTTAACCTATTTAAGTAATCTGCATTGGAGCCACCACCAATAATGTGAATGTAATCAAAATGTTTCCCTGTAATTTGTTCTATTTGTGTAATGGCACTTGTATAACACTTGGCAAGACTGTTATAAATAACAGAAGCTATTTCACCCAATGTCTCTGGAACTTGCTGACCTGAGCCTTTACAGTAGGCTTTGATAGCTTCTACCATGCTATTGGGGGATAAGAAACTGTTATCATTACAATCTACTATAGATGTTATATCCTCTTTAGTGGCCAGGTCACAGATTTCTGCATAAGAATATCCTTCGACCATTTCCTTTTTTACTGATTGTATCATCCATAGTCCCATGATATTTTTTATATACCGATAGCGATAGTCAAATCCACCTTCGTTTGTAAAGTTTGCTTGCATACTATCCTTTGAACAGTTTGGTTCATTTAATTCAATTCCTACCAGAGACCAAGTCCCAGAACTAATGTATAGCATATCCTCAACAGTATTGGGAACAGCCATAACTGCTGATGCGGTATCGTGGGAACACGGCATAATCACCTGGCAATCATATCCTACCAACTCTGTTATCTCTGACTTGAGATTTCCAACTGTCGTTCCAGGCATTTGTATATGCCTCAATATATTTTTAGAAAGACCAAGTTTATCAATCAATTCAAAGTCCCAGTCCTTAGAATGAATATTCACTAATTGGGTAGTTGTAGCTATGGTGTATTCCTGTTTTATTTCACCAGTAAGGAGATAGTTATAGTAATCAGGAGTCATAAGCATAGTGTCCGCTTGTTCAAAATACTCAGGATGTGTTTGCAAAATCGCCATTAACTGGTATATTGTATTATATATCTGTTTTTGAATACCTGTTCTATAATATAGCTCATCAGTAGATATATATTGTTTTACTACTTCATCCATAGAATCAGTCCTATGATCTCTATAACCTACCGCCTGACCTATCATATTGCCGCATTTATCTAGAAGTACAAAATCAACGCCCCAAGTATCAATACTAACACTCTTAGGGATCTTACCAAGTTCTTTGCATTTTTTCATTCCAGTTAAAATGTGCATAAGTATATTTTGCGTATTCCAGCAGAGTTGTCCGCATATATTCTCCATACCATTTTCAAATCGGTATACTTCTTCTAAATGGATTTTTCCATCTACTATGCTGCCTAATACATGCCTACCACTGGAGGCACCAATGTCAATTGCCAAATAATAAGTACTCATAGCTACTCCTCCTGTTAATTATGCGACTACCACACCTTTTTAACATGACATTTGCATAAAGGGCAGTTTCACAACGATCTCTTTATACCTTTCCCATATTGGAGTCTCTACGTGATCATCTTTCATTACCTGCATTAATTTCACTAGATGTTCCACATAAGTGTCCAATGGAAAGTTCTTCCGGTTTTTGAGTTAATCTTAGGCATTACCCTCTGGGTATTTCTTGTAACCAGGATGTTTACCTGTTACTTTATAACGCTCGCGCATAGAGATTAGGCGGTCAATATTAACCTTGGAGATTTCCTTTGCGCCTCCAAGCAAATGTGCATTTAAACTGATTTTTGCAAATAACTCCAAGGTTTCCATACGATAATATGCGGTAAGCAAATCTGCACCAACAGATAGAGCACCATGATTCTGAAGCAATACCACATCATGCATTCCAAGATAAGGTGCTATGGAATCTGGAACTTCATAGGTAGAGGGTGTTCCATATGGGGTAACAGGAATAGAACCTAGTGCAATAACTGTCTCAATCATTGAGTACTCATCCAATGCAATATTAGCTACCGCGTACCCTGTAGCAACCGGTGGATGTGCATGAAGTACAGCTCCCACATCTTCTCTTTCTTCATAGCATCTCAAATGCATCTTAATTTCAGAAGAGGGCTTATATTCGCTATCATCTAAAAGCATGCCGTTATTATCAATATGCACTATTTTGTCAGGTGTAATAAAGCTCTTGCTTATGCCGGTTGGAGTCGCCAAATAAGTGCCATCCTCCAATTTTACTGTTATATTCCCATCGTTGGCAGCAACCCAGCCAAGCTGCCACATTTTGTAACAAACATCACAGATATGTTCTTTTATATGATTTACTTTCAACCTTTCTTTATCGCTCATAATAACCTCCACGCCTACTTTTGGCAAAAAATTTGTAAAGAACTCTGTGGAGAACCTCTACTTCGTAGAGGTACGCAGTTTATTTATAGCTACCTCCACATTCTTTCAAGCTAACCTCCAATCATTATTTACCACGTTATACTTTGACACATAGACGAACAGACGAAATATTTTATCTGAACCTATGCAGTATAAAGTGGACCATAAGCTGTACATGCTCTGTAATCCTGACCTTCTTTATCCATACCGAAGGCGTTCCAAGCTGCAGGACGGAAAATATTTTCTTCAGGAACGTTATGCATACTCACAGGAATGCGAAGGATAGAGCATAAAGTAATTAAGTCTGCACCAATATGTCCGTAGGAGATAGCACCGTGATTCGCTCCCCAGTTATTCATTACAGCATAAGCATCCTTAAATGAACCTTCTCCCGTTGTTCTTGGTGCAAACCACGTACAAGGCCAAGTATAGTCTGTTCTCTTCCATAATATATCTGTAACTTCTTCCGGCAGATTAACCGTCCAGCCTTCTGCAATCTGGAGCATCGGACCAAGTCCCTTCACAAGATTTAACCGGATCATCGTTACAGGCATTTCAACTTTGGTAACAAATCTAGATGAGTAGCCGCCTCCTCTGAAGTATCCATTATCAGCAGCATTCCAGGTAGTTGCTTTTAATATTGCTTTCTGATCTTCTTCTGTAATATCATACCAAGGTTTAATTACTCCGTTTCCGTTTTCATTTTTTGCTTCTCCATTAGCATCCAAACATGCAGCACCAGAATTAATCAAATGAATAAAGCCACCTGAAGCTTTTGCAATCCCTTCTAATTCATAGCCAGTTGCTTTCTTTACGGCCTCTGGACTCCAATAGGTACGTACATCAGCAAAAATCTGAGCACGGTTAGTTAAAAGTTTCATAAATAGCATTCCCAAGCTATTTAAAACATCGTTTTCTGTGGCAAGGATATATGGTTCTCTTGCACCGTTCCAGTCGAAGGATGTATTCAAAAGTGCTTCGGCAAAATCACAGTTTGGATAAAAGTCAGTCCATTGTCTCTGCCCTTGGAAACCTGCTGCAATTGCATTGTGTCCAACTGATTCTTCTTCGCATCCTTTTGGAAGCTTCTGATTTCCATTCATCAGATCCTTAATGATACACATCATCTTTACTACAAATTCCCAGTCCTTTTCCTTTTGCTCAGGGCTTTTCTGGATTTCAGCAGGATTCTTATCAAAACCTTCCTTACATTTCTCTTTTGTCCATACAAGAGCTTTGTTAAATTCTTCCTCATCATAGATGCCCTCTGTCATTCTTCTGATAATTTCTACTTCATCGACAGACTCTACTCTCATTCCCAAATACTCTTCTATAAAAGCAGGATCAATGATTGACCCACCAATACCCATGCAAATGGAGCCAATCTGAAGATAGGACTTTCCTCTCATCGTTGCAGCAGCAATAGCAGCCCGTCCAAAGCGTAATAATTTATCCTTAACATCCTCTGGAATTGAAGTATTCTGTGCGTCCTGTACATCTCGACCATAGATACCAAAAGCGGGAAGACCCTTTTGTGCATGGGTTGCCAATACAGATGCTAAATATACCGCTCCTGGTCTTTCTGTTCCATTGAATCCCCATACACCTTTTATTGTCATAGGGTCCATATCCATTGTTTCTGCACCATAGCACCAGCAAGGCGTTACGGTTAGCGTAATATCAACACCGGCTTTTCTAAATTTATCTGCACAAGCCGCTGCTTCTGCAACACGTCCAATTGTTGTATCAGCAATAACTACCTTTATTGCTTCACCATTTGAATATTTCAAGTTTTCTTCAAACAACTTTGCGGCAGCCTTAGCCATGTTTATTGTTTGTTCTTCCAACGATCCGCGTACATTTAAATAGCCTCTTCTTCCATCAATGGTTGGACGGATCCCAATTACAGGGTAATCACCAATCAATCTGCTTCTTGCCATTTTTAACCCTCCGTAAAAATTATTTGATGTCTTTTTTCATTATATGGTAGTTACCAGTGTAAATCTTGTGCTATAATAGACTAAAAATATAACAATATTCACTTTAATTGTTCGAGGGATTTAAAATGAAATATTTTGATTATAGGGAACATAGGCGACAAGGAACTTTTGACTTTCCTGTGGAATTTTATCATGTTGAACCCAGTCATTTAAGGTATCAAATGCCATATCATTGGCATCCGGAATATGAAATTATTCATATCCTTGAGGGGTGTTTTCATTTGACCTTGGATAATAAGACCTTTGTTGTTAATAAAGGCGATATTCTCTTTTTACAAGATGGAGTTTTACATGGCGGTATTCCTGAAAATTGTATCTATGAATGTCTTGTTTTTGATGTGAATCTATTATTAAAGGAAAATAATATTTGCACAAAACTAACACAAAAAATAATTCAACATGAAATAGTTATCAGACAGCGACTGCCAAATAATTTGATTTGCCTAAAAAACACAATTGATAGCTTATTTCTAGTAATGTCTGAAAAAAAGACAGGATACGAATTTCTAGCACAAGGTTATCTCTATCAGCTTCTAGGACTATTATTAAGGGAACATTTATATGAAGTTAATATAAATGCAACACATATTTCTCAACAACATGTGCTACTTTTCAAAAGAGTATTAAGTTACATTGAAGATAGTTATACAGAGCACATTGCACTTGAAGATTTATCTAGAATTGCCGGTATGAATCCCAAATATTTTTGTCGTTTTTTTCGTGAAATGTCCTATCGCACTCCTATAGATTACCTAAATTATTATCGAATTGAATGTGCATGTGAACAATTATCTACAAAAAAAAGTACCATTATTGAGGTGGCCTTTAATTGCGGATTTAATGATATTAGTTACTTTATTAAGACATTTCGCAAATATAAGGGGATTACTCCTAAACAATATCTAAAAAACGAGCTTTAAATCACTCTTATGGATATAATATGTAGAGTATAGTTATATCAGTGTATTGGGTACTCTTCTTACTTTGGTTTATTATAAAATCTAATCACAATAATGCTTTACGTTTTTGGAATTTAATTTTGGTATTACTCTTAAATTGTATTGGATATGGAATTTATGTTTTAACTAATTAATTAGAAGCAGTCAATGAAATCTCGGTTGTCATTTCGATTTTTTCATTGACTGTTTGATTTTCTGCGCTTTTAATAAGCCTACAATTTCTCGGTGAAAAATGAGACACAAAACAATTGACATATTATACCAATAAATATATAATTGAAATAAAATTTTCTATATATGGGGCTAAATATAAATAATAACAAAAATAAGTTATTATGTAATTGCTACTAAATAAGCTACTTAGATTATTTTTTAAAATATATATTGAGTGGTTGGTGAGACATGAATACATAGCGTGTGTTCATTCTAATGAGTATTTATTTATCTTCTATGAATTATCCCATGACGATCTGATGGAACAATTCGGGCAAAATGGAGATATCCATAAATTACTTTTAAAGATAGGGTAGAAAATAGATATATAAGCACCAATGACAAAATTGGCAGATATGCAGTAGAAAGATTATTTAAGAATAATATATCGCCCCGAGTTGAGGGCAGAGTTAGGCCAGGTGATAAAGCAATATGGTCGGTCAGGGCGTGGGATATTGATGGACGCAACAGTGCTCGAATGGAGTAGTGTTGTAATATAAATAGCGTATGCAAGAGGAGATAAGGACATGGATATAACTAAAATTGCGTTTAATGAATTTATGAAAATAAAAAAAACCGATAAGGAAGAATATGTTTTTGAGATACAAGATGAGCCCCAATACTTGAATCATTTGGAAACAGTTCATGCCAGCGCTCAGTTTGCTCTTGCAGAAGCGACGAGTGGTCAATATTTGCTGGAAGTTTTCGAAGAATATACGGAAAAAGGGGTTATTCCAGTAGTAAGATCTGTTGAAGTTAAATATAAAAAGCCTGCTAAAGGTGCCATATTTTCTCATGCAACCATGAACGATAAAGATATCGAGAAGGTTAAAGATAATTTAAACGTCAAAGGACGTGCGTTGTTTGATGTTATTGTTAAAGTGTATGATTCAGAGAATGAAGTTACAATGTTTTCAAAATTTACCTGGTACATTCTAATTAATAAGTAAAATTAAAAAACGACTTCTCTTAGGAAAGCTCCTAATGGCATCAGTTTGAAAATTTTTAAATTGTACGGAAGCATAGAATTTATATAAACCTTAAATTAAATTAGTGCTTTAAGCACAATGAGAGGAATGTGATACGAATATGAAAATACTGTTGATACAACCAAAAGCTCATAAACTTATTAAAGGAATGGGTACAAGGTTTAAACTCCCACCATGGTCGCTTTGCGCTGTCGCTGGAGTAATACCAAGAGAGCATGAAGTCTCAATAGTAGATGAAATGTTTGAGGAAATAAACTTTGATGAAAAAGTTGACCTAGTAGGTATTACTGGGACAACGTCTGCAATAAAGCGGGGATATGAGGTTGCGGACGAGTTTCGTATGAGAGGCATCAAAGTAGTAATGGGAGGAATTCATGTATCTGCGGCGGTGGAAGAAGCCTTGGAACACTGTGATTCAGTTGCAGTAGGCGAAGCAGAACTGATTTGGGAAGATATCGTTAATGATGCCTTGAAAGGCAATCTAAATAAAATATATAAGTCAGATGTCTTTTTTGATATGAAGGGATTGCCCAAGCCACGGCTTGATTTGATAAAGTATCCTGAAAAATATACCGTATACCAATATGTACAAACAACGCGAGGATGTCCTTTTAATTGCGAGTTCTGTTCAGCTACAAGATTCTCGGGCAACAAGTATCGCTCTCGTCCTATCGATGAAGTTATTGAAGAAGTAAAAACTCTTGACAGATCAAAGCCAATATTCTTTGCTGATGATCATATCGGAGTAAATCCTAAGTATGCAAAAGAATTATTTGAAAAGCTTACTCCACTTAAGATTAAATGGGCCAGTCAAACAGGTGTAAAAACTGCTAGTAGGGAAGGCTTCATGGAACTTGCAAGTAAAAGTGGATGTATACTCCTGTTCATCGGATTTGAGTCAATCAATGAAGATACCTTGAAGCAGTCAAATAAAAACCAAAACAATCCAAAAGAATATAGAAATATTATTAAAAAGGCTCATGATAATAAAATTCTCATTCAGGGAGCTTTTGTAATCGGACTGGATCAAGACAAGGCTGATATCTTCAAAAGACTGCATAAATTTGTTGATAAAATGAAATTTGATTGTATACAGTTTAATATACCTTATCCTTATGTAGGAACACAATTACGTGAACGTTTAGTCAAAGAAAACAGAATCACAAGTCATGATTATGATAACTATATACTTGATGGAGTTAACTTCATACCTAAAGAAATGACCCAAGAACAGCTGTTTCAAGGGTATCGATGGTTATATCAAAAAAATTCGTCGATTTGGGCTTTGTTTAAAAGAAGTTTCAGAAAGATACTTCAAGGGCAATTATTTAATAGTATATTTGCATTTAAAATAAATCTTGGGACAAGACGCGGATTTAAAATAATGAAAAAATATAGCGAGAAGTATAACCCAATTAAATTTTCTGAGGTAAATACCGCCAGGAATAATATTGGAGTCTAGTACCATACTTAAAATTGTCAATGGAAAGTAATATCTAAAGAAGTGTCTTTATACTCAAACCGTAAGGACAGCTTTCCTCAAATGTGTATTTCCCACATAATGGAAATTAAATTACCTCGAGAATAAATTTATTTTCTAATTGACACAACTGAAAGAACTATCATTAAAGGACCGCAATTGCTTAAGGGGGGTAATTTTGAACTATGGATACACATCAGAATCTTGTAGAAATGCTCGAAGCACTAAGATATGTGAGTGATAAAGGTATTACTCACATATCTGGTGATGATGAAGAAATTTATGTTTCATATAAAGATTTATATAATAATGCCTTAAATATACTATATAATCTTCAAAGCATAGGTATGCAAAAGGGCGATGAACTGATTTTTCAAATTAACGACAATGTGACTTACTTGAATGTTTTTTGGGGATGTCTCTTGGGTGGAATTATTCCAATTCCTATTTCAGTAGGAAATAACGATGAGCATAGGGCTAAAGTGTTAAAAATTTGGACTGTTCTCAATAATCCATATATAGTCATCGAAGAAAAAACTTTTTTCAACTTGGGAAAGCTTGCACAAAGCATCGGTAAGCAAGATTTATTTGAGGTAATAGAAAAAAAGAAAATATATATTGAAGAGATTTTTAAACTAGAAGGTAATGGAAGAGTATACAATCCAAAATCTGAAGACATCGCATTTGTCCAATTTTCATCAGGTTCTACAGGCGACCCGAAAGGAGTTATCCTGACACATGAAAATTTGGTAACAAATATTGATGGCATGACATATTCTTCTAATACAAATAAAGATGATTCGTTTTTGAGCTGGGTGCCACTTACACATGATTTGGGAATGATAGGATATCATTTGTGGCCAGTTTATTTGGGAGTAAACCATTTTATACTGACTACCACCCTTTTTATACGTCGACCTACAATATGGATGAAAAAGGCTCACCAGCATAAAGCTACTATACTTTCATCACCTAACTTCGGGTATAGTTTTTTTCTTAATCATTTTGATCCCTATAAGGGATTAGACTGGGATTTGTCTAATATTCGTATTATTTTTAATGGTGCAGAGCCAATATCAGTAGAACTTTGTGATAAATTTTTAAATACCTTAAAAGAATTCGGGTTAAAAAGAGAAGCTATGCTTACTGCATACGGTCTTGCAGAGGCGAGCCTTGGGGTGGCTTTTCCGGAAATTGGGAAAGCATATCAGAAAATTAGTGTAAACAGATGTTCGCTAAATATAGGACAAATAGTTGAGGAAGCTGATGGAGTCACAGGTAATGATATTATAGAATTTGCTGTAGAAGGGTATCCTATCAAGCATTGCTCCATCAGAATATGTGATGAGGCACACAACGAGTTAAACAAGATGACAGTAGGATATGTACATATAGGCGGAAAGAATGTTACTCAAGGCTATTATAATAATAAAGAAGCCACAGATTCATTGATAACTTCCGATGGTTGGGTCAATACCGGTGATCTTGGATTTATCAATACAAAGGGACAGCTTATAATTACAGGCAGGGCAAAGGATATAATATTTATAAGAGGACAGAATTACTACCCGCATGACTTAGAACGACTGGCTTTTGATGTGGAAGGGATTGAAGATGGAAAGATTGCAGTTTGTGGTGTGTATGATAAGGAGAGCTTCAATGAGGAAATAATCGCTTTCGTCTTATTTAAAAAAAAGGTAGAGGAATTTGTACCTATAGCTGTAAAAGTTAAGAGTATTATAAATGAAAAAATAGGGCTTCAAATAAAGCATGTTATACCAGTAAAAGATATTCCAAAAACGACAAGTGGAAAGGTGCAAAGATATAAACTGGGGGAACGATTTCAGGAGGGCTCTTATGACAGCAGCATTGAGAAGCTGGAACAGTTTTTTGCAGAAAACATGGAATTTGCCGAGAAGAACTCTGAGAAGCCAGACGATAGTAAAACAGAAAATTCAGACAAGGATGCATTGAGCATACAAAACTGGCTGGTTGAAAAAATTGCAGTGGTAAAAAACCTTACGCTCAAACAAATCGGACTGGAAGAGTCGTTTTCCAGCTTTGGGCTCGACTCTGTTAAAATTATAAGAATAGCATCTGAACTAAGTGATTGGCTGAATAGGGATGTTTCACCAACTTTAATATATGATTATGTAACGATAAAGAAATTATCTCAACATTTAGCTGGAGAACAACCAATAAAGAATCATCAGGCAAATGTACAGGAGCAGCCTGACCCATCGGAAGTTTTGGAGGGAATTGCGATTGTAGGTATTGGTTGTCGGTTTCCGAAAGCTTCAAATCCGGAAGAGTTTTGGAGTTTACTGGTGGAAGGCACAAATGCAGTCACTAAAATACCGGAGGATAGAAATTTATACAGCAGTGAAAATCTATCCTCAGTTGAATGGCCAAAGTGGGGAGGATTTATAGATAAAGTTGATGAATTTGATCCTCTTTTCTTTGGGATTTCTCCACGTGAAGCAGAAAATATGGACCCCCAACAAAGAATTCTATTGGAAGTATGTTGGGAAGCATTTGAGTATGCGGGAATAAACCCTACAAATTTGAGAGGAACAAGCACTGGCGTATTTATAGGTGTTTCCAATTCTGAATATCTGCGTATTCAGGAGACATCACCGGAGGTGGTAAATGCTTACTATGGTACAGGAAATGCCTTCTCCATCAATGCTAATAGGATATCGTATTTGTTTGATTTCCAGGGACCTAGTATAGTCGTAGATACAGCATGCTCTTCTTCATTGGTAGCAGTTCATCAGGCATGTCGGAGTCTCTCTGAGGGTGAATGTGAATTGGCTGTTGCCGGAGGAGTAAATCTTATCCTTACATCCGATTTAAATATAGCCTTCAATAAGGCAGGTATGCTTTCGAAAGATGGAAAGTGTAAGACCTTTGATAAGGCTGCCGATGGATATGTGAGAGGTGAAGGTTGTGGAGTAGTCATATTAAAACCTTTACACAAGGCGTTGCAAGATAAGGATACAATATATGCAGTAATTAAAGGAAGTGCAATCAACCATAATGGGAAAAGTAGCGGTCTGACAGTTCCTAATGGAATTGTTCAGCAGGATGTTATCAAAAAGGCACTGAAAAATGCAAAAATTAAGCCCTCACAAGTTGGTTATATTGAAGCTCATGGAACGGGTACATCACTGGGAGATCCTATCGAATTTCAAGCCTTAAAGGAAGTATTTTCGGGTGAGTATAAAGGCCAAGAAAAATGCTATGTGGGATCAGTAAAAACAAACATTGGTCATCTGGAGGCTGCAGCCGGTATGGCAGGCTTGATTAAGGCTACCTTGATGTTGTATTACAGAAAGATACCTCAGAACTTGCATTTCAAGGAACTAAATCCATTAATCCAGATAGAAAATACTCCGTTTCAAATTCCTACAAACCTCACTGAGTGGAACTTCGAGAGGGGAAAAAGGATTGCTGGAGTAAGTTCGTTTGGTTTTGGAGGAAGCAATGCACATCTTGTACTTGAAGAACACACAGACTGTGCAGCTAATGAAGTACAATTGCAATATGGTCCTGAGATTGTAATCCTGTCAGCAAATGACAAGGAAACCCTTAAAAAGTATGTAGTAAGATTAAAGGATAATATTGGCAGTATTATGGGAAATCAGTATTATTATGGTGGTTGTGTCCAGGAAATGAGCCTTTCCAATATAGCATATACCCTTCAGACAGGGAGGGTGTCTATGACAGAGCGATTGGCAGCAATTGTGTCAAATATTAAGGAATTGTATGAACTACTGGACAGGTATTGTACAGGAGAAGAAACTGCCGATAAACTGTTTTCTGGCAGTCGTACGGAAAACAATATGGAAACTGGTCACTTCCTTGACAATGAGGAAGGAAAAGAATACCTTAGGCTGCTTGCTAAAAATCGAAATTATAAGGTCATAGCACAATTATGGGTTTCCGGGTTTAATATTGAATGGGAGCTCTTACATAAGGGTATTGACAAAAGAAGGATAGCCCTGCCTACATATCCATTCAGGAATGAAAAATACTGGCCTCAAGTAGATTCAACAAAGTTAAAGCAGACTAATTCGGAACATGAAATTCTATTACTGGAAAAGGTGTGGAAGTATTCAGAGGAGGTAATAAGCAGTAAGGATACATTAGGCACGATTATTTTTGTTGTTAATAAAAACTCAATGGAATTGCTGCAAAAGATTACTTGGACATGGAATAAGAACACTTATATTTTAAATGACAGTGATTCAATGGAAGCATTAGGTAATATAAAATTTGATAAAAATACAGTCTATATAGATTTGTCAGATATCTCACAGGAAGAGGTAAACCCTGCACAGGAGCTAGAGAGGCTGGAACTAATACAGGCTCTTATAAAAAATTATCCTTATGAGAAATTGCTGCTGTTACATTTTACCCTTGGAAGGCAGAAGCCTGACAATGGGAAAATAAATCTCAAGGGGACTGTAATGGCTGGATTTGTTAGAATGCTTGGAGCTGAATACGGTAAAGTTTATGCAAAAACCGTAGATTTACTATGGAATGATTTAGACCGCCTGGATGATATCACTTACAAGGAGGTCAGAGTTTGGGAAAACATAAGCGAGGTTTGCTACAGAAACGGAAGACGACTGATACCATATATGAAAATTTCTGAAAAGTATACTAAACAGCTACTTGATAGGAGTGTAGACATTCCACGACTAAATAGTGGTAAAGTTGTAGTAGTTACTGGCGGTACTAGAGGGATCGGATTGGAAATTGCAAGGCATTTGGTGAAAAGTGGAGTCAAAAAATTGATTTTGACAGGTCGGCAAAAAATACCTGATCGCGAGTTGTGGCAGCAGATAATTGCATCTAAGTATCAGAACAATGACTTGGTGAATAAAATTACACAAATTATTGAGTTGGAGAAAATGGGTGCTCAAATCCATGTGTATTGTGGGTCTTTGATTAATGAGAGGGAGCTAAAAGAATATTTTAGTGAGATACGCACAAGCTTTGGCAATATTGGAGGAGTGATACATTGCGCAGGCTTGGCTATCCATGAAAACCCTGCTTTTATTAACAAGAAGTTGTCTAATATCCAGGCAGTTCTTGAACCAAAGGTAAGTGCACTTGAGATACTGCATAGAGTATTTGAAAATGACTGCTTAGATTTCTTTATACTTTTTTCCTCAATTTCTGCACTTGTACCTAGTTTGGCGACTGGAATATGTGATTACTCTGCAGCCAATTACTATATGGATGCATTTGTTGAAAGCAAAGCTAAAGAAGGATTTAGATACTACAAATCCATTAATTGGACTAGTTGGAAACACATGGGTATAGGGGCTAAGCTAACCGATAAATTCATGGAGCTTGGTCTTCTAGCGATATCATTGGATGAAGGGCTTAAATTATTCGACAAATGCATTGGAACAAATGAACCCCAAAATATTTCAATTATTAAGGTAGATAGGCAAAAGTTCGGAAATGAATGCTTGCTGCAAGTGAAAAGGGGTGTCCAGCCGTTATCTGTAGAAACTGTTCCGGATATAGCAATAAAAACAGAAGACAACCAAATGGTAAACTGCCTAAAGGAGCTGTTCTCAAGTGAACTAAAAATACAGCCAGATAAGATAAAAGAAGCAGCGAACTTTGATAGTCTTGGGTTTGATTCTATTATTCTAGCTGAGCTAGTAAAAAAAATAGAGGAAAGGCTCGGTATAGTTCTTGAACCTTCGGTTTTCTGGGAGTATCCAAACATAAAGACTCTGGCAACTTTTCTGGGTGATAATTGTGATGCAAAGCAGGTATTGGTGGAAAATCAAAGTAGCATGGAAAAGTTGGTGTGCCAGGATTTCGATGAAATGATTGAGTATGAGGGGGTATCCGCTTGTACAGAGTTAGGGTCAGATAAATATCAGGAAAAGTCAGGGAAGATAGCTGTTATCGGAGTTACATGCCGTTTCCCAGGAGCTACTGACAAGAATGAATTCTGGAATAATTTAAAAGCTGGTAAAGATTCTGTCGTAGAGGTGCCCTCTTCAAGATGGGATACCGAAGAGTACTTTCAGGAGGGTTTCTGCGAGGGTAAGAGTATGAGTAAGTGGGGAGGTTTTATCGATGATATTAATGAAATCGACCCACATTATTTTAAAATAGACAAGGAAGCCGCTAAACAGACCGACCCTCTGGTAAGACTTTTCCTGGAAGCGGGAGTTGACGTTACAAGAGATGCAGGTTATGACAGGGATGAACTTTCTGGTAGGAAGGTGGGTGTTTTTGTAGGGGCAAGAATATCCAGTTACTCGCAGCGAATACAGCGGCCCACAAAGGATACGATTGTGGCAGCAGGGCAAAACTTTATTGCAGCGCATTTATCACATTTTATGAACTTGAAGGGACCAAGTATGGTGGTGGATACTGCATGTTCATCTTCATTGGTCAGCCTTCACCTTGCATGTCAGAGCCTAAATGCTAGTGAGACGGAAATGTGTATTGCAGGTGGAGTCGATCTGCTTCTAGATGAAAAAACATATATTTTACTTAGCCAGGCAAAGGCATTATCCCCTGACGGTAAATGTCATACTTTCGATAAGAATGCAAACGGATTTGTACCTGGAGAGGGCTGCGGAGCGGTTTTGTTAAAACCACTTGAAAGGGCTGTTTCTGACGGCGATAAGATTTATGCGGTAATTGAGGCTACGGCTGTTAACAATGATGGGAATACCATGGGGATTACTACACCCAATTTTGAAGCTCAAATTGAAGTAATAAATGAGGCTATAAATAAAGCAGGTATAAACCCGGAAACTGTTTCCTATATTGAAGCCCATGGTACAGGAACACTGATCGGCGACCCTATTGAACTTAAGGCACTTACATCTGTGTTTCAAGAATACACCCAATCAAAACAATACTGTGGAATCGGAAGTGTAAAGACCAATATAGGTCATCTACTTAGTGCCGCCGGGATAGCAGGCTTTATAAAGACTGTTCTTAGCGTATATAATAAGCAACTCCCTCCCTCATTAAACTGTGAAATACCAAATCCAAGGTTTGACTTTTCCCAGTCACCATTTTATATTGTCAATGAATTAAAGCAGTGGAAGCCGGTTAATCAGGTAAGGCGTGCAGGAATCAGTTCATTTGGTTTTGGCGGAACAAATGCGCATGTCATCTTAAGTGATTTATACTTGAGTGAATACCCATTTTATAGATGTTATAGGAAGGAACTGAAACCTGTAGAGTACACAAAGGAACGGCTATGGATGGATAGACCAAAAGTTGTGGATACTTTGTATCCAGCTCATCAACGCTTTAGTGCTATAGAATTGAAGAGCAGGAAAAAGGACTCATTCGAATTTGGGCTAAAAATCGGAAATGATGATTATATAGTAAGGGATCATCATGTACATGGTGTAAGTATCATGCCTGGTGTTACGTTTATAGACTTCTTATATAGAGCCTTAGAACTTATAGGCTTGGAACTTGAAAAAATAACAGTGCAGAATGTGCTGTTTAAGACTCCCATCTCTACTTCCAAGTTGTTCGACAGGGAAGTGACAATGAAAGTAAGTAAGAATAATCAAAGCTATAGTGTAGTTGGGGAAAGCAGAAAATGTACAGTTTCAGGACTACTAGAGAGCGAATGGGAAGAAAACTTTCGTTGCGATATTCGTCTCGATAGTGTACAAGAGCATATGCATATCGATATTGATTCTCTGAAACAAAAAGAAGTCCAAGTGCTTGAACTCGATGATGCATATCGCTATGTAAGGGCAGCTGGTATTGAACATTTTGAGTTTATGAAGCCTTCTGGGAAGATATACTTGCATGAAGACTGGTTACTTGCAGAGGTGGTGCTAAGCGAGTCCGGAAAAAAATATTTGCCATTCACCTACTTTCACCCGGCATTCATGGATTCGGCATCCATAGTATCATTTATGTTCCAGTATAAGGGCATTGCATCTGAAAGTATGCCTCCATTTATACCGATATTTATTGAAAGCTTCTACGGTAATGCAAAGACACATGAAAAATGCTATATATATGTAGAGAAGCAGAATACCGATATACAGTCGGAGGACATGATGTACTCAAGTATAGCTATTGTTGATGCAAACGGAGACTTTATAGCAGCTTTTGATAAATTTGTAGCTAAAAAAATTCGTGCAAAAGACTTGATTACTAGGTTAGATGCTGTTGAGTTTAAGGGGAATATGAATAACTGCTCTACTGCTAAATTGGTAAAGGGCGAAGCTGGAAATCTGCAAAACGAGTTAGATTTGTTGCCTCAAGATCTAACGGAGGAATTGAAGAAAATGGTTGCAGAAGTAGCCGGTATCCCAATAGAAAAAGTAAATACTAAAGAGAGTTT
Organism: Bacillota bacterium; assembly: GCA_023421735.1. Next base: position 10,833 of record JAEZSP010000069.1, on the reverse strand, counting down.
CTATGAATTAGGTCTAGATTCCACCGATTTATTAGAGATGACTTACAGACTAGAAGGCAAGGTTGGAAAGACTTTGTATCCTACTTTGCTATTCGAATATTCAACAATCGAGGAGCTAAAACGATATTTGTCAGACCAGCAGCTTGATTTGCCTTCGAAGCCTGTTATGGATAGTACTAATCAAAAAAACGGATTAGAAAGTGAGGTTATGTATTTTTCATATCTGTGGGAGAAGCAGGAATTGACAGAAAATAAAGATGGTGAGAACCAGCCAAAAGTTATGATTTTTGATTGTGCCGAAAGGATAAGCACTGATATTGTTGAGAATGAAAAATTGATTTTGGTGAAGCCGGGAGTTGAATTTTATAGTACTAATAAGAATGAGTATACTATCGATTACCAAAATGATAAGCATTTTTGCAGGTTAATTGAGGAACATGTAGCCGACGGGGCACTTCCTGATATTTTCTGCTATCTACTTCCTGAATATTACGAAAGTGATTTACACGGATTGGAGTATCAGGTTGACAGATATTTGAAAGAAATATACCCAATCTTCTCCTTATGTAAAGCTTTGTATAATGTTAAATCGAAGGAGCAGCTGAATATTTTTACCCTGTATAAGACTGGTACCCCAGGACAGATTTTCTATTCAGCTCTGAAAGGGCTCTTCAAAGGTGTGCATCTAGAAAACAATAAAATCTGGTTTAAACTGATTGAATCAGATATGGATTTATGGGGAAGGGCCTGGAATAAAGACAGTATGCCCGAACTGGATATAGTCCTCCAAGAAGCTTTTGACAGTATGGGCCATCTTGAGATAAAGTACAGTAATGGGAGTAGATATGTCAAGGTATTATATGAGAATAGCTATCCTTTTGATGAGATTGACAGTATCAAAATCAGAGACAAAGGTGTTTATATTATTGCTGGGGGAATAGGCGGTTTAGGATTGATACTTACAAAGCACCTTGTCGGATTAAAACAGGTTAAGATTGCCATTTTAGGACGCTCTGAGCTAACCTGGGAGAAGAAACAGCTTTTAGGGGAGCTTGGAAATAACGGATCAGATGTAGTATATTTAAAATCGGATATTACCAATATTGGTGATGTAAGGGGAGCTGTTAGTGAAGTATTGGAAAAATGGGGTACTGTTAACGGGGTAATCAACTGTGCAGGAGTTAACTATGATAACTTGATTGGTAGCAAGAGCAAAAACGAAATTGAAGCAGTTATGATGCCTAAAATTAAGGGTACTGTTTTTCTCGATGAAGCCACCAAAGAGCTGGAACTTGATTTCTTTATACTCTATTCATCTCTTGTTTCTATTACAGGCAATATTGGGCAAAGTGATTATGCTTATGCTAATGGCTTCTTGGACAGTTTTATTCAAGCCAGAGAAGCACTTTGCGCGGAAGGTAGAAGAAAAGGGGAATCAAAATCTTTTAACTGGTCTTTATGGGAAAACGGAGGTATGCAAGTTGATGAGAAGATAAAATCATTATTTCTTAATACCTACGGGATTAAGACAATTGATGATAAACTTGGAATGGAGATATTCGACAAGGGTTTGAATAGTTCTCAGAACCAGGTAATTCCAGTAAGGGCAAACCGCCAAAAATTCATGAAATTAATTGATATTAGCAAGCCCGGTGAAAATACACCTTCAGTAAAACGCAGAAGTGAATACTTCAACTTGCTAATGGAGCTTGATAATGCAGTCGTCAGCAATGTTTATAAATATAATGGCTATTTAGATATTGAAGTAATAGAAGTAGGAACAGGAAAACCTTTGCTGCTACTATCTGCATTTGGAATGGCGGCTTCTATATGGTACTATCAGATTAAAGAATGGAAGAAGGATTATAGGTTAATAATAATTCACTTACCAGGACATGGTAAAAGTAAAACTATGAAAGATATGTCTCTTGAAAAGTTATCCTGCGCCATTAATTATACCCTAGAGTGTATGGGCATAGTTGAGCCTGTTCCCATGATTGCAGCTTCATTTGGTGGAATGCTTGCTCAGGATTTTGCCAGCAGATTTTCCACGAAGCTTTCTGCAATCATACTTGTATGCAGCTTTAGTAAGGTTACGGAAGAGTTTAAAAGCATGAGGCATAGTGAGGCATTAAAAGTATTTAACAACGCTGGAAAGGATAGCATTAACGATATAAAGGGATTAGACACAAATACAGTAGATCAAAACAAGCTGATTTATTATGGAAGCCAATCAATGGATCCTCTGGCTGCCCTGGAATACTTAGGAGCACTCCAGCAAATGTCAACTAGGTATACGGTTAAGAACATAAAGAAACCTGTATTTGTTATTTCGAGTGCACTAGACAAGTTTAAGGGAGCTGTATTTGGAAACGATGAAACGGATTTTCTGCTTGGCAATATTCAAGATGCAATAAGCTTTGTATTCGAAGATTCTGGGCACTTTCCGTATATCACCAACTACCGGATGTTTAATGAGACCGTACATAAATACTTGATGGAATATGGGTATTAAATGGATATTAATATAGGAAATGAATAATAAAAAAATAATAAAAGCTCTTTAGTTGATATCCTAAAAACTAATTTCCGTTTTACCATAAAAGGGACTTAAACCAGAAAGTTGCCAATAAATGAACATACCCCCTAACATGTAGATGAGCAATAATTTGCTTTTGTTTTATGTGTAAAGCACCAATTCAGATAAACCGAACCCCAAAGTTAGACCTAAAATCTAGCAATTGGAGGTTGGTTCACGATGATTGGTGCTTTATTAATGTGAAAAGGTATGGGGAAATTAATGTGGATGGCAGGGTGGGTAATTGTTAAAACAGAAAAGGGTAGATAAGGAAAAAAGAGATAATAAGCACAGTGAAAAACAAAAGCTAATTCGCATAGCGAATGAAATGTAACACAGTATGTTGTACTTTGAAGACTCAATTACAGTGTTGCTATTATTACAAATGTTTAAAAATGGAATTAATGTTATATATTTATAAAATTACAATAAATAACAACATTCTACATAATTGTATAAATGTAAAATGTTGACATGTATGGTTGCGCATGTTAATATAATATCATTGAATTTTTACCAAGTGGATATAGGGAATAAATTAAATAGAGTTATTCGTTATATATTTGGTATGTATGTGTTAAATAAGTAAAAACCCATAAATCATGCAACTTCTTGGCGGAAACAGATGATTTATGGGCTAGCAGCACAATAGCTTTATGCTATTTTACTTTGCTATTTATATTATAACACAAAAATGTCCAAAAAAGTATACATAGCACTTTTATTATTATGTTTTTTAACCTTTGAAGAACCGATAGAAGCTAAGACACTTTGGTGGAAAGAAGGGGACATATAGCAAAATGTTAAGTAGTATGTAAAAATTTATGCATGAAATGGCGAAGCTATGCTACAAATGATATTGCTGTAAAAGTAAAAGGTTTAAACTTGAAATCTATTTAGCAAGTCAGCATTTTTGCATTAAATAATGGAAAGCCGCTATCAATTCATGAAAAATCATATGTATTTGATGATGCAGTAATAGATTTATATTTGTTGAACAAATAGTCAGAAACTAACATTAGATTCTAAGGTTGAAAGTACTTACTCAAGCCTTAGTAGGTTTTCTAGCGACACCCAAAAATATATTGGCAGTTTTGCTGCACTTATGGGAGGAATAGATGTTACAGGAGCAGATGATGAATTGGCTATTGCCAAAGAAGTTTTTATGTTAATACATCAAATTTTAGATGACATAGAAATTCACTCATAATTATTTTGTATAGAAATTAGAATAGCAAATATACACTATGCATAATATAAGTTGCTACTAAAAAAAACAATATTGAAGGCAGTTACACATATACTGATCACATTTTTTGAAATCGTCAGGATATACGTATACAGCATATGTTAATTTTTGTAGGAATGGATATGATTTCAAAAATCAGAACATTAAAAGCTTTCTTCATGTCACCGAATATAGGTGTTTTGAAACACTGATATATGAGCGGAGGGTAAATAGTTATCTATTAGGAAGATATTCTGCTAAAAAAGCGATTTCTGCATTAATTAATGAGGATAATCTAAAAAAATCCTTATTAAAAAAGGAGTTTTTAATCAAGCGTTAGTAGTTTGTGAGTCAAATAGCAATATACGGGTAAGCTTAACCCATTGTGATGACTTAGCAGCTGCAGTGGCATTTGATGATATGCTCATTATATGTATTGATATTGAAAAAATTAGTCAGCAAACATATAGAGGGATAGAAGTGGAGTTAATCATTACAAATTGGATTGACAGTCCCTCTTAGTGCATTAGAGGTAAAGAGTATAGAGTTTCATGATGGATATTTTGTCAGTACTTTTACCGATTTTCTACAGTATAGATCTATTTCTTTTATAGTAGAAGATTATACGTGCTCAATAAATTACCCTAAAAATGCAGAAGTTAATATTAATAGAATAAAGGAAAATTTGTATAATTTGATACAACAGATGTGTCATTGATTATTTTTTGCAAGCAAACTGATACTGGTAATTAATTTAAAAACGGTTTTAGGAGGTATGGCTATGAATGCTGTTAAAGAAGCGGAGATAGCGAAATGTTCAAAAAAGATATTTTGGTTTGATGGGAGAGACTTGAAAAATGAAAGCACGATATTGCCGTTGGTTTTTAATTTGAGGTTTGAGTATCTGCTGATAAAGGCGGATATGTACCAGCGGATTAATGTGCCGCATAGGGTAACGCTTATTGTGGATATTGATGATGAAAAGGTAGATATTGAAGAAATTCCCAGAGAAGTAATAATTTTATCCACTAGAGAAAATTTACTGTACGCTGCAAAGGAAAAGGGTTATAGTACGGCACTCTACCGTAAGATTGAGGTTCAGGAAGATATGGAAGAAGCTTGGCGGATCGGAAGTCGGACGGATTACCTGATGGTAGAGCTTACGGCAGAAACCAATATTCCATTGGAGCTGTTGATTGCCCGGTTACAGGATAAGAGTACGGTTTTATTAAAGGTAGTACAAAACTTGAAGGACGCCGAGATCGCACTGGGCGTTATGGAAGCGGGAAGTGACGGGGTTGTGATTAAGTGTGAGGATGTTGAAGAAATTATGGAGTTCAATAATTTAATGTCAAAGGAAGAAGTCGGAAAGTTGGAGTTGGTTAGAGCTAAGGTAAGTGAAGTTCAACATATTGGAATGGGATACAGAGCGTGCATTGACACTACCAATCTGATGCAAAAGAATGAGGGAATGATAATAGGCTCTACTTCTGAAGGGGGCTTGTTGGTCAGCTCTGAAACCCACTACCTTCCTTATATGGAACTTAGGCCGTTCAGAGTTAATGCAGGTGCGGTGCATTCTTACGTTTGGGGACCGGACGGAATGACTGCTTATTTGACTGAGCTGAAGGGAGGAAGCAAACTGCTTTGTGTGGATACAGACGGAAATACACGGGAGGTAAGCGTTGGACGGGTAAAGACTGAAATGAGGCCGCTTTTAAAAATAGAAGCTGAGTCTAACGGTATAAAGGTAAATGCCATAGTACAGGATGATTGGCATATACGGATTTTTGGAGGAGATGGGGAAGTTCGCAATGCTTCAAATATAAAAAAAGGCGATGAACTTTTGGCATATGTTTGTGTCAGCGGCCGCCATGTAGGAGTTAAAATCAAGGAATCTATCAAAGAGAAATAATGGTATGAAGGCCGGGGTTACGAGAAGAGACAAGGGGGGGAGTTCAATGTATGGAAAAAAGCTGAGAATGACAAGGCTGGTAAATCCTAAGTCAGGAAAGGTTTGCATAGTTCCTATCGATCATGGTGCAACGATTGGTCCTGTTGATGGTATAAGAGAATACTTGAGTACTATCGAATGTATAAATTCTGGAGGAGCAGACGCAGTTGTTTTACATAAAGGGTTATTGAAAAAAGTTGCGCAATGTCCTGAATTGGGGAAAGGTCAGTATATTCTACATTTATCCGTTTCTACGAAACAAAGCCCGTATCCTGACTACAAGGTTCTGATCGGTTCGGTCGAAGAGGCTGTTAAGCTTGGTGCCGATGGGGTGTCTGTACATGTAAATCTGGGAGTGGAAAATGAAGCTGAGATGCTTAAAGATTTAGGCAGGGTAGCAAGTGCCAGCTTTGAATGGGGTATACCTCTGTTAGCAATGATGTATAGCTTCAAATCCAATAGGGAAGCGTATGATATTGCTCATGCAGCACGCTTGGCTGAAGAACTGGGTGCAGATATTGTCAAGGTGGCCTATCCCGGTTCAATAAAAAGTATGGAACATATTGTAAAAAGTGTGAGTATACCAGTAATTATTGCCGGTGGGAACAAAATGAACAGTGGTCAAGAATTGCTGTATATGATTAGTGATGCGCTATCGGGAGGAGCGGCGGGTGTTGCTATTGGACGTAATATTTTTGAACATAGAGACCCGCTGCTTATGACTACATTAATAAGAAAATTTGTGCATGGTGAAATAAAACTGCAGGAGTGCTTGGACAGGCTTGAGAAAACTGAAAGCGCCAGAAGCAGAAACTTAGAACTTCAGTTTTGATAGTTATTTTAGCATACTTACTGTCTTCCTATAAGTTAGTTTTAAAGTTATTTTTCAAATCTCAAGTGGCTTTCTTGATATTTTGACCAGAAACCTTGAAAAATCATACGTTCAGATTACTAAATAAGATGTTGGAGAGATAGATATGAGACAAAAGATTGACCAGGTTGACACTCTATTTTTTACTGAAAGTTCCTTTATTGAACTTTTAGAGGTGCTTCCGGAAAAAAGGCTGTTTACATTTCAAAAGGAAAAAGGCGGTTCTGATTTTCTTACTAGAAAGGACCTTATTGATAAAATAAAAATATTAGGCAGTGCATTGCAGGAAAAAGCCGCGTCTCAAGAAAAAGTGCTTATTGCCCTTCCACAGGGTTTGGAATACATTTACAGCTTGATAGCGTGCTTTTTCGCTAATGTGGTAGCGGTGCCAACTCCTGTTTCAGATATACCTCTAAAAGAACAAGACATGGAAAAAATAAATATTTTATTCGAGAAGTCAGAGGCGGTATGCATTATAACCAATGCTGACTTTCATGGATTTTTTACTGCAAAGCGGATTTTCGGCAGTGCTCCTATTATAAATGTCAGTGAACTGACTCAGAATCCACCCGTTTGTAAGGAGGCAAGGACTCAAGCACAGGAAGACACCGCCATTTTGCTCTATACATCGGGTTCCGTGTCACAGCCCAAAGGTGTGGTAATAAGTCATCGCAACTTAATGTCCAGGGCATTCATGTCAGCAGAGCAATGGGAGATAAACCAGAACAGTTGTGTTGTATCCTGGTTGCCCCAATTTCACAGCTTCGGACTTCTGTTTAATATAATGGCGCCTATAGTTAAAGGGGCTTCCAGCATAATTCTGGAGCCAAATAGTTTTATTAAAGAACCTAAAATATGGTTTGAGACTGTTGACCAGTACAGTGCCACCCATATTGCTGCACCGAATTTTGCGTTTGATTACTGTTGTTCCACTATAGATGCGAATTCTATAAATGATATTTCGCTCAAATCTATAAAGGCTGTTATTTGCGGTGGGGAGCCTGTCAGCAAGGAGACCTATGAAAGCTTTATTAAGAAATTTGAAAGGCTGGGGCTAGAAAAGAATGCATTTTGCCCTCACTATGGCCTGTCTGAGATCGTTGTCAGTACAAAAAAACCGGGTCAGCCGTTCCATTTCCTTAACCTGGACATTTCCAGCTTGGCACAAAGCAAAGTCAAATATACTAAACGGAAGAATAAAAACAGGCTTGTGTCCAGCTGTGGTGAAATTGGGGAGGCCTTGAAAGTATTCATAGTAAATCCTGAAACATGTCAACCTTGCTTACATGATGAAATTGGCGAGATATGGATTAAGTCCCCTGTTTTAGAAGTGTGGTACTGGGATAGGGACAGTGGAATGGAAAATGCTTTTTCTGGGGTTCTGGGAAATACAAAGGAGGGGGGCTTTTTACGTACCGGCGATCTAGGGTTTGTTGCGGATAACAATCTTTATGTCGTAGGCCGTGAAAAGGAAGTAATAATTATTCACGGGAAAAACCACCATCCTGTTGATATTGAATGGACTGTTAAGAGAAGTGTCCCGGAACTTGTTTTGTCTATAGCGGTTTTTTCCTGGGAAATGGATTTCCAAGAAAAGGTAGTGGTGGTTCAGGAAATAGACACAGCCCTAAATGAAAGGGAGTATGAAAAAATTGCCCAGAATATACTCACTGCAGTCTCAGAAGTCCACGGACTTGAAGTGTTTGAAATTGATTTGGTTGAGAGCGGAGCTATACCCAGGACAAGCAGCGGTAAAATACAGAGAAAGGCTTGCCGCAATAAATTTTTGAATCAGGAGCTTGAAGTTTTATATCAGTATAGGCAGGGGGCATCCCTGCTCCAGTCAGAAATTCTCGAAAGTCCATTAAAGATAAATCTTAATATTCTTGAAACTCTACAAAGAAAAGTGTTCCTTCCTGTGTTAAAACTTGACATGCAAAGGCTGGAAAGGGCTTTTAAATTCAGCGAGCTGGGATTGAATTCGATCCAATATGTAAGAATTTCCAAACTTATAGAGGACATCTACTCTATTCAGTTTCCGCCTGCCCTGCTGTTCAAATATAGGAACCTAGAGGAACTGGCGCAATATATTTCAGCCCAGATTGAGGATCCGACAGCTGAAACAGCCGTGCAAGCCAAAGCACAGAAAGAATTTTTGATAAATTCCCGGAATGATGGAGAAAGGGAAATTGCAATAATCGGCATGTGTTGTAACTTCCCGGGAGGCGCAGTAGACTTAGAACGGTTTTGGGCAAACTTGATAGAAAATAAGGATTGTGTTACCCGTATCTCCCAAAGCCGGCCGCAAATTATAGAAGATTATGAAAGCTTTTATGGGGGTACAAGAGATTCATTTCCTCAATGGGGCGGTTTTATTGACGATGTGGATGTGTTTGATGCTTCATTTTTCGGCATATCTCCTTTAGAAGCTGAGAGCATGGATCCACAGCAGAGGAAGCTTTTGGAGTTGACATGGAGTGTTATTGAAAACAGCGGATACAACCCGCGCAAACTGTCAGGCAAAAATGTTGCATTGTTCCTAGGGGTGCATAACAGCGACTATGCGGAGCTGGTTTCAAGGCAGCCTGAGCTGATGGAGGCTTATGGAGCATACCTGGATTCCGGACTGCATGTGAGCATGATTGCCCATAGGGTCTCCCGCTGGTTCAACTTTCACGGCCCAAGCGAGGTTGTCAATACAGCATGCTCCAGCTCACTAGTTGCAATACATCATGCGGCAGAGTCTATTTACCGGGGGGAAAGCAGCCTGGCTATTGCCGGCGGGATTAACCTTATATTGGCATCACGTATTTACAGTGCTGATTTTAAGGCAGGTATGCTTTCAAAGGACGGTCACTGTAAGACTTTTGACCAAAATGCGGACGGATTTGTCCGGGCTGAGGGCTATGGAGCTGTTTTACTCAAACCTTACAGCCAGGCTGTAATAGATAGGGATACAATCTATGGAGTTATTAAAGGTGCGGTTATCAATCATGACGGGCAGTCCAATTCTTTGCGGGCGCCTAACCTTAACGCCCAAAAGCAGCTTATTAAAGAAGCTTATGAAAAGTCTGGCATATACCCTGACACTATCAGCTATATTGAAGCTCACGGCACCGGTACGTCTTTAGGGGACCCCATTGAATTTCAGGCGCTTCAGGAGGCATTTCAGGAAATCAACTCTGGTCTTTCTGCAGGTTTTTGCGGATTGGGATCAGTTAAGACCAATATCGGACATTGTGAATCTGCAGCAGGTATTGCAAGCCTTATTAAGGTATTAATGTCTATGAACCGTCAGACTCTACCTGGAACTCTTCATTTTAAAAATATCAATCCTTACATCAAGCTTCAAAAGAGTCCCTTTTATATAGTGGAAAAGAACCGGGAGTGGAAGCGGTTGAGGGATTCAGAGGGACATGAGATTCCGCTCAGGGCAGGTATCAGTTCCTTCGGATTTGGCGGTGCCAATGCACATGTAATACTGGAGGAGTATGACGCTTCCAACATCCCGAATCAGACGCCATGCCCCGTAAACGGGGGTGAAACCGCCATTATTCCCGTATCTGCAAAAAATAAGGATTGTTTGCACGTCTATATCAAAAATCTTCACGAATTTCTCAAAAAGTCGTTATCAAAAGATAAAAACCAGATTTATAGCAGTACGGATATTGATTTGATGGAAATAGCCTATACCCTTCAGGTTGGAAGAGAGGACATGGAAGAGCGTGCGGTCTTTGTAGTGAAATGTATTTCGGAGCTGTTTGAAAAGCTGAATGCTTTTGAAAAAGGGGAAGAGCATATCACGGATTGCTGGCAGGGACGGGTTAGCCCCAGCAGGGATACCGTTGCTTTATTAGGAAATGATGCAGATTCCCAGGAGTTAGTTCACAAATGGATCGTCAAGAAAAGGCACGACAAAATTGCACAATATTGGGCTCAAGGGGGAACGGTTGCCTGGGAGCTGATGTATGGACAAAGCAAACCGCGGCATATTTGCCTGCCTACATATCCTTTTGCTAAGAAACGCTATTGGATACCAACGGACGGTAATAAGCTGCATGGCAGGATACATGGGGTATCTGCCCCATGTATTCACCCTCTGTTGCATCAAAATACTTCAGACTTTTGGGGGCAGCGCTTTAGTTCCACTTTCACAGGGGAGGAGTGTTTCCTTTCCAACCATGTGGTGAAAGGCCAGAGGG
>JAEZSP010000041.1 GCA_023421735.1 Bacillota bacterium | reverse complement strand
CCAAAGCCCTTCCCCCAGCTCCGCTTCGTCGAGGTGTTTACTCTCTCAGAAATCTGACTGTTCTTTTTCTGTTTCCTTTTTTCTCTGTATCGTTTTCAAGGATCGCGCCCCGCGTCTCTCTCGCGGCGGCAGGTGTTATTATATCAACTCTCACATCATTTGTCAACCCCTTTTTTATATTCCCCAAAACCCGTCATATTGTGTCTGAACAGCTCGAATTCCCCAACATATTGGGAAATTGTGCCCGGACATATAGAAAACACGGCAATGTGGGTATGTTAAGAAATATTTTTTTCTTGACCGAAGGCTGCGAATGCGAGCACGAGCGCAACGGGCAGCATGAGCAAAAACACGCCGGCCGATGCGGCCTCGAAGGCATCGCCCCTGGACGCATACGCGAAGATCGTCTCCCGCACCAGCATCCGCTGTGCACAATAAACACCCGCCGTCAAAGCGGCAGAGGTCATCTTTTGGGCAAGGAACATCGGCCACGTCACCCCGGCACTTTTTAAGACGCCCATGTTCTGCGCAGCGATGCAAAGCCCGCCGAAGCCAACCGCCAACGAGACCCAGACAAGCGGCAGTCCCGTACTTGCCGCGAACAGCGCCCCAGTCGGCAAATCCAGAAGAAGCGACGTATGGTCAAACCATTCGCCAAATACGCCGTCCAGAAGCGCAATGCCAACCGCAAACATGATCATATATCCCGCGACCTTCAAAATCGATAGGACGGCGCGCGAAATGGGCCGCTCGTCGAATTCCGTGTCGTCCGCAATGGGTGACAGCCGCGCGGAGCTTCGCCACGCGCCGCGAAACAAAAGACCTGTCAGGAGAAGGGCCGCGAGCTGAGACGTCGCGAGCCGCCAACCCTCCGCCGTCGAGCCCCAGAGCGCGACGCCAATGCCGGAGACGACATAGATCGGCCCGACGCCGCACGCGATCCCCGCCATGCGCGCGGCCTCGCCGGGCGAAAGTCCCTCCCTGCGTGCGACGCGCACAACCGCCATGGCGCCGGCGGGCGAACCGGCACACAGCCCCGTTACAATTGCAGATGCGGTCGTCCCGGGGAGCGCGAACACGAAGCGGGAGAAGCGTCCGAATATTTTGTCGTACACCTGGCACGCCTCTCGGCTCGTCAAAAACGGCAGGACCACCATGAATGGGAACAGCGCGGGAGCGACCGACAGCCCCCAATTCGCGATCGCCGACTGCGCCGCAAACAGCGCACGTGCCGGAAACACCAGAAGCCCCAGCGCGAAAAGCGACGCGCCGATGAACCGATAATATCTGCGCATATAAAAAAACCCCCCGCGCGAAGATATGCGCGGGGAGAAAAGGGGATGTCTATTGGAATGTGACCTCGATCACATTATCCTCGGTCAGCGAGGCATCGCTGTTCACAGTCAGCGTCAGGCTGTCATCCGCCCATTCCATATTGACAGGCGCGTCCTCATCATCAAGGAGCATAACAAAATCTGTATATCCATTGGTCTCGCAGAAATACCGATTCAATTTTGGGTAGGCCGCATAGGTTGTATAGACCTTGGCGTCCGCGGTCTCGGTGGCGGGAAAGCGGGTATTGGCCCGCATGAGGATCACGGTATGCGCACCGTCGGGCGAAGTGAGGGTTGCATACTTCATCAGCCCGGAATCAATCTGACTAACAATCCTCACATAGGACATGAAGATAATGGCGATCGAAAGGATCGCGACGGCAATGCGCACACCCCTGCGCGTCGACTCGCTCTTGGGCAAATTGGCGACATATTTCCCAATAAGAAGGATGATGCCGATCATCAGCGCAAATGAGAGCCAATAGAGGATCGACGCATTGATGAGCTGATACCCCTTCGCCCGCGCGATATACAGCGCGCCGTAGGCGATGGCGGTGATCAGCGTATAGATCGTGACGATTTTATAATACGTCGTCAGATGAAACTGGCGCTCGCCGCCACTTGACCGCGCCGTCTCCTTCTTGGTTCCCTTTGCCATCGGAAGACCTCCGTTGTTTTTTCACGATTATAACACCCCAGGCGAAAAAAAGCAAACGTTGCTTCGCCGCCCCGCCTGTGATAAAATAAGAAGGAATTTCATATAAAGGAGCGATTTTGCCATGCAAAAGCTCGCGCTTGGAAACGCGGCGGTCGCGCGCGGCGTTTATGAGGCCGGATGCCGGTTTGTCTCCTCGTACCCCGGCACGCCATCGACTGAAATCACCGAGGAGGTGGCGGGGTATCCCGAGGTCTATGCCGAATGGGCCCCGAACGAAAAAGTGGCGATGGAGGCGGCGATCGGCGCGTCGCTCGCGGGCGCACGCGCATTTTGCGCCATGAAGCACGTGGGGCTGAACGTCGCCGCAGATCCGCTGTTTACCGCGTCCTATGCAGGCGTGAACGGCGGCCTCGTGGTGTGCGTCGCGGACGACCCCGGCATGCATTCTTCTCAAAACGAACAGGATTCCCGCCATTATGCGGAAGCAGCGAAGCTGCCCATGCTCGAGCCGTCCGATTCCGCCGAGTGCCTCCAAATGACCAAGCTCGCTTTTTCCATTTCCGAAGCGTTTGATACCCCCGTCATCGTGCGCACCTGCACGCGCGTCGCGCACTCACAGGGTCTCATTCCCCTTTCCGCGCGGGAAGAGGTTCCGCTCAAAGACTATCAGAAAAACATCCGTAAATACGTCATGAGTCCCGGCAACGCGGTGGGTCGCCACGTGTTTGTGGAGCAGCGCATGCAAAAACTGGCGGAATATGCCGAGACGGCCGACATCAACCGCGTCGAACGCGGCTCGAACATCGGCTTCATCTGCGCGGGTACCGTCTATCAGTATATAAAGGAAGTCTTTCCGGAGGCGAGTGTTTTGAAACTCGGCATGGCATATCCCATGCCCGAACAACTGATCCGCGATTTTGCTGCCTCCGTCGAAAAGCTCTACATTGTCGAAGAACTCGATCCGGTCATCGAAACGCATGTGCGGAAAATAGGCATCGTGCCGGACGGCGGCAAAAACCTGTTCGGCCTTCTGGGAGAGCTTTCGCAGGCGAAGATCGCGCAGGCAATGGGACTCGAAGCCAAAAAGAGCGAGGCATACGCGCAGGCGCTTCCCGGCCGCCCGCCCGTCATGTGCGCGGGCTGCCCGCACAGGGGGCTTTTCGCGATGCTGAAGAAACTGAAACTCACCGTGACCGGCGACATCGGCTGTTACACGCTGGGCTCCATGCCGCCTTTGGACGCCATGGATACGACCGTGTGTATGGGTGCATCCATCGGCATGGCGCATGGCTTTACGAAAGTGCGCCCCGAGATGGCGAAAAAAACGGTTGCCGTGATCGGCGATTCCACCTTCATGCATTCCGGGCTGACGGGACTTGTTAACGTGGCCTACAACCTCGGAAGTGCGAAGGTCATCGTCGTCGACAACTCCATCACCGGCATGACCGGGCACCAGCAGAATCCGACCACGGGCCTCACGCTGAAAAACGAAAAAACGCCCGTGATCTCCATTGAGGAAACCGCGCGCGCCTGCGGCATTCAGTCCGTGCGCGTGGTTGATCCATATGATCTGAAGGCGACGGAGACGGTTTTGCGCGAGGAACTGGAAAAAGACGGCCCGTCGGTCATCATCTCGCGCCGCCCGTGCGCGCTTCTCAAATATGTGAAGCACGCGCCCGCCTACCGGGTGGATGCGGATGCCTGCCGCGCATGCAAGGCATGCCTGCGCATCGGCTGCCCGGCAATCTCGTTTGACGGGAAGAAATCCAGGATTGACGAAAATCAGTGCGTCGGCTGCGGCGTTTGCGCGCAGGTCTGCCCATTCGATGCGATCAAGGGAGGCGAAAAGGCATGACGACATCCATCATGATCGTCGGCGTGGGCGGACAGGGGACGCTGCTCGCCTCGAAAATACTGGGAAACCTGCTGCTCGCGCGCGGATATGACGTGAAACTTTCCGAGGTACACGGCATGTCCCAGCGCGGCGGGTCGGTTGTGACCTACTGCAAATACGGGGAAAAGGTCTACTCCCCCATCGTCGATGTCGGTGAAGCGGATTACATCCTCTCCTTCGAAGCCCTTGAGGCCGCGCGCTGGGTGCGTTATCTCAAAGACGGCGGCACCCTCATCACCAACTCCGCCGAAATGTGGCCCATGCCCGTCATCACAGGCGCGGCGAAGTACCCGGAAAACATCATACCCCGACTGACCGAAATGGTCAAAGTCGTAGCGCTCGACGCGCTGTCGCGCGCGCGGGATGCGGGGAGCGCCAAGGCGGTCAACGTGGTTTTACTGGGCGTCCTTTCAAAGATCATGGACATCCCCGAGGCCGAATGGATCAAGGCGCTCGAGGAAACGGTGCCCCAGAAGTTTATCGAGATGAACCGGAAGGCGTTTCTACGCGGGAGGGAGGCTGCAGAGTGAGCGAGAAGGCACGCTACGAGCGCATTGCGGCGACGATGTCCAGGGAAATCCTCTTCGCAGGAAACGGCATGGCCCTACAATACCGAAAATTTACGCCGGATTTGACCCCCGGGAAAAAATACCCGCTCGTGCTGTTTCTGCACGGCATGGGACAGCGCGGACACGACAACGAGGCGCAACTGCTTGATACATCGGGCGCGCATTTGTATGCTGAAGGGCAGGCGCAGGCGGAAAACCCGTGCTATGTCATCGCGCCGCAATGCCCGGCCGATGCCGCGTGGATGCATCCGGGCATGCCTGAATTGCTCAAACAGCTCGTCGACGAAGCGATTGCGGACGATTGTGTCGACCCGATGCGCGTGTATGTCACGGGTCTTTCGATGGGCGCGTATGGCACGTGGAACCTGATCGCGCGCTATCCGAATACGTTCGCGGCGGCGATCCCGATCTGCGGCGCGGGAACCCTCGACGCGGCAACAAAGATTGGCCAACTTCCCGTGTGGGCGTTCCACGCGGCGGATGACGATGTCGTGCCGGTGGCAAGCGAGATCCATAGCCGCGTAAGCGCCTATCACACGACCGTCTACGGAACCCGCCTCATGATCGCGGCATGCCGTGCGGCGGGCGCCATGCACCTCAAATACACCGAATATCCGGCGGGCATGGTTGGCGCAAAGTGGTTCGGCCCGCACGCCGCCTGGGAGGAAACATACCGCGACGACGAGGTTCGACGCTGGCTCTTTGCGCAGAACCGCGCCGCGCGCATGGAATACAAATCCGTCGCGCCGGGCGTTTGGGCGCTTTCCGACTGTGGAGACGATTCCCTGTACGTCGTGGACGGCAGGACGCGCGCGCTGGTGATCGACACGGGTATGGCGGAAGGAGACATCCGGACGACCATCGAAACGCTCACGCCGCGGCCCTACGATCTCGCGCTCACCCATGGACACGGCGATCACAGCTGGCATGCGGGCCTGTTTCAAAAAATCCACCTGTCCATGGCGGATCAGGACATGCTCTTTGCCGCGCGATTTCCCGGACAGGCCACGCCGGATGCAGCGAAGCTCTCCGCCCTTGCGGACGGCGATGAAATTGATCTGGGCGGCGGAACCGTCATCAAGGTCGTGGCGCTGCCCGGACACACGCCGGGTTCCGTGCTGTTTGTCGATAAATTCCACAAGTGCGTGTTTGTGGGCGACGCGCTCGGCTCGGGCACGGGCGTGTGGATGCAGGTGCCGGGCGCATTCAATCTCTCGGCCTACGCGGCGTCCATTCGGGCCGCAAAGGAAAAACTCATTCAAATGGGCGTCGAGCCGGCGGGCTGGGCGTTCCTCGCCGGGCACGACGCGCAGAAGTTGACGAACGGCTACAATCCCGTATCGTTCGAGCTGATGGACGACATGATCGCACTTTGTGAAAAGCTCGTATCGGGCGAGATCGTGGGAAGTGAAGAGACGGGGCTCCCGCTCCATATGGCGGAACGATTCGGGCATACGCTGAAGGCCGGGTATGGGAAAGCCGAGATGCTCTATCACCTCGAGCAGCTCAAATAGGAGGTCGGCTCGCGCCAACCGCGCGGGCCCCTTTTTGTCCGTAGATTGCAAAGAACCCGCATTGAAAACGCAGATGTGTTGCGGTACAATGGTTATAACGAAAGGGTGAAGGGGCTTGGAAACACTCAAACAACGAATCCTGTCCGACGGGCGCGCGTTGAGCGAAAGCGTTTTGCTCGTGGACTCGTTTCTGAACCATCAGGTAGACCCCGCGCTCATGCAGCAGGTGGGCGCAGAATTCGCGCTGCGCTTTTCAAACGCAGGCATCGAGAAAATCGCGACCATCGAATCATCCGGCATCGCGCCCGCCGTCATGACCGCGCTCACGATGGGCGTGCCGATGGTGATTCTCAAAAAGCAGGTGTCGTCCATCATGAAGGAGGGCATCATTCAAACGGAAGTTTTTTCCTTCACGAAAAATGCACGCTATCTGTTGACCCTTAAAGGGCAATTCATCCGCGCGGGTGAGCGCGTGCTCATCATCGACGACTTTCTCGCCAACGGCGAGGCGGCGTTCGGCGCCATTCGGCTGGTGGAACAGGCGGGCGGCACGGTTGCCGGCGTCGGTGCGGTGATCGCAAAGGCATTTCAGGACGGCATGAAAAGGCTGCGTGCGGCGGGCTACCGCGTGGAAGCACTCGCGCCCGTCAAGGCCATGCGGGAAAATACGATCGAATTCGGGGAGGATTAAATGACACTCAAAGACGTAAAATGTTTCCTCTTGGACATGGACGGGACGTTCTACCTCGGAAACAATATCATTGACGGCTCACTCGATTTCATCCAAAAGGTACGAGAAACAGGACGCGATTTTCTCTTTCTCACAAACAATTCCTCCCACAACGCCGCGTTCTATGTCGAACGGCTGCGGAAAATGGGACTCACCGTGCCGCGCGAAAAAATACTGACCTCCGGCGAGGCGACCGCCTACAAGCTCACGGAGCTGTACCCCGGCAAGCGCTGTTTCGTCCTCGGGAACGATTACCTGATCACGGAGCTCACGGAAAACGGCGTCGTCGTGGATCAGGAGAATCCGGAGATGGTGGTGATCGGCTACGATACCACGCTCGACTACAAAAAGATGACCCGGGTCTGCGACCTGGTGCGCGCGGGACTTCCCTATGTCGCCACGCACCCGGACTATAACTGCCCCACCGAGACGGGTTTCGCACCGGACATCGGGGCGATCATCGCCTTCATCGAGGCGTCGGCCTTCCGCCGTCCGGATCTCATCGTCGGAAAGCCGAACCCCGGCATCGTCGAAGCGGCGCTCGGGCGCACGGGACTTCAGACAGGCGAGCTCGCCATGGTGGGCGATCGGCTGTACACCGACATCGAGACGGGTCTTCGCTCCGGGATGCTCTCGATCCTCGTGATGAGCGGGGAAACGACCGAGGACATGCTCGAAAAGTCCGACACAACGCCCAACCTCAAATTCCAGAAGCTCTCCGACATGATCGATTTATTGTAGGAGGAATTACAAAATGCACGATAAAATCATGCTCTGGGAAAACACAGCACCCTATTCCGACCAATCGCCCGATCAGGAGCAGCCCTCCATCGCAAATTACGCGGTGCCCGGCTCGAAGGGCGCGGTCATTGTCGCGCCTGGCGGCGGATACCGCATGAAAGCCGCGCATGAGGGCGCGCCCATCGCAGAGATGATTGGCGATGTGGGCGTCTCGGCGTTCGTGCTTGATTACCGCGTCGCGCCGTGCGATCCCTATGCGCCGCTATCTGATATCAAGCGCGCCGTGCGCCTGGTGCGCGCAATGGGCTATGAGAAGGTCGCGGTACTGGGCTTCTCGGCGGGCGGGCACCTGGTTTGCTCGGCTGCGACGATGTACGATTTGGGAAATCCGGACGCCGCCGACCCGGTCGAACGGCTTTCGTCGCGTCCCGACGCGTTCATTCCGTGCTATGCCGTGGTGAGCTTTGCGGCGTTCCGGCATCAGGGCTCGCTTTTGAACCTCCTGGGCGACAAGGCCGAAGACTGGGCGATGATCCGCAAATTCTCTGCCGAATTACATATCACCGAAAAGACGCCCGAGGCGTTCATCTGGCACACGGCAGCCGATCAGGGCGTGCCGGTGGAAAACAGCCTGCGGCTCGCATCGGCGCTCGCGATCAACGGCGTTCCCTGCGAACTGCACATCTTCCCATACGGCCGCCACGGGCTGGGCCTTGCGAAGGAAATGCCCGACGTGGCGCAGTGGGCGAATCTTCTGCAGAATTGGCTCAAGCAACGCGATTACGACTGATCTACCGCCGTCCAGCGCGGCGCGCCGAAATCGATCGGACAGGCCATGTGCTTTTTCGCCGCGCGCGCCTGTACATAGCAGCCGCATACGGCGCAAAGAAGATCGGCCCGACGGGGACAGCTCTCGCACCGTGAAAGACGCTGCGCATAGGTTTCGGGATCGACGCGGATCTCGTCGGGCAGGGAATCGACGTACCGATCGAGGTGCTCTGCCAGTTGGCGCAGATCGGCCGATTCTTCGAGGCACTTGCGGCATGGAATTGCATTCAAGATGGTCACCTCCCATTGGGGAATGGGGTAAAATAAGGAGGGGTTATATGAGGTACATTGTACGCCCGGGCATGAAGGGCGCGCGCATCAACGCCGAAATCTACGGGAATTTCTCGGAGCATCTCGGCAGATGCATCTACGGCGGCGTGTTCGTCGGCAAGGATTCCGAAATCCCGAATGTGAACGGCATGCGCACCGACGTGGTTGAGGCGCTCAAGAAGATGGGTCTTTCGGTTTTGCGCTGGCCGGGCGGATGCTTTGCGGACGAATACCACTGGATGGACGGCATCGGACCAAATGAAACGCGCAAGAAGATGTACAACTCGCACTGGGGCGGCGTGGTCGAGGACAATTCATTCGGCACGCACGAGTTTTTCGAGCTTTGCCGTCAGATCGGTTGCAAGCCCTATGTGAACGGAAACGTCGGCTCGGGTTCCGTGCGCGAAATGCAGGAGTGGGTTGAATACATGACCAGCCCCGCCGTGTCGCCCATGGCAGATCTGCGCCGCAAAAACGGGCAGGACGCGCCCTGGACGCTCCCCTACTTCGCCGTCGGGAACGAAAACTGGGGCTGCGGCGGAAACATGACGCCGGAATACTACGCCGACGAATATAGGCGGTATCAGACGTTTGTGCGCAAGTACGGCGATTCGCCCATCTACAAGATCGCGTGCGGCCCCGGCACATCGCAGGACAATCCCGGTTATGAGTGGACGCGCGTGCTGATGCAGAAGGCGACCGGCAAGATGGACGGACTGTCTCTGCACTACTACACCGCGCCCGGCGATGACTGGCGCTTTCACAAGGGCAGCGCGACCGACTTCAACGAAGATATGTACCTGCGCACCATTGCGCGGGCGTACTTCATGGAGACGCTTGTCCACAACCACGCCGCAATCATGGATTTCTACGATCCCGAAAAGCGCGTTGGCTTGATCGTGGACGAATGGGGCACGTGGTACGACGTCGAGCCCGGCACGAACCCCGGCTTCCTCTATCAGCAGAGCACCATGCGCGACGCAATGGTTGCAGGGCTTTCCCTCAACATCTTCAATAAACACGCAGACCGCGTTAAGATGGCGAACATCGCGCAGCTCATCAACGTTCTGCAGGCGGTCATCCTCACCGAAGGCAAACAGCTGCTCGCGACGCCCACCTACCACGCCTTTGAGATGATGAAGGCGCACCAGGACGCGACGCTGATCGCCTCGGATGTCGAAACGCCCACCTTCGAAAAGTGCGGCATTGTGACGCCCGTGATTTCCGAATCCGCCTCCGTCGCAGAGGACGGCACCATCAACGTCACCCTCATCAATACCGCATCCGGCGCACCTGCAGAAATCGAGATGCGCATCGACGGCACGCACGTCAAGATCGAGACGGCCCGCATCCTGACCGGGGACATCCACGCCAAGAACGACTTTGACGCGCCCAATCAGGTCGCGCCGGTCGCGTTTGACGCAGTCACATCTGAATTCGACAAGACCGGCACCGAGCTGAAGCTCACGCTCCCGCCCTGTGCAATGATTGCGTTGACGCTGAAGTGACAAAGGGCATCCCTTTTAAATCCCATACCGGTAATTTAATCCATCATTTCATTGTCGCCGGCTCGGGGTGAGGCCCCGAGCCGCCGAACTTTCTTTTGGGCCGTTACCCGATGTGACTCAAATTATTTGTGGTAACGCTCTCCCGCGTTGATCCGCTCTGCACGGTAGATCTGCTCAAGGAGAATAACGCGCATGAGGCCGTGGGGAAACGTGAAATGGGAAAACGAGAGGGAATAATCGGCGCGGGCGCGCACATCTTCTGAAAGGCCGAGCGATCCGCCGATCACAAAAACGACGCGGCGTCCCGTCTGCGCCCAGTGGGCAGTCCATTTCGCAAAGCCAACGGAATCCGGCGCATCGCCATCGATGACGAGGCAGACGACGAAATCATCCGGCTTGATCCGCTTCAAAAGCGACGCGCCCTCCCGATCCATCACCTGTCGGTTGAGCGCGTCTGAGGGCCTGTCGGGCTCGCGCACGTCGTCCACCGCCACGAGCTCGTATTTCCCGTACCGCGAAAGGCGTTTCAGATATTCCGCACAGCCGTCGCTTTGCCATCGCTCCTTGAGCTTGCCGACGGCGAGGATCAGTGCGTTCATAAAAACCGCTCCACGAGACCAAAGATGTTGTTGGCATAGAGGAAAACCACCGTCACAATTCCGGAGATGAGCACGATCGCCTCGCCGACGCTCATCCCGAGAGGGGCCTTGGGGAACAGCGCAATCGCATGCCGCGACCGATATCTGCCAAACGCGCGCAGCATCGGATATGCGATGCCGAACGCGACCAACGTGATAATAAGAACCCCAACCACGGCGGTCACGGGATCGCTGCTCGTCAGCTCAGCCGAATTTTCAGCCACGGACTGATCTACCACGCCCTGCATCGCATAGCTGAAGATGATGGACGCCGCATTGTACACGGTGTGGATCATCATGCCCGCGTAAATGGAGCCGGTCGAAACGACCGCATAACCGAGCACGAGCCCCATCATGAATTGCGCCGGAAAGCCTTCGAGCGAACCGTGCATCATGGCAAACAACAGGCCGGTGATGAAAATCGCGCGGCGGGAACCGCCCTTTTCATACGCAGCGAGGATTGGGCCGCGAAACAGCAATTCTTCGAAGATGCCCGGGAAGACGCCGATGGCGATCACACCCAGAATCAGCTGATTCTCGTCCGCAATCTCGATAACTGATCGCGTGACCGGAACGTTCAACGCTTCGAGCAGCATCATCCAGAGCGCACTGAGCCCGTTGGCAAGAAACATGCATGCAACACCCGTAATGAACGCAAGAATCGTGATCCCGACCCCAACGCCGGAAAGCCGCAATGTCGCACCGCCGCGCTTTCTGATGAAAAGCACGACCGGCAGGAAAAAAAACAGGGAATACAGCACGGCGTCGACCACCAAGAGAAAGTTGATCTGGCTGTGGTTTCCGGTCAGATTCACGTACAGTTCCACGAGCTGCTTGGCAAACAGGTTGAGAAGCAGCACGCTGACCGCGCCGAGAAGATACAGCGCGTTTGCGGATAAGAGCGTCGGGCGCGCCGATTCCGGATACGCAGGTTCAAAAACGGGGGTTTGCAAATCGGTCATACGTTAAACCGGAACAGCGTCACGTCCCCGTCCTTCATGACATACTCCTTGCCCTCGCTGCGCACAAGTCCCTTCTCCTTACAGGCCGCCATGCTGCCCTCACGGATGAGGTCGTCATAGGCCACAATCTCCGCGCGGATGAACCCGCGCTCGAAATCCGTGTGGATTTTACCGGCTGCCTGCGGCGCCTTCATGCCGTCTGAAATCGTCCAAGCACGCACTTCTTTGGGGCCCGCTGTTAAAAAGCTGATGAGTCCGAGAAGTCGATACCCCACGGTCACGAGCCGATCGAGACCCGACTGACCGATGCCCATTTCCTCGAGGAAAACCTTTTTTTCGTCTGGATCGAGTTGGGCGATTTCCTCCTCTACCTTCGCGCAGATGACGAGCATCTCCGCGCCCTCTGCGGATGCGATCTTCGCAACCTCCTGCACATAGGGAAGGTCGGCGGGATCCGTCCCGATGTCATCCTCGCCGATATTCGCCGCGTAGATGACTTTTTTGGTCGTTAAGAGAAACCACTCGCGCGCGACGGCCCGCTGGTCGTCTGTGAGCGGCGCGGTGCGCGCGGGTTTTCCCGCATCGAGCCAGTCCGCGAGGATCTTGCCTGCGTCCGCCTCGTCCTGATACTTTTTCTCACCCTTTTTGAGCATGGAAAGCGCGCGGTCGAGCCTTTTGGACACCGTTTCGATGTCCGCAAGGATGAGCTCCGTCTCGATGGTTTCGACGTCTCGCGCGGGCGACACATCGCCGTCCACGTGGATGACGTTTGCATCTTCAAAGCAGCGCACGACGTGAACGATGGCGTCCACCTCGCGGATATGCGAGAGGAACTTATTGCCCAACCCTTCGCCCCGGCTCGCGCCCTTCACGAGTCCCGCGATGTCCACAAACTCCAATGTCGCGGGCGTGTATTTTTCGGGATGATACATGTCCGCGAGCACATCAAGTCTGGGGTCGGGCACTGCGACGATGCCGTTATTCGGCTCGATGGTGCAAAATGGATAGTTTGCGGCCTGCGCGCCTGCGTTTGTAATCGCATTAAAAAGCGTCGACTTCCCGACGTTTGGAAGACCCACGACGCCTAACTTCATAAATACCTCCAGCTAAATCGCAAGTATTTTGTCCATGTCCGCCGCGTAATTTGCAAGCAGCGCCTCGGTCTTTTCCGACGAATCGGACACGGCGTTGATATAAACCTTGATCTTCGGCTCCGTGCCGCTCGGCCGCACGCATACCCATGCGCCGCCCGCGAGCTCGTAATACAGCACGTCCGACGCGGGAAGCCCCGCGGGGCTTACGTCCCCATCCGCCGTCGTACGCGTGCCTTTGAGATAATCGCGCGTGGCAAGCAACTTGCTTGCGCCGATGACGTCGAGCTTCTCACCGTGCAGTTTTGCCATAATGGCGTCGATCTTGCCCTGTCCGTCCTTGCCCGCAAGGGTGACAGACTTGATATGGTCACCGTAGAAGCCGTATTTTTTACCCAGCTCGTCCGCCGCGTCCGCAAGCGTCATGCCGCGCGTCTTATAATAGGCAGCTGCCTCGGCGATCAGCATCACCGCGTTCACGCCGTCCTTATCGCGCACCTCTGTGCCCGAAAGGAAGCCATAGCTCTCCTCAAAACCGAAGAGGAATGTATGTTCCCCCGTGTCCTCGAAATGCTGAATCTGTTCCGCAATGAACTTGAACCCGGTCAGAACCTCGATGTGGGCCATGCCAAAATTGGCGCAGATGGCCTTTGCCATGTCGGTCGAGACGATGGAGGACACCGCAGCGCCGTTTTGGGGCAGCTCGCCGCGCTCCTTTTTCTGAGAGCAGATGTAGTCGAGGAGAAGGCAACCGATCTGGTTGCCGGAAAGCATGCGCACCTCGCCCGACTTTGTGAGGCAGGCGATGCCCACGCGGTCGCAGTCCGGATCGGTGCCCACACACAAGTCGGCGCCGAGCCGCTTCTGCATGGCGATGGCGAGCCGGAACGCACCCGGATCTTCGGGGTTTGGCACCTTGACGCTCGGAAAATCACCGTCCGGCAGTTCCTGCTCGGGCACGACGAAGACGTGCTTCATGCCGATTTCGCGCAAAATGCGCCTGACCGGAAGATTGCCCGTTCCGTTAAAGGGCGTATACACAATCTTGAGCTGATCGCCCATCTCGCGCGCAAGCTCGGGATTGACTTGCAGCTTTTTGACCGATGCGATGTACGCATCGTCCACCTCCGGCCCGGGATAAGCGAGGAGGCCCGCCTGCATGGCGGCTTTTTCGTCCATGGTCACGGCCTCTTCAAAGGAGGTCTTTTCGATCTCCTCTGTCACCTCATCGGCGCGGGGCGGCGGCAGCTGACCGCCGTCCTCCCAATAAACCTTATAGCCGTTATACTTCGACGGATTATGGCTCGCGGTAATCTCAACGCCCGCGATGGCGCCCAGATGGCGCACCGAGAACGACAGAACCGGAACCGGCCGAAGCGAGGGGAACAACATCGCCCGAACGCCGCCGGCAGCGAGCGTTAAAGCCGTCTCGCGCGCGAATTCCGGGGACATATGGCGCGAGTCATAGCCGATCACAACGCCACGCTGCGCGCCGCCGGGATGGTTTTTAATGATTTTAGCAAGCGCACAAGTGACTTTTCTGACGTTATGGACGTTCATCCGGTTTGTACCCATGCCGATCACGCCGCGCATGCCCGCAGTGCCGAATTCGAGATCGCGGTAAAACCTGTCCTCGATCTCGGCGGGATCGTTGGCGATCGCCTTGAGTTCGTCGACCGTCGCCGCGTCATCCTTGAACATCTCGAGCCACTTTTGATACGCGTCCATGTACGCCATGGTTATCCCTCCACGGAAATCTCTTCCAGACGGTTTTGCAGAACGTTCATGTGCCGCCGCTCCTGCATGATGATTTCGCGGAACATGCGTTTTGCTTCCGCGTCAAAGGCGTGCTCGGCCAGTTCCGTATAAAAAAGAATAGAGTCCTTCTCGGACTGGATCGCCTGGAGAATTGCGCCCTCCGGGCTCGTGAAGCCCGTGCGCCGAAGCGCCATCAGGCCCTCGGGGAACACGATATCAGCAGCGATCGCCGAGAGATACGCGTTCGTTTCCTCATCGTACATCTCATCGGAAACGCTTGCCCGCTCGACCAGCTTTTCAAATTCGTGCTTATGAACCGCTTCATCGGAAGCGAGCTGTTCGAGGATCCGAACGGTCTGGGGGTTGTCCGACAGTTTCGCGGCTTTGAGGTAAAAGGCCTCGCCACGCTTTTCGATTTCGACCGCGATTCGAAGACCTTCCGTATCATTGAAGGAATGGACCTGCATTGAATATCCCTCCGATTGTATAGGATCGGCCGATGCGCATATCAACGCACCGGCCGTCGCGCTTTGTTATTTCTTGCCTTCAAAATACGCGTTGAGCTTTTCCACCAACGCATCCGTATCCGCGCCATGTGCCGCACAGGCCATCTCAAGGCTTTCGGCGGTCGCGTGCGGGCAGCCGAGGCAATGCATGCCAAACTGCATAAAGATCGGCGCGGTTCCGCGGTCCAATTTGAGAACCTGGCCTATACTCATCTGCTTATCAACCACAGTCAGTTCCTCCTTATTCCCAGTCTAATGCTATCTTACAACAAAACCACCGGAAAAGCAAGCGCGGATTGACCGCACACGCACTTCCACCTCATAGATACCCGAAACCGCCGTTTCGCATTCATATTGGGGGCTTTGTGAAAAAATATTCGCATAAATTGCGGTGTGGGTATATCGTTTTGCCCCCACGCGCATACTCTTAATTAGTATCTATTTGGAGGGAGCAAAATGGAGCAGGCGATCAAACGCATGAGCAGACGATCCGGCTGGAGCGACTACGAGAACAAACTGCTGTGGGAAACGGCGGACGAGGCACAGCAGCAGGGACTGCCGCTCAAGGCGGTATTCGAGCGCATTTCGGAAAAGACAGGCCGCCGCCCCAACAGCATACGCAACTATTACTATGCACAGGTTCGGCAGCGGGAGGGCGATCAGGCACACACGGCGCGCTTTGTGCCATTCACGCAGGAGGAAGTCGACGATCTCATGGAGAAGGTGCTGCGGGCGCGCGCGTCCGGGCAATCCGTGCGATCGTGTTTACAGGATCTCTCAGAGGGGGATCATTCTCTGATGCTGCGCTATCAGAACAAATACCGCTCAGTCATCAAGACGCGCCCCGACTATGTCAAGGGGATTGTGGAAAATCTGAACGCGCAGGGCGTCGAGTGCGCGACGCCGCAAGTGAACCACCGTCCGCGCGCAGACATGAAGACGGCGTGCGAGGGCCTTCAGGAAGAAGCGCGCATGCAGGGCGACGCGGAACTCGCGCGCTCCATCGAGATATTGACCCGCCATCTTGCGGGCAGGCGCGCCACCGAGCAAAGCGAGAAAATCATGCAATGTGCGGAAGCGGTGATCGATCCCGTTCGGGACTTTGTCACTAAGCCCGCGCGCGAACGCATGCAGAACATGGACGAATTCTGCGCCGTTCTCGTCACACGGGTTGACGAGCTTGAATCCGTACTCGCCCGGCAGCCGGGCGACTGAGGGAGTGCCGGGGAACCATTGGTTCCCCGGCACTCTTTTGTTTACGCTTTGTTGACACAATCCGCCCGTTTCCATTATAATCAAACGAGCATGCACAAAAGTGGGGTACATACGTTGAAAAAGCTGCAATGGGATATTCGCGTGCCGATCTTTCGGAATTTATTCATCCTGCGGGGCCTGCTCTTGGCAGTGGGCATTCCATTTGGCATCCTGATCGCAATCATCATCGCGGCCGCGCACGGCGACGTCATTCATTCGGACGCAAAATATGCGCTGTTCATGACCGGCCTGCTCTTCCTCCTGACATATCTTTTTATCCTCCTTCTTTACGGCGGCAAGTATGCGGCGCACTATGTCGTCGACGAAATAGGCGTTCTGAATGAGACGCAGCGGGGACAGGCGAAGAAAAACGCCGTCGTCAACGGTCTGCTCGTCGTGCTTGGGTTGTTCTCCAGAAATCCGGCCGCCGCCGGAGCCGGTCTTCTCACCGCGTCCCGCCAATCCGTCTTGCTCCGTTGGGATGCCGTACGCCATGTCAAATACGATGCAAAAAGAAAGACAATCCTTTTACGAGGCGGCCCCACCGAGAAAATCGCTGTGTTCTGCACGCCCGATAACTATGCAGCCGTCGAGGCAGCGGTGCGTGAGAACATAGGATAACGACGTGATTTCGGAGATGATTTGCCAAATCGTACAGAAACGCCCACCCCGACTCCAAATCCTGTGTTTGTAACAGGAAAAAAGACATGGGGCGGGCGTTTCTGTGCGGTTTCGCAGGCTCTAAGGCAGCGGATTGCCCGCGGCGAGATAGAGCTTGTACCACTCCTGACGGGAGATGGGCGTTTCGTAGGCTTTGGCGATCTCAGCAACGCGCGTGGGCTTTGTGGTTCCCACGATGGCCTGAATGCGCGCCGGATGCCGGAGGATCCACGCGATGGCGATGGCGGAAGGCGTAACGCCCTTTTCGGCGGCCATTTTGTCAAGCACCTGATTGAGTTCCGGATACTTTTCGCTGCCGACGAACACGCCTTCGAACATGCCGTACTGGAAAGGCGACCACGCCTGAACGGTGATCTCGTGCAGGCGGCAGAAGTCGAGCACGCCGCCCTCGCGCACGATGGCGTGTGCGGAATGCATATTGACGTTCACGCCCGCATCCACGATCGGCGTATGCGCGAGGGAGAATTGCAGCTGGTTCACAGCAACCTCACCCGGCAGATAGCGGGAAAGCAGGGCGATCTGTGCGGCGTTCTCGTTGCTGACGCCGAAGACGCGAATCTTCCCCGCATCCTTGAGCGCGCGCACCGCGCCCGCAACCTCCTCCGGCTCCATGAGCGCGTCCGGCCGGTGCAAAAGCAGCGTGTCGAGGGATTCGATTCCCAGCCGCTTCAACGAGCCTTCGACCGCCTCGATGATGTGCGCCTTGGAGGCGTCGTAATAACCCTTGCAAATGCCAACCTTGCCCTGAACGATCATCTTCTGGCGCAATCCGGGGTTGCGCGAAAGCACGCGCCCGAACACGGCCTCGGATTCTCCGCCGCCATAGATGTCGGCATGGTCAAAAAGATCGATCCCGTTCTCGAGCGCCGTCATGACGAGCTTCTCTGCAGCAGCGACCTCCATGCGCGAAATGCGCATGCAACCCAGGGCGATCGCACCGGTTTTGATTCCATTCCCAAGCAACAGTTTGTCCATCCGTATCACTCCTTCAGGCTCCGCGCGTAATCCGAAAGTGCCTCAAGCACCTCGTCCCGCGTCGCGAGCGCATTGATGTATTCTCGAAACCGCGCCGCACCGCGCAATCCACCCGCATACCATGCGATGTGCTTGCGCATTTCGAGCATGCCGACCCGCTCGCCGTGCAGCCGTAATTCCAGTTCAAAGTGCCGCCTCGCCGTCTCAATTCGCTCTTCCGCCGTGACGTGCGGCGCATCCGCGCCCGAAAGCGCGGCCTCAATTTCTGCGAAGAGCCACGGATTGCCCCGCGCGGCGCGGCCCACCATCACGCCATCGCAACCCGTTTCATCCAGCATCCGAATGGCGTCCGAGCCGCTCGCGATGTCCCCGTTTCCAAAAACAGGGATCGAAACCGCGCGCTTGACGGCGCGGATCACATTCCAGTCCGCGCGCCCGGCATACTGCTGCGCGCGCGTGCGCGCATGCACGGTAACCGCCTTGGCGCCATTGTCTGCGCAGATCTGCGCAATCTCTACGGCATTGATGGAATCAGCGTCCCATCCGGCGCGAATCTTTGCCGTCACGGGCAAATCCGTCGCGTCAACCAGCGCGCGCACGATGGATGCGAGCAGTTCCGGTTCACGCATGAGCGCGCTTCCCTCGCCCGCACCGGTAATTTTAGGTGCGGGACAGCCGAAGTTCAAATCAAAAAACGCAAACCCGGCATGTACGAGCTGTTTCGCGGCCTCCGCGATGTAGGAAGGTTCGCGCCCAAAGAGCTGGAGTCCGGCGACGCCCTCGCCCGGCAACCGCGCGATGAGTTCCTGCGCCGCCCGGTTTTTTCCGCCCGCGTACACCCAACCCTTTGCCGAGAGCATTTCGCTCACCGACCAGCGCGCACCCTTTTCGTGGCACAACAGCCGCATGGCGGCGTCAGTCACGCCCGCCATGGGCGCAAGCCCCGCACCGCCTCTGTAATCGAAAGGGATCATCCTTCGCGCGTCTTTGCGATGGGCACGGGCTGCTGATTATAAACGATGGTATTGGGCGCGACGGAGTGTGTAATCCACGCGTTGCCGCCCACGATGCAGCCTTTTCCGACGGTCACGTCTCCGCCGAGGATCGTCGCGCCGGCATAGATCACCACGTCGTCCTCGATGTTCGGATGCCGCTTGACGCCCTTGACGGGATTGCCGTCCGCGTCAAGCTGGAAGCTTTTGGCGCCCAGCGTCACGCCCTGGTAAATCTTCACATTGTCGCCGATCACGCAGGTTTCGCCGATGACGACGCCGGTCCCGTGATCAATGAAAAAGTGCTTGCCGATCGTTGCGCCCGGGTGGATGTCGATGCCGGTTTTGGCGTGCGCCGACTCGGTCATGACCCGTGCGATCATCGGAAGGCCTAAGAGGTAAAGCTCGTGCGCGATGCGGTAGGTGCTCACCGCCTCGACGGACGGGTAGGAGAGCAGAATTTCCTCGACGCTGCGCGCGGCGGGATCGCCCAGATAGGCGGCGTCGAGATCGGTCGTCAAAATTTCTCGGATGCCGACGAGCTTCTGCATGAATTCCAGCGTCACACGCTCGGCCTCCCAGGGATCGATGAGGTCAAACGCGATGGACAGAAGCTGCTCGGACGCAGTGTATAACCGCTCCTCTGCCAACGCGGTCAAATGCGAGCATGAGACGGCGCCTTGCTCATAGAGGTTCGGAAAAAGTGCCGCCTTTAATGTATCCAAAAGTGCGAGGGAGCGCTTTTGCATGCCGAATCCGCCCGAAGCCTTTTCGAGAACTTCGGTCGAATTGATTTCGGCAAGCCGCTTGGCGGCTACGCGCGCTTCCGAGCGCATCCAGTCTTGTAAATCGCTCATCGATGAAAACCTCCCTGCGGTCATTTCTTATACGATACCCCGGTTTTCGCCCATCGTAACAGCCCATCGGTCCGCACATCCGGGCAAGCAGGCAAAACAGCGCCTGCGTGCAAGCGCACGGGGGATCCATATCCCTTCCTTGGTATGCAGGCAAAGCAAACCGCGCCTCGGTATGCACCCCAACCTCGAGCAATTCGATCAAAAAAAGCCGCGGCGATCCATGCCGCGGAAAGATCGCGCCCGCCTACTTGGACGCGGAACAGGTACCTTCAATCGCCTTGTCGACATTTTCGCGCATGCGCGCAAAATAACCAAGCATCCGCTCGCACTCTTCGTCCGTGAATCCCGCGAGCATGTCCATATCTGTGCGATAGAAAAGCTGCCACGCTTCGTCCACGAGCTTCTTGCCCGTGTCCGTCAGCCGAACGATGGAAACCCGCGCGTCGCGCGTGTCGTCCGTGCGATACACGATGCCCGCACGCTCCATGCGCTTGAGCGTTCCGGAAATCGTCGCCGCCGTCACATGCGTGTGCTCCGCCAGTTCTCGCTGGGTCATCTCGCCGTGATGCTTTAATTCCGCCAGAATCGGCACCTGCCCCGGTCCGACGCCCATCCGCTCGAGCAACATCTCGCTCAGCTGAAACCTGCGCCGCCAGACCCGACCCAGCCCGACCCCGACCTGCTCACGCGGCGTGCGAATAATCTCGTCCGTCATTACTTATCAGCCCCTTACAACGATTATAATCATATGCTGACTCAATTTCAAGTAAAAACAGGAAATATCCGTCAAGATTTCTTAAAGGATTTCTTAAAGTATGGCGATTTCGCGCCACCGCCATTGACCGGCAGCGGCACGATTACTCCGCGCCGACATCGCGCAACTTTCGCTCCACCGCACGGGCACGGGTCTCCACGCCGTCGAGATCGCTCTCAAGCTGATGCGCACGCTGCTTGGCGCGGTCGATGGAATCGGCGTATTTTGAAAACTCGGTCTGCACACCCCGCAGTACCGCCATCACCTCAGCGCCGCGCCGTTCGAGCGCCGCACCGCGAAAGCCCATGCGCAGGCTGGTCAAAAGGGCGGCAAAGGTACTCGGCCCCGCCACATGCACACGCAGCTCGTTCTGGAGCCGCTCCACGAGTCCGCGGCGGCGCGCAACCTCGGCATAGAGACTTTCTGCGGGCAGAAACATCACGGCGTAATCGACCGTATGCGGGGGATGAATGTACTTGGTCGATATGCGCTTTCCCTCATCGATCACGGCCTTTTCAAACGCAGCCGCGCCCTCGGGAAGCCGAAGAAACGTCTCGACGGGAAACTTCGAATCGACCGCGATGAGCGTAACCTCGCCCGCCGCATCCGGCAGTACGATGGCAAACTCCACGCGCTCGGACGCGCCGGGCACGACGGGCGTGTTTTCGAGGTATTGGCTCGGCGCGAGCACCTCTTCCATTAGCGCGCGCAGCTGCACCTCGCCCCAGGCGCCGCGCGCCCGCGCGTTTGTCATGATCTTTTTTAAATCGCCCACATCGGATGCGAGGGAGCGCATTTCGCCAAGCCCCTTGTCCACGCGCGCGAGCTGTTCGTTCACGGTGCGGAACGATTCTCCGAGGCGCGCGTCGAGTTTCCCGGTTACGATCTCACGGAGCTGATCGAGCTTGCGGTCGTTCGAATCCCGCAGCGCATCCATCCGCTCATCCAGAGAGCCGCGCAGCCTGTCCTGCCGCTTCTCGATGGAATCGGATAATTCCGCGACCCGACGCGTGGAAATCTCCAGCGCGCGATTCATCTGCGCAAGCTGACGCTCGAGAAATCGGCGCCGCGCGGCGGCAGCAATCAGAACGATGAGCAATAGAAGCGCCAGCGCGCCGATGATCATGATCTGGGCATTGTCCCGT
Source organism: Bacillota bacterium (assembly GCA_023421735.1). The sequence continues at coordinate 9,000 of JAEZSP010000041.1, read as the reverse complement.
ATGAATTCAGGCATGTTTCTCCTCCGCAGCCTTCTGCGCGCATCGAATTCCGTCGACCGCCGCAGAAAGGATGCCTCCCGCGTAGCCCGCGCCTTCTCCGCAAGGATAGAGTCCGAAAACGGACGCGGTGCAGTTTTCGTCCCGCTCGATGCGTACCGGCGAGGACGAGCGCGTTTCGACCCCGGTCAGAACCGCGTCGGGGGCGTCGTATCCGCGTATTTTCCGACCGAAAATCGGCAACGCGCGCCGCATGGCGTCAAGGGCAAACGCAGGAAGACACCCGTCAAGCGATGTCCACAAAACGCCCGGCTTGTACGTTGGCGAAACGCTGCCCACGCCGCGTGAAGGCTGATTTTTCATAAAATCGCCCGCAAGCTGTGCGGGTGCACGGTAATCTTCGCCGCCCAGCCGGAATGCCGCCATCTCCCATGCCCGTTGAAACCGCACCCCGGCAAGCGGATCATCCGCGCCGAAATCGCCCGGTTCCACCGACACCAGAAGCGCCGCATTCGCATTCGCACCCGCGCGCGCATGATAGCTCATGCCGTTTGTCACGACGCCGCCCGCTTCGGACGCCGCCGCGACAACATGCCCGCCGGGGCACATGCAAAACGTATAGACCCCACGCCCATTGGGCAAGCGTGCCGAAAGCTTATAATCCGCCGCGCCGAGCGCCGCATGGCCGGCAAATTTGCCGTACTGTGATTCATCGATCCATTTTTGGCTGTGCTCAATCCGCGCGCCGATGGAAAACGGCTTTTGCACCATTTTGACGCCCAGACCATCGAGCATTTGGAAGGTGTCGCGCGCGCTGTGCCCGACCGCGAGAATCACGTCGCGCACCTCAATTTCCTGCGTCACGCCGCCTTTTGCAAGCCGCGCACCGACCACTTGCCCATGTTCCATCAAAAGTCCGGTCAGCACGCACTCAAAAACGACCTCACCGCCCAAGGCAATGATTTTTTCGCGCAGGTTTTTGACCACCACGCGCAAACGGTCGGTGCCGATATGCGGCTTTGCGGCGTAAAGAATCTCCTCGGGCGCGCCCGCCTCGTAAAGCGCCGTCAAAACGTCCCGACAGCGCGGGTCCTTGATTCCGGTGGTCAGTTTCCCGTCCGAAAACGCACCCGCGCCGCCTTCGCCGAATTGCACGTTGCTCGCGGGATCGAGCCTGCCCGTGCGCCAGAATGCGTCCACATCCAGCGTGCGCGCGTCGACCGGTCGCCCACGCTCGACGACGAGGGGGCGAAGGCCCATCCGCGCGAGGGTCAACGCGGCAAACAGCCCAGCGGGACCAAGTCCCACGACGAGGGGGCGGTGCGTCATGGCGCGGATCGCTGGCTGTGGGCACGCCGCTTCGGGCTCGACATACGCGGCATTTCGGGGCAGCGCATGCGGCGGCTTTGCAATGTCCGCATCGAGGGTGAATGTGAAGTGGACATCCGCCTTGTCGCGTGCGTCCACCGATTTTTTAACGATCCGCATACCCAAAACGCCGCCCGCCGAAAGGCCGAGCGCGCGTTCCGCCTGCCGAATGAGATCGGTTTCGTCATATCCGACAGGCAGCTTCAACTGGGTGAGCCGTATCGTCAACATCTGTGCCTCCTACAAGCCCCACGGGGATCGAAAATAAGTAAAATCGGGCGACGTCGTCCGCCGAGAATTCGATCCTTCGCACGCCCTCTTCCTCATAGCCCCGCGCGCGGTAATAATCCACGTCGGAATAGTCGTCGGTAAACAAAAACATGGTGTGCGCACGTTTTTTTTCGAGATAGCGCCGGAACTGGCGAAGCAAATCACGACCCACGCCGCGTCCGCGCACCGATGAATCGACCACAAACAGGATGAGTTCGCAGTCCGCCGGCGGCGCATTTTTGCGCATCGATCGGTCGGCGCGCTCGATGAGCCGCCGCCCCTTAAAATAAGCCCACCCCGCGTGCCGGAAGATCAGAAACAACGCATGATAAAGCTCCATCAGCCGGTAGCCGATCCGTTCGTCGAAGCGGGTCGCGCCCAGGAGAAAGCCGCGCACGCACCCGTTTTCCTCAGCGACGAGCGAGTAGGTCGCGCGCCCAAGGTACGCGCACAAGTAATGGTCGAGCAAGTGCCGCATGACAAAGGGATTCGCCGAATAAGTGCCGAGTTTGAACGCCTCCGAAAACATGTCCCTGACGCGCGGAATGTCGCGCGCCTCGAATCGTCGGAAATGGACGCCGTCCATATGGTCGCCGCCGCCAGTCTTGCCGCGCGCGGCATCTGCCCCTTTCGATTTGAAAAATCAAATCACCATGACACCTTTATTCGGATCGATGGTCCCACGCGCACAGCCCAGAGCAAAGATCGGCAATGGCCTTTTGTTCAAAACGGGGTTGGTTTGCCGCGACAAACCAAGTCGCTTCCCGACTGCGCCGACTCCGTTCGCCTTTGGAGCCGGGGCACAGCAGCACTACGCCAAGCCAACAGCGACGCCTTGTTTTAAAAATCCCGCCTTTACGCGAAAAGAATGCCGAGATTCTCGGCATCTGAGGACTGCTCTACGATCGCAACATCCCTTCCGCCGCCGCGCACGCGGATGCCCACGCCCATTGCAGGTTGAAACCGCCGCAATCGCCGTCCACGTCGCATACCTCGCCGGCAACGAACAGGCCGGGGATGCGCCTTGATTGGAGCGTCGCAGGGTCAAACTGATCCATTTCGACGCCTCCCGCCGTCACCTGCGCATCCTCGAAACCCGCACCGCCCATGACGCGCAGCGGAAATGCGCGGAGCGCACGAAAAAGCGACGCCATTTCGGATGGGGAAAGCGAGGACGCCACGCGGGAAAAATCGTCGAGCCCGGCCGCGCGCAAAACCGCCCAGCCAATCCGGCGGGGCAAAAGGCCGTTGAGAAAATCCTCGATTTTCCGAAGCGGCAACGCTTCGACGCGCGCGGAAATCAATTCGCTTTGCGCGCCCGGTGCGAAGTCGATGGAAAGCCGCGCATCCGAAAGCCCTCGCGCCGCGCGCGAAAGCTGCATGACGCAGATGCCGGAGACGCCCGTTTCGGTAAACAGAATTTCGCCCGCTTCGGTGCGCACGGCGCTTTTCCCGTCGAACAGCGTAACCGTGCAACGCGCGCGCTGCCCCTTCAGGCCTTTGATCGGCTTGACATCCGTATGGATGGGCGCGATCGCAGGGAAAAGCGGCGTCACCCGGTGACCCAGCGCCTGCAAAAGGCCGTGTCCCGCGCGCGTTCCGCCGAGCTTCGGCGCAGCGGGTCCGCCCGTCGCAAGGAGCAGCCGGTCACAGAAAAAGACTGCGCCGTCTTTTGAAAAGATGCGAAAGCCGCGCTCGATCTTGACGACGTCGAAGTCCGTCTTTTCCGCCCCACCCGCCTCGGAAAGCGCGAGCCGCAGGTTGTCAAGCACCGATGCCGCCAGATTGCTCGCGGGATAGGCGCGGCCCTCCGCGTCAATCCGCGCGGGAATCCCGAGCCGCTCGAATTCTGCGATCACCCGCGCGGGCGGGAACGCCGCGAGAATGCCCGCCGCGACGCCTTGCGCACCGTGGTATTCATCCTTTGACGCATGAATATTGGTAAAGTTGCATCGTCCGTTGCCCGTGGCAAGCAGTTTTTTTCCCACGCGGGATTGGCGTTCGAGCACGGTGACATCCGCGCCCGCCCGGGCGAGCACGCACGCGGCCATGAGCCCGGATGCCCCGCCGCCGATCACCGCGCAGCGCATCAGAGAACGATCCCCAGCTCCGCGATGAGTTCTTCACCGCCCAGAAGCGCCGCCGCATGCAGCGCACGCGAGCACGCCGCATAAAGCCGCCGCCGCTCTTCATCTGTGATCTCACAATTCGGCCAACAGGCAATCACCGCGTCAAATTCCATACCCTTGACGAGGTGATAGCAGCCGACGACCGTATCTCCGGGTTCGTAGCCCGTGTCGTCCTCGCCGTCGAGCCGATACACGTTCTCGAGTTTGGCGGAGATCTCTTCCGCCTCGCCGGGCGTGCGGGTGATGACCGCAACCGATTTGTGTCCCGCGGCGCGAAATGCCGCAAGTGTCTTTTGGAGAAGCTCGTCGGAATACACGGCAACCAGCGGCATCTCGCCTTCGCGCCCGAACGGAATCAGCCTCTCGCCGCCGGGCAGCAGCGCGTTGCACAGCCGCGCGATGGGCTGGGTTGATCGATAGCACTTCGTGAGTTCATAGACGGCGGCGTCTTCCTCGCCGAAGCACGCGCCCCATTTGCCCGGGTCGCAGTCATCCATCGCCGGACAGGTGCGCTGCATGGGATCGCCCAAAAGCGTTACCTTTGCGCGCGGAAAATGCGCGGCGAGAAGTCCCAGCGCGGCGTCCTGATAATCCTGCGCCTCGTCGACAAGCAGATGATAGATCGATTTATCCGGCTGGCGGAAGCCGAGCTTCACCAGCATGTACGCCTCTGCGACGGCATCCTCCCACCAGAGTATCCCCGCCGCCATATTGTCCTGGAGCGCTTCTTTCAGCGGGCGCGGCGCGGCGCGCAGCGCGGCCTTCAGAAGATTGTCGCCCTGCACGTTCAGCATGGATTTGAGCTGCAACCGCATGGGCTGGAGGCGCTGGGACACCGCCATTCTGCACACAAATTGCAGCTCCCGCCCGCGATATTTTCCGGCATACTGCTTTTCATACTGCGCATACATCAGCTTTTCCCAGCTTTCAAAGCGTGTATCGATCGTTGACGAGACGCGAATGAGCCGCTGTGCGGGCGTGAGGATCTTAAACTCATCCTTGTACATGCGCCGGAGTTCTTCGCGCCGGATCATGAGTTTGCCTTCAAACCACACGTTTGCGAAGTCGGGGCCGAAGGTGGTGAACGAGTCGACATACTTGTCGAGCTCCTGCATAAACTTTTTGCCGGTCTTATAGGCGACCGAAGCGCGTCGCAGTTCGCCGCCCTCATCCAGAAGACGGGTCAACTGCTGAAGCGGGGCTTCGCACTTGCGTTCCAGGATGCCCTCGACGATCTCGTGAAGTGTGCGCGCCTTGATGTTTTCCTCGCCAAGCTCGGGAAGCACGTTTGAAATATACTCTGAAAACGCGTTCGAGGGCGAGAGAATCTGAATGCGGCTGGGTTCCATGACGTCGCGGCGGCGGTACATGATATAAGCCGCGCGGTGCATGGCGACGCTCGTCTTGCCCGATCCCGCAGCGCCCACAACCGCGACGACCTTGGAGGCATCCGCGCGGATGGCTGCATTCTGCTCGGCCTGTATGGTCGAGACGATCTGCCGCATGTGCCGGCTGGTTGCCCCGGAAAGGAGATCGAGGAGAAGCTCGTCTTCGATATTCAACTGCGTGTCGACATAGAAGGTGAGTTTGCCGTTCTCCATCTTATACTGCCGCTTCAACGTCATTTCGCCACGGATCACGCCGGAGGGACTCATGTACGAAACATCGCCCGGCATGGCATCATAAAAAAGCCCGCACACGGGTGCGCGCCAGTCGTGCACCATGATTTCACCCTTTTCGTTTTTGAGGCTGTATAGGCCGATGACGATTTTTTCGAGCTCGGTTTCACCCGCCTCGGTGAAGTCGATGCGCGCAAAGAACGGATTCCTGAGCATGCGCCGATAGCGCTCTGCCTGTTGGTCGGTAAATGTTTTGCGCACGACAAAGCGATCGATCTCAGCGGAAAGCTGCTCGATGTCGTAGGGGGAGAGCGCGGTCGGACGCATGCGAAGGTCTTCCCACGCATCTGCGATGATCGCGCGGATGGACTCCGAGTGACTGCCTGAGATCACGTTCGACTGTTCAATCACCGCCAGGAGCAGCGCCTGCACCCGCGCGGTGTATTCCCGTTCCGCCTGTAGCTCGGCGTTTTGTTCCATTGAAAATAGATACCTCCGAACGAATTGCACGCGAATGATTTATCGGCGTGCCAAACCATTTCAGCTCGCCGACCCGCGATCCGCAAATGGATCACTCTTTGATTATAGCACAGTTTTCGGCGAAAGGAAAGCGCGCAAGCGGGGTTCGCGATCGCGAACCCCGTGTCGAATTCTGCCTGTTTTACGCGCCTTCTGTCTGCCATTTGACATACAATTCGGCAATCACGCGCTCGATGGGCGCACGCAGCATCTCCGCATCCTCAACGCCCGGCGTTGCGGCAAGCGCGGAAAACAGCGCGGCGCTGGGTGTTCTGATCGCGTCGTATTCATACTCGCACACGCCGTCCAGGCGGCTCACGAGCCTCAATCCCGCAATCTCAGGCGTCTTTCCGGATACCGTCGCGCGCAGAATCCGACGGTCGCCCGTGAGCTGCATGAGTTTCCCGTAGTCCCCGTCGAATGCCAGCGCGCCCTTGTTGATGAGGATGAGCCGTTTGGCCATCTCGGTCAGATCATCCATGTCGTGAGAGGTCACGAGGATGGTCACGCCGCGCTCGGTGTTGATTTTTTTGAGAAACTCAATCATCTGCCTTTTGGCGAGCACATCGAGGCCGAGCGTCGGCTCGTCGAGCAGCACCAATTCCGGCGAATGGAGCAGCATCAGGGCGAGGTTGGCCTTCATCCGCTGTCCGAGTGACAGCTCTCGCGCAAACGCGTTCCAGAAATCTTTCAGCCCGAGGAGCTCCCGGAGCATGTCGAGGTTTTCCCCGTACATCGCATTCGGAATGTCCCACACGGCCTTTTTCCATTCGAAGGACGCGCGCACGGGATGATCCCACCACAGTTCGGATCGATTGCCGAACAAAACGCCGGTGCGCTTCATGAGCGGGATGCGGTTCGCGCTCGGGTTCATGCCAAGGGCGGTGACCTTCCCGGACTGCGGGATGAGCATGCCGGAGAGCAGCTTGAAGGTGGTGGATTTGCCCGCGCCATTCGGCCCGGCATAGGCGCAGAACTCGCCCTTTTGCAGGGTGAAGGATACGTCGTTGAGCGCGTAGACGCGCACCTGCTCGCGCTTGAGGAGCGAAACGGGTCGCTTCTGGTCGAAGTATTTTACAATGTGAGAAAGTGTAACGGCGGTGTCCGCCATGGTGGGTGAAGCTGTCTGTCGCATAATGTTTCATTCCTTTTTTTGAATTAAGCGCCGATCAGTTGCGGTGTCCTATATCGCGGTAGCGGTTGCAGCTAAACTGTGCATAGTGCCGCATGCCTTTTTTGAAAAAGTAGGTGGCTGCGGCGAGGAACGCTGCCGCCACGGCGACTGGGAGCGCTAGGTACGCGCCTTTTCCGATCTTTCCGAGCAGGATGAGCGCAGGCAGGTAGGCCATGAGCCCAGCCGGGAATACGGTATAAAGTACGCCGAGCGCCCAGCCGGGAAGCCCCGCGAGGGGATATCTGCCCAAAAGGCCCGTCAGGTGAATGACCTGTGCGGAGACTTCTTCGAGCGCGACGGGCTTGTAAAACGCGCCCGCGCCGGTGAGGAAGCCCTCCCCCACCTTGATCCCCGCGTGACAGAGGAGATACAGGATAAACGCCAGAATCCAGAGGGGCGAAACCGCGAGGTGCAGCCGCATACCCGCGACGATGGTCACGATCAAACCCATCCAGAACCCGCTCGAACCGGAAACAGGCATGAAGCCCTCGCCCAGCATCTGAAGGATCAGCGGACGCGGCTGAATGAGCATGTGGTCGAGCTGACCGCGGCCCACCCGGCGGCTGATGACCAGAACATTGAAGCCGCCGAACATCATGGATGTAAAGCCGTCCGCGAGCTGGAAAAAGCCGAGCATGAAGAGCACCTCGTCGGCGGACAGGCCGCCCACGCCGCCAAAGCGCAGCGCGAGGAGCAAAACGCCCGAAAAACCCGCGATGTTTGCGATGAGTTCCGAGAGGATCACAATCACGCACACCACACTGTCCTGCAAAAACCAGTTGAGATCCATTCTGCCATACAGGCGATAGAGCCGGAAAAGCTCTTTGATGTTAGCCGCCATAGGACACCATCCTCTCCCTCGATTTTGAGAACCACCAGATCGCCAGCGGCCAGAGCGCCAACGTCCAAAAGAGCTGGGCGATGAGGATGGTGCCGGGTTGTTCCAGTCCTGCATAGATCGAAAGCGGCGCACCCGCGAGCATGCCGAAGGGCGTGAGCGCAAGATATTTTCCGATGCCCCACGGAAATACCGCAAATGGAATGACCGCACCGGTGAAGATCGCGTTCAGTGCTTCGCGCAGGCCGACGATGGGCCATGCGAGGCTGCGGGTGCGGATCGTAAGGCACGCGAACAGGAAATCCACCGCAAAGCCTTGCGTCATTGCAAGAAGGATCGACGGAAAAAACCAGAGACTCTGCGGCGTCATGTCGACGCCCGCAATCATGGCAATCACAAACGCGGGTGCGGCAAGCAGCAGAAAGTGCGTCGCCCAGCCGCCCACCGTGTGGGCGATGAGTTGACCAAAGACGGACGTCGGTCTCTGAAATATGGAGAGAATGGTTCCATCGTGCCACCAGTCCGATGCCGGCGTGTGGACATCGAGCATCGGATTCAGAACCGTCGAGAGTACCGTATACACATACAGTTGGTTGAGCGTCATGCCGCCCATGTCCGCGCCCTGCCGAAACAGCGAGCGCCAGATCATGAGGAGCGCACCCATGACGAGCGCGCGGGCCAGATAGGTGCCGACAAATTCCGCGAACCCGAAGTAGCTTTTTTCGATGAGGCACATCTTTGCCGTAGAGAGGTATCGTTTCATGCAATCACCTTTTCGTATCAAATTCCAAAACGCAAAAACGGCGGCCCTTTCGGACCGCCGCTCAAATAAAATCAGCTAAACTGCGCGCGCGGAGCCAAAAAAGGGCATAGTTCTCCCGTTGCGCGCGATGAAACCGAACATGCCGCGGATATTGCTAATCAGATGACGCATCAAATCCGACACGGAGAACCCCCCTTTCCAGCTTTTTCGCCATTATACCACGCGGATTTGCACCGCGTCAATCCCCTTCCGGAACGAAATTGATGGTGCCGGGCCGCACGAGCCACGAGCCACGAGCCACGAGCCACGAGCCACGAGCCACG
>JAEZSP010000079.1 GCA_023421735.1 Bacillota bacterium | reverse complement strand
TCAATTCGCGGAATCACCAAGAATTCGGGCGCCTATTTGTGCATGAATCTGTTGGAAAAGAGGGCCGGTTTTGTGCCGTCCTTTTGGTGCTTTTAGGGTGGTTGCATCCTTAAGTTGATGGCATTGCTCCGCACCCACAAGCCCGGAAGTGAATGCCACCTCCCCGCCGCGCAAGCCCTGCACGGCACACGCGTCCTCCACGGCATGCACCCAGGAGACAAACTCATCCATGCCCGCGCCTCCGGCGACCAGACGCATCCCGTACAGGAAGGTCGCGTTCTGATAAAGTCCTCCCACCGTAATTGACATGTCATCGCCTCCGATCAAAAGAAAAGGGCGCCGCATCGCGACGCCCCACCCTTGAGGGATATATCAGTATAACATATTGTTGTTAAGTTTACAATTGACCGATGCGCCTTTACAGGTGTATGATCAATCGCAGGGAGGGGATAAAATGACACGCGCGCAAGCCGACAGGTATGTCAAGGCCCTTTTTGATGCCGCCCCCGCGCACGCAGGCGCATTCGGATTCCGTCATAAATATGCCCACACGCAGCGCGTCGTCCACTGGGCGAACCGCCTTCTGAGAACGGAGCGGGCCGACGCGGAGGTTCTCCTCATGGCGGCAACATTTCACGACGTCGGCTACACCGTTTCACCGGACAATCATCCGGCGCACGGGGCGGAAATCTGCGAAAAATATCTGCTTGGTCATGGCTTTGACGCGGCATTCACATCCCGCGTCGCCGACTGCGTCCGCCGCCACGACGACAAGGCGCTTCTCGATGATCCGGGAACACCCATGGAGCTGATCCTTCTCATTGAAGCCGATTGCCTCGACGAGACGGGTGCGATGTCCATCCTGCGCGACGCGCTCGCATTGGGCGCGCGCGGTGGGGATTATCGGCAGGTATACGATCGATTGCTTGAGAGGAGCATCTTTCGCGTACCGGATCGGTTCCCCTGCGCAACGAAGACCGCGCGAAATATCTGGAGGAATAAACAGCAATTCTACTTCACATTTGTAAAAAACCTCGCCGAAGACCTCGGCGAGATGGGAGGAACCCGATGAAATTTGCGGACATCAGCTTTCTGACGGAAGATGTCGACCGGTTGCGCGCCTTTTATGAGGCCGTGTTCCGGGAAAAATCAGATGGTGACGCGTTCCACGCCTGGCTTTCGGCGGGCGGGTTGGCGATCGTGTTTGATTCGACCCAAAACCTCGCGACGACGGACGCGTTTTCCTATGCCGAGACCATGCGTCCCGGCGCGGCAATCCTGTCCTTCGACGTGGAAGACGTGGACGCGGAATACGCTCGGCTCAAATCGCTGGGGATCCTGACGCTCAACGCGCCGACGACGCATCCCTGGGGTGCCCGCTCGTTCCAGTTTGCCGATCCGGACGGGAATGTCCTCAATTTCCGCACGGTTCCGCAGGCACAATCTCAACCGTAATCGCCCCGTTCTCCGCCGCCGCATCGCAGAAGACGCGCAGAATCGCCCTTGCGTATCCGCCGAGATTTTGCTCCGCGGCGGCGGCATTGCAAATGACAAACCGCGTCTGCCCGGCATAGCCCGTCAGCACATCGTAAAGCGCGTCGAGATTGTTTCCATAATGATCCGGCGCGCCAATCACCTGCGCGAGGTACGCTTGCGCCTCGTCCCGGCCCGTCATGCGCCGCCCATCGATGACAATCGTTTTCATGTCCCATCCTCCCCGTATAAAAGGGTGAAGGACTCGTAGTGATCCGCCGTGTAATAGATAAGCCCATCGTTCGAGAACACGATGCGCTTCGCTCCCCGGCTGGACACGCCGCGGGTGTCGATGTCGCATTCCGCGTATGTGCGCCCGGATTTGTCGGGCAGAAGCCCCTCGTAGTTGCCGAATCGGTCGCCGCCGATGCACATCCCCGGCGCGTAAGGCTCGAGTGAACCGCCGTCCCAGCCCAAATCGCGCGCCTGTGCTTTTGTGATAAAGTTGCCGGGCAGGCGGCCGTAGGTGTGGATGTACAGCGCGACGTCGTCCTTGGACGTGTAAGATCCTGCTTCGTCAATGGATGCGTCAACCGGATTTTGCGGTACGCCGCAACCGGAAAGCAGAAGGAGAATGCCCGCAAGCACGAAAACCAGCGCCATTTTGGCGATTCTCCTCATGATTGAACCTCCTCGGGTATTCTTCCTAATCCTTGACAAATTCCCGGATCGCATCGCGCAGCATCTGCGCCCCGCCGGGGATGATGTTGTCGTAATAGGCGCGAAACCGCTCGTCCGACACGTACATCTCGCCCAGCGCCACGTGGTATTCCGGCGAATATTGACCCGCAAAGAGCAAGAGCCACTCCTTGTGGAGCGCGCATGCCCGCTGCGCCGCTGCGCCCGTCGGGTCGCCGGATGAAACAGCCGCGCACAGCGCTTCCGCAATCCCGCGATTCAATTCCTCCACCCGCGCGAAGCTTTCGGGCTTCATGCCCCGGATGCGCGCGTTCGAGCGTGCAACGGTCTCCTCACCGTACTTTGCGCGAATCTCTTCGCCGTACTTCTCTTCGTTCTCCCGCACCAGCCTCTCCTTGAGGCCCTCAAATTTTTCCTGATCCTTCATCTCAATCTCTCCCTTCAGCGCGTCGAGCGTTTTTTCGACGTTCCCGATGAGGGCGTCGACCTGCGCGCGCCTTTTTTTGAGTTCGATCAGATGGTTCTCAAGGGCCGTCGTCCGGTCAAATTCCGGCGCCGCGAGCACCTCCGCAATCTGCGAAAGTTTCATGCCCAGGGCGCGCAGGATCAAAATGTCCTGCAGTCGGTCGACCTGCGCCATGCCGTACACCCGGTATCCGTTTTCCCCGACGCGCGCAGGCGCCAGTAGCCCCGCCTCGTCGTAGAACCGGATCGTCCGGGGACTCACGCCGGCAAGGTGCGCCAACGCGCCCACTGTATATTCCATTTGATCGCCTCCCGGAGACGATGATAGGCCATTCCGTAACGTCAATGTCAAGCGGAAATGAATGTTATGATTTGGGTTGCCGCAATTTCGAACGCGCGGACGATGTCCGTCAATTCCATCGACGGCTTCTCCCCGCCCGGAACCTGCGCAGGGATGAACGGCACATGGAGAAACAGCGCGCGCCCGGTGCGTTCGAGAAGCCGATAGTAGACATGATTGCAGACATACGTACCTGCGGAAAACGACGGCGCACACGCGAGATTCTCCGCGCGCACCGCTGCGACAATTCGCTCGACAGGTGCCCCCGTAAAGAAAGCAGCCGTGCCGTTTTTTGTAATGGGCGCAAACTGCCGCCTGTCGCCGTCGTTGTCCGGGGCATCCGCGTGATCGCGGTTCAGCGCGCAGCACTCCACGGATACGCCCGTGCGCCCACCCGCCTGCCCCGTCGCGATGACGTAACCGGGCGAAATCTCGTCCATCAGATGCGCAAGCAGCGCTTCGCTGGCCGCATAGGACACGGGCAAACGGCGCTTGACGATCTCAATGCCGTGTATTTCATCCGGCAGTCGAGAGACCGCTTCCCACGAGGGATTGATCGTCTCCCTGCCGAAGGGCTCAAATCCGGTCGTCAGAATTCGCATATCATAGGTCCTTCATCATGGAAGCGCTCTTCGCGTCCGCGCGAAAGCCGAGCTTTTCGTAAAGCCCCTGTCCCATGGGCGTCGCCTTCAGCTCGATGCGCGAAACGCCCATCCGGCGCGCGTCCGCGAGCGCCATTTCGAGGAGCGTGCGGGCGATCCCGCGCCGACGATAGGCAGGATCGGTGTGTACGTTTAAAATAAGTCCGGTCAGACCGTTCATAAACGCGGGGCCCGCCGGCCTTTCCGAAATCAGCAGAAATGCGCACGCGACCGCGTTGCCGTCCGCCTCTGCTAGGTAGACGAGGAGGTCGCGCCCGACGTGGGCGGCAAAGTAATCCGGCAGTTTGAAAAGCAGCTCCTCTTTTTGCGTCGCAGAAGGCACATTCACGCCGCCTTCAAAAAACGCGAGGCGAAGCCGGGTCAGCGTTTGTGCGTCGCCCGGCTCCGCACTGCGAAACGTCGTCATGGGACTCACTCCGATCAAAATTTGATGAGCCGCGCGATGGGCTTGAAGATCACAAAGCACATGCCCGCCGAAATCAGCCCCTTGATAAACGTGAAGGGCATATTGAACCACCAAAGCGCGTCCCACAGCGTCTTGACATTCGAGTTGAACACGCGGTACATATCAAGTATGACGTTCATGGGCATGAAGGCTGTATACACGGGATAAACGACGTAATAATTTGTAAAAACGCTCAAAACCGCCATTGCCGCCGCGCCGATCAGTCCGCCCGCGAGCGCGCCGCCGCGCGTAGGCCATTTCCGGAAGACGAGTCCCGCCGGAACCACAAACAGCGCGCCGATGATGAAATTCGCAAGTTCACCCACGCCGCCCGTCTGGGTAAAGGTGAGGTTCACGAGGTTCTTAATCAGGCAAACTGCGAGTCCGCCAATCGGCCCAAGCGCGTATGCCGCGATGAGCGCGGGCAACTCCGAAAAGTCGAGCTTGATGAAACTGGGCATGAGCGGTACGTTGAAAGAAATGAACATCAGAATCGTGGCGAGTGCAGAAAGCATGCCCCCCAGCGCCAGCTTGCGCGCTACCGCGCGGCGGGGACTTTTTGAAAAAGCCGTCATATTTCTCCTTGGGATATGGGCCCGGATTGAAGCGAAAGGCCTCGGCTCATATCTTCTCTCATCCGGACTATACCGTCGGTTCCGGAATTGCACCGGATCTGCCTCGCGGCTTGCGGACTATCACCGCCGGTTGGGATATTCTCCCCACCTTGAAGACTTCAAGCGCCTTCATTATACTGTGGTTATGATGATCTGTCAACGGGCTGACTTGCTTCTGACTTGCATGGATCAAAATATTCGTCGGGTTTGTTCATTGATTTCCGTTTATCATTTGCTGTGCACTGAAAATTTGCGGACACAAAGGCGACCGCCTGTGATTGTCTCACAGGCGGTCAAGTTGCGTAAAAGGTGATAACCGTAGTTAATTCGGCTGATTATTTTCTCAGGGAACGGCATCATCAAACAGCGAACGGCTCGTACCCCGTCCATGACAGAAGCGATGGAATTCGGCGCGACCCTTTTGTTCCTAGCGCGAAGCCAGCGCGCAGGCGTAGCAGCCAGGGGCGGACTTTCCGTCTACGTCAAGTGGAGAGCGACAAAGCCAGAGGCGAAAGGGTGTCGCCGAAAACGCGGTTCTGTTACGGATGGAGGACGAGCTGTCTTACGGAATCGCTCCATCTTCGATCATGGCGTCGACGACATGCTTGCCGTCAAGGGCCCGGGGTGCTACTGTGGCATCGAGGGAGAGCGCGGCGGCGGTGCCTGCGGCCTGGCCCATTGCGACGCAATCGCCGGTGACCCGGTAGGATGCATGCGCCTCATAGCTGCCGGAAATGCAGCGGCCTGCGACAAGCAAGTTCTGGACAGAGAGGGGTACGAGGCAGCGATAAGGGATCTGGTATGGCTTGATTTGATACTTGCGATTTTCCTCCTGCGATTTTCCGTCGGGTTGGTGAATATCCACGCCGAAGCGACAAGTGGTGAAACCGTCGCGAAACGTGCGCCCGATTTCCATGTCTGCGAGGGTCATCTCGTATTCGCCCGTGATGCGGCGCGATTCACGCACGCCGATCGTCGCCGCTGTTTGGTCGAGCTGCACATTCGCAAATTGTTGCAGGTGGCTTTTAAAAAATCGCATCGCGTCGTCCACGCGCTCGCGCCCCTCCATTTCGGCGGCGGAAAGATTCCACGGATCGATGGCGCTCAGCCCCCGCATATGCGTCATCTGTAGGACGCCCGTCTGTCGGCCCGGGAGTCGGAGCAGGCAGGGATTGACGAAGTTGAATTCGTAATTGAGGTTGTCATGCTCGACGGCGCGCTTCATGAGCTGATAAAGGTCATTGCCGCCCGGATAGGGATATTGCTGCACAAATTCCATATTGCTGATTTTGAACATAAGCGTCATGGGCTGAACGGCATGATCCCCGTCGCGACCGTAGCTCCATGGCGCGCCCGCGCGTGCGGCCACGTCGCCGTCGCCGGTGCAATCGATGACGCGCTCTCCGAGAAATGCCATGCGCCCGCCCTTATTTTCGACGATGACGCCCGTGACCGCTCCGTCCGAGAGGATGGGCAATGCAAAGTATGTATGGAACAAGACATCTACGCCTGCCTGCCGCATCTTTCGGTCGATGAGCAGCTTCATAAATTCCATATCAAAGGTGTAGTAGCGGTACCCACTGCGGGCGCTCATACCTGCCGCATCGATATCGCGAACCAATTCCTCCACGATGCCGCCCTTTCCCTCGTAATCAAAGAGGGGGTTGACCAGCCCGCTCGTCCACATACCGCCCATGCACGAGAATCGCTCGATGACGAGCGTCTTTTTGCCATGCCGCGCCGCCGCGAGCGCTGCACCCGTGCCCGCCGGACCACCGCCGACCACGATGACGTCGTATGCGCCTGCGATCCTTGTCTCAAGGATCTCGGTTACGTAAGCCATATTCCCTCCGCGAGGCGGGAGATGATTCGCCCGCCCCATGCTTGTTTTTTTATTGTTTGCCGCCGCGGTAGAACAACTGCTCCATCGCAAGATCCCAGCCGGGGATATGTCCGCCTGTCGGCACGTTGCCGATGTTCGAATTAAGAACAATGCACATCTTGATGTTGGTGAGCGGTTCGATGATATAGAGATGGGAACCGAACCACTGATCGATCTGGGGCAGGATCACGTTCACAGCTTCATCGGAAGATACCGTCATGAGCGAATCGATCTTGAGATAGAGGTCCTTCACTTCCTGCGGCGGTTCGAGGTAGCCGTCCACACCGTCCAGTGCGCCGGAGAACCCGCCGTTATTGTTCCATGTGCTCCAGAGAGAACCCCACATGCCTTCGTTCCAGCCAAGGTAGTACCAAAGCATGGTCGACTGCGCCCAGAACACACGCATGGGCACCTCGTTTGCAGCCTCGGAGGTTCCCAGCAGCGAAGATTCCGTGGTATACACATCCACATGCAGGCCGATCTCCGACCAGAATTCGACGAGCAGCTCGCACACCGGAACGATGTCCGTCGCCTCGCTTGCGTTCCAGATCTGCCATGAGAGCGGAAGCCCCGCGGGCGTTTCGCGGTAACCGTCGTGATCAATATCCTTCATGCCCATCTCGTCAAGCAGCGCGTTTGCGACGTCGATGTCGTGGTCGCAGGCATAGGTGGGGTTCGTTTCGCCGAAGCCGCTGTAGACCGTGTCGAGGATTTCACCCGCATCGATGGCGTGCATGAGCGCTTGCCGGAAACGAAGGTCGGTGATGACCTCCTGCCAGGCCATGGATGCGCCGTCGTCTTTCACGGTCCCGTCAGGATTGAGTCCATAGGTTTGGTTGATAAATATGCTGGTCGGGTTTGATGTGCGGTCGCCGATATAGGCGGTGATGTCCGCCGTCGCCTCGGCCTCGCGATAGAGCGAGATGTTCGTGATGGACGCGGATTCGCGCAAAAAGTCCACGTCACCGGACATGACCTTCAGCTGCACCATGTTCTGATCCTCGACCTCGGTGCTCATGAGGAAATCAAAATAGGGGAGCTGCTTACCAGCCGCGTCAACTTTGAAGTAGTAGGGGTTGCGGGTGTATGTGGTAACGCCATTCTCGTAGTCCGAAAGAATCCAGGCGTAGAGCGCCGGAAAGTTCTGCGTAAGTCCGCAGTCGGGGAACGTCTGGGTGGTGAGCATGTCCACATGGTCGGTGGCCTCCCAGTTGGTTGCGTCGATGGCGGCGAACACATACGTCCACACGCTCTCGGCGGCAGCGTCGTCATAGCCGAGGATGGATGCGAAGGGCTGAATAAAGGCGTAGTATGCCTCCAGTGAGCCGTGACACTCGACCGCGTAGTCCTTGTGGAACTGCTTGAGATAGTGCGCGGGCTTCAGAAGCTCGGTATAACCCTTCCACCCGGCGACCGAAATGTGCACCGCGAATCCGCCATAGGAGGAGCCGAAGGTGATCGTGAACGTATCATCGGAGAGTGCCTCAAACTTGAAGGGCTCGCCGGATGCGCTGCCGCCGTCGCGCATCCAGGCGGATACGGTGGGCGTGAGCTCGGAATGAAAGACCACGTTCTCGATGGCGAACCGGAAGTCCTCCATGGTGACTTCCGTGCCGTCCGACCACTTTAAGCCCTTTCGAAGTTTGAATGTGAAAACGGTGTTGTCGTCGTTCGCGGAGAAGTCCTCTACGATGTTCGGGGTGATGACACCGCTGTTTGCGGAGGCCATGGTCAAGAAGTTTTCGGTGATGCCCATGAAGATGTCGGCGTTCCAGTTGACGCCGGAGGTTGCAAAGCGGAGCGTTCCGCCGTAGTCGCCGCTTTCGTAATCGAGGTATTCGGGCAGTATCTCCGCCGGGGGCGCCGGGTCCAGCGGTACGCGCTCGGCGATTGGGGGCAGTTCGCCCGCTTCGACCATTTCCGCAAGCATCGGGGCCTCCTGATAGGTCGCCTGCTCGGCATGTGCGGGAACGAGTGCGAGGAGCATCGCAAGGGCAATGAGGAACGAGAGTTTTTTCATTGTCTTCCCTCCGTCAATACGGGCGAGCCGGAATCATTCGGCGGCACGCCTCTTTCAGTAATATCATAGCAGATGGCACAGAGAATACCTTTAAAAATATGCACATAAACCACCAAAATCCGGTCAGAATTTACACGAAGGGAATAAAAACGTTGACATTTTTCAAGGTGTTCATTATCATGCAAAATAGGGGGAGTTGGTCTCTATGAACATGGATGAACGTGCGGCGGCGCTGGAAAACGACATTCTTTCCTACATTCGTTACCTGCGCGGGACGGAAAGGCTGTCATTGACGGTGCATCTGATGCAGTTCAATCCCTATCGGCACATGGACTTTGGAAACCTTTATACGGTACACCCGAACCCCTTATGCGTATTTCTCAAGGACAACGTCCGGCTGATGGATCACTGCATCGAGCGACAGACGAAGGTTGTCGAGCGCGCCTCACGCGGGCGATATTGCGGCATGTGCTGGGCGGGAGTAACCGAATTCGTATACCCGATCCATGATCCGGAAGGGCGCATTGCGGCTTTTATATCTGTGAGCGGTTACGGCGCCTCGCCCGCAGAAGCGCTGCCGCGGCTGACCCGCGCGTGCCAGATGCATGGGTTGGACGAAGACAAGGCGATCGAGATCTTCGACAAACAACTCCCGCATCAGTTGCCTGACGAAAACTGGCTCGACTCACTCGTCATGCCGCTCTCACATATGTGTTCTCTGCTCTTCTATTACGCCGCCGGGACGCGCGGCGCGGAGGCGCATGTCGGCGTTCCCAACTCTGCCGTATTTTACACCGAGATGATCCGCTACATCGAGTCTGTCTACACATCCGATCTTACTCTCGATGATATTTGTACGCGTTTCGGCTGCTCTGCGTCGTACGCGTCGCGCTTATTTCGAAAATATGGCGGTGCTGGGTTTCGCGAAATCGTGAACCGCCTGCGTGTAGAACTCGCCAAGTCCTTCCTTTTGAGTTCCCATCTCCCCATCGAGCAGATTTCCCGCATATCAGGCTTTTCCGATCCCAACTACTTTTCGACTGTATTTCGAAAATCCACCGACCTTTCTCCGCGCGCCTGGCGTGCGCGAGAAGGCGGTATCAGGCCTGCATACGAAAGGTTACTCGATCAGCTTCGAAAATGAAGTGGCCGGGATCTTTCCGCTTTCTGCAATGCCAAAGGAAGCATTTTAAGGTGATTTTGACGCTCCAAAACACATCAGACCCCTTGATTTTATTGATCAATCAAGGGGTCTGTCTCTCAAAAAAAGTGGTCTTGGCTCGTTCACCATCTCCCCGCCTTGACATTTACCTGCTGCGCTTTCAAAACCACCGCTTCCTGCGAATGAAAATAAACAGGGCGATGCACACGACGACGCTGAGAATCCCCACATAGAGATATCCGTAGCGCCAACCGTATTCCGGCATCTGCATATTCATGCCATACCAGCCGACAATGAGTGTGAGCGGCAGGAAAAACGCGGTGATGACGGTAAAGATTTTCATGATCTGGTTCTGCTCAATGTCAATCTGCGCCTGGTATGCCTCGCGTGCCTGCGTCACGCCCTCGCGCAGGTGGCTCACTGCGTCCACGAGCCGCGAAACGCGCCGTTCCAGGATTTCGAGCTTCTCCGTTTCCGCCTTTGTAAATGCCTCCGCCTCATTTTCGACCAACCGCCCGAGAACGGCCTCGAGCTGCTCATAATATCTTTTATAATTGAGCAGTGCGCGCCGCAGCGCAACAATCCGCGCAATGGCGTCGTCGAGCGGTTTTTTTCCGGAGATCAGCGCGTCGTCGAGCGCATTGATGTCGTTCTCGATCGTCTCCAACGCATCCACGTCGCCCTCCGTCAGCGTGCTCAAGAATTCAGTCAGCGCCTGCGCGGGCTTGATGCCATCCTTCATGCCCCGAAAAACGCCGTTTACCTTTTCGCTTTCGCTGTCCGCAATCAGATCTTCCTGGTTCACATAGATCGTCACGCGCAGATCGCGCCCGGCCGCACCGCGCACATCCGTCACATAAAACGCGAGAAAGTATGCGCCGTCGTCGATCGGCACACACAAGTGCCGCGTCGCACGCTGCCGCGCATATAAATCCGCACCCACCTTCTCCCGCATCCGCGCATCCGCGTGCTCGCCCACATAAATTGCCATGCGCATCCCTCCGCCCATATTGTAGCACAACCGCGCACCGCGGGCAATGACCGGTCGCCTCTCTGCCCAACGCGCTCTAAATTGCAGTGACTGCGCCGCAAAGTTCCCGTAAACCGTGCGTCAAAATACAAATGCGACCGTCCGGGACACGGCCCACGGACGGTCGACTCAAAGAGTGTGATTCCCGGAACCCCGATCGTTTTGTCCCGCGGTTACCCGCGTATTTGTCGGTCGGGTTACGGCGTTCCGTCGCCGGGGAAGCATCCGCCGAAGATTCGATCACTTCCCACCTCGTCAGCCGCCAAGGCGGCTCAGGCGCTTATCCTTTTGAGCAAGACTTAGGAATCAAGAGAAAAAGTAAGCGATGGATTTTCGTTCAATACAAGGAGCAGAGACGAAGGCGTAGCAGCGCTACGTCGAGGCAACAGCGACGCGGTATTGGGCGAAAAGACGCGCTGGGCTTCTCGGTATTTCTGAGGATTGCTCTAGTGAAGGTCTCCCAGAAGGTTTTTTACGGTGTCCGCTACGGTCTTGCAGACGGCGTTGATCTTCGCATCGTCGGCGCCCTCTGTCATCACGCGGATGAGCGGTTCGGTCCCGGACGTGCGAACGACGATGCGCCCATCGGAGCCGAGTTCGCGCTTGGCTTCTTCGATGGCGGACTTGATATCCGGGTCGGTATAGAAGGCGAGCTTTCCCTCGGGGGTCACGCGCACGTTGATCATCGACTGCGGATAGCGGGTCATCGCGCTCGCAAGCTCGGAGAGCGGCCTCCCCTCGCGCCGCATGAGCGAAAGAAGCTGAATGGCGGTCAATTGGCCATCGCCCGTCGTGGCAAAATCGCGGAAGATCACGTGCCCGGACTGCTCGCCGCCGAAGTAGTAGTCCTCAAGCAGCATTTCCTCGAGCACATAGCGATCGCCCACCTTGGTGGCGACAAAATTAATGCCCTCGCGCTCACAGAACTTGACAAAGCCAAGGTTTGTCATGATGGTCCCCACGACGCTGTTGCGCGCAAGCCTGCCGCGTTTTTTCATGTCGAGCGCACACATGGCCATGATCATGTCGCCGTCGATCTGGTTTCCCTTTTCATCGACCATGAGGCAGCGATCCGCGTCGCCGTCAAAGGCCACGCCGGCATCGAGCTTGTGTTCCATCACATACGCGGTCAGTTTCTCCATGTGCGTCGAGCCGCAGCCGTCATTGATGTTCATGCCGTCCGGCGCCGCATGGAGGATGTGGCAGTTCGCGCCCAGGGAATCAAAGAGCAGCTTCGCCGTCTCGCTTGCCGCGCCGTGCGCACAGTCCACCGCGATGTTGAGCCCATCGAGCGAAAACGCAACGGTCGACCGCAGGTGATCCACATAATCGCGCGCCGCACGATCGTTCATATATGTGACCTTGCCGATGCCCGCGCCGAGGGGCCTGTGCATCTTCACAACCTTGTCGAGCGTGATCGCTTCGATGCGCTCCTCCAGCTCGTCCGGCAATTTGGTGCCGTCGCCCGAGAAAATCTTGATGCCGTTAAAGTCCGCCGGATTGTGTGATGCCGAGATCATGACGCCCGCATCCGCCTTGTACTTGCCCACCAGGTACGCAACCGCCGGCGTCGGCACCACGCCCAGCATGATGACGTCCGCACCCACGGAGCACAGCCCCGCGGCGACAGACAGCGCCAGCATGTCCGAGGAAATGCGGCTGTCCATGCCGATGGCAATCACGGGTCGTCTGCGCGCGTTTGATCCGGCGAGCACCATGGCGGCAGCCGCGCCGAGTTCCATCGCGAGTTCGCAGGTCAGTCCCTCGTTGGCGATGCCCCGCACGCCGTCCGTTCCAAAAAGTCTACCCATTCTATACCTCCCTTGTCCTCTTTTTAACGATGTCGTCGGGCGCTTTGAAGATCGAGTCCGCGTCCACGAACCCGCGTACCCGCGACAGGGGATAAATCGTTGTATTTCGCCCGATCACCGTGCCCGGACAGAGCACGCTGTTGCAGCCGACCTCGACGTGATCGCCGAGCATCGCGCCGAATTTACGCAGACCCGTCTCGATCTTCGCCGCGCCGAAGCGCACGGTCACATTCGTCTTGTCGCTCTTTACGTTGCTCGTCACCGCGCCAGCCCCCATGTGCGCCTTGTATCCCAGTATGCTGTCGCCCACATAGTTAAAGTGCGGAACCTGCGCGCCATCGAAGATCACCGCGTTTTTCACCTCGGTGGAGTTGCCGACGACCGCGTTTTTCCCGATGATCGCACTGCCGCGGATGAAGGCGCAATGCCGGATCTCGGCATTTTCATCGATGATGCACGGGCCGGTGATCGACGCCGTTGCCGCAACCTTCGCGCTCTTTGCAATCCAGATGCCACCCTCGCGCGCTTCAAATTCGTCGCCCAATGTTTCACCAAGCGCCAAAATAAACGCCTTGATCTCGGAAAGCGCCTCCCAGGGATACGCAATTTCATCAAACAGCGCAGCCGCGATGGTATACTCCATCGAAAAAAGGTTCTTGACCGTCATTTTGTCCATTGCCGTCATTCTTTTCTCACCTCCTTTCACCGATTACAGTCCATTGCCTCTTTGGGCCCTGATTAAACCTCATTCCCCTCCCGATCGAACAGGGGCAGTGGCGCAAGGTACTGAATGTCTTTTCTCGCAATGGCGTCTCCTTCTGCGAGGATTGCCATGCGCCCCACGACGGTGCCCTGCGCGTCCTTGACAAGTTCCTCCATGGCATGCAAAGATTCGCCCGTCGAGATCACGTCGTCGACAATCAGCACGCGCTTCCCGCGCAGATATTCAACGTCACTTCCGCTCAAATACAGCGTCTGCATGCCGGACGTGGTGATGGAATTGACCTGCGTTTTATGCACATCCGTCATGTAGAGTTTAACGGACTTGCGCGCCAGCACATAGCGCTTCATGCCCTCGAGCCGCGCCATTTCGTGGATAAGCGGAATGCCCTTGGACTCCGCGGTAATCATCACGTCGTGCGGCGGCGCAACGTCCGAGAGCGCCTGCGCACACGCGCAGGTCAAAGCGGTATCCCCGAAAATCACGAACGCCGCGATCTGCAGTTTGTCGTTCAGGGGGCAGAGGGGCAGGTCGCGCTCAAATCCCGCGACCTTCAGCTTGTAATACTTTCTTGCCATTTCTCAAAGCACCTCGGTTTCTATTCTGTCGCTCAATCTTGAAGCGCAGATTGCATGTCGATTCCCCAAGAAAACACGCCCCCATAGGCGCTGAGGGGCGAAATAATCACCCGGCCCGCCGAGGAGGAGGCGTGGATAAAATAGCCGTTCCCCAGACAAATTCCGACATGGTCGGAAAGGTCATTGTCGGAAACCGTGTCGAAACAGGCGATGTCCCCGCGCTGGAGCCTTCCGATGTCATACACGCGGTCGAATTGCTCCGTGTAACCGATGGCAATCGCCTTGGGATAAAAATCGATCCCAACCTTGCCATAGCAATAGCTCACCAGTGCCGAACAGTCGAACGCGCGCCCCGGTTCGCATGCGGCGAGCACATACGTGTCACCCCATTCGGCCAAAGCAGCCGCGACCACGACATCCGCCCGCGTGCGCGTGGGGCGCGCGAAGGCACTCAAAAGGAGCGCCGCGACGAGGAGCGCAGACGCCAGATACGCCAAGATTTTTCGCTTCATATCGTCCTTGTCCGACCAAAAATGCGGGATGCCGTCGCATCCCGATCTGTCTATCGTCCGAAGAGCCGCCGCCTTCTGTCAGCTGCCGCGCGTGCACTCAACTCCGCAGAAGCGTATTTTGCAGAATCCGGCTTCTGGTGCGCCGCCACCGTAAGATAAATCAGCGCCTTATTATAGTCGTTTAGTTTCATAAGTAATGCCCCGAACAGGTAATTCCATTCCGCGCAGCGCGTCGGCATGCCCATAAGCAGCTCACGTGCACCCGTCAGGCGTCCGTCATCGATCATCTGCCGCGCCTTTTTGAGCTTTTCCGTCTCATTTTGATCCTTGGCGCGTGCGGCATTTAACAGTGCCCGATAAGCAGCGTTGATCTCCGCCATCCGGTCGTTCGCCCACACCCGCTCCGGACCCGCGACAAAACGATCGGGGTGCCATCTCTTTGCAAGCGCCCGATAGGCTTTGCGCACTTCACCAATGCCCGGATTTTCACTTGTTCCCAATATTTCATAGGGCGCGCGCATCGCGTTCCCTCCCAATCAGTTTGGATGCACCATATTATAACAGTCGTCTGTTGAAATTGCAAGCGCATGGCCGGCTCGCCTTCTGCGCGTCATATTGTTATTTCAAATGTATTTCATTTCTTTACAAATTTCAACGTTTTTGGTAATTCTTATGCCTTCCCATTTACATGGATACTGCACTGCATTAAAATGGGTGATGGTATTTGTCGATTTTTGTCATCCCCTGAATCTTTTTGCGAACAGGAGGAAAGCCCATGAAGAGAGCCGGACGGAAGGCGCCGCGCGCAACGCTCAAATGGCTCCTGATGTGCTTTCCGTATGGATTGTATCTCATGTGGCGGAAAAGTTGTCGCTGGAATCTGTTCCTGAAATCGGGCGTAACGGCGCTTTTTGTTGCAGCGGCGCTTTTGATCGTCCTGTTCCCCTCGCCCGAACGCGCGGAGGCGACAAAGGTTGTGCTCGTCGGCGCAAAGCCGGAGGCGGAGGTCTTCGGTCCCGCACTTCCCGCGGGTTATGACCCCGCGAGCTACTACATCGAAACGGTCGGCACCGTTACCCGCGCGGAAGATCCCGTGGACAATACGGTATATGTTTATGCGAGCGCGAGCGAGGGCAGCACATATTATCACACATCCACGTGCAAATACGCATATGCCAGCGCCAAGCGGATGACGCTTTACGAGGCGTACATGCTGGGTTACCGGACGCCATGCCAGCTCTGCAATCCCCCCGTCTATCAACCTGACAATTAACATATGTAGGAAAGATAAAGCAAAAACGTCCTCCTCGCCCCACGGGGGGACGTTTTTCTGCACCGTTTCTCCCGCCAACATCGAGCGTCAAGGGCGTAGGATCCGCATCATTCCATGCGTTCGTTCCGGTTTCGTGCTATCACATGAAAGGGAAAATGAGAAATGGATCGTCTTTACATCGTCATTCCCGCCTATAACGAGGAAGAGAACATCGAAAAGGTCGTCGACGACTGGTACCCAGTCGTTGAGGCGCATAACCAGGAGGGCAATTCGCGGCTCATTGTCATCGACGACGGAAGCCGAGATCATACATACGAGATCCTGCAAAAGCTCGCCGAAGATCGTCCGCTTTTGGTATGCCTGACCAAACCCAACGGCGGGCACGGCGCGACCGTTTTATACGGCTATCACTACGCGCTGGAAAACGGCGCGGATTTCGTGTTCCAAACCGATTCCGACGGCCAAACCATTCCGACGGAGTTCGAGCCGTTTTGGCAGCTGCGAAACGAATACGACCTCGTCATCGGCAATCGGCGCAGCCGGGAGGACGGATTCTCCCGCATCGTCGTCACAAAGACCCTCAAGGTCGTAATCCGGCTGTGCTTCGGCGCAAACGTTATGGATGCGAATACACCGTATCGCCTTATGCGGGCAAAACCACTTGCCGAGAATATCGCGCTGATCCCTCGCGATTTCAACCTTTCGAACGCGGTTCTGACCGTTCTCTACGCAAAAAAAAGGCAGTCTCTCCGGTATCTGCCGATCACGTTCCGGCCGCGCCAAGGAGGGGTCAACTCCATCAACCTGCGCAAAATCGCAAAGATTGGACTGCGCGCCATGAAAGACTTTCGAACAATCAACCGGATGCTAAAGACGATCGAGCAACAGCCCCAAAAATAAGGAACGCCCCGGCCGTTCGGCGTTGTCGCGGATCCCGAAAAGGCAATGCCATATGCCGCGCGTGCGGCGATCCCGCCAATCAAAAACGACGTGCGAACCGAAGAGACATTCGCCTTGCGCACATAAACCGTGGCGAGATTGGCCGCATCCCCGCGACTTTACCCTGATTTAAATGACAATCTCCCCGGCGCACCGGACGCCGGGTTGTTTTTTATGGTTGAAATGCTTTATAATAGGCGGGAGGTGGTATGATGTTCGTTGCGGACAACTGGCGCGACTATGAGGTGCTGGACACGGGCGAGGGCGAAAAGCTTGAAAGATGGAAAGACATCGTGCTTCGCAGGCCCGATCCGCAGGCGATCTGGCCGAAACAGGACGAAAAAATCTGGGCGACGGCGGATGCGGTTTACCATCGCTCGGCACACGGCGGCGGCGAATGGGAATTCCGGAAAAAGCTGCCCGCGCGCTGGACGGTTGCCTATCGCGGCTTATCGTTTTATGTGCGTCCCACGGGCTTCAAGCACACGGGGCTTTTCCCGGAGCAGGCCGTCAACTGGGACTGGATGGCGAAGCTGATCGAAAAGGCCGGGCGTCCGCTGAAAATTTTGAATTTGTTTGGCTACACGGGCGGCGCGACGATCGCCTGCGCACAAGCCGGCGCACACGTGACGCACGTCGACGCCGCAAAGGGCATGGTGCAATGGGCGGGCGAAAATCGCAAGCTGTCCGATGTGGATGAGGCGCGCGTGCGCTGGATCATCGAGGACGCGGGCAAGTTTGTCGCGCGGGAAGCGCGACGCGGAAACAGCTATGACGGCATCCTGATGGACCCGCCCAGTTATGGACGCGGCCCGGGCGGAGAGGTGTGGAAGCTCGAAAACGAGCTGTACCCGCTCGTCGCGGCATGCGCGCAAATCCTTTCTGAAAACGCGCTTTTTATGCTCATTAATTCGTACACCACGGGCCTCCAACCGGCGGTACTCTCAAACATGCTTGTGATGGCCGTGCAAAAAGGCCGAGGCGGCACGGCCATAGCAGATGAAATCGTTTTGCCCGTGACGGCGGGCGGGGTTTTGCCCTGCGGCGCGTCCGGGCGGTGGCAAGGGGAATCATAATGGTCTTACTTTCAGTAAACGCAGTCTCCAAGGCGTTTGTCATGAAGACGGTTCTGGACAATGTCACATTGACGCTCCAGCTCGGTCAGCGCATGGGGCTTGTCGGCGCGAACGGTTCCGGCAAATCGACGCTTCTCAAAATCATCGCGGGCGACATGCTGCCCGATTCCGGCACGGTCACGCTCATGAAGGGTGCGCGCGTAGGCGTTCTTACCCAGCATGCGGACATCGAGGGCGATTTGACCGTGAAGGAAGAACTCGAGCGCGTGTTCGAGCCCGTGCGCCAGATGGAAGCGCGACTGCGCGAGATGGAGCACGAAATGGCAAACGTGCATGAAGACGAGATCGCGTTTCGACGCATCTCCGACGAATATGCGCGGCTCACCGATCGCTTTGAGGAGGCGGGCGGCTACGAATGGCCGAGCCGCATTCAGGGGGTTCTGGCGGGCCTGGGCTTTGCAGACGACAAGCGGGATCAGGTCGCGTCGCTCCTCTCCGGCGGTGAAAAGACGCGGCTGTGCCTCGCGCGGCTTCTGCTCACGCAGCCCGACCTTTTGATGCTCGACGAGCCGACGAACCACCTCGATCTGAATTCCACCGCATGGCTCGAAGATACGCTGAAGCGGTACAGGGGCACCGTGATCGTCATCTCGCACGACCGCTATTTCATGAACGCGGTGTGCGGTCAGATGGCGGAAATTTCGATGCACCATTTGAGCCAGTACGAGGGAAATTACGACGTGTTCGCCCAGAAACGGCAGGCGGAACGCGAAAGGCAGGAGAAGGAATACAGGGTTCAGCAGGCCGAAATCGCGCGGCAGGAGGCGATCATCGCCCGCTACCGGATGTACAACACCGAACGGTCCGTGCGCGCAGCCGAGAGCCGCGAAAAGCATCTCGACAAGATTGAGCGCGTCGAGCGGCCCATGGAGGAGAAAAAAGTGCGCTTCGCCTTCGAGGCGCGCAGGCGGACGGGCGAGGATGTATTGATCCTCAAAGGCCTGTCAAAGGGATATGGGGGGCGGACGCTCTTCGAGGATTTCGATCTGCACCTGCGCGCGGGCGACCGGGTTGCGATCATCGGGCCGAACGGCGTGGGCAAGACGACGCTGCTGCGGTGCGTGGTGGGCCAGGAACGCCCGGATACGGGACGCACGGTCTTCGGCTCGAACGTGGACATGGGCTACTACGACCAGCAGCAATGGGGCCTGCACCCGGAAAAGGACATCATGGCCGAAGTCTGGGATGACTTTCCGCGACTTGAGCCGGGTGAAGTGAGAAGCGTCCTTGCGCTGTTCCTCTTTCTCGGCGAGGAAGTTTTCAAAAAAGTCTCCACGCTCTCGGGCGGCGAGATGGGGCGCATCGCGCTGGCGAAATTGATGCTCAAGCGCGACAACCTGTTGATCCTCGACGAGCCGACAAACCACCTCGACATGGATTCGCGCGAGGTGCTCGAAGGCGCGCTGCGGGACTTTGAAGGGACGATTCTGACCGTCTCGCACGACCGATACTTTATCAACAAGATTGCAACCCGCGTGATCGAGATGACGCCCGACGGCGCGATCGAATATCTGGGCAATTACGACGATTATCTCGAGAAAAAGAGCCTCGACGCCGAGCGCGCAAGCAATCCGCTCGAAAGCGGCGTCACGCGCACGCAGCTCGAGCGCGAAAAGCGCAAAAAACGGCTGATCGCGGCGGGCGCAAAGCGGCTTCAGGAGATGGTTTTACAATCGGAACAGGCCATTTCCGACGCGGAGGAACGGCTCGAGCATCTCGAAACGCTGATGGCCGATCCACAGACGTACAGGGACAACGACAAGGCGGCGCGTGTGACGCGCGAACACAAGGCACTCAAGGCGAGGATCGAGACGCTCTACGAGCAATGGGAGGAACTTTCGGATGCGGCAGCGACTGGCAAATCCTAAACTCAAGTGGTGGCAGGGAATCCTTTTGATCCTGGGAATCGTGACAATCCTGCTCGCGGGACAATTTGCCGCCGCGGCATACACCTATCTATCCGGCTTTGAAAACGCGCCTTTGCAGGCGTCCATCGTCTTTTGGATTCTCGGCGCAGTCCTCGCACTTGGCATTGTCCGGAATTTCATTATGGAGTACGAGTACACGCTCGAGGGGCTGACCCTCCGGATCGACCGGATCTACGGCGGCATGCGCCCGCGCATGGCTACCCAGATCATCACCCGCAAAATCACGTTCGTCGGTTCACCCGAAGACGCACAGAAGAAATATACCGGCGCGCATCCCTCGAATTACACACGTGCGCGCGCGGACATCGAGGTGCTGGTCGTCGCCTATGAAGACGATAAGGGCATACGGCTCGCAAACATGCAGCCCGACGAGGCACTGCGCGCGCGGCTTTTTGAAATCGCAAAGGAGAACGCGGCATGACACTTTTCGATATCGTCGGGCCGATCATGATCGGTCCGTCGAGCTCGCACACCGCCGGCGCGGCGCGCATCGGCCTGGTTGCGCGCAAGATACTGGGCGAGGACGTCGTGCGCGCGGAGATTCTGTTTCACGGCTCCTTTGCAGACACATACGCAGGACACGGCACCGACCGCGCGCTCATCGCGGGACTGATGGGCATGGGCGTCGACGACCCGCGCATACGTGACGCGCTGTCCATCGCGCGCGCACAGGGCCTCCAGTTTACCATTGGAACAACCGAAATCGAGGCGGCGCATCCGAATACCGCGGTCCTTGCCCTCCGGGGCGTTTCCGGCGCGACCGTCTCCCTGCGCGCGAGTTCCGTCGGCGGGGGTGCAATCCGCGTCGATATGATCGACGACCTCGCCGTGTCGTTTCGCGTGGCGCAGGATACCATCGTCGTGCGGCACGTCGATCTCCCCGGCGTCATCGCGCACGTCTCCGGCATCATCGCCGCGCATGGCGTCAACATCGCCACCATGCAGGTCTTCCGCGCCTGCGAGGGCGGACAGGCCGTCATGGCCATCGAAGTCGACGGCGACGTGCCCCTCGCCCTGCGCGACGAACTGCGCGCCGTTGCGCACATTTCGGGTGTGGCTTACGTGCAAAGATTTTGAGGGAACCGGCAGAAACCTCCGTCTGCGCGCGTAGGATTGGTGCGGTATACAGGCATTCCAAATCGGACTTTCAAAACGGATCGTGCGCGAGGCTCATCCAACGCGCGAGAAATCAGCGTATGGATCATTTTGGCGGCGGGATATCCCCCGCCCGCCCAGCCGATCGGGGTTGGGTAACGAACGAGGTGCAAATGACATGGAAATAACCTCTTTGCGCGAACTCGTGGAGCGCGCGGAAACGGATGGAATCACTTTGGGGCGCGCGGCGCTCCTTCTTCAGGTTGAACAGGATCGGCTTGACGAGGCGGCGGTCACGGCGCGCATGCGCGAGGCTCTTCTTGTCATGTTCGAGTCCGTTTCGCAGGGGCTCGACCCCGCGACGAAATCCGTGTCCGGCCTGACGGGCGGACAGGCGGCGAAGCTGTTTGCCGCAAAAGACGCGGCGCCCGGCGGAGAGGCGCTTGCGCGCGCAGAAGCCTACGCGCTGGCCGTCGCGGAATTGAATGCATCCATGGGCCGCATCGTCGCCGCACCGACTGCCGGTGCGTGCGGCATACTGCCCGGTGCGCTTTTGTCTGCAAAGGAGCGGTTCGGCTATTCGGACGACATGCTTCTAGACGCGCTGTTTTGCGCGGCAGGCGTCGGCGCGGTGATCGCGCGGCGCGCAACCATCTCCGGCGCGGAGGGCGGCTGTCAGGCCGAGGTCGGTTCCGCCGCAGCCATGGCGGCCGCCGCGCTTTCCCAACTCGCAGGCACCCCGCCCCGCGCATGCGCAAAGGCTGCCGGATTCGCGCTGATGAACCTCATGGGACTCGTATGCGACCCCGTGCAGGGTTTGGTGGAAATTCCCTGCGTCTATCGCAACGTCATCGGGGTCGCAGCCGCTTTCACCTCCGCCGACCTTGCGACTGCGGACGCGCGTCTCCCGCTCGATCCCGACGACATCATCGACGCCATGGGGCGCGTCGGGCGCTCTCTCCCCCGCGATCTGCGCGAAACGGGACGCGGCGGCTGCGCGAGCTGCAAGGTATGCCAGTCATGATGATTGAAAAACGGCATCTTCCGCTTCCCGGCACGCGCCATTTTCGCAGATATACCATTTAACGCCCGCTTCGGGCAGCGGATGGTCGGCAAATTCTATCAAACGCGCCTGGTTCTGCGGGGTCAGGACGATGGGGTGGTTGTTGCCCAAATCGTTCAGGAGCACGGCGCGCGCTGTTTTTGCCGCATCCTCGTTGGCGCAGGCGGCAACCACCTTGCGGTCCTCGAAAAAGAGCGACCGCAGCGCGACCAGCGCGAGCGCATGCGCGGCGGGTTGTTTTGTGAGGCCGCCCGAAAGAAACGAGAACTGGCGGTCGCGCCGCTGACGCCATACATCGTCGAGCGAATAGGTGGTAAGTTCCGTCAAAACCAGCGCCATCGCGCCGTTTCCGGAGGGAATCGGCCCGTCGAAGACTTCCTTGGGACGCGCGACGAGCGTTTGCGCGGCGGTCATGAAATAGCCGCCGTTTTTTTCGTCGAAAAAGCGCGTATGCGCCTCGTTTGCGACCCGCGCGGCTTCGAGAAGGTCCTCTTGCGCAAGCGTCGCGTGGTAGTGTTCGAGCAGTCCCCACGCAAAAAACGCATAGTCCTCGAGCGTACCGGGAATCTCTGCCCGATCGCGCGCAAACAGCCCGCCGTCCGGGGCGCGCATGTTGCCGTTCACGAAATCAATGGCGCGCGTTGCGGACGTGATCCAATCCCCACGGTTGAGCAGCATTCCCGCACGGCTGAGCGCCGCGATCATGAGTCCGTTCCAAGAAGTCAGTATCTTGTCGTCCCGGCCCAGGGAAAACCGATTTGCGCGATAGGTTCGCAGTCCGGTAAGCGCGTCCGCGTTTTCCGCCCAGGCGGTTCGAAAGGCGGAATCTCCCAGTAGATTCGGCACCGCGCGCCCTTCGAAATTTCCCTCCTGCGTCATCCCGAACCGCTTTGCAAAGATCGCGCCCTGCGCGCCGACGACTTCCAAAATTTCGGAATACTCGAAAGCGTAAAAGAGCCCCTCGCGCCCCTCGCTGTCCGCGTCCTGCGCACAATAAAAACCGCCCGATGGGTCACGCAATTCGCGCAGAACATAGTTGATTGTCCGCTCAGCAGCACGCGCAAGAAACGCGTCTCCCGCAATCGAAGCAACCTCCGCACAGGCATAGGCCAACAGCGCGTTGTCATAAAGCATCTTCTCAAAGTGCGGAATCAGCCATTTATCATCCGTCGAATAGCGCGAGAATCCGCCGCCCACATGATCGAATATCCCGCCGCGCGCCATCCGTTCGAGTACCGCGCGCGCGGCGCTTTGTCCCGCCTCGCCCTGCCGCGCAAGGAACAGGAGGCGCATCGGCATGGGAAACAGCGGCGCCGCGCCGAAGCGCGCCGCGCTAGGCACATAATCTGAAAGCAGCGCCTCCGCGGCGCGGTCGAGCGTCTCCGGCGCGATCTCCGCTTCGTCTGCGGGCGCGGTCTCTGCGATGTGCGCTGTGATGCGGTCTGCGCGGGTGAGGAGCGATGCGCGCTGTGTTCGCCACATACGCGAGACGGTTTCCAGCACCTCCATCAACCCCGGCTGTCCGTAGCGCGCCCGCTTGGGCAGATACGTCGCGAGCAAAAACGGCTTCTGATCGGGCGCAAGAAATGCGGTGAGCGGCCATCCGCCCGCGCCGGTCGTCGCCACGCATGCGTTCATATACACCTGATCTACATCCGGCCGCTCCTCGCGGTCGACCTTGATGGGCACGAACCCTTCATTGAGCGCGCGCGCGACCGCATCGTCCTCGAAGGATTCATGCGCCATGACGTGACACCAGTGGCAGGTCGAATATCCGATGCTCAAGAAGATGGGCTTGTCTTCCTTCTTTGCCTTTTCAAGCGCCTCCTCGCCCCAGGGGAACCAGTCCACGGGATTGTCCGCATGCTGGAGAAGATAGGGCGACTTTTCATGCATCAACCGATTCACGGGAACACCTCCAAACAAAACGGGCGCGTCATGCGTGACGCGCCCATGCCGTAATTCAATGATACCCGTATTCTTCCCCCGTTACACTTCCGTTTGGCGCTTCTTTTTGAGAAGTGCGGCGACGCGCACCGCGGGATCAAGGAGCGCCGAGACCGAACGGTCGTGATTGAGCGTTGCGATGATATAGGCGATGTACTTGGATAGATCCACCTCGCGGAACCACGGCGCGGCCTTGAGCTCCGGCGTGCGGTACGTCAGGTTCGTCGAGAAAAGCCGCGTGATAACGCCCTCGCGATACGCCTTATTGAACGCGCCGAGGCCGTCCGTAAAGAGGGCGTATGTAATGAACATATAGATATTGCGGGCGTTGCGTTTTTTCAGTTCCGTTGCAAGATCGAGCATGGAATCGCCGGAGGAGAGGATGTCGTCCGCGATCAGGATATCCTTGCCCGCGACGTCCGCGCCGATGTACTCGTGTGCGATGATGGGATTTCTGCCGTTGATGATATGCGTATAGTCCCGCCTTTTATAGAACATGCCGAGGTCGAGACCCATGAACGTGGCATAGTAGATGTTCCTGCTCATGCCGCCCTCGTCCGGGGCGACGATCATCATCCGGTCCTGGTGGATGGAAAGCTCCGGTTCGCAGCGGATCAGCGCCTTGAGCATCTGATAGGTGGGCATGATGTTCTCGAATCCGTGCAGGGGGATGGCGTTTTGGACGCGCGGATCGTGCGCGTCAAAGGCGATGAGGTTATCAACGCCCATCTGAACCAACTCCTGCAGCGCGATCGCGCAATCGAGCGATTCACGCGCCATGCGCCTGTGCTGCCGCGCCTCATAAAGCATGGGCATGACGACTGTAATTCTCTTTGCTTTGCCGCCCATCGCGGCGATGACGCGTTTGAGGTTCTGAAAATGATCGTCCGGGGACATGGGATAATTGATCCCGAACATGGAGTAAGTTTCCCCGTAATTGCCAATATCGCAGAGGATGTAGACGTCGTAGCCGCGCACGGTTTCCCGGATGATTCCCTTGCCCTCGCCATTGCCGAATCGGGGTAAGGATGCGTCGATGATAAAGTCGTCCCGGGCGTAACCCGGCTGCGCCATCAAAAGGCCGTTGCCGTTTTCCGGCTGATTTCTCCACTCGACCAGATACCGGTTGATTTTACCCGCGATTTCCTGCGTGCCCGGCAACGCGATGATCCCAAGCGGCCCCACCGAGGTCTGCGGGCCGCAGGCATCGCCGTTCGCGCTGAATATTGGCTCTATTAAGCTCACCCTTCTCGCTCCTTTGCCTGTCCATTGGTTCCTGATTGACAGGGGTATTATACACTAATTTCAACCGTTTCACAAGGGCGGAACATTGTCCTGTGCGGGACCATCGAGTAAATTCCCGTCGAAGTCGAAGCGCGAACCGTGACAGGGGCAGTCCCAGGTGCGCTCGTCGGGGTTCCAGGAAAGCAGACAGCCCAGGTGCGGACAGGTGAGCGACACCATGTGAAGCGCACCTTCTTCATCGCGATACGCGCCGATTTTACGTCCATCGTGCTCCACCGCGCGCGCCTCGCCTTTTTGAACATCCGCGCACACGTCGTCCGGAATCTTCAGGTGCCGCGCGAACCCCTTCATGCTCGCAATCATGTCGTCTCCCAGCGCCTTCATGCCGTGGATCGGCGTGCGGCGCGGCGAAAAGAGGCGCGCCGCGGGCGTCTTTTTGCCCCCAATCAAGTCCGTCAGCACGAGCGCAGCCGCCATGGAGAGCGACATGCCCCATTTATTGAATCCCGTTGCGACGTAAAGATTCTCCGTATGCGCGCCATAGTGACCCACGAAGGGCAGTCGATCCTGCGTCACGCAGTCCTCCGCCGACCAACGCGCAACGGGCGTCGCGCCGGGGAACATATCCCCCGCCTTGCGTTCGAGTTCGTCATATTGGTTCCCCGGGTTCTCCCCCGTGCGCCAACTTCCGCCGCAGACGAGGCGTTTGTCCTGCCAGGGCCGCACGGACAGACCACCATCCGCCCGGTCAATGTACATGCCCTCAAAAAGCGGCGTGCCCGCGAGCGCGACGATGCAGCTCATCTCCTGATGCATCCGCAAAAAGTAGTAGCCGGGCGCGTTGACAAAGGGAAAGCGCGTCGCAACGACGATGCGGTCGGCGGTAATCGTCCCGTGCGCCGTGCGCACGGTGTTTCCTTCTACCGCAAGCGCGCGGATATCCTCGTACACGGGCACGCGGCGGGCAATGGCATCCATGTACTTCACGGGATGAAAGTGCGCCTGATTGCGCAGTCCGAGCGCCGCCGTCACGGGAAATGGGAGTGCGGCGCGATCCGTCAGGTACGCGTCGAGACCCACCCGCTTCATGGCCTTGCGCTCATTTTCGAGGGACGTCGCATCGCCCCGCGCGAACACGAACGAATCGGCGCGCACAAAGTCGCAGTCGATGCCCTCTTCCCGAATGATTTGTTCATAGGTCTCGAGCGCGCGCGCGTTGATCTCGGCATAAATGTGCGCGGCATCGTCGCCGGATGTGCGCGCAAGAAAATCGTAAATGAGATCGTGCTGGGCGGTGATCTTGCCCGTCGTGCGACTGGATGTCCCCGCACCGACGCGCCTTGCCTCGATCACCGCCGTGCGCAGCCCCGCCTTTTGAAGCAGATAGGCGCAGTTCAGCCCCGCGACGCCCGCGCCGATCACGCACGCGTCCACGCGCACGTCTTCCCCAAGCGGGGGATAAGATGGAGTGGATTCGGTTTGCCAAATGGATCGCATGACGGCCTCCGTTTTTTTAGGTCTACTATTCCCCGCGCATGGGAATTGGATTCGGGGGAAAAATGATCGAAGGAGGTGGGAACAGGATGCAAAAGCGTACGATTTATACGTTCATTGCAATTGGCGTTCTGGCGGCGGCTCTCGTTTTTGCGTTTTTCTGGAACGTGCGGCAAAAGGCGGCGCCCGTATTGCCCACGCCCATTCCAACCCTCATGCCTTTTGAAACGCCAACCGCCCTGCCGACGCCCGCACCCACGCCCACCGCGGCACCGCTCAAATCGACGACATTCGAGCTGCCCCTCAAGGGTGCCACAGGGTTTGCGTCCGTGGCGCTCAATCTGCGCGCAGGGGCTTCCGCCT
Source organism: Bacillota bacterium (assembly GCA_023421735.1). The sequence continues at coordinate 126,569 of JAEZSP010000079.1, read as the reverse complement.
CATCCCAGCTTTTAAAGGCATTGTCGCCCGGCGACGCATTTTTGATTCTCGGCGAGGCGGGCGACTGGCTGCATGTACGGGTCGGGGACGCCGACGGTTACCTCTACGCGCGTTACTGCCTCATCAATCTCCCGGACATCGTGCCCTCTATCGTCTATAATGCGACGAACACCTATTCCTCCATTTTGCATTCCTCCGGAAAGGAAATTCCTGGGATCACCGGCGTGGGACTTTATCCCGGCAAACAGGAAAACGCGCGGCTCGGCACGCGCGCATTTATCATGCCTGTTTTGTATCCCATGGCCCAAAAAATAAACGCCGCGCAAAAGGCCGCGCTCAAAAACGGGGAGACATTGGTGCTCTACGAGGCCTATCGTCCCTATGACGTACAGATGACCATCGTCCGGGCGCTTCAAAAGCTGGCAAATTCCGATCAGACCGTAATGGCGGGCATCTCGTCCGCACCTTGGGCACTTTCATGGTTTGCGTCGACGCGACTTTCCAACCACCAGCGCGGCGGCGCGGTGGACGTGAGCCTTGCGAAGGTGACACAGACGGAAGAAAAGCGCGCGGGCGCTTATGGCTATACGATTGTCGCGGGATCGACAAACTACGACATGCCGACCCCGATGCATGAGCTAAGCGAGGCAGCCGCCACGTTCACGGGCCCCGTGAGCGGCAGCTCGCGCACCGCATGGAAGAGTGCCACGCTGTCCAAATCCATGAATGCGCCTGCAAAGCGGCTCCAAAAATATATGACGGACGCGGGGCTCACGCCGCTCGCGTCCGAATGGTGGCACTTCAACGACCTCGACGCGCTCGAAGCGACGAGCGCGGATAAGAGTACGGGCAAATATATCCTCACATCCGTGGTCAGCGAGGCGCCTTTTTGAACTTTAATATGGTCTTATAGATGCGCGCCGAGTCCTTCAACGTGTTGAAATGGGACGCGGCGTTCTTGTCGATGTAAATCGTCTCGATGTCGATCTCGCGCATTTGAACCTTGTCGCGCGCACAAGTCAGGAGCATGTTCATCTCGTACTCATATCGCTCGCCCCCGATACCCAACATAAAATCCGTCATCGCATCGACAAATGCGCGCAGCCCCGTCTGCGTATCGCGCACATACCGGCCCGTCATCAGCCGGAACACAAGCCGCGTGACGCCGTTTCCAAATCGGCTTCTAAGCGGCACATCGCCGTCAAACTTGCGCGAACCCAGCACGAGCGCACCGGGACTCTTCTGCGCCTCGTCGAGCGTCCGGATCGCATCCGCAACGCTGTGCTGGCCGTCGGCGTCCAGCGTGACGACCGCATACGGCGCGGGGATCTTTTCTTTTATATGCTGAAACCCCACCTTGAGCGCGTGTCCCTTTCCTCCGTTTTCCGCGTAGCGAATCACGTCCGCGCAAGCCGCACAGGCAACAAACACGCCGTCAAAGCGCATACCGCTCCCGTCGTCCACGACGACGACCGTGAGCCCGGCTTCCTTGAGCGCTGCAGCGAGCGGGGCAAGCTCCTTCCCGGGTTCATAGGCGGGGATCAGTGCGACGCGCGTCATCTGCTCCATGGTGATTCTCCCTTCGTCATTGACATACACAGTGTAACATGTAAACCTAAAAAGAACAATAAGAATCACCCACGCATGACATACAAATCACCCGCTCGCAGACCCAGAAAACGCCGAACGGAGGACCCTGGGTGGGGCGACTTCGCCGGCCGGCGGCAATTTCCCCCAAAACAGATCTCGGATCTCCCGGGGCCCAAGTCCCGGGAGATCCGACAAACGAACAGAAAAAACACCCAACCAAGGATTGAAAAGGGCCAAGATTGCCCACGGCAGTCCAGATCGCCGCCCTCTCGCTCCTCGCGTCAGTACACCGGCGTGGCCTCGTTGCGCCACTTTTCAAACTCGCGCGGCGTACCGAGCACATAGTGGGTGCCGTCCACGAGATTCATCTCCCCGTCGTTATAGACGATGCCGCTGGTCTTGTAGTCATAGTGAAGCGACATCCGCGCCTTCTCAAAGGCGGGATCGGGCCGCGGAATGGCCGACAGGAGCGAGCGCGTGTAGGGGTGAATGGGATTATCGAAGATCTCCTGCTTGGTGCCCGTCTCGACCAAGTGGCCAAGGTGCAAAACGCCAATGCGGTCGGAGATATACTTGACCATCGAAAGATCGTGCGCGATGAAGAGAAACGCGGTGTTCGTCTCTTTCTGAATGTCCTTCATGAGGTTTACGACCTGCGCCTGAATGGACATATCAAGCGCGGAGATCGGCTCATCCGCGATGATCAGGTCCGGATTCATGATGAGTGCGCGCGCAATGCCGATGCGCTGGCGCTGTCCGCCGGAAAACTGATGCGGATAGCGATTCGCATGTTCCTGCGCGAGGCCGACCTTGCCAAGCATCTCATACACGCGCTCGGCGCGCTCCGCCTGCGACTTGTGGATCTTGTGGATGTCGAGTCCCTGCGCGACGATGTCCAAAACCTTCTTGCGCGGGTTGAGGCACGCCATGGGGTCCTGAAAGATCATCTGCATTTTGATGCGCAGCTTCCGGTTCACGGAAGAGGACAGATGATCTGAAATGTCGTCGCCGTCGAAGGTGATTTTTCCGTCCGTGGGATGATAAAGCCGAATGACGGAACGCCCAATGGTGGACTTGCCGGAACCCGATTCACCCACGAGGCCATACGTTTCGCCGGGATAGATGTCAAAGGACACCCCATCGACGGCGCGCACGGTGTAATGGCGGTTGATTCGAAAGTACTGTTTGAGGCCGCGCACGGCCAGGAGAGGTTTTTTCTGTTCCATTATCCGCGCGCCTCCTTCATGATGCGTTCGATACGCTCCTTGAGCGCGGCGGGCATGTCGACCTTCGGTGCACGCGGGTCAAGAAGCCACGTTGCGGCAAAGTGCGTATCGCTGATTTTGAACATCGGCGGTTCCGCGCGATGGTCAATCTTGAGCGCAAATGCATTTCTGACCGCGAAGGCATCGCCCGCGGGCTTATGCAAGAGGTTCGGTGGGTTTCCGGGAATGGTATAGAGCCGTTCGTTTTCCGAATCCATGTCCGGCATGGAGGACAAAAGCCCCCACGTATAGGGATGGCGCGGATCGTAGAACACGTCGTCCACGCTGCCCTTTTCGACGATTTTGCCCGCATACATCACGACCACGTCGTCCGCAACTTTTGCGACCACGCCCAGATCATGCGTGATATACACGACGGAAATGCCGAGCTTTTTCTGAATCGAGGCGATCAGCTCGAGTATCTTCGCCTGAATCGTCACGTCAAGGGCGGTCGTCGGCTCATCGCAAATGAGGATGTCCGGCTCGCACGAGAGCGCGATCGCGATGACCACGCGCTGGCGCATGCCGCCGGAAAGCTGGTGCGGGTAGTTTTTCATGCGCTTATCCGGTTCCGGAATGCCGACCAACTCCAAGAGCTCCAGCGCCCGGGCGCGTGCGGCGTGCGGACTGCGCTTTTTATGAAACACCATGCCCTCCATGACCTGATCGCCGACGGTCATGGTCGGGTTGAGGCTCGTCATGGGGTCCTGAAAGACCATGGAAATCCGCTGACCGTTGATGGTTCTGCGCATCTCCTTTTTGGAGATTTTGATCAAATCGGTCGGCGGCGCGTCTTCCCGCTTTCTGGGATCGTAAAAGAGGATTTCGCCGGTGTTGATCTTTCCATTGGAGGCGAGGATGCCCATAATCGCCTTGACGGTCACGGATTTGCCGGAACCCGACTCGCCCACGAGCGCAAGCGTCTTTCCGCGCGTCAGGCTTAAATCCACGCCGCGGATGGCATTGACCTCGCCAGCCGATGTTTTGAATGAAATCGAGAGATTTTTCATCTCGAGAATGTTTGCGTTTGCCATCCTCACATCTCCTTCATCTTCGGGTCGAATGCGTCGCGCAGGCCGTCGGCCAGCATGTTGAACGACAGCATGATGAGGCCGAGCACGATCACCGGGAAGACGATCATGTAGGGATGCGTGGTGAACGAGTTATACGCGTCCGAGATGAGCGAGCCCAAAGATGCCAGGGGCTTGGGAACGCCGAGACCCACAAACGCCAGGAACGCCTCGGTGAAGATCGCATTGGGGATTGAGAACATCGAAACGATAATGATCTGCCCGAATATATTCGGCAGAATCTCCTTAAAGAGGATGAAGAAATTCTTCGCGCCGAGCGTGCGCGAGGCGAGCACGAACTCCTGTTCCTTGATCTTCAGAACCTGTGCGCGCGCGATGCGGCTCATGCCGATCCATCCGGTAAACATGAGTGCAAACGTGATCGTCGCAAGTCCCGGTTTTAAAACTAACATCAAAAGCGTCACGATAACCAGCGTTGGAATGGAATTGAGGACCTCCGAGAATCTCTGCATGGCGCTGTCGATCGCGCCGCCGAAATAGCCCGAGATCATGCCATAGGATAGGCCGAACACCATGTCGATGAGCACCGCGATCAGCGCGATATAAAGCGATATGCGCGTGCCCGTCCACACGCGGGTGAACAAGTCGCGGCCGAGCGGGTCGGTGCCAAACCAGTAGTACGTGTCCTCGAGGCCGGTCTCCTCGCCCTCCTTGACGTACTTATTGATGACCTTCACTTTGCTCGCGGTGCGCATGGTCTCGCTGCCGTCAAAGATCCCCGTATCTTCGAGGCCGGGCACGCGCGGCGCCAGGTTCTGGTTCGCAATGTTCTGTTCGTCGTAGGTGTAGGGATTGAGTCCGGGGCCAATGATTGCCATGATGATGATCAAAAGGATGACGATAAGGCCTGCGACCGCGCCCTTGTTCTTGGAAAAACGCGAAAGGACGTCCTTCCAATAGGGTTGACTGGCATAGGTGGTGTCGATGAAGTTCTTTTCATCGATGCCTATCATCTCGAAGTCGTCCGGTCTGAATTCGAAGCGGTCGTCCATGTCAGATATCCCCCTTTGCGAGCCGGATGCGCGGATCGATGATGCCGTAGAGGATGTCGACTGTGAGCATGGCAATCACGTACATGAGGCTGTATATAAACGCGAGGACGATAATCACGTTAAAGTCGTTTGTCTGGATCGCCTGCACCATCAAAGATCCGATGCCGGGGATCGCAAAAATCTTCTCGATGACCAGCGACCCGGTCATAAGACCCACGATCAGCGGCGCGAGCACCGTGATGATGGGGATCATTGCATTTCTGATCGCATGCCGGAAGATCAGCCGCACGCCGGAGATTCCCTTGGACTCCGCGAGCAGCAGGTAATCCGAGCCCAGAACCTCTACCATCTCTGTGCGCGTGAAGCGCGCAACCGTCGCGATGGTGAACATCGAAAGCGCGATGGTCGGAAGCACAGAGGAAAAGAAGGCTCGGTTATTATCATAAATCAGTGGGAACCACCTAAGTTTGTAGCCGAATTGGTACGAAAGGCCCAGCGCAAACACATAGGAAGGCAGGCTCACACCGAGAACCGATACGATGGTGGTGAGTGTGTCGAGGATCGTGTTACGTTTGAGCGCCGCGATAATTCCGAGAATGAGCCCGATGACGGTACCCAACAGTACCGCCTGCCCGCCGATCCGAAGCGTCGTTGGAACGCGGGTCTGCAAAAGAAGGGAGATGGCGGTATCCTTGGTAATCGTGTAACTCACGCCAAAATCGCCCTGCACAAGCGACCAGAGGTATTTTGCGAAGCGAATCACAATCGGCTGATCAAGCCCATACTTCGCCTCCAGAACGGCGATCTGCTCATTCGAGAGCTTCTCGTCATTAAAGGGGGACCCTGGCATGAACTCAAGGAGTGTGAAGAGGATCAGCACGATCAGCAGCAATACGACGATTGCCATGCCGATTCGCTTCATTATGTATTTGCGCAAGTATTACACCAACTTTCAGGGAATTGAGTGAGAAATGTACCCGCCGCACGCCCGGTTGAGCGCGCGGCGGAACGCAATCACGTGGAACTAGTCCTTGGTGACGTTCTTGAACACGGGGTGACCAACCGCATAGAATGCAGCGCCCGTGACATTGGGCTTGATCATGCGAACAGCGCCCTTCTGGTAAACCGGGAAGATCGCCGCGTCGTTGAGAAGGATGCCCTCGGCGTCCTTGAGAGCCGCCCAACGCGCGGTGTAATCGAGCGCGAGTTCACCGGTCTTGGCAGACTGGATGATCGCGTCGTACTCTGCGTTGGACCACTCCTGCGCGGATTCTTCGGTCGTCCACAGATCGAGATATGTCATGGGATCCGCGTAGTCCGGTCCCCAGCGTGTGAGCGAGATGTCATAGTCGCGCTCGCGGATGTACTGGAGGCGGCTCTTCTTGGGCATCACCTGAAGCTCGATCGTCAGACCCGGTAGAGCGGTCTGCCACTCGGACTGCAGGAACTCACCGATGCGCGGCGAGGGATCCGCATCCTCGACGATGAGGGAGAGGGTCATGCTGTCAACGCCCAGCTCGGCGAGACCGGCTGCCCAGTATTCGGCAGCCTTTTCCTTGTCGCACGAGAGGTAGGTGGGCGTTCCGTCGCGGAAGTCGGTGCCGTCGGGGCCGGTCGCAAATCCCTTCGGAACCGCGAAGTCGGCGGCGATCGAGCCGTCCTTCAGGATGGAATTGACGATCGCGTCCTTGTCGAAGGAAGTCGCAAGCGCCTTGCGGATGTTGAGGTTGGCGAGCTCGGGTTTGAGCTGGTTGTCGGTCAGGAACCAGAGGTAGCCCTCGGGAATGACGGTGAAATCGGGTTCGTCCTGATAGAGCTCGATCTGCTCGCCGGTGAGGATCGCGATGTCAAGCTCGCCTGATTCATAAACGAGCATCGCCTGCTGCGCGTCCTTAATGACCTTGTAGGTCAGGCCGTCGAGGCTTACGGAGTCGGCGTCCCAATAATTGGGGTTCTTGACGAGTTCGATCGTCAGGGCCGCCGGCTCATAGGAGGAGATGACAAACGGGCCATTCGCGATGATGGTGTCGGGCGAGGTGCCGTAGCTGTCGCCGCACGCCTCAAAGAAGGCCTGATTGATCGGGTAGAAACAAGCGAAGGCCATGAGAGACTCAAAGAACGGTACGGGGATGTCAAGCGTCACTTCAAGCGTCTTGTCGTCGAGCGCCTTCGCACCCAGCTCTTCAATCGGCATTTCGCCATTCATGATCGCGGTTGCGTTCGCAACGCCCGCGATTCCCATGATGTAATTGTACTCACTGGCGGTCGCTGGATCGACGATCCTTCTCCAAGCGAATACGAAGTCGTTTGCTGTGACGGGAGTCCCGTTCGACCAGGACGCGTCACGAATGGTAAAGGTGTAAGTCATGCCGTCTTCACTCTTGGAAACGGCCTCGGCCGCCGCAAGAACGGGCGTGCCTGCCGGATCAAGCGCGTAAAGACCCTCGACGAATTGGGTCAGCACGTTGAAGGAGAAGCCATCCGTTGCGATGGTGGAGTCCAGGGAGATGACCTCGACATCCGAATGGATGTTCAGGATTCCGCCGGCCAGGGCGCCGGGGGTGATCAAGAGCGCAAGGGCAACGATCATGCCGACGACCTTGGTCAAATGTCTCATGGGCATACCTCCTTAATTGGTTCTCCGAATGCGCAAAGGGACGCCGCGGCAGGATACGATTTCCAGCCGGACGCCCCTTCGCATCCAAAGTATATATTTATTATATCCAGATTCATCACGCTGTCAATGGAAATTCAGCCCGCAGCGCCGGAAAAAATGAAATTTTTCTGTTATATCCCTTCAAAATTGAAGGAGACGTTCCTAAAAAATATGTAATTTAGCATAAGAACGCGGCCCGCAATCCATATGGATTTCCCAGGGCCGCCGAGATTCAATATCTGAGGTCGTAGTCGACGCGATTTCTTAACGGCGCACCTGTATCAATATACGTTTTCAGATTTTCGACCAGGATTTTAATCGCGCGCTCGAAGTAACGATCCGTCAGGCCCGCGTTATGCGGCGTCAAAATCACGTTGTCCATGTCCCAAAGAGGACTGTCCGCCGTGAGCGGCTCGGGCGTCATGACGTCGAGTCCCGCGCAGGCAACCTCACCCGATTGGAGCGCCGCGATCAGCGCGTCCTGATCGGTCGTCGCGCCGCGCCCCGCGCTCACATAGCAGGCGGTCTTTTTCATGGCGGCGAATCGCTGCGCATTCATGAAATGCTCCGTTTCGGGCGTCCAGGGAAGTACATTCATCACGTAGTCGCACTGCGCAAGCATCTCGTCGACCTGCTCGGGCGCAAACATCTCATCGACGTTCTCGGCGGGCTTCCCGCCGCGCCTGAGTCCCAGAACGCGCATGCCAAAGGCCTTGCCGATCCGCGCGGCCTCGAGTCCGATGGCCCCGACGCCCAGAATGCCCAGCGTTTTATCGTGTATCTCGGTAAGCGGGTGGTTGCCCCGGCCCCAGACGTGTTTTTTCTGGTCCGCGATGGCGGCATCAATCCCGCGCGCAAAGGCGAGGATCATGGCGAACATGGTCTCGGAAATCGGCGCACCGTGCACGCCGCTGGCGTTTGTGAGATAGACGCCTTTTTCCTTCATGGCCTCGAGGGGCAGCGAATCGACGCCTGCCGCAAAGAACTGAACCCATTTCAGTTTGTCTCCCGCGACCGCCTTTTTCACCTGCGCGCCGCTCCATGTCGCAATGATCTCCGCGTCCATCAGATGCGCGGCCGCGGCCTCTTCGGTTTCACAATAGACGATCTCCCAGCCCGGTGCGGCGGCCGCGATGGTTTCGACCGCGAGAGGCGCCGCCTCGCGCATGATGATCATTTTCTTCATTTGCGTCATCTCCTTTTGAATGATTATAGCATAACCCAACCCGCCGGAGAGCGGATGATACGTTAAATGATATTGCGGGCTCCCGTTGAACAAAGCGTACGGAAAACGCGCCGTCCGACCTGGGCGATCGCCGGCGTATCGATCATATCTTATTTATGGTGCGGGAAAACCCAATCCCCACGCTCGACAGCGCTCGGTTCGTATGTTAAAATAACGATCATCGGGGAAGCGAGGCGGAATCGACAATGGCAGATAGAATTGGCGCGGTGTTCGATGAAATGCTGCGGTTTGACGCGGGCGATGCCAGGCGCATTCAGCACTTGATCAAGGTGCATGCGTTTGCCCGGCGGATCGGACAGCGAGAAGGGCTTAACGCGCAGACGCAGGAAAAGCTCGAGATCGCGGCGTTGACCCACGACATCGGCATCCGCGTCTGCGAGGCAAAGTACGGAAGCTGCACGGGACAACAGCAGGAAGCGGAGGGGCCGCCCGTCGCGGCGGACATGCTCGCGCGGCTGGGATTTTCGCGCGCAGTCGTCGAGCGCGTATGCTTCCTCATCGGCCATCACCACACATATGCCGGGATCGACGGTGCGGACTGGCAGATTCTCGTGGAGGCGGACTTTCTGGTCAACCTGTACGAGGACGGCGCGCGCACAGAGGCGATCCGCCATGCATATGACGGCATTTTTAAAACAGATGCCGGGCGAGACCTCTGCCGGAACATGTTCGGTATCGCTTGATCGCACGGCGCGCACATGGTATACTGACGCCAAAGACTTCGGATTGTGAGGGCATCGCATGCATCGTCCCGCATAAGAACAGCATCAACGACCGGGGTTGGGCTTTTGCCCGTCCCTGTTTTGCTGTGCTTATGAAAATAGAAAGGGACGAATCTCATGCGGATCAGGCGCAACATCCTCATCCTTTATTTTGTCGCGCTTTTGCAGGGCATGGTCTTCTACGGCCCCATCGCGACGCTATACCGTCAGGCATCCGGCATCGGCATCTTCCAAATTGCACTCATCGAGTCGTTCAGTGTGGCGCTTTCGCTCCTTCTGGAGCTTCCATGGGGCGTCATCGCCGATCGAATCGGCTATCGGCGGACACTTCTTCTCTGCAACGCGCTCTTTTTCCTCTCCAAAGTTGTGTTTTGGCGGGCAAACGGCTTCGGTTCGTTTCTTCTTGAGCGCGTGATGCTCGCGGTCGTTCTGGCAGGTCTTTCGGGTGTCGATACCAGCGTGCTATATCTTTCCTGCGAAAAGGATCGTGCGCAGGGCGTGTTCGGGGTCTATCAGAACCTTGGAACGGCGGGACTGCTCGTCGCGGCAGTCATTTACACAAGCTTCATCGGCGACGATTACCGGCTTGCGGGGTTTTTAACCGTTCTGAGTTACGGCCTCGCGTCTCTTCTGACCCTGGGCATCCGGGAAGTCAGGCCAGAATCCCCGCGCAATGATCGCGCGGCGACGCTTCGGCCCATCCTATTCACCCTTCTGAAGGACAGACGGTATCTTCTATTCCTCGTGGGCGCGGCGCTGCTGATCGAGACCAACCAGACGGTCACGGTCTTTCTCAGCCAACTTCAATTCGTGCGAAGCGGCATGGGAAGCGCGGCGATCGGGAGCGCGTACCTTCTTGTCACGCTCGCGGGGCTTTGGGGCGGGTTCTCGGCGCGGCTCACACGGCGGTTGACAGCGAAGCGATTCGGCATCCTTCTGTACGCGTCGGCGGCTCTGTCTTGCCTTGCGCTTTCAGGAATGCGTCTGGCGGCGGCATCCGTCTTTGCGATCATGCTTCTGCGCGCGAGTGCGTGTCTCTTTCAGCCGCTTTTGACAGACATTCAGTCGTCGCGCATCCGATCGGCCGACCGCGCGACGGCGTTGAGCGCGAACGCCGTCATCATCGAATCGGTCGCCATTGTCACCAATCTGGCCTTTGGCGGCATGGCAAAGCGGAACCTGCCCGGTGCAATGTGGATGGGCGCCGCATTTTGCACCATCGGCCTTCTTTTGTTTTCAAAATTGAAATGGGAGGAACCATATGGACAAGCGAACATATGACGTCGCGGCCTACATCTGGCCGGCGTACACGGGAGACGAACCGAGAAGCCGCATCTTCTGGCCGGAGGGAATGGGCGAATGGCAGACGGTGCGGGCCGCGCAGGCAAAGTTTGAAGGGCATCTCTGGCCGCGGCGTCCGCTTTGGGGCTACGTCAACGAAGCGGACCCCTACGTCATGGAGATGGAGATTGAGGCCGCGCTGGATCACGGGGTCAACGTGTTCATCTACGACTGGTACTGGTACGACCGCCGCCCATTTTTGGAAAACTGCCTGAACGACGGGTTTTTGAAGGCGAAAAACAGCGGCAGGATGAAGTTCTACCTCATGTGGGCAAACCACGATGCGGTGGGGCTTTGGGACAAGCGCAACAGCCACGACCTTTCGACCGTCGTGTGGGAAGGCGCGCAGGACAAGACGCAGTTCCGACGCGCCATGCGGCGGGTCATCGAGCAGTATTTCGCGCTTCCAAATTACTATACCATCGACGGGAAACCGGTCTTCATGATTTACGATGTGCCGAATCTGGTCAAGGGCCTGGGCGGCCTGGATGCGGCGCGCGCAGAGATCGACTGGTTTCAAAACGAGTGTGTGCGCGCAGGCCTTGCGGGCGTACACATCCAGTTCACGATGTGGAACGAAAAGGCGACCAATGTTTCGGGCGTAGACGGGGCAAAGTCCGTCTCGGCGCGCGATTTCGGCAACCTCGGCTTTGCTTCCGCCACGCATTATCAGTACGTCCACTTCACGGACGTCGACCGCTCCTACCCGGATGTGTTCCGCGATGCCCGTGCGGAATGGGACAGGCTCGAAAAGGAGTTCCCCTTCCCGTATTTCCCCCACGTCTCCCTCGGCTGGGATAACAACCCGCGCTTCAATGAATTCCGTCCCGGCGTCATGCGGGACTGCACGCCGGAGAACATCGAAAAGGCGCTTCATGCGGCAAAGGAGTATCTCGACGCGCGGCCGCAGCTTCCGCCCCTCGTCACGATTAACAGCTGGAACGAGTGGACGGAAACCAGTTATCTCGAGCCGGACGACCTGTACGGATACGGCTACCTAGAAGCGATCAAGCGTGTGTTTCGATGATTTTATCCACTCATAAACAGACTTTGCGCATATTATACCCAAAGTCTGTTTTGCGAATTGCAAAATGAGGTGATTATTTGGGAATCGACGTCGTATGCGTCTCAAGTCGTGACGCGCGCGCGCACGTCTGCCGAAGGGTTCTGCAGGCGCTTCCGGACTGGTTCGGCATCCCCGATGCGATTGAAGACTACGCGCGTGATTGCCGCGATCTGCCGATGTGGGTCGCGTTCGACGGCGGTTCCCCGATCGGCTTTTGCGCGTGCAAGGAGACGAGTCCGGCTGCCCTCGATCTGCACGTGCTTGGCATCCTGCAATCATACCAGCGCGTGGGCATCGGGCGGCGATTCTGCGCAATCGCGGAGACATTTGCACGCGAGAAGGGTAAAAGACTTTTGAGCGTCATGACGCTTTCGGACGGGCACCCCGATCCGTTCTACGCAAAGACGCGCGCGTTTTACAGGACAATGGGCTTTCTTCCGCTGATGACGGTGGACATATGGGGGCCGGAGAATCCGTGTCTTATCATGGTAAAGCCATTATGAGCGTGTTTTTAAAAGCGCTGACCCGGATGCGACCCGGCGACGGCTATCCGATGGCGCTATATGACAACATGGAGCGCATCGAATTTACGACCCCGGTAACGCTGCTCGCGGGCGACAACGGCTGCGGAAAGACCACGCTGATCGAGTTGATCGCCAACAAGACCGCGGCGGTGCGCGTCGATCACGCGAAGATGACGAGCGACATGCGAAAGGCGCCCATCGCAAAAGCGGCGGAAAACTTCCGCATTGCCATGTCCAGAAGGCCCGACCGCGCGTTCTTTTTCCACGCGGAGGGTTTTATCCGCTACATCGACTCGGTCAATCGCATGAAGGACGACGCGCGGCGCGATCTTGCGCGCGCGGATCAGGAATCAGAAGGCCGCAGCGCATTCGCGCGGCAGCAGGCGCGCATGGCATATGCCTCCAGCCTCGCATCTCTCGAGGGGCTATACGAAAACGACCTCTCCGCGCGTTCCCACGGAGAGGGTTTTCTGGATTTTTTCGGCGCGCGGCTGATCGACCGGGGTCTGTATCTGCTCGACGAGCCGGAGGCGGCGCTTTCGCCCTTCAACCAGTACGTGCTTTTGACCATGATCGTCGATGCGGCGAAGCGGGGTTGCCAGTTCATCATCTCGACGCATTCGCCGGTTTTGCTCGCCTGCCCCGGCGCGCGCATTCTCACATTTGAAAGCGGCAAACTCACAGAGGAAACGTTTGACAGGCTTGAGGGCGTGCGCTTTCTGCGCGATTTTCTCGCAAATACCGCACGCTATGTCGCCGAAATCGCGCGGGATCAATAAACCGCGAATGCATCCTCGTTTCCGTTGAATACGTTCAGGTCGATGTAAATTTCCTCGCCATCATATCCGTCGAGCTTGCCCCGACCCGTATACTGCCAAATTGTCCAGCCCTTCACGCGCGGGGAAAAGTAGGTGCTTCGAATCCAGATGTCATACGGCGCATCGTGCCCGGAGACATAGAGATCATAGGAGCGCTCGGTCGTATAAATGATCGGCTTTTTCCCATACGCCGCCTCGAGCGCATCGAGCGCCGCCTGCAATTGCGGCCAAACCTCATCCGCGGGCAGGGGATTGTTCTGATACTCGCCATAAAACTCGAGATCGATGACCGGCGGGAGAAGGTCCTCCTGCGCAGGTACGTTGGCGATATAGTTGGCGGCCTGCATGTCACCGGGCGTGTCAAAACTGAAGAAGTGGTACGCGCCGACCCGCAGCCCCGCAGCCTGTGCGCCCGGGAAATTATCCGCAAAGCGTGAATCGACGGCGGAACTCCCCTCGGTCGCCTTGACATAGGCAAAGTCGATTCCCTGTGCGGCAATTTTGGTCCAATCGATCGTTCCCTGATATTCAGATACGTCCACGCCGCGCACAGGGTAATCCTGATCGGACGGTCGGTTTAAGCGAATCACGCCTCCATAAACAAGCGCAGCAAACACGCCCGCGGCAAAAACCACCGCCACGAGCAAAATGACGCGCGTCGTGCGTTTCATGTGCTTCATCCCCTTTTCGTTTCTATCTTCCATTATAATCGCACACACGTACGCCGTCATCCCATTTACGCAAAAACATCAAAATCACAACCCATTTAATCATTTTTATGTCAAATGATTGACGAAACGAGATCGGTGGTATATCATGTCAATAAGGAGGGATATCCATGTTTAAGCGGATCTTCATTCTCGTTTTGGCGCTTTCTCTCGCCTGTGCGCCGGCATTCGCAGCAGGCAAGCTCACCGTCAATCAGGAGCGCATGATCGCCCTCGACTCCTATGGCACAGTCGACGTCGATGTGTACGCCGAGGTTGAAAACACAGGCGACAAGCCCGTCGAATTCAGTGCGGGTCTGGTTGAACTCTTCGACGCGGACGGCAACACGATCGATTCGACCGACTACGTTTACTGCTATCCATCCATCCTTGCCCCCGGTGAGAAGGGCTACATCTACGTATCGATGTACCCGGACAACGCAAGCGTCGCAGCCGATATCGCGGACTACACGCTGACCGTAACCGGCAAGGGCTCCACCGAGGCTTCGGTCGTGATGAAGACCGTGGGCACCTATGACGCGAACGTGCAGGATGGCTACTGGACGTACAATTACCTGACCGCCGAAATCACCAACGAGACGGCCGACACCATATATGATCTTTACTGCGTCTATGCACTCAAGGATGCGGATGGCGCGCTTCTCTACGTCTATTACACCACAGCGTATGCGATCGGCGTTCCGGCCGACGGCACGATATTCATGCGCACGACGCTGCCCGACTCCGTTCTCGCGTATTTCGACGCGAATGGCCTCGTCCCCGCGACCGCGGACGCGATCGCCTACGAAAGCCCCTATTAATCCGCACGACCTTCGCCCCGCAGGTGCGGGGCGTTTTTCATGAAGCCGAACGCGGGGTAAAATATCAGGCTCCCATATCACTTTTTTGAACCACTGTCAATACTTGAAAACGCCCGCAGAATGGCTATAATAGGGTATGTGCGAAAGAGAAACGCAGGGGGTGCAAGATGGCCAAGCTGTATTTCCGGTATGGCGCGATGGGTTCGAGCAAAACCGCGAACGCCGTCATGGTACAGTATAATTATCAGGAGCGAGGGCAATCGGCATTGCTGCTCAAGCCGCGGTTGGACGACCGCGACGGGGCGCGCACGGTTGGTTCGCGTTCAGGGCTATCCGCGCCTTGCATGTTTGTCGAAGAGCTTCCTGAGATAGACGTCAGCCAATACGATTGCCTGATCGTAGATGAGGCGCAGTTCATGAATAAGGAGCAGGTGGCGTCCCTCGTCAAAATCGTGGACGAATGGGACATTCCCGTCATCTGCTACGGGTTGCGCGCCGATTTTCAGGGGAATTTGTTTGAGGGGAGCTTATGGCTGCTCGCCTGGGCGGATTCCATCGAAGAACTCAAGACCGTTTGCTGGTGCGGACGCAAGGCCATCTGCAACACGCGCGTGGTGGGCGGACGCGTGACCAAAGAAGGCGAGCAGATCATGCTCGGCGGCAGCGAGAGTTATGTGGCGCTGTGCCGCAAGCATTGGCAAAAGGGGGAACTTGCGCCGCGCGAGATTCGGCGGATTACACACGGCAAGCGCGAGTTTATGCCCCTGCTGCTCGAGGCAGACGAAGAGGTGCAGGCCATCGAGCGATACCTCGACAGGTCGGATCTTTACGTGCTCATGCAGAGCGGTCGTCCGGTGAGTGAAATTGCGCTCTATGAACGCGCGGACGGGCACATTGAGATCAAGTCCCTGGCCACCGCCCCCGAGGCGCGGGGCAGGGGCTGCGCGGGCGAGCTGATTCGGCACGCAATCCGGCTGAGCGCGCCGAAATATCAGCGGATGTACGTCGGCACCGACCGATCCATGGTTCCCTTTTACGAGAAATTTGGGTTTCATACGGACTATGTAGAGCCCAATTTCTTCATAGACAATTACGAAAATCCCATCGTGGTGGACGGGGTGCGGCTTTGCGACATGCAATACCTCTCCATGGAACTCGACGGGAGACAAGGAGAAAAGGCATGAAGGTTTGCGTTTATGAGACCGCGCAGGATGTGGCGCGCGCGGCAGCCATGGTGTTCGCATCCGAGATCATGAAGCGCGACGGCGCGGTCATCGGACTCGCAACGGGTTCGACGCCTGTACCCTGTTACGGCGAGCTCATCAAGCTCTATCAAAACGGATTGATCGATTTTTCCAGGGTGGTGAGCTTTAACCTGGACGAGTATATCGGACTCTCGCCGGATCATCCGTGCAGTTATCGGCGGTTTATGAACGAGCAGCTCTTTGATCACGTCAACATCGATTCCGCAAATACGCACGTGCCCGACGGCGTAAATCCCGACCCGGACGGCTATGATCGGATGATCGCCGCCGCGGGGGGCATCGATCTCCAGCTGCTGGGCATCGGTTCCAACGGGCACATCGGCTTTAACGAGCCGGGCAATCAGTTTGTCTATCCCACAAATATCATTCCGCTCACGGAAAACACCATCCGCGACAACGCGCGCTTTTTCGGCTCCGTTGACGATGTGCCGCGTTCCGCCATTTCCATGGGCATCGGCACCATCCTCTCCGCACGGCGCATCATCCTGCTCGCCACCGGCGCGAACAAGACAGACGCCATAAAGGCAGCCATCGAAGGGCCTATCGTGCCCCAGATGCCCGCGTCCATCCTCCGCGTTCATCCCAACTGTCAGATCCTGCTCGACCGCGCCGCGGCTGCGGGGTTGTAGCGCCAGGAAAAGCCCCAAACACATCCAAATACGCCGACGGCTCGAGGGCACTCCCCCAAGCCGTCGGCTTTATCTTTGAAAGAATCGCTCAGCAATTCGCCTGAACGCCACGCAGATGCGCGATCATATTGGATTTTTCTTCCCGCCGGTAGTCAAATGCGGGCCGTTCATGCAAACCGCACGCACCCGCGCGTCCGCTTCCGCAACGCCGCGGATAATCCCCATCATCTCTTCTTCCGTGCGCATATGATCTCCTGTTATGTCCGTTCAACGACAAAGTTGATGTAATTGCTGCCGGGCGCAAGGGGATATTCCAGTTCCACCAGATAGAGGCCGTCGGGGAACGCGCCGCGCCCGGGAACGCGCCGAATGTCAGCGTCGGATGCACCTTCCCAAGAGAGCATGCCGACACCCACGCGCACGCCGGATGCAAGCCGGGCGGGGGGATAGGGCGCGACGAAGGCATAACGGATCGCGCCGGGTTGTTCGGACTCTACGATGTCGATGAGCCGGGCGGAGCCCTCCGCACGGTCGAGCATCAGCGTGCGCTGAAAAAACCGGACGCCGCCGCCGGGATAGAGCGCGGTCAGATCCATGGACAGATCCGCACGGGCGTCGCCAAATGCGCAATCGCCCACGCCGGATTTTTCCGCCTGCCGAACGCCATTTACAACCGGGGCATCCCCGGGAACTGTCACGAGCACCGGCGTCCCCTCGACATATACGCATAGGCCGCCTGCGTTCCCGCGCCCGCCCGCGTGCATCGTGCAGAGCATGCCGCCCCCGCGCGCGGACATGATCGAAAAATCCGGAAGATGGGCATGCCGGAGCCGGGGCACCGCACCTTGCGTCAATCCCGCCTCGACATCGACGAGCATTCGCGCGTTGAGAGAGGACGCGGGTTCCGGGTTCGCACGGAAAAGCTGCGCGCCGAGTGCGCGCACCGCGTCGTCGCCGCCGGCCGCCCCCAGAAGCGCGAGGTCTGCGCCGTTGAGTCCCCCGCGCACGCCCTCGCCCATGGGGTCCATAAAAACAGCGCCGCCGAGATGGGACATATAGAACTCATCCAGCCATTCCGCCTTGGGGAGCGTGCGTCCCAGCGCCGAGGGGCCGGCGATTTTGCGCGCGAGCAGCCACGCAGCCGTCGTTCCCACGCGATCGACGAGCGCCTCCGCAAGCGGTGCATGTACGGGGCGGTCGATCAGTTCATCCAATGCGCGCGCAGCACGCCGAATGAGTGCATAGAGCCGCGCCCCGTCCGTTTCCAGAAGCAGCGCCGCAGAAAGCGCCGACGCGAGCGCGGCAAGCGCATTTTTCCCTTCCCCACGCAGACAGGGATAGTCCTCGTGCGCGATCAGCGGGGTGAATACCCGTCTGCGCGCCTCATAGAGAAGGCGTCCCTCCGTGCGCGCATCCAGCTTCCCCACGCGCCTTGTCCACGCAAACAGAGCCGCCGTTTCAGCAGCCATCCGGTCGATGGTCGGATGCATGTCGTCCTCGAGCGGCATCTCCGGGTGTTCAGCCCATGCGGATTCTTCCGCGATTGCGCAAATGAGATCCCGCGCCCTTGTCAGGCTCTCATCCGGCAGCCCCGTGCGCACCAGTGCCTCCAGATCCGCGCGCCTTTCACGCCGCAAATCCAGATACGCCCCATCCCCGCGCGCCGAGAGCGGCATGTCCACATACGCACGTTTCAGCGCACGCCCATAGTCCGCGCGCAGACCCGCCAACTGCGGCCCTTCGCCGCGCACCACCTCCGCAAGCTCCGGCCGAATTTCCGCCGAAGCCTCGAGTGCCTGAAAATACATGCCTTCACCTCCGAGGGAAACAGGAAGTACGGCGCGGGCCTTGCCCGCGCGCTCCCATGCAAGGGCTGGCGCCCTTGAGAATCCCATGCGATATGATCCATCTTCCATGATGTGCGTCGGCCGCCCGGGGCTCAGCCCCGAGCGGCCGAGTATACGCGCCGTTACTCGTATTTCGCCCGTTCACCCCCGACGAGCCGCGGGCGGGTGCGTGCGGCGATGACGATGGCGTCGCCCACACGGTCGGTTTGCAGGCGAACGGGAACGGCGACGCGGCGCAGGTGCATACCGATCATGGTGCGCCCAATGTCGAGCCCGGCGTCTGCCGAGACGAGATCGACGACGACGGGATCGGTCATGCGCTTGTAGGCAGCCGTGGCGACGGAGCCGCCCGCCTTGGGCTGGGGCACAACGCACACGATTTCATAGCCGCGCGCTTCGGCGACGCGGCGCTCGACGACGAGCGCACGGTTGAGATGCTCGCAACATTGGAATGCGCAGTCAAATCCGAGCGCATCGGCTGCCGCAAGCACGCCTTCCGCGACGCGCTCGCCTATTTCATATGATGAAGCGTGACCGATCATTCCGCCGCCGACCTCGCTGGACGACGCGCCGATCACCATGAGTCTCACCGGGTTAAAGTGCTTCGCGTCGGCATGATAAAGTTCCGCCGCCGCGTCATGTGCCTGACTGAAATAATCCATTTTCATATCTCCTTCGGATCGTCGAGAGCGACCCATTTTCCGGTCGCAGAGGATTGCTGAATGGCCTTGACGAGGTTGAGCGCCGGATAGCCCGCCGCGCCCTCGAGCATGAACGGTCGCCCGGTTTCGATGGCGTCGTAGAAGTCCCGGATCTCGGCGGGATGCCCCGCGCCCCAATAGGCCTTTCCGGAAACCGCAGGCGCTTTTCCGCTGAGGAGCAGCGTCATCCCATCTGTCGCGTCGTAGAGCTCATCGCCCACGAGCATCCACCGCTTCGTTTCGCAGGCCATTTCGATCTCGACGGGTGCATCGAGCGCGTAGTCGTTCGAGGTAAAGATGACGACCCGCCCGCCGCCCGCATATTCCGCAACGGCGTGGCAGCTTGTCTCCACATCGACCTTACCCGCCAGAAGGTCTGTCGAAATGTGTCCGCACACGCGCGCGATCCGCTTGCCCGCGATATAGGACAGCAAATCGAGCGTGTGAATCGACTGGTTGATGAGGCTTCCGCCGCCTTCGGTCGCCATCTGTCCGCGCCAACCGGAATCGAGGTAATAGGGTGCCTCACGCTTCCAGGCGACCGTGGCCCGCGCGCCCAGGAGCGCGCCGCCTTCCCCGGAGGCGACGAGCCGCTTGAGCTCGATGGTGGCGGGGTTATAGCGGTTCTGGAAAATCACGCCGAGACGCGCCGTCGATTTGCGCGCCGCCGCGATCATCGCGCGCGCGTCTGAAAGCGTCGTGGCCATGGGTTTTTCGGTCAGCACGTGTTTGCCCGCGCCGAGCGCGGCAATGGTCATGGGTGCGTGCAAAAAGTGGGGCGTCAGGATGTGCACCGCGTCGACGTCCGGCCGCGCGATCATTTCTTCAAAGTCCCGGACGATTTGCGCGCCCGTCTTTTCCGCTGCCGCCAGCGCCCGATCCGATTTAGGATCGCACACTGCTGTGATCTTCACGTTTTCCATCCCCATGAGCGCGGGAATGTGCGCGGAGCTGATGCCCCCGCAGCCGACAAGGCCCACCCTAAAATTCTGCATGTCAGTTTCCTCCGTTTGTAAACGCATATGCGCCGATCGACACCGCGACCCCGAGATTGAGTGAATCGATCTCCCCTGACTGGGGAATGAATACGCTCTTTCCGATCTTGGCGAACTCCGGCGGAAGTCCCGCCGCCTCATTTCCGAACACCAGGGTATAAGGCTCTCCGCGCGATTTAACCGCCTCTTTGAGCGGAACCGCGCCGTCGAGCATGAAGGGATAAATCTCCCGACGCCCCGCCACCGCGCGATACGCGCCGAAATCATCGAACGCAGAGACGCGCATTTTGAAAAAAGCGCCCATGGATGCGCGCAAAACGTGCGGATCGAAGAGGTCGACGCACGGGCGGATCACCGCCACGTCGCGGATGCCGAACCCCAAAAGCGAGCGCAGCGCGGTCCCCAGATTCCCGCCGTCCGAGATCTGGCACAAAACCGCGTGGTTCGCCTGCGGATCGAGCTGGCATTCGTACTTATCAAACACCACCGCCGCAAACGTATTGTCCTTTTTCGACTCGCGCCGCAGCACGCGCTCGGCCTCCTCGGCGCGGATGTTCTTCTCCTCACACAGCGCGCGCAGCTTCTCAACGCCCTCATTCCCCGCGCCCGCCGGATGGACGAGCAGCCGCGTCGCGGCCTCGGGTCGCGCCTCCATGAGCGCGAAGGACGGAAACAGCCCCAGGCAGTAGCTATACGTGAGTTTCTTCGAATACGGTTCCAATTTCCCCAATGATTTCACCCCACGTACCGGAGCCAGCCCCGCAGATAATCCCGCAGCGCGTGGCTGTGGGTCTCCATGGGAATGTGTCCGGCGGTCTTAAACAGGTGTGTCTCGGCCTCGGGCGCGAGCGACTTGAGCGCCGTGCGGGCGCGCTCATCCATCAGGATATCCTTTTCACCCCACAGCGCCATGACCGGCGCAAATCCTTTTGCGGGGCGCGACGGCGTCCGCGCGCCGAGCATATTCAGAAAGCTGGCCTTTGCGCCCTCGCGCAAAAAAGGCCTGCGCATGTTGTCGAGTATGTATTCGTCCGTCCGACGCGCAAACAGCGCGTCCATGAACCGCCGAAAGCCGGATGGGCTTTCAATATATTGTTCGTACCATTTCTCCCTTGGCATACGCCCGACACGAAAAAGATCACCGTCCGCGAGCGTCGGCGCAATCAGCACCTGCGAGCGCACGGAATCGGGATGCGCATTGCCCATTTCAAGAATCGCCGGACAGGCGGCGCCGTGCCCGACGAGGTGCCATGTGGACATATCGTCGCCCAGCGCGTAATCGATCTCGTCGATCACGCCCCACGCGACATTCGCGCGCAGCCGCGCATCCTGGGGCACGCCCTCGCCGCATGCGCTTTCTCCAAATCCCGGTAGGTCGAGAAGCACCGTCAGGCAGCCGAGCTGGGAGAGCTCCGGCGTGATCTTGCGCCAGTTGAATGTGCTCGTAATGGGCGAAGAGACGAGAAGCACGCGGTGCCTGATCTCAGCCTCAGGCTCAACCACCTTCACATGCACCTTCAGCCCGTGGAAGATCATAAACAGGTCGTCCGCCGCCAACAATATCCCTCCCCGCGCCAACGATTTTACCACATTTTACAGGAAGATACAACACGCGCGAATGAATGAAAGGCCGGGGAAAAAACGGGTTCGGGGAAACCGCGCGGCAAAAAACCGCCGCGGCGATTTGCCGCGGCGGTTGAATGGATCGATCAGACCTCGACTTTTTCCCGTTGTTCGTCTGTCGTGACCCGTTTCTCGATGTCTGCCGACATGACGCGGTGGTCGCGCACATCGGTCACCATGATGATCAGATCGCCGATTTCCACCTCGAACTTCGCGCCGTCTTCCGGAATGGAATCGAGCTGCGAGAAGATGAGTCCGCCGAGCGTGTCATATTCCTCATCCGGGAACTCGACGCCCGTGACGGCGGTGATCTCGTCGAGAGAGGCGCTGCCGACCGCGCGCCATTTTCCATCGGAGAGCATTTCGACGTCCCCCGCCTCGCTTTCGAGCTCGCCCACAAGCTCTTCCACGAGGTCGTTGATGGTAATGACGCCCTCCATGCCGCCGAATTCATCGAGCACGATGGCGAATCTGCGGTTTCCGGCCTTCATATTGCGAAACAGCACGTCTGCCTTTACCGACGAGGGCACAAAATACGGCTCGCGCACGATCTTGAGCACGCTCTCGCGGGAGAAATCCGTCAGCCGGAAATAGTCGCGCGAATCGAGAATGCCGATGATGTCATCGGCCGTCTCGCCGCATACCGGGAAGAGCGTGTGGCGCGTCTCACGGATTTCGGCGTCCCATTCCTCGGGCGTGTCATCCATGTAGAGCATGGCTACTTCCGTGCGGTGCGTGGCGATCTCGCCGGCGGTGGTATCGTCAAATTCGAATACGTTCTGGATAAACGTCTTTTCCTCCGGATCGATGGTGCCCTTTTCGCTGCCCACGTCCACCATCATGCGGATCTCCTCCTCGGTCACGGCGTCGTCCTCTTCGTTCGGATCGATGCCGAACAGCCGGAGCATGCCATTTGTCGAGGCGGTCAAAAGCCATACGATGGGCTTAAAAATCTTTGCGATGAGCGTCACCACGCCCGAAAGCACCAGCGCAACCTTTTCCGCATGCCGCATCGCCACGCGCTTGGGAACCAATTCACCCAAGACCAGCGTAAGATACGAAAGGATCAGCGTGACGGCGACCAACGACAGCGTGTGGATCATTTGGGCGCTCAGGCCGCTGTGCATGGTCATCGCCCAGGCGGTGATCCGCTCGGCGAAATTGTCCGCCGCGAAGGCACTGCCCAGAAAACCTGACAGCGTGATCGCAACCTGTATGGTCGCCAGAAAGCGCGCGGGTTGATCCGTCAGCCGTTTCAGCCGCATTGCCCGTGGGTCGCCCCCGACCGCAAGCTTTTCAAGCCGGGCATCGTTGATCGTGATAACCGCGATTTCCGCGCACGCGAACACCGCATTCATGGAGATGAGTATCAGCTGCAAAAAGAGTTGCCAACCTATATGGCCGTCCATTTGATTCCTCCGCCTTTATGATGCGCCTTTTTCTGTTCCCGGATCGATGCGCAATCCGAAGCCGAACACAAACAAAGCACAGCTCGCCTTCCCGGCGCACGGGATGCGAACTGTGCCAGTCGTATGTATCTGTAGGTACCTGACGGAGGCATCTCCGCCGGACTATCGCCGTCTTCGGACATATTGGTTCCCTTCCGATTTGATCCGATGCGGCTATTATACCATGCCGCTTCCGCTCATGTCAACACACGCAAACCTTCGCTTTACACATAAGCCACATGTGGATATAATGGAATTGAAAGGTTTTTGTCAATTCAGGCACGGCGCAGCGCTGTTGACAGTGACCGGGAACAATATTATACTATCGAATGGAATGGCGCGCAAAGATGCGGATATTCCCGTCCCGTCATCTGGGCAAGCCTTGGGACGCATACCGCGCCACGAGAAACATCCGATCCAGGTGACTTTGCATTTTGCAACGAAACGGAATCAATGCCCTGCACAAGACGACAACCACTTCATCGCGCACGGCGCTCGCGGTGAGACGAAGGAAAGCGGAGGACGGCCAGTGAACATACAGCACCTCAGATATGCCGTCGAAGTGGAGCGAACCGGCTCCATTACCGAGGCGGCGGAGAACCTCTACATCACCCAGCCCAGCCTCAGCAAGGCGATCCGCGAATTCGAATCGAGCTGCGGCATCACCGTCTTTGAACGCACACCGCGCGGCGTGATTCCAACGCCAAAGGGGCGCAACCTGCTGGAACACGCGCGCGCCATCCTCAAGCAGGTTTCCCAGATTGAGGCGCTCGCGCACGACGACGAGCCGGACAAGCAAACCTTTTCCATTTCCATTCCGCGCGGGAGCTATATCGCTGAGGGCGTCGCGCGGTTTTCATCGACCCTCGACTTCGACAAACCCCTGTCCATCAAGCTGCGGGAAACAAACTCCGTGCAAACCATCGACCTCATCGCCGAGGGACGGTTTAATATGGGTATCATCCGCTATCCCGTCGCGGAGGAGCCCTTTTTCATGGATTATGTAAAGCGCAAAAACATGCGAACGGAGCCGATCTGGGAGTTTGAATACGTGGTGCTTGCATCCAGTCAGTCGCCGCTTGCCTATCTGAAAAACGTGGAGGCGGCGGACCTTAATCACGTGGTCGAAATCTTTCAGGGCGACGTTCGCACGCCCTACCTCGCATCGCCTGCGCCGGAGCGCGAAAACCTCAACGAGCGGCAGGCGATTTACGTCTATGAACGCTCGACCCAGTTCGAGCTATTGGCAAACATTCCGAGCACCTATATGTGGGTTTCCCCCGTACCGCCCGAACCGCTCTTGCGGTATTCGCTCATGCAGCGGCGGTGCGACGGCGTGATGCCCCGCCACCGGGACACGTTGGTTTATCATGCGGACTACAAACTCTCCGATCTGGATCGGCGCTTTATCGATAAGTTATTCGAGGCGAAAAACAAGGTCGCCTTTACGCAGATTAATTGAAAATGGGGCGCTTCTTCATGACGAGGGAGCGCTCGTCCTTTGCGCGCATGACGGCGAGAATGCCGTCGAGATGGTCATATTCATGCTGAATGAGCTCGGAAAGATCGCCCTCGAGCGTCATTTCGCACTCGTTCCAGTCCATGTCGCGGTATTGCACGACACAGCGGTCGTGCCGCATGACCTTGACGTACAGGCCGGGAAAGGACATGCAGTCGTCCAACACCTCCATCAGCCCGCCATCCGGGAACCGGATCGTGGGGTTGATGAGCGCAACGGGGTGATCCACGTGCATGTAGATGAGGCGCTTCATGACGCCAATCTGCGGCGCCGCAATCGCCCGACCCGCGCCGTAACGCACACGGAAGTCCATCAGCGTGTCGTGCAGGTCACGGACAACCGGTTGAAGCTGCGAAAGCTCCGCCTGAGAAACGAGGTCGGATTTTTCATACAGGGTTTCATCGCCGAGGAGCAAAATTTTTCTTACCATATAATACCTCCCTTTTTCCCATTATACCATGTGCCGCGAGACGCCGTCAAATGGCTGATGGGATCAGCGAGATGCGAAAGGGGGATTGCCTCTTGGGGTACATGTCCGATATAATAAAGTTCAGGCAAAAAAACGGTTGCAAGGCGGCTTGCGACTGAAACGGAGGCAGAATATGACGGATCGCATCGAGCGGGATTCGATGGGCGAGGTGCGCGTGCCCGCGGACAAATATTGGGGCGCGCAAACCCAACGCAGCAAGGACAATTTCCGAATCGGGGGCGAGGTCATGCCCCGGGAGATCACGCACGCCTTCGGCCTTCTCAAAAAGGCGGCTGCGATCGCCAACAGCCGGCTCGTACCCGATCAAATGGACGAAAAGCGACTCGCCGCCATCTGCCAGGCATGTGACGAGGTGATCACGGGATCGCTCAACGAGCACTTTCCGCTCGTCGTCTGGCAGACGGGCAGCGGCACGCAGTCCAATATGAACGCGAACGAGGTTGTCGCAAACCGTGCGAACGAAATTCTCGGTGAAAAGCTGTGCCATCCCAACGACCACGTGAACATGTCCCAATCCTCGAACGACACGTTCCCAACCGCCATGCACATCGCGGCGGCGATCGCCATCGAGGACCATCTCATGCCCGCCATGGACGCGCTGACCGCGACCTTCCTGCGGCTTGAAGCAGAAAACGAGGGCGTCGTCAAGACCGGACGCACCCACTTGCAGGATGCGACGCCCATCGCGTTCTCACAGGAAATTTCGGGTTGGCGCGGCATGCTCCAGAAGACAAAAAAGCAACTCGCGCTGGCTCTGCCGGGGCTTCATGAACTGGCACTGGGCGGCACGGCTGTCGGCACCGGACTGAATTGCCCAAAGGGATTTGCCGAGGAGGTCGCCAAGGTCGTATCCAGCCTGACGGGCAAGGCGTTTACGACCGCCGAAAACAAGTTCCACGCGCTCACCGCCAAGGACGATCTGGTCTTTGCGCACGGCGCGCTCAAAGCGCTTGCCGCCGACATGATGAAGATCGCAAACGACGTGCGGTGGCTTGCCAGCGGCCCGCGCGACGGGCTGGGTGAAATTTTCATCCCGGAAAACGAGCCCGGAAGCTCCATCATGCCGGGCAAGGTCAACCCCACCCAGTCGGAGGCGGTGACGATGGTCGCCGTTCAGGTGATGGGCAACGATGCGGCGGTGGGATTCGCCGCATCGCAGGGCAATTTCGAACTGAACGTCTTCATGCCGGTGCTCATCTACAACTTCCTTCAATCCGTACGGCTGCTCGCCGACGCCATCCAATCGTTTGACGCGCACTGCGCCGCGGGCATCACCGCCAATCGGGAAAAGATGCGCCACAACCTCCACAACTCGCTGATGCTGGTAACCGCGCTCAACCCCTACATCGGGTACGACAACGCCGCGAAGACCGCCAAGCTTGCGTTCCGGGAGAATATCTCCCTGAAGGAAGCGTGCGTGCAGCTCGGCTTTTTGACGCCCGAAAAGTTCGATGCGGTGTTTCACCCGGAACAGATGATCTGATTCATTCCGCCGCCCGGTCCTGCCGCCATTTGCGCACGGCCTCGTTCATGGCGCGGTAGCCCGACGCAGGCACATAAACCGGGATCGAGTTGCCCGAGCCGAACGCCACGCCGCCGTGACCGGGGATTGCCCGGATGCGGTCAAGGCATTCAAACACCCGCGCCTCAATCTCCGCCTCGGTCTTCAGGCAAAGATCGTTTACGTCCAACCCGCCGAAATTGCCGATTCGTTTCCCGAAGCGTTCCACCCAGACGGGGAATTCCGCGATGGCGTCCTCGTTGGAGTGCTTGGCGTCGATGCCTGTTTGGTCGATCAGCTCGTCCATGACAGGGAGGAGATTTCCGCAGGAATGGAGCAAAAACGGCTTGCCGTGCGCGTGCGCCAGATCGACGATCGAACGATAGCACGGAAACACGTGCGCGCGCAAATCTTCCTTTGAAAGAAGTGTGGAGGAACGGAAGCCCAGATCGTCCCCCGCGCGCACAACGCAGTACGCATCCCCATAGGCCGGCAAAAACCAGGACCAGATGGCATGCATGAGTGCGGACACCCGCGCGAACAGATCCGCATACAGTTCCTCGTCGTCCGCGCGCAAAAAACAGAGGTTGATGTAACCAACCAGGTCCTGCACGATCTCGAAAACGCCGTTCCCGACGCCGCCCACGGCCTTCATGCCCGGCGGGCACGTTTCCAGAAGGGATGCAAACCGCGGCGCAAACGCCTGAACGTAACGCGCTTCGATTTCGTCCCAAGGATAGCGTTCGAAATCTTCGCGCGTCTTGATGCAGCCTTCCTTGTGTGCGCCGAGCGCGCCGCCGTCAATGAGCGCGGACGTGATGCAGCATTCGAACGGCGCGGCGTCGTAACCCAGATCGCGGAAAAACGCCCAATAGCGGCGGAAGCCCTCGCGCCTCTCGCCCGCATCCGACGCGCCGATCAGCGCGCCGACCTCGGTGCCAGACATTTCCTCGATCTTCGGCATATCCACGAGGTGGTCGTAGAGCGGAACGCGCGCAACCCATTCGTTTTTCGCCGCCCGAACCAGGTTCTCGTAGTCGGGCGCGAATGCGTATCGACTGTTCATGGGGCTCTCCTCCTTTTATGTATGAGAATCCCCGACGCCGAATCGGCGCCGGGGGTTTTCGCTTTTACAGTTTTTCAAACAGCTTTGCAAGGATTTCAACGACGCCCTCGACGCCGAGCGCCGAGCTGTTCACGCATAGATCATAATTCTCGGGCTTGCCCCATTCGAGGCCGGTGTTGAAGTTATAGTAGGCCTTTCTGCGCTTATCCGTCTTGCGGACGGTCGAAGCGGTTTCGTGCGCCTCCATGCCCATAATCTCCATTTTGCGCCTGACCCGATCGTCGAATGGCGCGGCGATGAACACCGAGAGCACGCGCGCATCCGTTTCCTTGAGAATGGCGTCCGAGCATCGTCCCACGATCACGCAATCGCCCTGGCGTGCGGCGTCGAGAATGATGTCGCGCTGAATGGCGAATGTAATATCGGTGGGCGGCAGGTTATTGAGGATGGACTGGCTGGTGTCCGTGAGTCCCGCGTACAGCCACTGGTTCGTCTTGCGCTCCTCCTCGCGCTCAATCAGCTCGGGGTTCAGCCCGCTGCGCTCGGAGGCGAGCCGGATCAGAGCCTTGTCGTAGAACGGGACATCCAGCTTTTCCGACAGCAGCTTGCCAATTTCATGTCCGCCGCTGCCAAATTGGCGATTGATTGCGATGACCCTGTTTCCCATAACGATCCCTCCGTTCCGGAACATTTTCCGTTTCGGATCGCCGTCCTGCCGACCGTCCGGCGGCGGCACATCGGCAATCCGTATGCTTTATCTACCCGTATTTTACCACGATTAACCGAAATTTTCAACGATCTCCCCCTTTTTTGATTGCATGGCAACATGGTATCATGGAGGATGAGGTGATGCCCATGCGGGAGTTGCGATTTGCGCTTTCCAAGACGGCTCCGTTTTTACTTTCCTATTTATTTATTGGAATCGCGTTCGGGATTATGATGACCGAAGCGGGTTACGCGCCGATTTGGTCGATCCTGTCCGCGGCGTTTATTTACGCGGGCTCCATGCAGATCGTGATGGTGCCGCTCCTTGCGGCAGGCGCACCGCTTTACGCACTCGCGTTCATGGCGCTTTTCATCAACGCGCGTCACATGTTCTACGGTCTCGGCTTCGTCGAAAAATTCAGATGCGCGGGCGGGATCCGGTATCCCTATATGGCGCTCACGCTGACGGACGAGGCGTATTCCGCGCTGTGCACGCTCGCGTGTCCGCCGGACATAGACGAATCGCGCGCGACGCTTTTGATCCTCATTTGCTGCCATGTCACATGGATTTTCTCCTGTGCATTCGGCGCAATCTCCGGCGACGTACTGCCCATCGACCTTTCGGGCATCGACTTTGCCGCCACTGCATTTTTTACGACGGTCGTAATCGATCAGTGGCGAAAGGCTAGGAGCCATGTGCCCGCGCTTGTGGGCGGTGTGAGCGCGCTTTTCTTCCTGTTTGTCCTGGGCCCCGACAAATTCATTCTCCCGGCCCTCGCCGTTTCGACGCTCTTCCTCGCATTTGTCAAGGATTTGACCTTTTTAAGGAGGCGCAGCGCATGAACGCAACGACATACATCGCGCTCGCGATCCTGATCATCGCCGCCTGTACATGGTTCACGCGCGCGGTTCCCTACCTCCTATTTGGCGGGAAGAAGGGCGTTCCGGCCATTGTGCGCCGGCTTGCCGTGGCGCTCCCGGAAGCGATCATGGCGGTGCTCGTAATCTATTGCCTGCGCGGCACGTCGTTTCAGGCGCAGGTGGGCTGGCTCCCGCAACTGATCGCCGTGCTCCTAGTCGCTGCGCTTCAAATCTGGAAAAAGAACGCATTCGTCAGCATATTTGCCGGCACGGTCGCTTATATGGCGCTTCTGCGCCTCCTATAAAATCGACGGCGCGGGGTTTTCACCCCGCGCCGCTCTGATTGATGAAGGATCCGCTGCGGATCACGCATCGACGAGTTCGATCCGTGCGCCGAGTGAAATGAGCTTTTTATCCATATTCTCGTAACCGCGCTGTATGTAGTCAACGCCGCTGATGTCGGTGACGCCGCTGGCCATGAGACCCGCGACGACCATGGCGGCACCCGCGCGCAGATCGGTGGCGCTGATGCGCGCACCGACGAGCTGATCGACGCCGGTGATGATGGCGGTTGTTTCGATCACACGAACATTGGCCCCCATGCGGCGCAACTCGTCGAGGAACCGGAAGCGGTTTTCGAAGATGGTCTCCGTAACGATGGAGGTGCCGCGCGCAATGGTGAGAAGCGCCGAAAGCGGCTGCTGCAGGTCGGTCGGGAACCCGGGATAGCCAAGCGTTTTCACGTTCACAGAGCGGTACACGCCGTTCGAGCGCACGCGAATGAGGTCGTCCTCGGTATAGACCGAGACGCCCATTTCGAGAAGCTTCGCCGTTAAAGACTCCATATGTGTGGGAATGGCGCCCGTAATGGTCACGTCGCCGCCGGTCGCGGCGGTTGCGATCATGAGCGTGCCGGTTTGAATCTGATCGGGGATGATGGTGTAATTCGCGCCGTGCAGGTGACGTCCGCCGCGGATACGGATGATGTCGGTGCCCGCGCCCTTCACGTTCGCGCCCATCGCGGAAAGGAAGTTCGCCAGATCGACGATGTGCGGCTCTTTCGCCGCATTGTGAATCTGCGTAAGTCCCTCGGCGGAGACGGCGGTGAGCATGGAATTGACCGTGGCGCCCACGGAGGGCAAATCGAGGAAGATGTCCCCGCCGCGAAGCAGACCGCAAGAGGCGTTGATGATGCCACCGATCGTATCGACCTGCGCACCCAGGGTGGTCATCCCCTTGATGGTCTGATCAATGGGGCGTGCGCCGATGTCGCAACCGCCGGGCATGGGGACATTTGATTTCCCGAAAACCCCCATTAACACAGGAGACAGATAATAGCTCGCGCGCATTTTGCACGCCAGCTCATAGGGCGGATCATAGCGATTCAGCCCGCGCGGGTCAATTCGCATGGTGGTTCCCTGGAATTCCACCTTCGCGCCGAGCCACTCGAGCATCCGGATGAGGACATGAACGTCCTCGATATTCGGCACGTTTTCGATGACCGAGGGCGCGTCGGCTAAAAGCGCCGCGGGAATCACCGCAACGGCAGCGTTTTTTCCGCCGCCGACGCAGACCTCACCTTCGAGGCGCATGCCGCCGTGGATGCGCAATACCTGGCCCATGTCAGTGATTACACCCGGAACAGCTTGCGCAGCTCCCACCGCTGCAGCTGCTTCCGCCCGTCGCGCCCGCGCCGAAGGCGCACTTACCGTTGTACACCCGTTTCACCTTTGCGCCGCACTTTTCGCAAACCGCTTCGTCCCTTTTGTCAATGGTTGTCAATATCTCAAACTTATGTCCGCATTCGGGACACTTGAACTCATAAATGGGCATATTCGGCCTCCGATGATCCCGTTAAATTCAGTATTCCTTATTATACATGAGAAAAACCGTTCAATCAAGTGCGCGTTCGTAAAGAACGGGCGAACGATGCCCCCTGCATTGCGCGGTCCGCACCCACAGGTTACAGATTGCGAAATCCCTGTACGCGGTGAAATGTGATCAAGTTCGCGTCATGGTAATTGTGAGCGCCGTTCCACGCGGTGCGCGAAAGGCAAATCAGATCGTCCCCGTCGAAGTCAAAATCCGGATATTGGAAGCCGACCTGCTTTGGATCAGCCGTCCGGCAATCGATCAGCCGTGCGCACAGACGCCAGTTTTCAAGATCCGGCGCGGTGATCAGCGAAAGCACGTTGCGTGCCGTGGGTTTTTCGGGGTCGACGATTTCGCTGACGAGCGCATAATAATGCCCGGAAACGGGATCCCGCCGCAACTGGAACTTGGAATTGCTGCCGCCGGGCATATCCAGAAAGCACTCGAACGCAAGCCGCGCGGCGGGATTTTTAACGTCCCCGCGCAAAACCAGCGCCCGATCATGCGAAGGCACCGCATCGCCGCAGTTATACCGGAGCACGTTCAAAATGCCGCCGTCCGGCGCGGGCACGGCGTTTCCCTCGATCGCGCCCTTCGCGGCCCCCACAGATGCGCCCGGCCATGCGGGATCGCACGCCAGAAACGGGGTCAAAATCCAGCTTTCGGGATTCATGAGATCAGAAGCCTCATCCGCAGAAAGCAGCGCGTTCGCGTGCCCGCCGCGCTTCCACGAGCCGTAGTCGATGCCCGACCAGATGCGCCCCGCATGCCGAATCACGGGCATGGGCGCCTTGTGTGGGCCCGCATCCGTCATCCCGCCGCCCGGGAACAGCCGGACGGGCGGCGCCCATGTCGCGCCCTGATCGGTCGAGCGCCCAATCAAAAGATCGCCGTATTCGGACGCCGTCGCAAGCATATAGACCGCGTCGTCCCGTTCAAAAAGCGACCCCCAATAACAGGGCATCAGCTCACACAGATAATCCCATGTCGCGCCGCCGTCATCCGACTTGAACAATATCGTGAGATTCTGCGGCCCACCGGATGCAAACACATCCATCGACGCGAGAATGCGCCCGGATTGCAGCTTTAAAATCGACGGCGAGCACAGTGCGCGTCCGGACGAAGCATAAATTGGGTCCGCAGGATGCAGGTAATTGACAACCGCGCCCGGCGCATCGCCCGTGCGAGCGCGCCGCACATCGCTCTTCGCCGATTGATCCGCGCGAACGACATAGAATTCATACTCCGTTTCATCCAGGAGGTTTTCCATCTCCCGCGCGCCGGTTGTCCAGTTTTCCGCGCCGCAGGATCTGACAAAGACCTGGTGCGATCCGGCATAATGATCGTCGATCCAATCGATCTCAATCTTGCCCGCGCCGGGGGCAACCCGGCAGATGAAGGGAGCGTTTCCCCGTGCCTCGTCGTCCAGGCGGGCATACGGGCGCGCATCCCATCTCGAAATTCCTCGCATGAAAATCACCTCGCGCCTATTGTAGCATGCACAGCCGGGCGTTTCAACGCGCGCCTCTATTTTTCGCCGGCAATCCGCACCGTCATACGGCGCCGCGCGCGGACAATTCGCTTTTTTCTTCCGCTGTTGCAAAAAACAACGACCCGTGTTATATTATTGAATAGATTGAAATGGACGGAGTTGAGTGATGTGAGCGTTTCCGAGGCGATGGAAAACTACCTCGAAACCATATTTATCCTCGCGCGCAAACAACCGGAGGTGCACGCCGCCGACATCTGCGCCTTTCTTGACTATTCGCGGCCGACCGTATCCGTTGTGGTGCGTCAACTGCGCGATCAGGGCTATCTCGACATCGACGGCGCGAATCACATCACCCTTACGCCGCAAGGGCGTGAAATTGCCGAACGCATGTATGAGCGGCACAACCTCCTGGCCGCACTGCTCATGGATATCGGCGTACCCGAAAAAATCGCCTTTCAGGATGCGTGCAAAATCGAGCACGACTTAAGTCGGGAGACATTCGACATTATCCGCGCGTACTACCGTACGCACAGGATGCAATCATAAAAAACCCAGGCCGCCGAAAAACCCCGTATCCTTCCAAAACACGTGGGTTTTTCGGGAGCATGAAACCGCGGGTTGTTTCAAACCCGCGGTTGTTTTTTGTCTATACTCAGTCTGCGAAGCTGCCAGCCGTGCCCGCGCCGCTGAGGTCGCAGGTCTTGGAGTAGCTTTCCACGGTCACAGTATAGGTGCTCGTCCCTTGCACATAGACGGTGCCGTCTGTGCCAACGATCGTCACGGCGTTGCCGTCCGCATCCGCGATGGTGCCCGCACAGTTAAGGGAGGTAAGGGTGCTGTCGCCGGTGACGATCCAGGTGGAATCCGCGTCGATGGTGAGCACCGCAGAACCGTCGCCGCCTGTGCCTGCGCAGGACTCATCGTCGATCATCGCGCCGGTCAGAATGCTGCCGGAGGTGAGGTAAAGGTCAAGCTGCGAGATGCTGTCCCACACGACGTCGCCATTCATCTGCTGCGCGATACCGGTGAACGTGCAGTCCGCGCCGTTCGCACCCTCGGTGCCCCAACCGCGTGCATTGGCGTTGCCTGTGCAGCGCAGGAAGTATTCGCTGCCGTCGGATGCGATGATTTCGACCCCGGAGAGCACAAACTCGCTCTGGGTGTTGGTGGTGTAGAAGATGCCGCCGTTTTCGGAGGTCAGCGTGCCGCCGACCATCTCAAACCGGCCCTCGCCCTCTTCCGCGTCGCCCGACATGCTCTGATAGAGGATGACGGTCCAGGTATTGTCGTTCTGCTCCTGATCCGGCATGTTGCCCGTCAGATCGCAGTCGTAGAGCTTGACGCTGTTGCGGCCTTCGAGGCAAAGCGCCTCGGACCCGGTGGCGGTAAGCGCCGCATCATTGACGGTGATATTCGCCGTGACATAGACTGCCGGGGAACCAACGCCGTTTGCCGTATAGGTGCCGCCGTCCGCAACGATCGTTCCGCCGCCCCGGTCGGAGCGAATCGCCGCCGAGGAATTGCCGTTTGTTTCAACGATCAGGTTGTTGGCGTAAAGGGTGCCGCCGCCCGCCACATGGATGCCGCCCGAGGTATCCTGCGCGGTGTCGATGGTCGTATCCGAGACGTTGACAACGCTGTCTCCGTAGGCAAAGACGCCTGCGCCGCCCGCCGCATCGGTGGTGATCGTGCTATCTGTAATCGTAGTCGCGCCGCCCGTTGCGAGGACAGCCGCGCCTACGCCGTAGAAGCTCGAATCATCGCCGCCCGTGCTGTCATCGGATGTACGGGTGATGATCGCATTGGCAATGTCGACCGTGCCGTCCGTCACAAGAATTGCGTTCTCATCTGTGCCGGTTGATTCATACGTCTCGCCGTCGGTCGACGTATCCTCCGAATAGGCGGTGTACGCGGCGTAGCTCTCCGGCGCACCGCCGCTCATACCGCCCGGTGCCATGCCGGCCGTCTGCGCATCACCCGATGGTGGGTTCCCTGACGGAGGGTCTCCCGATGGTGCGCTTCCGCTCGGCATGGCCGGTGGTGTGGATGTGCTCTCTGCCGAGGCCCCGATTGCGCTGAACGCGAGTACGAATACAAGTAGAATATAGAATAACCGCTTGATCTTCATCATGTTGTCCTCCTTATTTGATGGGTACATCATAGCAGACCGTTTTGCTTTCGCCGTGAATCACCCATGAACGTTCACTGAAAAGACTTTTAGGTAAAATTCACACAAACGGTTGACAGATTAGTTAGTACGTGCTAACATGTGATGCGAGAGAAACGGCGGGAGGCAACGAAATGACGCTGAACGAACTGAAGCCAGGGACACATGCGGTGATCCGCGCGGTAGGCGGCGAAGGCGAGCTGCGACTGAGGTTTTTGGACATGGGGCTCATTCCGCGCACGGAAGTGATGCTGCAAAAAGTAGCGCCCATGGGCGATCCGATTGAGATCCGCATCCGAGGTTACGAATTGACGTTGCGCGTGGACGAAGCGCGGTGGATTGAGGTGGTGCCGAAATGATATTTGCGCTTGCGGGCAACCAGAACTGCGGCAAGACGACACTGTTCAACCAGCTGACTGGCTCAAACCAGCACGTCGGCAATTTTCCAGGCGTCACGGTCGACCAAAAAGTAGGCGAGATTCGCACCGCAAAGGGGAACCGGGTGGTCGATCTACCGGGCATCTACTCCATCCGCCCTTACACCACCGAGGAAATCGTCGCGCGCGACTTTATCGTGAGCGGCAAGCCCGACGCCATCATCAACATCGTGGACGCGACGAACATCGAGCGAAATCTCTATCTGAGCCTACAACTCCTGGAATTGCGGGTGCCAATGGTCATCGCGCTGAACATGATGGACGAAGTTGTCAAAAACGGGGGCGCGGCGGACGTCGCAAAGCTGTCGAATCTGCTGGGCGTGCCGGTGGTGCCGATCTCGGCATCGAAGGGCGACGGCATCTCGGAGCTGGTGAATCGTGCGCTCGAGGTTGCGCGCAAAAAAACACATCCCCAGGTTTTGGATTTCTGCCCTGTCGGACCGGTGCACCGCTGCATCCACGCGGTGGCGCATCTCATTGAAGATCACGCAAACGAGGTGGGGATTTCGGCGCGGTTTTGCGCCACCAAACTCATCGAGGGCGACCCGAAACTCGCGGATCAGTTGGGCCTCGATGAGAATGAGCGGGAGACGCTCGAACACACCGTGGTCGAAATGGAGAGTGAAACAGGACTCGACCGCAACGCCGCCCTCGCGGACATGCGCTATACGTTCATCGAAGGCGTCGTCGTTGCGGGGATGGTAAAGCCGCGCGAGAGCCGCGAGCATGCGCGCAGCCTGGGCATGGACAAATTGCTGACCGGAAAGGTCACCGCGCTGCCGGTCTTTCTTCTGGTCATGCTTTCGGTATTCTACCTGACCTTCAACGTCTTCGGCTCCTTCCTCTCGGACCTCCTCTCGCTCGGGATCGATTCCCTCGTCGGGGTCATTGACCGGGCGCTGACGGCATACGGGCTGAATTCGGTCGTCCACTCGCTCTTGATCGACGGCGTATTCGCGGGCGTGGGCAGCGTGTTGTCCTTTCTGCCGATCATCGTGGTTCTGTTCTTTTTCCTCTCAATCCTCGAGGATACGGGTTACATGGCGCGCGTGGCATTCATCATGGACAAGCCGCTTCGGCGGATCGGGCTCTCGGGCCGCAGCATCGTGCCGATGCTGATCGGGTTCGGCTGCTCGGTGCCCGCGATCATGGCGACGCGCACGCTGTCCTCTGATCGCGACCGGAAGATGACCATCCTGCTTACGCCGTACATGAGCTGTTCTGCCAAAATCCCCATCTACGCGGTGTTTGCAGCCGCCTTTTTCCCAAAAACCGCCGGCTTCGTGATGACCGCGCTCTACGCGGCGGGCATTCTGGTGGGCATCTTTGCGGCGCTGGCGCTGCGCGGCACGGCTTTTCGGGGGCAACCGGTCCCATTTGTGATGGAACTTCCGAATTACCGCTTCCCTTCGCCGCGAAACGTGCTCCTTCTCCTCTGGGACAAGGCGCGGGACTTCCTCGCGCGTGCGTTCACGATCATATTTGTCGCGACCGTCATCATCTGGTTTCTCCAGACCTTTGACGCGCGATTCAACGTGGTCGCGGATTCCGCAAACAGTCTGCTCGCCGCCGTGGGACGCGCCATTTCGCCTGTCTTCAGACCCCTTGGTTTCGCGGACTGGCGCGTGACGACCGCGCTCATTTCCGGTTTCACCGCCAAGGAGGCAGTCGTCAGCACGCTCTCCGTGCTTCTTTCGACGACCGCCACAGAACTCAAGACCGCGTTGCCCGCGCTGTTTACCGCGCGCTCCGCTGTGAGCTTTCTCCTATTCACACTGCTCTACACGCCCTGCGTCGCGGCCGTTGCGACCATCCGGCGCGAACTCGGCAGCGCCATCAAAACCTTGGGCGTCGTCGTTCTCCAGTGCGCAATCGCATGGGCCATCGCATTCATCATCTACCAAATCTCCATGATCCTGTGATAAAACGGGTCCCATCGCGGGTATCATGAAAGCGGAGGTGCTTTTATGAAGCTGATTGACTTGATCCTGATTGCGCTCGTCGCCGCGGCGGTCATCGCCGCACTCGTCTATTCCGTTCGACGCGCCAAGCGCGGCGGCGGTTGTGGCGGAAACTGCTCCTCCTGTGCAGGATGCGCATACCGGAAAAAGGACGAAGACGACAACGAATAACATCGGCGCGGGGCACGGCCCCGCGCCTTTTCATCACGCTGCCTTTGTGAAGTGACGGGCCGAGAGAATGGCCACGGGCAGGAACCACGCGCACCAGAATTCCAGAATCAAAACGCCGATGAATGCGCCGCCGGGCATGTCCGCGCTGAAGGTGCCGAGAAGCGGAATGACGAGGCAGGAAACGGAAAACGCGCCGTGGGCGAGCAGCAAGCCCTTGAGCCATTTGTCCGCGCGATCCATGGCCCGGAACGAGAGTCCCGCAAAAAAGGTCGAAAGGGCCATAAACGCATAACCAAGCATGTCGAGCGCGAACATCATGCCAAATGTGCGATAATCTAAAATGTCTGCAATTTCGCCCGAAAGATCCGCACCCACGACGGCGGAAAGCTGGATAAAGTACACGGATGCATTGAGGACGGCGTATGCCGCCGCAAACGCCACCGCAGCACGTCCCGCGACGCGCCTGTCCGCAGGCGCAAATCCCGAAAAGGCAGCCACCATGGGCACAAAACTCAGCGCGATGAGGATGCTCGAAAGGCAACTCATCGAAAATGAGTCGATCAGCATTGACACCGCAAAGGCAGCGACCGCGCACGCATTGACCAGCGCGGCATAAATACCAATTTTTCTGTTCATATCGGTCCCCCTTTTCATTA
Source organism: Bacillota bacterium (assembly GCA_023421735.1). Next base: position 88,324 of record JAEZSP010000079.1, on the reverse strand, counting down.
TTATACAAGGGGTATTCCATGCGCACAATGTCCCGCACCTGCCGCCTGAAATTTTTACGGCATATTGACATCTGATCAAACGGCATGTACGATGTATGTATATATGCAAAGGAGTATACATTATGTTTGATATGCCGTGCTACCAGGCGCCCGACTTTACCGCGCCGGCCTTTCAAAGCGCGCCCGATGTAAGACTTGCGCCCGCGCCGATGGACGCAGTCGCACCGGACGACTACCATGCGACCTCCATCTACCCGGAGTATTTCAAAATGGGCGGCAGCTGGGTGCTGGCGGAAGAAAGCCGCATGGACTGCGTTGCGGTCGTGCGCGAGGGCGCGATCGCCGTACGTGAATTTCGGAGTCTGAAGGCGGGCGAAATGGTGGTGCTGGGCCGCACGGAGCGGGGCGGGGACGGGATATACGTCCACATGAACGGATTCCGGCGCGCATGCGGCGGATCGGACAGCTTCGCGTTCCGCACGGGCCGTTCGCGGGAGACCGCTTATTCCCGGGACTACGACGCGCTCTACGAGCTTTTGCACCACGAGCGCGACCACGGAAACATCCTGTGGGTGCTCGGCCCGGCCTGCTCGTTTGATTCCGACGCGCGCGACGCCATGGCGGATCTGATTGCGCGCGGCTACGTGAGCGCCCTGCAGGCAGGCAACGCGCTTGCGACGCATGACCTCGAGGGCGGGCTGTTCAAAACCGCGCTGGGGCAGGACATCTACACGCAGGAGCTCATCGAAAACGGTCACTATCACCACATCGACGTCATCAACAAGGTGCGCGCCTGCGGATCGATCCCCGCATTTGTGGAAAAATACGATATTGCAAACGGCATTATGGCGGCGTGTGTCAAAAAGAACATTCCGTTTGTCCTGACCGGTTCGATCCGCGACGACGGGCCGCTGCCGGAGGTTTACGCGGACGTATATCGAGGACAGGACGCCACGCGTGCGCTCATCCGCCGCGCGACGACGGTCGTGTGCGTCGCAACACAGCTTCACACCATCGCCGTGGGCAACATGACGCCCTCCTATCGGGTCGTAGACGGGGTTGTGCGCCCGCTCTTTATCCACACCGTCGATATTTCCGAATTCGCGGTCAACAAACTGCGCGATCGCGGCAGCCTGTCGGTGACGAGTTTCATCGCAAACGCGCAGGATTTTCTGGTAAATGTCTCGCGCGGGCTTCAGAAATGCGAAAACCAGTCGCTTCAAATCGCCCCGTCCAGGTTATAAAGGGAGAAAAGGGAGGCGATTCCCATGAAAGTAAAAGTCTGCGAAAAGTGCTCCGGCCTGGACATCAAGGCACTGAAGAAGGAAGTCAAGGCGCTTGACGGCGAGATTAAGATCGGTTGCTTCGGCGAATGCAACAAGAAGCACCCGGAATACGCAGGGAAGGTACACGGTAAAATCCACGGAGAACACGTCGTGTGCGACACCGAAACGGAGTTTCGCGAAAAGGTCAGAGCGGCGCTCGCGAAATAATGAAAACCCCCGGCTGGTCCGGGGGTTTTACGATTGCAGCATCGCGTCGATTTGCGCCCAGTTTTCGGTCAGCCACACGATTTCGTCCCGGAAGCGCGCGACCTTCGGCGGTGAATCCCCGCAGAAAAAGTGCGGCAAGACCCACCAATCCGCCTCGACGCACCAGACCAGCCGCAGCGCATCCGCGATGTCCCGGCGCGAAAGCGGCAGATGCCGGTTGTAGCCTGAAAGAAAGGCGTCGATTTTCGCCATATCGAGCCTTTTGCCATCAAACGCAAGGCTCATCAGCGCCCGCCCGACGTCGTGCCAGACGTATGTATAGACGCTGCGGTCAAAGTCGAGAATTGCGGAGAGCATATCTCCTTCAAACAGCATGTTGTCGCGCGAATAATCCTCGTGCGCGATGCCCTTTGGAAGGCGGTCAAAAAACGCGGGCGTCAGGGTCCCCAGGATCGGCTCCAGCGCAAAGAGCGCCGCGCGGTACGCCTGCGGCGTATCGCCGCAGGCGTGCGCGCGGGTTTCGTATGATTTCCACATGCGGGAAAGCGTCTGTGCGCCGCGCAACGGAAACCCTGCGGCCGTTTCCGCCGGAAGGCGCGCAAACGCTGCGCGCAGGCGGGCGCTGGCGTCCCCCAGGCTCTCCATTTGCGGACATGTGACCGTCTCCGGGCGTTCTTCGTGCCCCGGGCAAAATGCCATGGCCATGTAGGCCGTCCCGTCATCCAGATGCCGGATGGGCCGCCCGTCCACAGAAAGAATCGCCGGGCAGGGGACGCCGAGCGCGCGCACAGCCATCTGCCGTTCGAGCGCGGCCTCGATGAGCAGCATGTGCTTTTGATCGAAGCGTTCATTGCTAAATTTTTTCACCAGAAGATCACCCCGCTCAGTGGTGATCCGCCACTTGAGGTTCATCCAGCCGCCCGAGACCGGGGCGCACGCGCAAAACGCGATGCCGAAATGGTCCCGCAGATCAGCGGCGATGTGCGCGTCCATCAAATGCGAATGTCCACGCCGTTGACCTCGACACCCTCGTCGGCGCGGATGAGTATGTATTTGATTCCGTCGATCACGCGCGTCTCCACGAGGTCGGCGCGATCGGGCGCGACGCGGATCACGACATCCGGCGTCGTCAGCTCGAGCTTTTTTGTCTCGGCGAGCGAGCGGACGTTCAAATCGACGCCCTTTCCGAACGTTTCGTCGTACTTTTCCTCAAACACCTGCACGCGCTCTTCCGGCACGCCCTGTTTGCGCAGCATATTCTTGACTTCATGCATCGAAACGGTCGGCGCTTCCGCCTCCTTGTCGGCCTTTTTTTCCTCGATGCGCTCGCGCAGTTCTCCCTGCACCGCCATGACGACGTCGTAGCTCAGATTTTCGGCGAGCGAATCCTCGAGCACGGCCTCAAACGCCTCCTTCTGCGCGGCAGCGGGCATGGGCATGTCCGCGCCAAAGATCGCGTCCGTCAACTCCTCGTGGGGTTCTGCGGCATCGCGGGTATAATAGAGGGCGTTATAGATGTTCGTCGCGCGGTCGTCAAAGGCGGGGAACAGAAAGCCCACCGCGGGGGACGCGACCACCCAATCGGGCACGCGGTTGTGAAACTCGTTTTCCACGGCAAAATAGCTGAGCGCGGGCTTTGACTGCTTGACCGGACAGACGGCGCACAGGACGTACTGGAAGACCTCCTCCGATTCCGCGTCCGCAAATTTCGCAGGCAGATCGAACGCGTCGTGCGCGAGCAGAATCAGATAATTGCCCTCGAGGGAAAGGGAATCGATCACGCGCTCGTAAAACGCGCCGATGACCGACTCGTCCCGAAGCTGCGTATCCCGCAGCGCCATGAGCAGCTTATGCTGTTCCCCTTCCATGACCTGATCGGGGCGGAAGACCACGTCCGTGAGCGTCTTGCCCGGATCGCCGGAGAGCGCGCGGCGGAAAATGGCCATGTATTTATCGAGCTCCTCCATGGGAATCGAAAGCGCGGGTTCGCACAGTTCGGAGACGATCTGGCGCTTTTCGTCGACATAGCAGCCGCGAATGAGGGTAATATTGTTCTTATCGGGATTAAACCTGCGGCGAATATCGGATATTTCCTTTTTGTTCATGCGTTTCCTCGTCTTTTCTAATAAAATGGGGGCAGGGATCATTATAGCAGCAATGGACGAATCAGGCAAATACCGTTTCGCGCCCGGCTCATGCGGGGTATAAGGAATCATTCGCTTTTGAAATATCCCATCAAACACAAAGGCAGGTTTTCGCATGCTCATTGTCAAGCGCAACGGCGACCAGGAGACATACGACCCCGGAAAAATTACGTCCGCGATGGCGCGCGCGTTCGTAAGCGTCGGCGAACCGTGCACGCCGGAGACCCTCCATGCGCTGCTTTTGCGCGTGGAAGAGGCCATCCGCGCGCAAAGCGCACCCGTCACGGTGGAACTGATTCAGGACAACGTGGAACGATCGCTTATGGCGGCGGGCCTTTATTCGGTCGCCAAGAGCTACATCCTCTACCGCGAGGCACGGGCAAAGCGGCGCGCGGCTGTGCGCGAAATCGCTTCCGCCGTGGGAACGGACGGGCTATCCCAATGTCTCACCCGCGCGGCGAAGGAATATCCGGACGATGCGTATGCCATTTCCCACCTCGCCGCGAAGTACCAGTCGTTTGAAAAAAGCGACATGGACGCGGAGGGGCGGCTTGCGGCGCTTGTCAAGGCGGCGGCAGAACTGACGACGCAGGAGGCGCCCAAGTGGGAGTTTATCGCTGCCCGGCTTTTGATGTACAAATTCCGGCGCGCGCTCGCTTCCGAAAGCGCGCGGCGCAACATCGGTACCTTTTTTGAAAAAATCCGGTATCTCACCGACGAGGGGCTCTATGGCGCATACATCCTCGAGAACTATACGAAGGCCGAGATCGACCGGTGCGCATCCTACATGGACGAGCTGCGCGACGACTTGTTCACCTATGCGGGGCTGGACCTCATGCTTGCGCGCTACATCATCCGCACGCGCGGACACATCCCGCTCGAAACGCCGCAGGAGATGTTTCTGGGGATCGCGCTGCACCTTGCTATGCCGGAAAAAAAGGATCGGCTTTCCTGGGTCAAAAAGTTCTACGACGCGCTGAGCCAGTTCCACATGACCATGGCGACGCCCACCATGTCGAACGCCCGCAAGCCCTTTCACCAGCTTTCGAGCTGCTTCATCGACACGGTGCCCGACAGCCTCGAGGGCATCTACCACTCGGTGGACAGTTTTGCGAAGGTGTCGAAGTTCGGCGGCGGCATGGGCATGTATTTCGGAAAAGTGCGCGCGACCGGCTCGACCATCCGGGGCTTCGAGGGCGCGGCGGGCGGCGTCATCCGCTGGATTAAGATCGTCAACGACACCTCCGTCGCGGTCGACCAGCTCGGCATGCGCCAGGGCGCGGTGGCGGTATACCTCGACGCGTGGCACAAGGACCTGCCGGAGTTTTTGCAGCTGCGCACCAACAACGGCGACGACCGGCTGAAGGCGCACGACGTCTTCCCGGGCGTGTGTTATCCCGACCTATTTTGGAAAATGGCGCGGGAGAGCCTCGATCAGAGCTGGTACCTCATGTGCCCGCACGAGATATTGACCGTGAAGGGCTATGCGCTCGAGGACTCTTACGGCGCGGAATGGGAAAAGCGGTATTTTGAATGCGTGAACGACGCGCGGATCAGAAAGCGCGAAATCACCATCAAGGAGCTTGTGCGGCTGATCCTGAAATCCGCGGTTGAGACGGGCACGCCCTTCGCCTTTAACCGCGACACCGTGAACCGCATGAACACGAACCCGCAGGCGGGCATGATCTACTGCTCCAATCTGTGCACTGAGATCGCGCAGAACATGAGCGGAGTCGAGTTCCAGTCCCGCAACATCGAGACGAGGGACGGGGAAACCGTGGTCGTCACGACCACGAAGCCGGGCGATTTCGTGGTCTGCAACCTCGCGTCGCTGTCCTTGGGCACGCTGCCGGTTGAGGACGAGGATCAGATGCGCGACGTCGTCGGGACCGCCGTGCGCGCGCTCGACAACGTGATCGACCTGAATTTTTATCCCGTGGCCTATGCGGGCATCACCAACGCGCGCTACCGCGCCATCGGGTTGGGCGTGCACGGCTATCACCACATGCTCGCCAAGCGCAGCATCTCGTGGGAGAAGGAAGCGCATGTCGCCTTCGCGGACGAGGTCTTCGAGCGGATCAACTTCCTCGCCGTCGAGGCGAGCGCCGCGCTCGCGCGTGAAAAGGGTGCCTATCCCCTCTTTGCGGGAAGCGACTGGCAGACGGGCGCTTACTTTGAAAAGCGGGGCTATCTTTCCGAAAAATGGCAGGCGCTTGCCGCGCGGGCGGCGGAGGGCGGCATGCGAAACGCCTACCTCATCGCGGTCGCGCCCACCAGCTCCACGAGCATTCTGGCGGGCACGACCGCGGGCGTGGATCCGGTGATGCACCGCTATTTCCTCGAGGAGAAAAAGGGCACCATCCTCCCCCGCGTCGCGCCGGAACTTTCGATGAAAACCCACTGGTATTACAAGAGCGCGCATCTGGTCGACCAGACTTGGTCGATCCGCGCGGCGGGCGCGCGGCAGCGGCACATCGACCAGTCGCAGAGCCTGAATTTGTATATTACCGACGAGTTTACGCTCCGGCAGGTATTGAATTTGTACCTGTTGGCACACGAGGTCGGGGTGAAGACGATTTATTACGTGCGCAGCAAGGCATTGGAAGTGGAAGCCTGCGAAAGCTGCGCGAACTGAGGAGGCGGGAACATGGCGATTCTCACACGCAAGCCCCTTTTCAATCCCGACGGCGCGCAGGATGTCCGTGCGCGCCGTATGATCGGCGGGGACACCACGAACCTCAACGACTTCAACAACATGAAGTACGGCTGGGTAAAGGACTGGTATCGGCAGGCGATGAACAACTTCTGGATTCCGGAGGAGATCAACCTGAATCCGGACATCAAGGACTATCCCCGGCTCGACCGGCCGGAGCGCGTCGCCTACGACAAGATCCTGAGCTTTCTGGTGTTTCTGGATTCCATTCAGACGGCGAATCTGCCGTCGGTGGGCGAATACGTGACCGCGAACGAGGTGAATCTGTGCCTGACCATCCAGGCGTTTCAGGAAGCGGTGCACAGCCAGAGCTATTCCTATATGCTCGACACCATCTGCTCGCCCGAGGAACGCGACGCCATCCTCTATCAGTGGAAGACGGACGCGCACTTGCTCCGGCGCAACACGTTCATCGGCGAACAGTACAACGCGTTTCAGAAGGACAAGGACGAATTCACGTTTTTGCGCGTACTCATCGCAAACTACATCCTTGAGGGCGTGTACTTCTACAGCGGGTTCATGTTCTTTTACAACCTTGGGCGCAACGGAAAGATGCCCGGTTCGGTGCAGGAAATCCGCTACATCAACCGCGATGAAAACACGCACCTGTGGCTGTTTCGAAACATCATACAGGAACTGCGCAAGGAAAAACCGGAGCTGTTCTCCGAGGAAAACACGCGGATTCTGCGCGAGATGATCGCCGAGGGCGTCCGGCAGGAAATTGCGTGGGGACAGTACGTGATCGGGGAAGAGATTCAGGGTCTCAACGGACGGATGGTGACCGACTACATCAAATACCTGGGCAATCTGCGCTGTCAGGGACTCGGGTTCGAGCCGCTGTTCGAAGGCTATGACCGGGAACCGGCGTCCATGGCGTGGGTGAGCCAGTATGCAAACGCGAACCTCGTGAAGACCGACTTTTTCGAAGCCCGCAACACCGCTTACGCCAAGAGCACCGCGCTCGTGGACGATCTATAAAAAAAACGCCTCCCGCACGCATGCGGGGGGCGACTTTTGAAGCGCCTATATCCGTGTAATATAATGAATCGCAAACGCCACAAGCACGGACAGCGCCGCGAGCCGATGGACCTGAAACAGCAGACCCCTTTTGCCCTTATGCCTGAAAAAAAGATTGGCGCCGAGCAAAACCGTGAAAAGAAGGAGCCCGGCGGCGACGAGTCCGGTTACCGAGAGCCACCGATACGTCAACTGTATGTACAGATGCACCGCAACAGTCGCGAGCGCGCCCAATGCAAAAAAACGGTGTTTTTGAACCAGGAATTTCATGATCGCCAGATACGTCTTTTTCACGCCGGAATCCTTTGGCAACTTGCTGATCCACCGCTTATTGATGAACTTGACCGGATAATTGAGCAAAGCAAGGAAAAACAAAATCCCGGTCACAGAGCCCAGAAACTCACCCAGTTCTCCCAATGCAATCACTTCTCTTTCTCATCAAAATTGTTGAAGCCCGCATGATCATAACACATATTGACATCATACACAAGCGCCATTTCGCACAGAAACACATATGTTCCGCCTACCATAGGATGAATGGGTCCAATATGATTCCCAGGAGGTAATCCCATGTCCCCCGAAATTGACGTCCAGGTGAAAAGCCCTGTTGCGATCCGGCGGATGAGAAAGCGGCATTGACCTGCACCGCCCCAGGACCGTATCCCACGTGCGAGGATGTCGTACCCAACCCAGATGTCGTGCAGTTGCTGCTCGCGAACTATGCATCTGCCAAGTCGGAGCTATCCGCAGCGACGTCCACGCATAGGCCTATAAAATGGGGCAGAGGTTCACCTTCCCAAGAAGACCCCGTTATCTCTCTGTACGAAGCAGAAATGCAAACGCCGTGCCCGTCTCAGGCGCGCTCTCGACCCGAATTTCGATTCCATGCCGTTCGGCAATCCGCTGCGCGATGGCGAGTCCGAGTCCGGAACCGGGATTGGCGCTCGCATTCTTAGCCCGATAAAAGCGGTCGAAAATATGCGGAAGGTCCTCCGGCGGGATGCCCGGGCCGTGATCTCGGATGACGATCCGATCGCCCGCAAGCGTCGCCTCGACGCTGCTTTTTTCCGGCGCATACTTCACCGCGTTGTCAAACACGATCAGCAGCATCTGCCTGAGCCGCCCGTAATCGCCCATCATGTGGACAGGTTCCCCGCGCGTGACGTGTATGTCGATCCCCTTGGGCGACGCCAGCCTGCGCGCGGTGCGGGCAGCATCGTCCAGCGCGTCTCCAAGGTCCACCTCCGCCATCTCGATGGGAAAATCCGCGTTTTCAAGCCGGGTTAAATCCATCAGGTCGTTGACCAGCCTTTGGAGTCCGATGGTCTCGGAGAGCATTTGTCCATGGTACGCCTCCACCTGTTCCGGCTCCGTGATCACGCCGTCGCAGAGCGCCTCGAGCGAGCCGCGCAGAACCGTCACCGGGGTGCGCAATTCGTGCGAAATGCTGGCGATAAAGTCCCGCCGCGCCTGTTCCATCCGCGCACGTTCACCCGCCGCGACCTCAAGCCGGTCGCTCAGCACGTCGAGCGCCCCCGCAAGCCGCCCAATCTCATCGGGCTGGGAAATGCCGGTCTTCACGCCGTACGCACCGTCCGTGAGGCGTATCGCAGCCTCTTCCATGCGCGCGAGAGGGCGCGTAAACCGGATGGCGAGCGCCGCCGAGAGGATGATCGACAGGAGAAGCGCGGCAGAAAGGCTCACACCCATGATCGCCAGACCCTGCCACATGGCACTGTCTGCGCCGCTGACCGCTTCGTGCAAAAGGAGCGCCCCGACCACCGTACCGCCGGAGAAAATGGGCGTGCCAACCGTGATCGTCGGCGCGCCAAAGAGCCCGCTGAAGCTTTCGCTCACCGTCGTCTCCCCGGTAAACACGCGCGAAACGACCGATTCGGCGTCTCGGGGCAAGTCGGAATAAACCACATCCCGGGTCATGTGCCCGGCGGAGATGAGATTGAGGTTCTGATCGACAATCCAGACGTCGGTCATGGCGATCTCATCGAGAAAACGAATGTACGCGCCCATGCCGTTGCCCGAGCCCATCATGCCAGAGCCGTTTCCAGGGAGCCCGGAGAGCCCGGTGGCCATTGCCTCCGCCCGCTTGACGAGCGCGTCGCGGCTCACGCGCAACGCGTTTTCACGGAAGAGGAACGTGAATACCCCGCCGATCACGAGCGCGAACAGCATGAGCGAAACGCCGAAATAGCGGATCAGCCGCCGCGCAATCCGACGATTCATGCGTGCTCCCCTTCAAATTTATAGCCGACGCCCCACACGGTCTTGATTTCCCAACCCGGGTGCGCAAACTGATCGAGCTTCGCGCGCAGGCGCCGGATATGCGAATCCACGGTGCGGCTGTCGCCGAAATAGTCATAGCCCCAAACGGTGTTGAGCAGATTATCCCGCGTAAACACCTTCGGGCGGTTGGAAGCGAGCGCCCACAGAATTTCCGTCTCCTTTTTTGTGAGCGGGACGGGCTCGTTTTCGACCGTCACGGTGTAATCCTCCATATCGATGATGAGGTTGTCATAGACAAACTGCTTTTTGTCATCCGCGTTCTCCACGCGCCGCATGATCGCACGCACGCGCGCCATGACTTCGCCCGGCGAAAACGGCTTGACGATATAGTCGTCCGCACCGATGTCGAGCCCCATGATGCGCTCGAAATCCTCCCCCCGCGCGGTGATCATGATGATCGGCACGGCGGACGTTTTGCGGATTTCGCGGCAGACCTCAAAGCCGTCGATGACCGGCATCATCACGTCCAGGAGCACAATGTCGGGGGTATTTTGGTAAAAAAGGTCGAGCGCCGCCCGCCCGTCGCCCGCGACGAGCGTGCGATAACCCTCCTTGGTTGCGTACTGTTCGAGCACCGATGTGATCTGCTTATGATCGTCCGCAATCAGCATGACCGCCATGACCGTTCCCCTCCCGTCTTTTTTTACATTATAACACGTTGCGGGGAGAGTGTACCCCAAATTTTTGACGGAAGCGTGACGCGGCCTGGCGACACGTCATGGACAAAGAATATGGCTTGCACGAATTCGTCACATCTTTTTCTTATCATACGGTCATGGCGATGAGCCAAATAAACCCGGAGGACAACATCATGAAATTCAAATCCAAAACATTGGTCGCCCTGCTGGTTCTCGCGGTCGCAGCCGCGATGACGCTGACGGCGCTGGCAGAATTCGGTTCCGGCGCAGTTTCACAAGGCCAGACGTACACCACCGAGGAAATGCTCACCTATGCGATCCAGGACGAGTACATGGCGCGCGCCGAATACGCCGCGATCATCGCAGCCTACGGGGAATACACGCCGTTTACAAACCTGATGGAAGCGGAAGAATACCACATCACGCTGCTCACCGGTCTTTTTGAAGCCTATGGCTACACGGTTCCGGCAGACGAGAGCGCCGCTCTGGTTGTGCTCCCCGACTCCCTCGCAGCGGCCCTCGATGTCGGCGCGGCGGCCGAGACCAACAACATCGCCATGTATGAAACCTTCCTCGCGCAGGATGTGCCGAGCGACGTAGCGGCGGTGTTCTCCGCACTCAAGGACGCCTCGGGCAACCACCTGACCGCCTTCACACAGGCCGGCGGACGCGCGGGTGCCGGCAGAATGGCCGCCTACGGGCACACCGACACGGATACGCGCGGATACGGCAGGATGTATGGCGACGACTCCACCCGCGGATATTGCGGCATGTACAACAGCGACACCCGCATGGGCAGACGCAACGGCGGCAATCGCAACGGCTCCGCAACGCGCGGCACAGGCTGGAACCGCGACAACTGCCCGGTCTACAACACCACCACGCCGTAACAGCCGCACATAAAGTCCCCGAAAAAAATCGGGGACTTTTATTGACCACGTGTTTTGCCAAGAGGCGGCGATCAAATGACTCCACGCCGCTTCGATGTCCGGATTGCCGTCCATCAAAAAACCGCTTTTTGAAAAATCAGGCGACCCATCCGCAACGCGGAGGGCCGCCTGTACAAGTTATACCAGCCCGTTTTTTCGGGCGAACAGGAACGTGCCGATGCCCATGGCAACCGCCACGTTCAGAGAGTCCACCTGCGGGGTCTGCGGAATGGTGATCACCTGACCGACATCCGCGAACGCGGACGGCAACCCGGTCGATTCGTTTCCGAAGAGAAGCGAAAAACGCCGCCCCGCACAGACCACTGCGTCCGGCGCACAGCCCGCGCCGAGCATGAACGGATAAAGCGCATGCAGCGGGTATGCGGCGCGGTATGCATCGAACGAGGCGAACGTCTGGCAGTTGAGCCAGAACAGCGCGCCGCGCGATGCGCGTATCGTGCGCGGATGAAACGGGTCGGCACAGACCCCCACGAGCGCCACGTCCCGCACGCCGCAGGCCAGCGCCGTTCTGAGCATCGCGCCGAGGTTTCCCTCGTCCGTCACGCCCACCAGCGCGACGTGCGGCCTGTCGTCCGCGAGCCGCGTTTCGTATTTTTCGAAAACCGCAAGCGTGTATGTATTTTCCTTCCGGTTGATGAGACTGAAATACCGCTCGCCCGCGCGCACGGGAATCCCGCGCATGTGGCAGAGCATTTCGGTTTCCCCGGGTGCATCGCACCGGGGATGGATATATACGGTCCTGACAAGCTGTGCCTTTGCGAGGATGAGCTCGCGCGTCACATAGGTACCGGGCGCATAGGCCTCGGTCATGGATCGTTTGTAGGGTTTGAGCATTTCCGTTTGCTTCACGCAGCACCCACTCCTTCATTGTTTAAAATGCAGGATGCAGGAGCCCGCCAAGCGGACAGCCAGGATCATTTCTCCACGCAGGTTCGGCTGTCAGCCGCACGAGGGCCCTGCATGGAGCCTGGAGCTAAATACGTTTTGCGCATGCTTCATGATGCTTCACCGCCTTTCACGTGGGGATGTGCATAAAAAAACATTCCTCTCTTTCGTTGAAGAGGAATGCGTCTACACAAAACGCCCGGCAAAACATGCCCGGCAGGGGATGCGCAATCCTCACCAACAGCACAAGACCCCGGCCATGCCGGCGCCTCACGCCCGAAAGAGAGGTTTGCTACTTCACTGTCAACACCCCACCGTTTGATAAATCCAGTATACGCAAACGGGGCGCGCCTGTCAAGCACAGATTGGCCTTTGCGGGGCTATTTCGTCGTCCACAAGGCGGGATCGGTTAACGCCAAAGTGCCGGTGCTGATTTCCGACGGTTGCTCTCCCGTTTCGGGATTGGTGGGCTATTCGCCGATCAGCTCTTCCAGGCTCTCGCACTTGAGCCAATCCTCAGCAGTCTCTCGCAATTCGCGGGCGACGTTTGCCGCCTCCTCGGGCGAAATGCGCCGATTGCCGCGCGCGAAGGAGATCATGCCCTTCATCCGCCGCGCGTAGGCGCGCATGATGCGCCTTTGCATAAAGAGACCGAAAGGGCCATTGTGTCGCAGCGCCCACTTTTCAAGCCGCGGCTTTCGCCAATGGGCGGGCACCTCGCCCGTTTGGAGGAGTTCGTCGAGCACCCCGCTTTGATCGTTGACAATCAAACGATAGCACAGGGCAGTATACCAGCGGACAAACAGCGCGATCGCCATCAGTCCCGCCAGCATGATGAGGATGAGAATCAAAACGCGCGCCATGTGATAAACACCTCCGCCCGGCGTTATCATACCACGCCGGGATCCCTTCGTCAAACGGGGCGCCCGCAGGCGCGAGGCCGTGCGGGCGCTGATTTGGCTCATCTTTGCGTCAGTTGGCGCGGCGGTCCTCCGTCGTGAAGTAGAACTGTTCCGCCTGTTCCATAACGGTGATGTAGTTGTAGCCCATCTCTTCGCAGGTTTCGACATTGCCGAGGTCGGCGTTGAGGATCATGGGCGCGCGGCATTCGGTCACGGTGCCGATGATCGGGAGGTACTCGGACACGAGTTCCCACATCCGCTTCGCGATCTCGTTGCGCTTCTCGGGATCGGATTCGACCTTGATCGCGACCTTCAGATCCTGCATTTCGATCTGCCAGTCGGGGACGTAGTCCAACACGGTCTGCCAATCCTCATCGGACATCTCGCCGCGGTCGTGCATGGACTTGTACTGGGTGTAGCGGTTCCAGAGGGGCACCAGCATGGAGGGGCCAAAGAACCAATCCTGCACGAGGTTCGCGCCGGAGCCGGACAGCCACCAGGTTGTCGCTTCGTTGACGTTATTGGGCTGGAGATTGCTCCACCAGTAGTTGGCGTCGACGAGCTTGAGCTGCACGCGGACACCGACCTCCTCCCAGAACCGCTTGCACAGCTCCGAGCCGGGGGTGGACGCGCCGGTGATGACGAAGTATTCGTACATCATGGTGAACTGCTCGCCATCGGGGCGCTCGCGCCAGCCGTCGCCGTCGAGATCGACCATGCCCATCTCGTCGAGCAGTGCTTTTGCGGCGTCGGGATCGTACTGGGCATAATTGGTCTCCATGCTCTCCTCAAAGAAGGGCGTGCCGGGGCGCGGCGCGCAGTTCGCCGGGCGGCCGAGGCCGAGGAAGAGCGTGTCGTTAAACACGTTGCGGTCAAGCGCCATGGACATGGCGCGCCGGAACCGCACATCGCCGTAAACCTCGGCAAGACCCGGGTCGTACGCGGTATCGACCTCGGTCTCCTCGATGCCAACGGACGGGAGCGCCGGAGGCTGAATGCCCGCATCGGCGTTGAAGCCGACGATGAAGATCTGGTCGATCCAGTCGGGCAGCGCATAGGCCGTGTAATTGCCGTCTGCCTCATGCTCTTTATAGAGCGGATAATCGTCGATGGCGATGGACATGCAGGTGACGTCCACCTCGCCGGTGATGATCGCGATGTTCTGCATCTCCTCATCGGAAACGTAGGTGCTCACGACGGAATCGATGTAGGGCAGCTGGTTGCCCGCCTCGTCGACGATGTAATAGTAGGGGTTGCGATCCAGGCGCACGTTGCCGTTGCCGAGATCCTCCGCAGGCACCCAGGGATCGAGCACCGGGAAGGAGTGTCCCATGTCGAGATAGCGGTTATCGCATCCCCACAGGGCGACTTTTTTGGCAAACCATTCCTTCCACTGGCCGATGTCGGTGTAGCTGTCCTGCGCCATGTATGCAAGGACGTCAGCCTCGTCTGCGTAGGAGGTGTGATATTTTTCAAGATAGTGTGCGGGCAGCATGAACTTGCTGTAGACGCCCGGCCACATGAAGACCTCTGCCTCGATGAAGGAGCCGTAGGGCGAACCGAACACGAATTGGAACGTGTAATCGTCCACGATCACGAGCTGGGTGTCAAACCCGCCCCAGGTGAGCCAGTTGCGCTTCACGGGGTTGAGCTCGGTATTGAGAAGCACGTCGTTGATGAAAAACGCGACATCCGCCGTGGTGACGGGCACGCCATCCGACCACTTGAGGCCCTTGCGGATGGTTCCGGTGAAGGTCAGGGCGTCCTCGCTCATGCCGAAGGACTCGAGGATGCCGGGCTCAAACGTCACGCCGAAGATGGAGGATGAAACGTCCCATGCGGGGTCGGCGGGACACTCGATCAGGTTGGCCGAGTTCAGGTGGCGCAGATGCCAATCCTGATCGATGTTGATCGAAACGGAGCGGAGCGTTCCGCCATACGCGCCGATGTTCACCAACGTCTTTGTGACGAGCGGATTCTCCGGCAGGCGATCCGCGACGGGGGCAGTTCGCCCGCTTCCACCTTGGCGGCGAGTTCGGGCGCCTCTGCGAACTGGTCGATTGTCGTTCCTGCGGCGGCCTCATAATCTGCAAGATTGTAGAAGCCCGCGGGAACGGTTCCCTCCGCCGATGCGAACGTCATTCCGCTCACAACCGTGAGTAGAAGCGCAACCGTCATCGCGAATGATAGCAACCTTTTCATGGTTTCTCCTCCTTATATTCACATCCGGCTTTGCCGAATGCGTATTTCATGGTTCTACGAACCCTTATGTCCCTTGCGGATGGCCTCGTTGCGCTTGCGGATGCCTTCCAGCGTCAGATCCTCGGCGCGGTGGCAGGCCGCGAAGTGTCCGCTGCCCAAGTCGCGCAATTCCGGGACCTCTTCGGCGCAACGCGGAACCGCGAATGCGCAGCGGGGATGAAACCGGCATCCCGTGGGCGGATTGAGCGGGTTTCCGATCTCGCCCGGCGCGGATTCCAGACCCGAGGGGATGGTCGGGTCGGCGATGGGCACGGCCTTCATGAGCGCCTCGGTGTATGGATGCAGCGGGTTGACGAATATCTCCGCGTTGTCCGCCAACTCCACGAGGTGCCCAAGATACATCACCGCCACCCGATCCGCGATGTGGCGCACCACGCCCAGATTGTGCGACACGAACAGGTACGTGAGCGCGAATTCACGCTGCAAATCCTGCATGAGGTTCAAAATCTGCGCCTGGATCGACACATCGAGCGCGCTTGTGGGCTCGTCCGCAACCACGAACTTGGGGTTTGTCGACAGCGCGCGGGCAATGGAGATGCGCTGGCGCTGTCCGCCTGAAAAGGCGTGGGGATAGCGCTTGAGATACCGCTTGTCGAGGCCCACGCGCGCCATCAATTCGAGCACGCGCTCCTTCATTTCTGCTTCCGGCACGCGCAGGTTCGTGCGGATGGGTTCCGCAATGATGTCCATAACGGTCATGCGCGGGTCGAGTGACGAGTTCGGGTCCTGAAAGATCATCTGCGTGCGGCTGCGGAACCCGCTTGCGCGCAGGTGCTTCATGGAAAGGCTTGAGACGTCCATCTCCTCGTCGTCAAACCGATAACGCACGACGCCGCCCGTGAGCTCGTAGGCGCGCAAAATGGTCTTCCCGATGGTGCTCTTTCCGCAGCCGGATTCGCCCACCATGCCGAGCGTCTCGCCCGCGCGAATGGTAAAGCTCACGTCGTCGACGGCGCGCACCGTTCCCTGCACCTTGCGCATGAAGCCCGAAACCACGGGAAAAAACTTCGAGAGGTGCTCGACCGTGAGAAGGGGCTGTTGGGATTGGTTCTGCGTCATGATTTCGTCCCTCCCTTCCCGGCAAGATGGCAGCGCACAAAGTGTCCGGGCGTCGCCTCGACCATCGCTGGGTTCTCCTGGCGGCATTCGCCCGTTTTTTCCTGACAGCGGTCCCGGAAGGGACACACGTCCGGCAGGTTGATCGGCTCGGGCACGCTCCCCTCGATGGCATCAATCTGCCGATCGACCTTCTCGTCGCCGGGATCGAGGATCGAGGCCATGAGGCTTCTGGTATAGGGATGAAGCGGATGCTCAAAAATTTCGCGCACCGGGGCGTCCTCCACGATCTGACCCAGGTACATCACGCACACCCGGTCGACCATCTGCGCGACCACCGCGAGGTCATGCGTGATGAAGATCATCGACATGCCCGTCTTTTTTTGCAAATCCCGCAGAAGTTTCAGAATCTGCGCCTGCATGGACACGTCGAGCGCGGTCGTCGGCTCGTCGGCGATCAGAAGCGAGGGATTGCAGGAAATCGCCATGGCGATCATGACCCGCTGCCGCATGCCGCCCGAGAGCTGAAACGCATAGGAATCCACGCGCTTTTCGGGCTGCGGGATGCCCACCATGCCGAGCAGCTCGATCGCCCGTTCCCGCGCCTGTTTTTTCGTCATATCGGTATGAAGCCGAATGCCCTCGATCATCTGATTTGCAACCGTATGCACCGGCGAGAGGGCGTTCATCGGCTCCTGAAACACCATGTTGATCATCTTGCCGCGGATGGAACGGATGGCGCGCCCCTTTTCGTTCAGCGCAACCAGGTCAATTTTTTCTCCGTCGTCCCGGGTGAACAGCGCCGTGCCATAGACCTTGCCGGGCTTTCGGATGAGCCGCAAGAGCGACTTGACCGTCACGGACTTTCCGCACCCGGATTCGCCCACCAGCGCGATCACCTCGCCGCGCGCAAGATCGAAGGAAACGTCGTTGACCGCGCGCAGAAGTCCCGCCCTGAGGGTAAACTCCGTGCGCAGATTGCGGACCGACAGGATCATTTCTTTTTGCATGTGTCAGTCCCCCTTATACGGATCGGCGGCATCCCGGAGACCGTCGCCGACGAAGTTGAACGCGAGCACCGCCAGCACGACGAACAGGCCGGGCAGCATGACCCACGGATTGAGCGAAATCACCTTCACGCTCTGCGCCTCGTTGAGGAGCACGCCCCAGCTGATGGTGGGCGACTGAAGTCCGAGCCCGAGAAACGACAAACCGGTCTCGCCCAGGATCATCATGGGGATGCTCATGGTCACATTGACGATGAGGTAACTCGAAAAACTCGGGAGCATGTGCTTGAGGATGATCTTTTTATCGGAAACACCCGAGAGCACGGCAGCCGTGATGTAGTCCTCGCCGCGGATGGAAATGAGCTTGCCGCGCACGATGCGCGCGAGTCCCGTCCAGTTGGACAGCGCGAGGATGACCGTGATCGCAAAATAGAGCTGCATCTGCGTCCACTCGCGCGGCAGCGCGGCAGAGAGGGCCATCCACAGGGGCATCGTCGGGATCGCCATCAAAAACTCATGCGGCAGATGGCGTTGTCTACCCAGCCGCCGTAATAGCCCGCCACGCCGCCGAACGCACAGCCGAACACGAACGTGATCGCAACGCCCACGAGGCCGATGGTGAGCGAAATGCGGCTCGCGTACATGTTGCGCGAAAAGAGGTCACGCCCCATCTGATCGGTGCCAAAGAGAAAGAGCGGCGCGTCATCCGACGCCGTCATCAGGTGGATGTCCGTTGGAATCAGCCCGAAGAGCTTGTATTCGTAGCCCTTTCCAAAGAAGGAAATATACATGCGCTCATCGCGGTTGAGCTTGTACTTCATCGCGAGCGTGATCGGATCGCGCTCTTTTTCAATCTGATAGTAAAAGGGTCGGAAGGAGAACCCGTTGTCATCCCAGAACCGAAAGGTCTGGGGATAGCAGTACGTATATGCGTCGTAGCACTTTGCGGGATCATTGATCGTAAGGAAGGGCGCGAACAGCGCCGAAAGGTAGAAAAGCGCCAGCACGATCAGCCCGATGAGCGCCAGCCTGTGCCTGAAAAACCGCATGGCGACGAGCTTGGCCTGCGAGGCGGTATAGACGCTCTTCTCCCGCTGTGCCTCGTCGACGCCCGCAGGTTCACCCCGGTTTGTCCGGAATAAAGACATCAACACCACCTCCTATTCATAGCGAATGCGCGGATCGGAAACCGCGAGCACGATGTCCGAGAGGAACGTTCCCACGAGGGTCAGGAATGTGAGAATGAGAACGAGGCTCCCCGCAAGGTACATGTCCTGCGACTTGAGACTCGCGAGCAGAAGCGGCCCGATGGTCGGCATGTTCAAAACGACATCGACGATGGTCGAGCCGGATATGATCGCCGGCAACAGCGTCGCAATGGACGACCACAGGGGGTTGAGCGCCACGCGCACCGGGTATTTCATGAGAAGACGCATCTCACTCAGGCCGCGCACGCGCGCCGTCTGCACATAGTCCTTGCTCAACTCGTCCAGCATCGTGGCGCGAATGGTGCGGATATTGCCCGCCGTGCCCGCCATGCCCGTCACGATCATCGGAACGAGCAGGTGCTGAAGGAGATTGACAAATTTCGCCACGCTCCAGGGCGCGTCGCGGTAGGCAATCGAGAAAAGCCCGCCGGCCGTGAACCCGAAGTGGATAAAGAGCTGGTACATGACAAACAGCGCAAGGAGGAACGACGGGATCGCGACCCCGGTAAAGCCGATGAACGTCGCCACATAATCGCCGATGGAGTATTGATGCGTGGCGGAATAAATGCCGATGGGGATTGATATGACGTATGTAAAGAGCATGGTACTCAGCGAGAGCACGACCGTGAACGGCAATCGCGCCAGGATCAGCGAGACGACCGAGGCGTCCCATTGCCACGAGCGCCCGAAATCGCCGCGCGTAACGATGCCGCCGATCCACTTGAGATACCGCATGATGAACGGCTGCCCGTAGCCGTACTGCACCTCCAGCGCGGCGATGCGCGCCTCGTCCACCTTTTCGCCGTGCAACCGCAGTTGGCTGATCGTCATCGTAAGGTAGTCGCCCGGCGGTAATTCGATGATGATAAACGACACAAACGACATCACGAACAGCGAGACGAACATAATCGTGAACCGCTTAATCAGGTATTTTCGCAAATGACATCATCCTTCCATCACATTTTAAATTTGGTTGGGCGGTCAAAAGTCCGTTTGCAACCCCGCGCAACAACAGACTGTGCGCCGAATCAATACCACGCCAGCTTTTCATATTCGTCCAGCATGACGTGATAGCTCGCAAGCGGCATCCCCGCAAAAACGCAGTTCGAGGTCGAGAGAATGTAACGTCCGCCGGGTTTTCCATGCGCCATGGAGTAGCGCACGAAGCCGCGGATCTCCTCCTCGTTTGTACTCTGCATCTTTGCGGTGTGAATGTTCCCCATCAAAAAGAGCCTGTCCCCATAGCGCGATTTGACCTGCGCAATGTCCATATGCCCCTGCGGATCGATGGACTGGAGCCCGTCAATGCCCGCCGAGACAATCTGATCGAGGATTTTATTGAGGTTGCCGTCCGAATGGAGCATGGCCTTCACGCCGAGGGAATGAATGGTATCGACGATCTCGGAAAGATACGGCGTCACGAATTCCGAAAATTTGTCGGGGCTGATGAAGGGACCGGTGTTAAACGCAAAATCGCTGTTGATGCAGATGAAATCCGCACCCTGATCGACCTGTTCTTTCGCGAGCCGTTTGGATGCCTCGCACTTTTCCCGCGCCTCGCGGTGCAGATCCGCCGGCTCCTCGTACATCCGGACGGCGAATTCCATCATATCCGTGCCGCCCATCAGCCAGAAGACGCCGTCGCCGTTCCAATCGTAGATGAGCGCGCGATCACCCAGCCGCTTTTTCGCCTCCGAAAGCATGCCGGGCCGGAAGCCGTAACCGTTGGTCGGCGCGGCGATGGCTGCCCAGTGATAGCTGTCGAGAATCCGCTCGTTGATCTCAAACCAGCGCTCGTAGAGGAATTCACGCTCCTTCGGAGACGCCTTTGCGACTTCCGAATAGGTTGGCCACGAAAGGCCGAACGCTTCCTCCGGAATTTGGAACACGAGCTCGAAGTGCGGCACCTTGTCGGGAATCACGCCGCTCATGACGCATTGCAGACGCTCTTTCTCCGTCATATCGAATATCCTCCGTAGCGATCGACCAGTGTGCGCACGCGCATGATGCGCTCCGGGCGGCTGTAAGGCGGCACCTGATCCGCGACGCCCAGCACATACCGGGGCGCGCGCGTCCATGTATCAAGCACGCGCTTCACGTACTCGTCAAACTTGGCATCCGACACACTGTCGGTAAAGTACGCGCCGGGGATGCCGCCCCAGATGACCGTGTTTTCAGCCGTCCAGTTCGCAAGATCCTCGATCTCGATGTCGCCCGTCGGCGCGGGGGTGAGCGCCTCCATGACGTCTGCACCCGCCTCCGACACCTCGCGCAGAAGCCCGCGCATGGTGCCGTCCATATGGACAAACGACGTCTTTCCAGCCTTTTTTATTTCACGGAACCACTTTTTCTGGTAACGCTCCATGTATGCATGGTAGGGTCTTTTCCCGACCACTTCGGAGCTGATGTTTTCGGGAATCATGAGAAATTCGGCGGGGGAATCGACCGCGAGCCGCGCCGCTGTATCCGCGCAGATTTCGAGCCGATCGAGGCACTCCCCGAATATGTCCGGTTCCTCCATGACCATATCGACCACCGCCATGATGCCCGCCCGCAGCGCCACCAGCTCCATATACGGACTCTTGGGCAGATAGCACAGAACAGCGCCGTTATCGCCGATCAATTCGCCTCTGCGCGCCGCCAGCGCATAATCCGACCCATACGTCGTATGCTCCTGGATATATACATATGTCTTTAAATCATTGATGTCTTTGATCATGTGCTCGCGCGTTGCGACCGTATAGGAAGCAGGCATTTCCGTTTCCACCTGCCGCAGGCAGCCCACGGGCGTCTTCCACTCGGTCGTGATCGTCACGCCATTGACAGTGCGCGTCACATCCACATTTTCGCTTTCGCCCGCGAAAGGAAAATACCCCTGCAAATAAAAGCCCACTCCCAAATCGCGATGCAGGCGATAGATACCGTCGCCCGCATAGGCGGAATCGATCACCCCGTTTTTCAGCGCATAGGGGATCCAGTACGCCAAATCACCCAGCCATGGCACCCTGTCCGGCGCTTTTTTCTGCAAAAGCGTCAGCACGCGCTGCCTTTCCGTCATGCCAGAACCTCCCCGCCCTTTATTTCCATTTTATTCATATCTTCTTAATTGGTTTTTATTGCTTTGTTTCATTTTCCTTTTCCAGTATAACATGCTGTTCTAAGCCTGAAATTGCGGTTTACGATCGAGTATTTGCAATTTTCTATCATGTCTCTTGATTTCCGATGCGGAATTGATTAACATGTATGAGAAGCAAAATCGAAATGCGGCAAAAGGAGCGGTGAGCGGTATGGGGCAAAGAGGGCACCTGACGCGCGAAGGCTTTGACCAGCTGCTCGACGTCAGTTATAAAAGCATCACGGTGGATCAGCTGCGCATTTCCTTTCACGGGCTTCGGTATGACTTTCAGCAGGGTTTTCCCGTCACGCCGCACATTCACGACTTCTTTGAGTTTCACTATATACTCGACGGGCGGGTCAAAACGCGGGTCAACGACGTCGAACGCACCTATATCCCCGGTCAATATTACATCATGACCCCGATGTCCGTTCACAGCCATGCATACTTTGAACCGCCGGACAACACCTGCAGTTCCTTTGCGCTGCGCTGGAAACTCGAGCGCATTCCGACCAATCAGACAAATCCGGAATTGGATCTGGTTAAGTTTGTGTTGGACAAGGCGCCGCCCCTCGCGCTCAATGATTATAACGATTCTATCGCAGATATGCTCGATCATATCATCGCATGTGCGGAAGAGAAATGTACCCGCGCGGAGTTGCTCTTAAAGCTCTCCTGCCTGCTCGTGGCGATCAGCAGCCAATATACGGCGCTGCAGGAAACGGTGAAACCGCTGCCCGCCATGCCGGACACGACGCAGAATATACTCCTTTCGTCCGTTGCCTACATCGAGCAGCACTGCAACGAGCCAATTTCAGCATCCGACGTCGCGGCAAATATTCCCATCAGCTATTCGCACCTCGCGCGGCTTTTTTCCCAGTACATGAAGTCATCCGTCAACACCTACATCACGCGCGTAAAAATTGACCGGGCGTCCCATCTGCTGATGACGACCGACATGAGCGTCAACGAAATCTCGCGCGAAATCGGTTACTCCAGCCTCAGTTATTTTTCAAACACGTTTAAAAACACTCTCGGTCAATCCCCCAAGGAATATCGGTATCGGTACAAGCAGCGATATTTTAAGGGCGATCCGGCGGTACTATTGTAACGACGACAGGAGGAATTCACATGAATTCTCGAAAGCTCATCCTCGATACCCTGGAAATGTCAAATCACGGTCGTGCACCGCGGGAGCTATGGGTGCTGCCATGGGCATCCAAAAGGTACCCGAACGAACTCGCCGAAATCAGGCGCTCCTTTCCGCCCGATATGACGGGGGTTCCGGGTTTTTTACGCGAAAAGCCCATCGGGACGGGCGACGCCTATGCACCCGGCATCCACATCGACGATTGGGGCTGCGAATTTATCAACATTCAGGAGGGCGTGATCGGCGAGGTGAAAAACCCGCAGATCAAGGAGGAAGACTGGTCGGACGCGGCGCTCGTGCATATCCCCCGCGAACAACTCTCGGTGGATGTGGAAAAAGCGAACGAGTTTGCCCGGGCACATGCCGATCAGTTCCGCTGCGGCGGCTGCTGCCCGCGCCCGTTTGAGCAGCTCCAATTCCTGCGCGGCACGGCGAACCTCTATATGGATCTCATGGATCCCCCGTCCGACATGCTGAAATTTATCGGGAAAATGCACGCGTTTTACTGTGAACTGTTGGAAATATGGGCAAAGACCGACGTGGATGCGCTCAACATGATGGACGACTGGGGCTCACAGACCGGGCTCTTGATCCCGCCGCGCGTATGGCGCGCCATTTTCAAGCCCATGTACAAGGATTACATCGACATCGCGCACCGTGCGGGCAAGAAAATGTTCATGCATTCGGATGGACATACGCTCGCCATCTATCCCGACCTGATCGAACTGGGCCTCGACGCATTCAATTCGCAGATTTTCTGCATCGGCATCGATCAACTCGCGCCGTTCAAGGGCAAAATCACATTCTGGGGTGAGGTTGACCGCCAACACCTCTTGCCAAGCGGCACGCCAGATGAAATTGCGGCTGCGGTAACGCTTGTCAAAGACACGCTTTGGGAAAACGGCGGCTGCATTGCACAATGCGAATTCGGCCCCGGCGGACGGCCCGAGAACGTCCGCAAGGTGTTTGAGACCTGGGATCAGCTGACGATGTAAAACAAAACAGTCGGGTGCTCTACCGCTCGCAGCGACGGTCAAATGAGAACGCGCAGACAAAAAGACGGGGCGATTCGAAGCATCCACTTCGAGTCGCCCCGTCCGGTTCCCTACGGGGGATTAGTCGTCGTAGCTGAACGACCGGAAGAACATCTGCTCGCGCGAAAAGCTCCAGCCGATGCCGAGGCCGCCCGTGGGGACATTTCCGATGTCGGAATCGATGACCACGCACTGCATAACGTCGATGATGGGCTCGATCAGAACGCACTCGGCGCTCATGCGCTCCATGACCTGCGGCAGCACTTCGCTGACCGCCTTGTCGGGCGTCACCGCCATCATGGACTGAATGAGTACGTAAATCTCCTTGATTTCCTCCGGCGGCTCAATCCCCTGCGTCACGGAGGCGGGGTCCGCTGCGGCCATGCCGCCGGCATTGATCCAGGCGATGTAGAGCGGGCCCCAGCCCGACTGCCCGAAATCGAGGAAATGCCAGGTCTGGGTCGAATGATACCAGACACAGCGCATCGTCACCTCGTTCGCGGACTGCTTGGTGCTCAACAGCGTCGGATCGAGCGGCTGCACGCCCGCGTTCAGCCCGATCTCGTTCCAGAACTCGCACAACAGTTCGCACACCGGCACCTGATCGGTCGCGGAGTTGTCGGTAAAGATGAAGAAGTCGAAATTCAGGCCGTTCGGCGTCTCACGGAAGCCATCGTTGTCGATGTCCTTCATTCCCATCTCGTCGAGGATGGCATTCGCGCCCTCGATGTCGTGGGAACAGGGATACCACGGATTGGGCTTTGCAAAGCCCTTATACACCGAATCGATGATCTCTTCCGCATCAATCGCCATGGCGAGCGCCCGGCGGAACTGGGTCTGGGTCACGACCTCCTGCCACGCGCGGGAGAGCTCGTCGCTTTTTAACGTGCCGTCCGTATTCAGGCCGTAGTTGAGGTTGACGTAGAAGCTGGTGGGGTTGGTGTGGTTATTGGTGACATATGCGGTGTTTCCGCTGGTCTCGGCGCTCTCACGGTAGAGTGAGATGTTGTCGATCATGGTGACGCCCTGACCGAAGTCCGCATCGCCGGTGATATAGGCCATCTGCACCATCTCGCTATCCTGCACGAGGATCGATGTCAGATAATCGATGTAGGGCAGCTGATTGCCCGCCGCATCCACCTTATGATAATAGGGATTGCGCGTCCATGTCGTGATCGTGTCGTCCACCGAGGTCATAATCCATGCATAGAGCATGGGCATGTTCTTCGCATGGCCCGCATCCTTGAACACCTCCGTGGCCAACACGTCCGTGGCGTCGGTGATCTCCCAGTTCTGTACGTCGATCCGGTTGAACACGTACGTCCACACGTCGGGCTGTGTCGCGTCATCATAGCCGAGTATGGTCGCATAGGGCTGTATGAACTCGTAGAAAGCCTCGAGGGAGCCATGGCATTCTTCCGCATAGTCGATGTGGTAGGGCTTCAAGTACTCGGCGGGCTTTAAAAAGTCCGTGTACCCCGCCCAGCCGCCGATGGAGAGCGCAACCAGGAAACCGCCGTAGGGGGCGTCGAACGTAATTTTAAAGTGCTGATCGTCGATCACCTCAAACACGAGCGGATTTCCGGACGAGGAGCCGCCTGCGCGCATCTTCGACGCGATGACTGGGTTGAGCGTCTCGTTAAAGATCACATCTTCAAACGTGAAGCGGAAATCCTCCATGGTGACGAGCGACCCGTCAGACCATCTGAGGCCGTTGCGCAGCGTGAAGGTGAACTCGGTGTTGTCCCCTTCGATCACAACATCCTCCAGAAGGTTGGGCGTGATGGTTCCGGAATTGACGGACTCGCAGGTGAACAGCGCCTCGTTACAGGCAACGAACACGTCCGCATCCCAGTTCACGTCGTCCGACACATGCTTGAGCGTGCCGCCGTAATTACCGATCTCGGGATCGAGGTACTCCGGCGCGATTTCATCAGACAGCTTCGGATGCTCCGGCAGCCGCTCTTCCACGGGCGGGAGTTCCCCCGCCTCCACCATTTTGGTAAGAAGCGGAGATTCGCCGTAGGTGCCAAATGTCTCAGCCGTCGCAGACAATCCCCAAATGCTCAGAAGCATTGCGAGGGCCAGCATCAGGGCAAGTTTTTTCACAGTTTACCCCTCCTTGTCAATTTCTTAATCCTCACATTCATTGTAACGCCTCACTATCGTAAATTCTTGTGCGATCAGCGCGCGTTTGGTAATCAGATGCTGTGATTCGGTCCCTTTCATTTGGTAATTGGCGTTTGCCTTTGGTTGTTTCATGCGATGAATTGGCCGTTTGGCATGGAAATTTCCGAAAAAGCATGTATAATAAGCGTAAAGGAGGCGCGCAATGCAACCGGAAACGCACGACTTTGACATGAAGCTCGCAATCGAATGCGCGGACGCGATGGCGCACGCCACTTCGCTGGGTTGCGCAATTTCGACCGCAGCAGGCGAGGTGCTCTATCGGATGGGCGCGAGCTGCCCGGACTGCCGCATGTGCGAAAAAATCGGACTGGCTGCGGAATGCTGCACGGAGGCGCAGATCTATGCCACGGCATCTGCGGAACGCTTCGGCGGGAAGTACGTCTATTTTTGCCCAGGCGGGCTTGCCTGCGTCATCTCACCCATTCTCGGTCAATTCGGTCCCGTGGCAAAAATGACCGTCGGCCCATTTCTCATGATGGAGAAGGCGGACTATGTGCGATACGACCTGACGGAGGGGCACAAGCTCAGCGGCGCCCGGCTGGAGGCATGCCTCGAGGCGCTCGCAGCCGTGCCGGAAATCGACGCCAAGCGGGTCAATTACATCTCAAATTTGCTTTTTATGTCGGTCGGCTTCATCAACAACGTCGCTGCAGCCGGGCGGATGCTCGAAGCGCGGCAGGAAAACGAGATCCAGGGGCAAATATCCGACTACATCTACCGACTCAAGCACAATCACGCCGAATATCCCTACGAGTACGAGCGGGAACTGCTGCACTCCATCGCCACGTCGAACCGCGAGAACGCGCAGCGCCTTTTAAATCTCATCCTCGGAAACATATTTCTCGCGGCGGGGAACGATTTGACGCGCATCCGCACGCGGGTGACGGAGCTTCTGGTTCTCATGTCGCGCGCGGCGGTGGATGGCGGTGCGAACATCCAATACGCGTTGCAGCTCAACCACAATTACATCCGGGGGGTGCAATCGACAAAGGATCTCGACAAGCTCTGCTTCTACCTGACAAACGCGATGAACAATTTCATCGATTGTGCGTTCCGGTTTTCCGGATTCAAGCATTTTGACATCATGCACAAGACGCACGCGCACCTCCGGGCGCACTACATGGACAAGCTCACACTCGAAGATATGGCGCACATGGTCTATCTCTCGCCCTCCTATTTCAGCCGGGTGTTCAAGGACGAGCAAGGGGTTACATTCCGCGAATATCTGACGAGTTACCGAATTGAAAAGAGCAAGACGCTCCTTCTCAACAAATCCATCCGCATCGCGGACGTGTCCGCCATGGTGGGATTCGAGGATCAAAGTTATTATACGAAGGTATTCAAGCGCTTGGTGGGCACATCGCCCAATAAATACCGCGAGGCGAACGGCAGGCTGAAGCAAGGCGTTTTGTAAGGGGAGGCAATGACATGTACGAAATCAAAAAGGCCCGTGAAACCATGACGAGCAAGGAGCGCGTCCGGCGCGCATTCCGGTTTGAGAAGGCAGACCGCGTGCCCATCGGTTACGAATCAAATCCAACCATCCATAAAAAGTTCATGGCGGCGTTGGGATTCGGCCAGGGCGAACACGAGGCGTTTCTCGACGCGCTGGGCGTGGATGTCCGGGCGATCGACGCGCCCTATATCGGTCCCAAGCTGTTTGCGGACATTCCGGGACTTCACCGCGATCCGCTTTACGGTTTTTTCTCGCGCTGGGTGGAAAACCGATTCGGCGGCTATTTTGACTTTTGCAATTTCCCGCTCAAGGATGTGGACGAGGAGGCCATCTTTGCATTCCCCACGCCGAACCCCGATGATTTCGACTACGCGACGGTGGCGCGACGGGTGAAGGACACGCGCGGCTACGCGATCTACGTGGGAAACGCCGGACAGCCGGACATCATCAATTCGCTCGGACGGGTTATGGGCATGGAGGACACGCTCGTCAATCTGCAGTTGGGCGATGAGGCGACACTCGACTTGCTGCACCGCAAGACGGACTTTGAGCGCGAAAAACTCGGGCGGCTTCTGGAGGCGATCAAAAAGGCCGGGGGTGAGCCCGACTTCATGTGGCTGGGCGAGGATCTGGGCACGCAGATTGCGCCGATGATCAGCTGTGAACTGTTCGACCGGGTATTCCGCCCCGTGTTCCAGTCGTTTGTCGATCTGGCAAATTCGTTTGACATCCCGGTGATGGTGCACACCTGCGGCTCGTCGAGCTGGGTGTACGAAAGGTTCATCGAGATCGGCATTCGCGGCGTGGACACGCTGCAGCCGGAGGCTGTCAACATGTCGCCCCGGTACCTGCTCGACCATTTCGGCGGACGGTTGAATTTCCGCGGCTGCATCTCAACCGCCATGCTCGCCACCTGCACATCTGACGAGGTGACCGCGCTCTGCCGCGACACGCTCCGCCTTCTCATGCCGACTGGGGGCTACCACTTCGCGCCCACGCACGCCGTGCAGGACAACACGCCCATCGAGAACCTCGTCCGCATGTATCAGGCGGCACATGATTATGGCGTATACGAGCAATGACGAGCGCTATGCCCTCATTGCCGCACACGTGCGCTACGGACGCGCGCGGCAGGTGGGCGACCTTGCCCGGCAACTGCTCGACGACGACGCCGATCCCATTGCCATCCTCAATCAGGGGCTGATTGCCGGGATGAACGAGATCGGCATCAAGTTTCGCAACAACGAAATCTTCGTGCCCGAGGTTTTAATCGGTGCGCGGGCCATGATCTGCGGGATGAACGTCCTTCGGCCGTATATCGTCCGCGCACAGATGTATCCCGTGGGGCGCGCAGTGATCGGCACCGTGCGCGGGGACATCCACGACATCGGCAAAAATCTGGTCAAAATGCTCATGGAGAGCAAGGGCATCGAGGTGGTCGATCTGGGTACCGACGTGCCCGCACGCGAATTTGTGCGCGCCGCGCGGGACTGCGAAGCACAGGTCGTCTGTCTGTCCGCGCTCCTCACCACCACCATGGTCTCCATCCGGGATGTGGTGCATGCATTTGAATCGTCCGGCATGCGAAGCAGCGTCAAAATCCTCATCGGCGGTGCGCCCGTCACCGATGCCTTTTGCAAAAACGCCGGTGCCGACATCTACACGCCGGACGCCACCTCCGCCGCCGAAGCTGCGCTCAGTTGCGTTCTGCAAATGAAACGCCGGGCAAAAAATGCCCGGCGTTAAGGTTCGCTTGTCATTCGAGCAAGACACAGAAATAACGAGAAAAAGCGCAGCGATGGTTTTTCGTTCAAGACGAGGTTGATTTGTCGCGGTAAACCGCGACAAACCAAGTCGCTTTGCGACCGCACCGACTCCGTCGGCGCGCCTTGGAGCAAAGGTGAAGGCGTAGCAGGCAGGGGCGGACTTTCCGCCTACGTCAAGCGGAGAGCGGTAAAGCCAGGGACGAAAGGAGTCGTCGAAGACGCGGTTCTGTCGTGGACGGAGTGCTAGGGCAATACCGCCTAAAGGTTGCGCGCGCCGACGAGATGAATTTTCGGCGGCAGTGCCGCCCCCGCAGATTGCGCTTGCAGAATTCGCCGGGGTAGCAGTCAGGGGCGGACTTTCCACCTACGTCAAGAATTCTGCAGGGGCGAGATGGCGGAAATGCAGCCGTCCGCGCGTGTAGGATTTGTGCGGTATTGCCCTAGACCAAAAGCCACGCGGCAACGACGATCAGCACCATGGCAAGCGCGGTCACCAGCTTGATCAGCGGCATGTGTACGCGCAGGTGCTCCGAAACCGCGAACATGGTTTGACCGCGCACAAGCGCGATGCCGACCGCGATTGACGGAAGCAGAAACGCGAGGCAGAAGCCCACGAGATAGAGAAACATGCGGGGCGTTTCGGCCCCTGATTGCAGCCCGGCCAGAAGCGTCGCAAGATACACCTGCCCGGCGCACAAAAATTCGCTGAACGCAACCAGCACACCGAGTGCAAAGACCGCGAGAATCAAGTACTTCGGATTCCCACTCAGCGCGCGCTCGATCCGCCTGTGCAGAAAGCGCCGCGTCCGCGCGGGGAGCTGGTTTTTGATCTTGCCATATTTTTCGCGGTACGCCTGCACGACATCCGAGAGATTCAGCGCGATGAGCACCGCCGCGACGACGGTGAGGAGGATCCGCGTCGCAAAGCCGAGCCATGACGGGTTCCACGCGCGAAACAGGTTCAGAAGCAGCGTGCCAAGAAGCAGATAGCTCACGAACTTGCTCAGGAGAAACGCAGCGAGCGCGCGGCCGATCTTGACGTTCATCGATAAGAGAATCGACGCCAAAAACAGCAGCATGGACAGCGCGCAGGGGTTGAGTCCCGCCACGAAGCCCGCGCCCAAAACGCCTGCCCACGTGAACGCGGCGGTTTTGGCATCCGATTCGGTCTGCGTGGGCGCAGCGCCCTTTTCCGTGAGCGCCTCACCTGCGGTGAGCGCCGCCGGGAGTTCCTCTAAAATCGCATCCCCGCCGGCGATATACCGATCGGTCAAAAAGACGATGGGCGCGATGCGGTCTTCGTCGGGCACGGCGTAGGCGTCGAAAAGCTGCTGAACCTGATCGAGGTTGGACGTAAGGTCGATGCGCTCGATTTCAACGGGCGCATCCTTCTCGCTCCCCTCGCGCACGGGAAGCCTTTCCGGCAGGGTGTTGAGATATTGCTTGACCTTGGCGCAGCTTTCACACGCCGGCACATAGACGTACCGAATCACATGCTTTTCCTGCGCCGCATCGGCCGCATGTGCGAGCGGGGCAAACAGAAACAGCATTAGGAGCATAGCAAACCATTTCCGCGTCATGCGTTCCCCGCCTTTTCGCTCGATATACACAGGGTATCGGCCCTATATAGCCCAAAAAAGCGCTGAATTTCATCCGGCAATTCACAAATCGCACACCGATCCGTGCAGGTCATCTCAATTTCCGCAAACGCGCGCGCCATGCACGCCCCCCTGTGAATCTGGCAGGGTTCGGGATCATCGAAGAATTCGACGCTCATCGAAAGGATCACCTCGTTTGGCAGTCGCAGGTTCTCCAGCCGGTCGTCATAGACGATTTCACCGTTCGCATTCCACATCGTCAGCCGCACGGCGGCCTTTTTTTTGCGCTTCAGCACCCTCTGTTCTCCCCCCACACCGCGCGGTTCATGGCTGCGCGGTTTCGGCATCCGCCTCACGAATCACATATGTTTCCTGATCGGGCAACGCGGAAAGGAGCGTCGGCAGGTTGTCGCGGATGTCGTCGCTTCCCATGAAATAGTAATCGCCGTATACGATCATCGGCACGTAGAGGTCGTCCTCCGCGATGGAAAATTCTTCGCGCACGTGCTGCTCCATCAAAAGCCCAAGCTGCGTGGAAAGGTCATACTTGACCAGTTCATACCCCTCCGGCACCGCCGTGGGCAACCATTCGGACATGCTCTGGCAGCTTTCGCAATAGGGCGTGTAGATATAAACGATGGTGTTTTTCTCCATGCGCGCGGCGCGTTCCTTCGCCTGTTCGGCGACCATCTCGTAGCCCGGATAATCCGTCAGCCCGGAATCGACGTACTTGCGAATCTCCGCGTCCTGCGACCCGTCCGCGAGAAACACAGCATCCCCGATGAAGAGGGTCGGCATGTCGACCTCCTGCGGGGATAGCCCCAGCGCCTCGAGCCGCGCATCGCGCTCCTCGCCGAAGGCCGTGTCAAACCGCAGATTCAGATAATTGACGGCATACGAAGTCGGCGGGAGAATCTTGTTGAGTCGCCCTGCAATTTCTTCCGAAAGCTTGCATTCCCCACAACCGCCGTAACCGACGGCACCCAGGCACTTTCCACAGGGATCATACAGATAGATGTCAACGCCCGTCTTTTCCGCGATGGAACCCATCGGCGCAAGGGCGAGCGCCGCAACCAGCGCCAATATGAGGATATACTTGGTGATTCTGCTCATGTGACAACATCCGCCCGCCTTATTCGTCAGTATTCCTTAACATAATCCACATTTCTTCATTATACTCGCTCTCAGATTTCTGTCAACCCGTTTCCCATCATGCCTCAGGGCAATCGCTTACAGCGAAGTCATAAGTGATTGCCCTACATCATACCTCCGGAAACGGAAATGAATTTTCCCGGATGGAGACGCGCCGTTGCCCCATCTCGCGCGCCGGGGCCTCCTGAATTTGGATTTCACCCTCGCCCAGTTCGCGCTCGCGCCGCGCAAGCAGTGCACGCAACTCCGCCGCGACGGCGCGGTGGGACGTCAGCCCGATCAGGTTGTCGAGTTCACAGGGATCGCTCTGCAAGTCATAGAGCGCCTCCTCCTGATAAAGTGCCGCATCCCGGCTCGACCCATCCGGTTTGACGGGCGCGGAGACGATGTATTTCCACCTTCTGGTGCGAACGGCGCGTCCGATCTGCGCCTCGCTGATCTGTACGTACACCGCGTCGGGCCAATCGACCTTCTCGCGGCGCACCAACGGCATGAGCGAATTGCCCTGCATCTCTTTGGGCGGCGCGATCCCGGCTGCGTCCAGGAGCGTGGGCGGCAGATCGATCAGGCTCACAAGCGCGCCGATGCGCCCGCCGCCCGTGAATTCTCCGCCCGTCAAGACGCAGGGGATGCGGATGGAACTCTCGTGTCCCGACCGCTTGTATTCCCCGTTGCGGGTCTTGAAGTGACAACCGTGATCGGTCGTATAAAGAACCACCGTGTCGTCCGCAAGTCCGAGGCTCTTAAGCGCGTCCTGCACCCGTCCATACGCCTCGTCGAGCTTTTTGCACATGCCGTAATAGCCCGCCAGGTGCCGGTGCGCCGTGCCGCCCAATTCCGCCAGATCCGTTGGAAGCCACGGGTCATTATACCGCGCTGCGTAACCGTCGGGCGCGGGGTATGCGTCGATGTGGTTTTGAAAGTGCGGCTCGAGCAGGGAGACGAACAGAAAAAACGGCTCCTGCCGGTGCTCGTCGATATAGCGAATCGCGCGGTCGCAGATGGCGTCCACGCGATAACCCGGCAACCGAACCGGTTTGCAATTCTCGTCATAGAGGACGGTGTCATATGCGTCGGAGCTGAATTCAAGGAGGTTGCTCGCGAGCCAATCCTGATACCCGCCCCGCTCATCCTCTGTGACCGCCTGTGTGGACGCGAGATGCCACTTGCCGATATAGCCGGTGCGGTAGCCGTTTTCCCGGAAACACTGTGCAATCGTCTTCGCATCCTTGGGCAGCGGACGCCCGTTGCACCAGCAATCCGTCCGGGTTGGGTAGAGCCCGGTTTGTAAAACCGCGCGGGCAGGCCCGCAAACGGGCTGGCAGGAAAACGCATAGTGGACGTCGGTTCCGATGCGCGCCATTCTGTCCAGATTTGGCGTGAGATTCATCGGATTGTGGTGAATGCCCAACGTATCCCAGCGC
This sequence comes from Bacillota bacterium, assembly GCA_023421735.1. Next base: position 54,863 of record JAEZSP010000079.1, on the reverse strand, counting down.
TGCTGATCCGTCAATACGACCACGACATTCTTTTTTCTCGGTTCCATCCTGCCGCTCCTTCCCATATTTGCGCCATGGGCAATGTGGCCCATGGCGCAGGCGTTTTTTATTTCACGTTTTCCTTGGCTGCCGCGCCCGCCTGCGCGCGGTACTTTTCTTGCTCCTGCTCCATTTCTGCAACGGTCTTCTGCCGGAGCTTGAAGCCCTTCACGGGACGATAGTCGGGCGTACAGGCCGCCATGCGCGCCTTGGCGCGTTCGATTTCTTCCGCATACTGGGGAAGCCATTTTGCCTGTGCGATGAGCATCTCGTCCACCATCTGGCGAATCTGCGTCGTGGTGCACGCTGCGCCCGTCAAGGGGTCCATCAGCGCCGCCTGATAAAGAAGGGTGATGTCGCCCGCCACGGCGGCCTCTACGGCGAGTTTTTGCACCCAGACGCTTTGCGCGCAGATGGCGGCGCAGCCCAGCGGCAAATCGCCCACGCGCGGCACGGAGATGCCGTTCCCGTCCACATAACAGGGCACCTCAACCACGCACTCGTCGGGCAGATTGGAGATGGTGCCGTTGTTCATGAGGTTGAAATGCCCGCGATAGACGCGCCCTGTTTCGAGCGCCTCGATGATGTGCCCGCCGTGCTCTTCACTGCGCTCCTCGGGGCAATACTTCTTCGGCGGCTCTTTGAGCCAGTTGGGGTAATCCGTCTCAAACCAGTTGCGGCTCTCGTTGCAGACGCGCAGATAACCGCACGTTTCGCCCTGAATCCAGCTCGAATAATCGATCCACTTTTCCATCTCCTCCGGATGGGTGCGGTACCACGGGAGGTATTCGGACAGGTGACCATTCGACTCCGTGGAATAATAGCCGAAGTTTTTCAGGACGTCCAGCCGGATGTTTTCGTGGGCCATGGCTTCCGCCTTCGGCATAAGCGCAGGCAGTTCATGCACGCGCTCCACGCCGTCGACCTTGACGCTGATATACCAGGTTTGGTGGTTCAGCCCCGCGCAGATGATATCGACGTCCTTCTTGTCGCGTCCGAGCACCTGGGCGATCTGACTGTGTCCGTGCTGGACGCCGTGGCATAGACCGTAGGTTGGCACGCCGCCGTACTTGTTGCAAACCCAGGTGAGCATGGCGTTGGGGTTGGAGTAGTTGAGCATGATGCAGCCCGGCTGTGCCACCTCGCGGATGTCCCTGCAGAAGCCGAGCAGCGTCGGGATGCCGCGCTGGCCGTACATCACGCCGCCGATGGCGAGCGTGTCGCCCACGCACTGATCGACGCCGTACTTGAGCGGAATTTCCACGTCCGCCGCAAATGCCTCGAGCATGCCGACGCGCACGCAGTTGATGACGTACTTTGCACCCGCGAACGCCTCGCGCCGATCGAGGGTCTTTTGGATCTGAATGTTCAGCCCGTTCTCGTCGATGTCCCGCTGGCAAAGCCCGGTCACCATGTCCAAATTCGCCTGGTTCACGTCTGTAAACGCGACCTCAATGTCCTGAAGCTCGGGGACGCAGAGGATGTCCGTCAGGAGCCTGCGGGTGAACCCGATGCTGCCCGCGCCGATGAACGCCACCTTGAAACGCATTGTTTATTTCTCCTTTGCCTGCTATAATGTGCCTGTACATGATGTCATTATACGGTTGGAAGCACGTGCCTACAAGAAGAAATTCATGATAAAAGGGTGATTGCTTGATGCACGAATCGATCAAATCCTACGGCTTTGGCTTTCTCGACTCCACGCAGTCCGCAATCATCCGATTGCACGGCGTGGGGATCGAGGAGCGGACGTCGAACTACCGCTGGGACAACGCCGTCCGTAATGCGGACGCGTGGCTTTTTCAGTACACGCTTTCCGGCTGCGGCGGCGCGATCATCGGGGATACACCCTGCGACCTGTCCGCAGAAAGCGCCTTTTTGCTGCGTTTGCCAAGCCCGACCGCCTACTTTCTGCCCCAGAGCGCGCAAGCGGGATGGCAGTTTATCTGGATCATGTTTGGCGGTGTGGCGGCGGACGGGTATGTGCGGCAGATTGTGCAACACGCCGGGCACATTCTGCGCCTGAAGTCCGACGCGCCGTCGATCGCGTTTTTACGGCTGATGATCGAGCGGGCGCAGGCGGGGGAAATCAATACCGGGTTCGCGGCGGAGGAGATGACGTTCCGCTTCGCCTGCAGGCTGTGCGCGGACGCACTGCGTCCGGTCAGCGATGCGGATCCGCTGGTCGTGCGGGCCAATGAGATCATGGAGCGCGATTATGCGCAGCTCGGCGGCATCACCGAGCTTGCGCGCACGCTCGGCGTATCGCCCGCGCACCTGTCACGGGTATACCGCGCACAAACCGGGCGCACATTACAGGAGACATTTTTGCGCATCCGGCTGCGCCGCGCGGCACAGCTTCTGCACACAAGCCGACTTCCCATTGCCGAGGTCGCTGTGCAAAGCGGATTTTCGAGCGGCAATTACTTTGCGAAGGTTTTTGTGCGCGCGACGGGCATGTCCCCCGGTCGCTTCCGCCGCGAGGCGCGCGCGCAGAGGTACTCGGACGTGATTCTATAAGGATTTACTCGAACAAATCGTCCCCCGCGATTCCCGGGCCATAGGGCATGTGCGCGGTCACGATGTAGGGATTGATGTATGTATCGAGATTCTCTTTTGCAAACCGCCATAAGACGGCGCACAGTTCCCGGATCACATCCACATACCGTTCGTCGTGGGCGAGATTGCAGCACTCCCCAGGATCATTTTCCAGATCGTACAGTTCGTCGTGGTCAAATCCGTTGAACACATACTTCCACTTGTCCGTCTCAACCGACCGCTGAATGCCGTACAGCTCGTTTCCGTTCGACTGCGTGAAGGAATACCGGGGGGCGGGCGTCTTTTGTTCGCCGGTGAGGTTTCCCGCGAGGCTGCGCCCCGCGAATCGGTTGGCGGGGTATTCAATGCCCGCAAGGTCCAGAACGGTGGGGGCAAAATCGCACAAACTGGCGCGATCATCCACAATCGTGATGTCACTTCGTCCGGGCATGCGTACCAGAAACGGCACGCGGTACGCCTCTCGAAAGCACGGCAGCCCCTTGGCCCACAGGCCGTGCGCGCCCGCATAGTCGCCGTGATCGGAGGTATAGATGATGATGGTGTCGTCGTACTGCCCGCTTTTTTTGAGTGCGTCGATAAGCTGCCCAAAAAGAGCGTCTTCGTATGAACAGAACGCGAGATAGTGCCGCAGTGCCTCGCGCTGTTCACGATCCGTAAGCTGCCTGAACGGCGCCTGTGTCTTCTGATACAGCGCTGGTTTGTCAAGCAGATTATCACGATAATTGGAAGGAAGCTGAACAGAATCAATGTCGTACATGTCCAAGAAACGCTGCGGCACGAAATAGGGGTCGTGCGGACCAAGGTTGCCCGCGTAAAAAAGCCACGGCTTCTCCTGACGGGGGAGTTGCTCCTCGATCGCGCGAACGGATGCATCGATCACGGCGCGATCATTAAACGGGTTCTCGTTGACGCCGTAGAGCGTGTAGCGCGGATAGCCCGGGCGGAGGATTTCTCCTTCCCCGCGCGGTTTTCCCGCATCCTTTTTCAGATTGCGGTACGCCGTTTTCCATTCGGTCACGTCCGGCACGCGCGCCTCGTCCGCACGTTGAATCCCGGTGTACTTCGGGGGATGATAAACCTCCTGAAATCCGCGCTCAGCCGGACCTTCTTCGGCGGACACGTGCCACTTCCCCGCAAAAAACAGGCCGTACCCGTTCTCAGCCATGTCCTCGCTCCAGAGTTTCACCCCGGCGGCGAGCCCACGCGAGATGCCGTTTCCCACCACCACGTTGTTCCACACGCCGTGGGCAGAGGGATAGAGTCCCGAGAAAAACGATGCGCGGGACGGACAGCAGTGCGGCGATGGGCAGCGCATATTTGTGAAAACCACGCTTTCGCGACTGAGTGCGTCGAGATTGGGCGTCTTGCAAAGATGAAAGGGCGGTGCGGTGTCGTATCGCTGGTGATCGGTCATAAAGATCAGGATGTTGGGTTTTTTCATCACGGCGCTCTCCTCGTTTCGGCACATGCGAGCCGATTTTGATACAATCATATCACAATATCGACCAAATGCAACCGCGTTGTCTCGGAATCGGTCACTCCGCAAAAAACGAAGTCGCCCCCAGTAAAATCCGATGCATTTCGTCGGCGCCGCCATGCCCCGCGTCGCCCACAACGTACAGATCGGAGCGTGGCAGGGCACGGTGAATCTGCCACGCATCGGAACGCGGCGAGGAGATGTCCATGCGACCGCGCACCATCACGAGGGGAACATCTGCGATTTTCGCAAGCCCGCTCATGACCGCCGGGGCCAGCAAGTTCCTGCGCGTCTACTACGGAAAAGTACGGGATCCCCTCGCGGCTCTGGAACCTTCTCCCGACGATTCCACTTCGGCCGATCCGCAGTGATTGGCAGAGGTGGCCTTGCCGCTTCTTGCCTGCCGCACAGCACGAGCGGCATGGTCTGTCAAGGACGCCGCAGGCGCGGCGAAGCCGTTCATCCTTGACGGGGTATGGTGGCGGTGCTACTCCCTTTTCTCCTTGGCTGACGCATTCCACGGCAGTCTGTTTCGCATATCATCTTCCTCGCGTTTGCTTTTTCCCGCTTCTCACCCATTGGGGGCTTGACTTTTTGTTTGCAGGCTAAGCGTTGATTTGCGCGGAACCAGCGCGCAGGGAATGATTTCGTCGGCGTCGGCAATCTTACCGTCGATGGAAGCGAGTGCGATTTCCACCGAGCGCCGCGCGATCAGCGCCACATCCTGCCGCACGGTCGTGAGCGGCACCGCGGAGACCGCGGAAAACACGCTGTCGTCAAAGCCCGCCACGCGCACTTGATCCGGCACCTTCACGCCGCGCGCACCCAGCGCGTTCAGAACGCCGAGCGCCATCATATCGTTGACGCAGATGAGTGCGTCGGGCATATGATCCGTCGCGCGCCCGGCATCGTAGGCGTTTTGATAAGTCACCTCGGGAACGCGCCAGACTTCGCCCCGATTTTCCGTGGCAAGCGCCTCGAAAAAGCCCGCCTCGCGCAGATCGAGCGTCTGGACGCCCGCCGGTCCGGTCAAGAGCGCGATTTTCTGCGCGCCGACGTTCGCCACATGTGCGGTCAAATCGCGCATGCCGCTCTTTAAATCGCACATGACGCACGGCCGATCCACGCCGGGATGCCGCGCCGTGGTGAAGACCAGCGGCACGGGGCAAGCGGCGAGCCAGTCGCGGTACGCTTTTTCCGCAATGGGGCGGTTGACCGGGGCAAGCAAAATCGCCTCCGCGCGCTGCTGGACGAGTTTTCGCAGGGCACGCCATTCCGCATCCACCGACTCGTTGGTGATGGAGATCGTCACGTCGAATTCCGGCGCGAGAGAAGTCACATGCTTGACGAGCGCGGCGAAATACACGTTCTCGATGTCCGGCACCACCAGCGCGATGGTGCCGCTTTTTCCGCGCACGAGCCCGCGCGCGTACTGATTGCGCACATAGCCCATCTTCCGCGCCGTTTCCTTGACACGCTGGGTCGTTTCCCGGCTGACCATGGGGCTGTCGTTGAGCGCGAGAGAAACCGCCGCCGGTGAGATGGACAGTTCCCGCGCGATGTCCTTAATCGTGACCGCCATGCGCGCCTCCTTAAACGTTTAAGATCAGTTTAGTTTACCAAAACCGCGTATGGTTGTCAAGATCCGTCAACCACCGGTTCAGGGCTTACGCATGAACTACGTTCATACGCAAGCCAAAGGAACGAGGAACCGGATTTCTAAATTTTCTCACGAAAATTCCGGGCGAAATCCGGGGGCATGAACTGATTCGTCGCCGGGCGGGCATGCTCGCCCTTCGAACGAATCCATTTTCACCGACAAAGCCGGTAAAAATGATGATACATGGAGGGCTGCGGCCCTCCAAACCTCCCGAGGTTCATACTTTCTTCATTCATGCGTTGGCCGTCAACCGCCGGTTGATGCGGCCGTTGTGCCGCGCCCACGGCGCGCTGTGCTGTCCGACCGGGATGTGCTATACTCAGGTTGAGGGGAGGAACGGACATGATCAATCGGGAAAACATTGCGGGGCGGATCGCCTATCTGCGCAAGAGGCACGCGCTCTCGCAGGCCGCGCTGGCGGAAACGCTCCTCGTAAGCACGCAGGCGGTGAGCAAGTGGGAATGCGCGCAGTCGCTGCCGGACGTGGAGTTGCTCGTGGAAATGGCGCGCCTTTTCGGAGTATCGGTCGATTCCATTTTGGATGACGCGGGTGATGTGCCGCTTCCGCGCGCAGATGTGCCGGGCTGCGGCGACGCACAGAAGCGCGTGCTGCGCGCCGCGTCGCGGTTTTTCGGCAAACAGGAACTGGCGCTTTTGGCTGCGCAGATGGGGGGCGAACCGCTTTCCGTGCGCGTGAAGATCGGCGGGGAAGAGGCAATGCGCACGGTGGACGAGTTGCCGGACGGGGCGCTCGAAGGGCTGTCATCCGCCATCGCGGACGTTCTCGAACCATCGCTCGCACGCTTTGACAAGGGGCTGCGGCTCCTCGCCCCGCACATGGTTTGCCCCAAGTGCGGCGCACAGCTTTCCATGCAAATCGCGGGCGAGAAAGCGTTATTCGGCTGCGAAGGCGGGCATGCGTACGAAATGATCGACGGCGTGCCGGACTTTGCTGCATTTCCGAAAAATGATACCGGCAAAACTTCGGCGCCCCATTGACATTTATTCCACTTTTTGGTTTATAATATAAGTATGAAACCGCAAAGGGAGTGATTGCATGAAGGCGGCAAAAATGTATGAATTGTCCAACGGCGTGATGATTCCGTCCATCGGCTTTGGCACGTGGCGCATCGAGAACGGTGCAAACGCGGTCGATGCCACCCGCGCGGCCATCGACGCGGGCTATCGGCACATCGACACGGCGGCGGCATACGGAAACGAGGAGAGCGTGGGGCAGGCGATCCGGGAATCGGGCGTCGCACGCGATGAGATCTTCCTGACGACCAAGCTTTGGAACGGCATGCACGGTTATGAGAACACCAAGCAGGCGTTCGAAGAATCGCTCAAAAAGCTGGGCACGGACTATCTCGACCTCTATCTCATTCACTGGCCAAACCCCGCGAAGTTCCGCGACCGCTGGCAGGAGGCGAACGCGGGCACATGGCGCGCGTTTGAGGAATTCTACCGCGCGGGACGCGTGCGTGCCATCGGCATTTCAAACTTCCACGAGCGCCACATCGAGCCGCTCCTGCAGGCTGCGGAAATTGCGCCCATGGTCAACCAGATCCGGCTTTGTCCCGGCGATACGCAGGACGCGGTGGTCGATTTCAGTCGCGAGAAGGGCATGCTGCTCGAGGCATACAGCCCGCTCGGCAGCGGCGCGATCTTCGATGTGCCTGAAATGAAGAACATCGCGGAGGCACACGGCAAGACCGTAGCGCAGATCTGCGTACGCTGGAGCCTTGAGCGCGGCTACCTGCCGCTGCCGAAGTCGCAGACCCCTGCGCGCATCCGGGAAAACCTCGAGGTGTTCGACTTCGAATTGACAAAAGAGGATCACGCGGCAATCGCGGGGCTCACGGGTTGCGTCGGCTTCTCGTCCGATCCCGACAAGACGCCGTTCTAAGGAGGAATAAGCAATGCTGAATTTTGATTTTTATTCCCCGGCGCGCCTTCTGTTTGGGCGGGGCGAAGAGGAGCGGATCGGCGCGCTGCTCAAGCCGCATGCCAAGAAGGTGCTCCTCCACTACGGCGGGGGCAGCATCAAGAAAAGCGGACTCTACGACCGGGTCGTCAAGTCCCTCGATGACGCAGGCATTGCGTTTGTGGAGCTGGGCGGCGTGAAGCCGAATCCCCGGCTGGCACTCGTCCACGAAGGCATCGCGCTTTGCAAGAAGGAAGGGGTCGACCTCATTCTCGCGGTCGGCGGCGGCAGTGCCATCGACTCCGCGAAGGCCATCGCCATGGGCGTCTATTACGACGGCGACATCTGGGAGGTCTACGAGGAAGGCAAGGAGGTCGAAAAGGCGCTGCCCGTGGCGATCGTCCTCACCATCCCGGCGGCGGGCAGCGAGGCGAGCGGCGATACGGTCATCACAAACGAGGAAAAACAGCTCAAATACGGCTACGGAAGCCCGCACCTGCGGCCTCTTCTGAGCATTGTCAACCCCGCGCTATTCTTCACGCTTCCCAAAAACCAGATCGCCAACGGCGTGGCGGACATGATGAGCCACGTATTCGAGCGGTATTTTACAAACACGCTGCACACCGATCTCACCGACGCCCTTTGCGAGGCGACCCTCAAGACCATCATGCGTAACGCGCCCCTCGTGCTTGCCGATCCCACGAATTACGACGCATGGAGCGAGGTGGGCTTTTCGGGCACGGTGGCGCACAACGGGCTGGTGGGCATGGGACGCCAGCAGGATTGGGCATGCCACGGCATGGAGCACGAGCTGTCCGCCATCTACGATGTGGCGCACGGCGCGGGACTCGCGGTTCTGACGCCCGCATGGATGACGTATGTCTACAAGGACAACATCCCCATGTTCACGCAGTTTGCGATCGAGGTTATGGGTGTGGACGGCTCCCTGCGCGATCCGGAGGCATTGATCCTCGAAGGCATTGACCGGCTCAGACGGTTCTTCCGTCGCATGGGCTTGCCCGGAACGCTCCAGGCGCTCGGCATCGGGCCGGAACATCTCGAATTGATGGCGAAAAAAGCCACCGGCGCGGCGTTCGGGGACGAACACCCCATCGGCGGGCTCAAGAAACTGTTCTGGCAGGACGTGCTCGCGATCTACAAACTCGCGCAATAAGCGCAAAGAAAACCGCCGTCCCCCCGAAAGGGCGGCGGTTTTTCGTGTCAATCGGCGTTGTATGAAGTCGATTCGACCATGGACACGAGGTCGGCGTGCATCTCTTCGGAGACGGGCTCGTTATAGGCCATTGCCTTAATCGTGATTCCATAGCCCACGCCCTCATAGGTAATCGTGGTGTAGTATTGCTCCAGCTCCACCTGGTAATCACCCTGCAGAAAGCTGGCGAGCACGCGCATATATGTCACGTCCTGCAAGTGTTCCACGGTGCTTTCGGTGATCTCACCGCCCATGTCCGCATACGCACTGGCTGCGTAGGGCAAGATCAGCGTTTCGATCATATTGTCGGTCATGGTGTTCAAATCGATTGTGCTATCCACCGGGACGATGACGACCATGAGGTCGTGGCCCAATTCGGGGTGGTAGGCATCAAGAACCATCTCCGGGGAGGCGTCAAAAACAGTCTGGATGTAGTCCATGTCGTACTTTTCTGCCAGGGGGTTGTCCGGACCGATCTCGCTGCGCACAAATACGTCGTACCCCTCCGGTATCGTGATTGAGAGCATGGTCAGGTCATATGCGACTCCCTCGCCAAATGCGGTCATTGGCAGTGCCAGCATCAGAACAACCATGAGGATTGCTATCTTCTTCATCTGTCCCCCTCCTTTTTTTCATTATAACATAAAGGGGCAGCCCGTGTGTGGACATCTCTTCCATTTCGAGCGATTTATTGATCCGACGTCAGACCGGGAAGTGCGCCCGTATCCACAGTGAATTCGAATCGCAGAGTGTCTGCGGGGACGCTCTCTCCCTTTTCACAGAGTGGATATTCCACGACGACTGCCTCGCCGTGTCCGAACTCTGCGATGCTCATGGGAGCCGTTACGTATATGACGCCGAGCGCCGCGCCGTTCATGCCGCCACCTGCACGGTCTGTGTCGGCACCGTTGATGGTCACCGTCGTATCCCTGCGCGCCCAATCATATGCACTCTTTTCAACATTACCCGTCACCGCTACGTAGATTTCCAGTCGGGTCGCATTCTTCTGATAGGCGATCCCCGTGATCGTCATCGTTACGCCGTCTTTCCCGGCGGTCAGACCGAGACCGGTCAGATCGTAGCCGACTTCGTCGCCGTATTGGGGGGCGTCAAGCTCCGCACCTGCCGCCTGATCCGCCCGAGTCCATGCTTCCATCTCGCTTGCGTCGGCGGGCAGAATGACCTTCTGATCTACCCAGTTGTACTTGAAGGACACGGTCTTTGTATTTGCCTGATCACCGCACACCAAAGTCATAGTGATCATTGATGTCACCGGGAGGTTTTCCGAATCGCAGCAAAGCGGATATTGGAAAATCGCGGCGTAGGAACCGCCATTATACGATTCATTGCATGCGCCGCCCGCCCCGGTCGCCAAGCCGTCTACGGTAACGCCCTCCAATCGGTAGTCCATCGCAGCAGGATTGGCACGCGCCTCCCCGGTGCTGTAGAACGCAGCCGTGAAGGAAAGTTGGTCGTCTGCGAACGCCATTTCTGAGATTACCCAGTCGCATTCCCCCTCCTTCCCCGTCAGCTCGACTGGAACGGCGTTTGCTTCAAGCATCCTAATTTCTGTAAGCTGATCATCTCCGCCGCTGTTCAACGAAATGTCCGCCTCCCGCATCGCCCGTTTGTGTGTCTTTTGGGGATCGAAGGAAAAGGGGATGGCGACCTCCCGACCGTCGATCGTTGCCTTGAGCGCAAGATCTTTTTCCGCGTCCCACATCCAATCGTCAATCTTGAAACTCAAAAGTGTGGTGTAGGTACCGTTTACGTTTTCGGAGTTGCTCCTATTCTCTTCGTCATTCCACTCATCTTCGGTCAACGTGCAACCGCCTCCATCGCGGTAATTTTGCAGCGCGCCACTCACGTACATGGGAATGTCCACGCCATCGATTGAGAGGGCGAAATTCACATAACTTGGGTCAAAGGAAGGGCGTGCGGAGTAATGCACCGTAATATACGCGATGCCACCGATGGCATCGTTTGCCCCCGTTATGCGCGTCCACCCGGAGAAATCATCCCCCGCTACGTCTGATGCCAAGCAGATCGATACGACCGACATGGTGACGCCGCCGATCTCGGCCGAGGCTCCTTCCACGTCCTGGGCGCGCAGCACCGCCTTGATCTCATTGATCTGCTCCGCCAGACGCTCGGCCTTCGGCTTTGCCTGTTCGTCTTCCATTCCCCGCCGCACGTCGCCGAATAACCGCTCATAGAGCTGCCCCGCTGCGCGCACGATGGGCGGCGCGGCAAACGTCAGAAACAGGGCAAACGCCGCGACAATGGCAGAAGCCATCAGCATTCTCTTGGGAAAAGATGGTCGCCGTCTGGGTTTGAGGTGGCTCAGTGTCTGATCGATTGCCGCATCTAACCGCTCGTCAGGCACCCAACGTGCGGCGCGCATTTTTTCCCGGTCCAGGTCAAACTTCGTCGTCATGATCATATCCCTCCAATGCACCCCGCAGCTTTCCGCGCGCGCGAAAAAGTCGTGTTTTCACTGTGTTCGGGCGGATGCCCAGCGCGCCCGCAATTCCGTCAATGGGCATGTCTTCAAAATAGTAAAGCACCGTGCAGATTCTCGTCTTTTGATCGAGCGCCTCTACCGCGCGCCGTACGTCCACGTGCTCCGCAGTGCGTGCGCTTTTGGCGGGCACATCCGTCAACAACGGTGCCCCGCGCTTCTTTTTTCGGCGCATGTTGATCGCGGTCGTGATGGCAATCCGGGTCAGCCACGTCTGAAAAAGCGATGAATCTCGAAGGGTGCGAAGCTTCTCCCAGCCCTTCAGAATTGCCTCCTGCACGCAGTCCTGTGCGTCCTGATCGTTCAGAAGAATCGCCCGCGCCGCCGCGTAAAGCGTCCGACTGGATGCGCGCACGAGATCCGCAAACGCCGCTTCGTCTCCCTTCGCCGCCAGGCCGACCAATCTATGGGCCTGCGTCGCCGTCATCGTCATCGCATAACCTCCTCGGTTTCGTTTGAAGATCTTCGCCCATTAGACAAGCCACACATTGCCACGGTTCGATCCCACACAAAAAAATCCGCCCATATGGACGGATTTTCAGCCTGATCTATTATGCGTAGTCAACCGCATAGCGCAAAATCACCACGCCAGACCCCTGCCGGCTGCGCGCCTCGATCAGCCGCAGCGCGGCGTCGGGCGATTCGTCAAACAGCTTCGTGCCGCTGCCTCCGATCAACGGGAAGAGCGCAAGATGAATTTCGTCCACGAGCCCGGCCTTGAGAAACGAATTCCACATGGTCCTGCCCGCCATGATGAGGATGTCGCGTCCGGGGCCGGCCTTTTTTTCAGCCAGCCATGCATTTGCGTCCGCGATGCGCACGATCTCGGTTTCCCCCCACGGCGCACACTCGTGCGGCATGATTTGATCCGAGACGACCGCCTTCTGAATTTCATCCATCCGCCGCGCAATGGAGCGGCGCACCTGCGTCGCCTGCGGATTGTCCCCGCGCCCATGCCAGTAATCGCGAAAGCCCATGAGATTCGTCCGTCCGCTCAAAAGGAGCGTATCGGCATACAAAAGTCTTTCGAGGTTATACTGGTCAAACACCTCGTCCCCCGCATAATCCGGATGCATATGGCGAAACAGCGCGCCGAGATCCCGATTTGCGCCTTCATAAAAGCCATCCGCCGACGCCATGTTTGTGACGATCACATTCCGCACGTTTTCACCCCTTCTTTTTTTTATCAATACCCGCCGGGCATTCCCCCTAAACCCGATTTAACAAAAACGCAAAATAAGATTGACGCGTGCCAAAAAGAGGGTATAATAAAGAACAGGTCATAATAAAGTTTCATGGTACGGCGGCATAACGGTTCAACTACAAACCGAAGGAGGATCACGAAGATGGCAGAGAAAAAGCGGGTGTTTGGAGGCATGGAGGCGGCGTTCGACATGCTGTATTTGGCATTCTGCCTGTTTCTGGTCGTGTATCTGATCGCCGCGCCACAGAATCCGCAGCGTCAGTTTGCGCTCTGGATGGCGCTTGCCCTAGGCGGCGGGGACGCGTTCCACCTGATCCCGCGCATCGCCACAACGCTAAAAAGAGGCGACGCATCGCGCTTCCGCGTCGCACTTGGCGTCGGCAAATTTGCGACATCTGTCACCATGACGGCATTTTACGTGCTCCTTTGGCACTTGGGCGCATCGATCATTCCGGGCGTACACGCGCTCTGGACGGACATCCTCTATGCGCTGGCAATCATTCGCGTGGCGCTGCTGCTGCCCAGCGAAAACGGTTGGCTGCTCGAAAAACCGCCCGTCAAGTGGGGCATCATCCGCAATGCACCCTTTGCCCTGATGGGCGTTCAGGTCGCGGTTCTCTTTGCATGCGGCGGGTATGCGTCCATGGCAATTGCAATCGCACTGAGCTTCCTGTTTTACATCCCGGTGATCTTATTTGCGAACGAACATCCTAAAGTCGGCATGCTGATGATGCCGAAGACGGTCATGTACGTTTGGATCCTTGCGATGTGCGCCTGGACCATCCACTGACCATCCGCAATCCCCATAACAGACAGAAGGATCGTTATCATCGGACGCCCGGGGTCACCTCCGGCGTCCGCGTTTACTTTGGGCACCACAATTGAAAAAACAGCGGCACGGGGTTTTCACCCCCTGCCGCCGATTTGTCCCTGCCCTACCCTTTTCTATTTTCAACTTTGGGGCGCCGTCTCGGTCGGACGCACCGCTTTCCCCTCGTCTCCCACATGCAGCGGAACGAGTTTCCCGTGCACCACGAAACGCGCGTTATCGGTGACATAGGAGCAGGTAACCAGGGAGATGATCCGATCTTCCGGGCCGACGGTGACGTCGGTGGTAAAATCAGAGAGCTTTGTGATTTGGTCGATATAGGACATATATTCCTCGGGCGTGTCAAAATCATGGGGGATGGCGGACGCATCGCGCGCGTAGGCGGAGAAAATTTGGATCTCATAGTCGCCTGTCGGCGTATAGAGGTACATCACAGGATGTTCATCGTAGTATTTCTGATTGCGGTAGTTGGAGATGCTGGCAAACATCTGTCCGTTTTTAAGGTGGTGTCCGTAAATGACGGTGTTGTAATCTGAGAAATCGGACCGATTGTCGACATCCATGAAGATCGTGCCCGCAAAGCCCCACTTGCCTGAAAACAGGTGATCGAGGTAGAACACGTTGTCGTCACCCAACACGATGGGATAGTCGATCACGGTATCTTCGGAATAAATCCAGCCCACCGCATCCTCGTTGATGGCAAGAAGCGGCGCAAAGTCCATTTGGATGAGCGGTTCCGGCGTTACAGTCGGCTCGACGGTCGGCGCGGGCGTTGACGTGGGCAAAGGTTCCGCCATGACGATGACGATTCGCTCGCCCGTTTGCGTCGCAGTTGCGCCTGGCGCGGGCGTCTCAACCGGCTCCGACGCCGCATCGTCATGCCCCACAAGCGTCTGAAGATCGGCATATGCATGGTCCGCCTCGTGGTATGCGCTGTAAATGGTCACGACCTTATATCCAGAAAAACCGAACACGCCAAGCAATGCGATCATTGCAGTGACAAGCAGCCAGCGTGGAAATTTCTTCTTTTTCATGGCATTCCTCCAGCCGCCGCGCGCTGTGCCCGCGCGGCCTGTCCTTCTTGAAACGATGCTCCGGGCTGAGCCCGGAGCATCTCGGGATCCATGGGTCAAATTTTAGGGGATGCCGGGGATTTTGTCAATCCCCGGCATTTTTGAGCTATGCGCGCAGGCGCTTCTTTGCAACGAACGCCAGGCCGATCAGCATCGCCAGGCTGGAGAGCATGATGCCGATCCAGAGGTACAGGCTGTTGCCGTCACCCGTCTTGGGCAGTTCGCTCTCCGTGAGGAGGGCATCGCGCATGATGATGGTCTTGCTCGTTCCGTCCCTGTTCACCTCAAAGGTGATGGCCTTCGCAACCGCGTAACCGTCGGGGGCGTCGAGTTCCTTGAGGGTGTAGGTGGTATCCACATTGAGCAGGCCTTCCAGCACCATGGGCTCGGACGTGGTCGTCCATTCCTTAATGAGCGTGCCTTCCGGATCGTACACCGCCAGCTTCGCGCCCTTGAGCTCCTTGGAGCTGCCGACCGCGCGCTTGGAGATGGTGACGGTGGTCGGGCTATCGATCATCTCGACCTGTTGCGGTACACCGTCGGTGCCGACCGTGAATTCGATCGATTCGGCCATGGCGTATCCGTTGGGCGCCGTTTCCTCAACGAGCGTGTAGGTTGCGCCCGCAAGCAGCTTGGCAACAATCTGGTGAGCCGTATCGGTGGAAACCCAAGTCTCGATGACGTTCATCTGGTCGTCATAGATGGTGAGCGTCGCACCGGGGATCTCGGGCCCGCCGGTGATGGCGGTCTTCGAGATCGTCACATCGGTCGGCTTATCCTCCATGGTCACCTTCTGCGCAACGCCGTCTGTTCCGACCGTGAACTGCACGGATTCGGCGATCACGTAGCCGTCGGGTGCCTGCGTCTCAACCAGCGTGTAGGTCTCGCCCGCGAGGAGGTCTGCCACGAACTGGTTCGGGTTATTCGTTCCGTCCGTCACCCAGCTGTGCACCGGGGTTCCGGTGGTGTCCGTTCCAAGGTACAGCGAGAGGTGCGCGCCCGCGAGTTCCGTTCCGTCGACCAGCGAGGTCTTCGAAATCGTCACGTCGGTGGGCTTATCCTACATGGTCACCTTCTGCGCAACGCCGTCTGTTCCGACTGTGAACTGCACGGATTCGGCGATCACGTAGCCGTCGGGTGCCTGCGTCTCAACCAGCGTGTAGGTCTCGCCCGCGAGGAGGTCCGCCACGAACTGGTTCGGGTTATTCGTTCCGTCCGTCACCCAGCTGTGCACCGGGGTTCCGGTCGTATCGGTTCCGAGGTACAGGGAGAGATGCGCGCCCGCGAGTTCCGTTCCGTCGACCAGCGTGGTCTTCGAAATCGTCACGTCGGTGGGCTTATCGATCATGGTCACGGTCTGCGGCACGCCGTCGGTGCCAACCGTGAAGGTGATGGATTCGGTGAGTACATAGCCATCCGGCGCCTGCGTCTCCGTCAGCGTGTACTGATTGCCTGCGATGAGCTTGGCGACGATCCGATGGGGCGTCGTGCCGCTCGTCCACGAATCGACCGTGATGCCGTACTGGTTCTTCAGCGTGAGCTTCGCGCCGGGCAATTCCTCGCCCTGGGTGATGCCCTGCTTGGAGAAGCTCACATCGGTGGGCTTATCCTTCATGACAACGGTCTGCGTCGTGCCGTCGGTATTGACGGTGAACGAGATGGTTTCCGCCACGGTGTATCCGGCAGGTGCGGAGATCTCAGTGAGGTAGTACGTTGCGCCCGAGATCAGCTGCGCATGGAAATGATGCTGGACGATACCGGAAATCCATTCATCAATCGTGTTGTTCTGCGCGTCCTTCAAGATGAGGCGTGCGCCGAGAAGCTCGCTCGTCCCGGTAACAGACGTCTTGGAGATATACACATCGGTGGGCGCATCACGCATGGCGATGGTTTGCGTGCCGCGATCCCTATTCACCGTAAAGGGAATGGGCGCCGCCACATTGTAGCCGGCAGGTGCAGCGGTCTCGACCAGCGTGTAGGACTGGCCCGCGTTCAGCACGCCGCGCATTGTATGCGGCAGGCCGTTCGAGACCCAGGATTCGACCACCTGGTTGTTCGAATCCCTGATTTCAAGGGACGCGCCGGGCAGCGGCAGATAGCCGATGATCGGTAAGGAATCGGTGCTGGTTTTCACCACCGACACGACCGTCTGCGCGTCGCGCATGACGACGGTTTGCGCCGTGCCATCCGTGCGAACGGTGAACTGGACGGATTCGGAGTAGGCATAGCCGCTGGGCGGTGCATCCTCCGTAAGCGTGTAGGTTTTGCCCGCAACGAGCTTGGCCTTGATCTGATGCGGGGTCGTGCCGCTCGTCCAGCTCTCGACGACCGTCTGACCGTCGTAGATGGTGAGCGTCGCGCCGGGAATCTCGGCGGAGCCGACCAGGCCGCGCTTGGAGAAGGAGACGTCCGTGTAGGCATCCTTCATCTCCACTTTTTGCGCGACGCCGTCGGTGCCGACCGTGAACTGCACGGATTCGGCGATCACGTAGCCGTCGGGCGCCTGTGTCTCAACCAGCGTGTAGATCTGGCCCGCAATCAGTTCGCCGCGAATCTGATGGGGGTTATTGGTATTGTCCGTCGTCCAGCTGTAAACCGGGGTGCCCGTCGTGTCCGTTCCGAGGTACAGCGAGAGGTGTGCGCCGTCGAGCTCCGACCCGTCGACCATAGAGGTCTTTGAGATCGTGACGTCGGTGGGTGCGTCGGCCAGTTCATATTCGAAGTGCGCCTTGACCGCGCTGACGGTAAACTGCTGCGGCGCGACGAGCACGAAGCCGTCGGGTGCCTTTGTCTCTGTCAGGGTATACGTGCCGGGGCGGAGGTTATCGATCGACGCCTCGCCATTCGCGTCGGTGGTCACCGTCGCAATGGTGACACCCTGTGCGTTCGTCAGCTTGAACGTCGCGCCCGGCAACGCGCTCTCACCATCGCGCCCGTCGAGTTTGGTGATATCGACAGAACCGATGATGTCGTTGGCCATGTCGTAGTTCAGCTGCGCATAGGGCTGCACGTAAACCAGCTTGGAGGTGGTCAAGGCGAAGTAGCCCGTGGGCGCCTGCGTCTCGACGAGGTAGTAGGTGCCGGGCCGGACGAGCGCGGAAGCCTCGCCCGACGAATTGGTGGTCAGCGTCGCGGCCACTGTGCCGTTGGCTGTGCCTTCGCGCAGTTCAAACACCGCGCCTGCGAGCTTGATCGTGTTGTCGCCCGAATCGACCTTATTGATGTGGACGAATCCCTTGATGATGGTGTCGTCCACCGTGAAGGGGAACTGGATGTTGCCTTCGCTGACCGTGAACATCCAGCGGCTCTGGTTCAGGTAATACCCCTGCGGCGGCGTCACCTCGAGCATGTAATAGTTGCCAACCGGCAAGTTGCCCAAGGAACCCGCGCCGTTTGCGTCGGTCGTGATGGAACCGACATAGGCATCGGGCGTGCCGACGCGATAGACGTTGAAGATCGCGCCCTGGAGCTTCATTGAGGTAATCTCCGCATCGCGCTTTACGACCGAGACGGAACCGACGATCCGGGTGTCCTTGATGTCCAGGGACAGATGGAGGTCGGGGACATTTTCGTCGAGGGTGACCTGCTGCGTCTGGTTCTTATAGAAGCCATACGGCGCGGTGGTCTCCACCAGATCGTAGACCCCGAACGGCAGGTTTGTTGCGGTTGCTTCTCCGTTGATGTCTGTGGTCAGCGTCGCGACGACCGCGTAGGGAACGTCCTGCGTGCGTAGTTCGAACACCGCGCCCTGGAGCGCCTCTTGCGTGTCGTTCGCCGTCTTGATGATCGACAGGGAGGCCATGGCGTAGTTCTTGACGGTGATTGCCTTCGTGGGCTGCGTGGCCGTGTCGAGGACGACCGTGATCACGCGGTCCGCAAGGCCCATCTGATACCCCGTCGGGGGCTGGATTTCCTTGAGGCGGTAGGTGCCACTCTCAAGGAAGTTGATGGTCAGCGTGCCATCTGCAAGTGTGGTGCCGGTGCCGACGAACGTGCCGTCCTGCTTATAGAGGTTGAACACCGCACCTTCGATTTTGGTATCCGGGTCGTCTGCCGCGACCTTGGTGATGGCGATCGTTCCGAGCACGCCGCTGCCTGTCGCGCCGCCCGAACTCACGCGCACCTCGACGTTGCCGGAGGTGTTATCGGTCAATTCGCTGCCCACGTCTCCGTCGAGGGACATTTGGTTGGTGAGAACCGTCTTGTCGATCGTGGTCGTGATCTTGGTGTCGTACGTCATCACGTACTCGACGTAGATCGTCTCGCCGAAGGTGACCTTGAATGTCTGCGTTCCGGTCGCCAGATCACGGTTGTAGACGGTCTTGGTGTAGTTGGTGAACGGGGTGGACGTCTTCGCGTCGTAAATCTTCAGCGTGTCCGGGAGCAAATCGTGCCCGTAGCTCAAAACGTCCGTGAGCACGAGGTCGCTGATATCGGACAGGCTCTTATTGATATGCACCGTCCAGTGCACGACGTTGTCTTCCTGCGTGCCCGTCTTCGAGAGGAATTTGTCGCTGTTGGGATAGTCCACGGAAGCCGGGAAGTCGACGTTCGCCACGGTCGCGGTGTTTTCGTACTTCGCCTGCGACAGTCCGACGAGATTCGTCTTATACGTAATCTGATACGGGCCCGTGATGTTCCCGAGATTCAGGCTGAATGAGGAATCGGTCGTCGTGAGTTTTCCCGTCAGGTCGATGGCGGAACCCAATGTGATGCCGCCGTCCGCGCCGACCGAATAGGTCTTGACGACGAAGGACGCCGGATCGACCACCTGGTAGCCCGCCTGGCCGAGGGTATCCGCAACAGTCACGTTGCTGAGCGTGCGGGAGAGGTGGTTGACGTTAATCGTCCAGGTGATGTACTGTCCGTCGCGGTTGAGGCTGCCGGACTTCGATCCGTTGTTGTACGCGAGCGGCGGGATGGTCACCTGTGCGGTCTTGGTGATGGACAGCGAATCATGTTCCCACATGATGGTCGCGTTGTTGGTATACTTGTCGGCGATAGGCTGGTTGTTCGTCTGATTGTAATCGAGCTTCGTCTGATAGACGATGAAGTAATCGGAGCCCTGCACCTCATAGGCAGGATCGAATGTGACAGTGAAGGTGCGGCTCGTCTCATCGTGGACAAACGTATACTCGTTGCCATACGTGAGCTGGGTCGAGCCCCGGTAGACCTTCAGTGTCGTGGGATCGAGCGCCTGACCCGCCGAATAGGAATCGGCGACTTTCACCGTCGTCATGATCTTCTTGAGCGGCTGAATCTTGATGACCCAGGAGATCGTCTGGGCGGCGTAATCGACCGCGGCACTCGTATTCACGGAACCGTTCGACGCATTGAACGTGCCCGCGTACTTGGCGCCCTTCTGCACAAGCGTGTTCGGCTGCTTCGCCGTCACGCTGTTGGGGCCGATGGTCCCGGTATTTGTAAAGTCCGCCGTCTGGTCGACATTTGTAATGATCGACTTATAGACGATCCGGTATGCCTTGGTCGTATCGGTAAAGATGATCTGGAACTGATCCACCAAAAGGGTGTAGAAGCTGTAGCCGCTCGTGATCTGCGTCGGCGTAAGCGTACCGTCGTTCGAGATGGCGAGCTCGTACACCTTGAAAGAGGCCGGATCCACCTGAATGCCGCTTCCAAGCGCATCGGTCAGCGGGTTGGTGAAACCCTCCTGATCGGTATTGATATCGATCTGCCAGGTGATGTAATTCGTGTTGTAGGAATTCGAGATGCCGTTCGACTTCTTGCTGATCGGCACGCCGCGCGGCGTCTGCACGGTTGCGGTGTCCGTGCCAAGCGTGGACGGGCCGTCATACAGGGTCGCGTTGTTTGTGAAGGATGTCCTCGTCTTGTCGGTGATCGCCGTCTCATACGAAACCACGAACGCGTAATCGACGGAACCCGTAGAGGTAAAGATCGCGGTACCGGGGGTGGAGAAATCGCTTACGAAGTCAGCCGTCACGTCCGCCCCTTCGGAGAGGTTGCCGTTTCCGTCCACGATCAGCTTTTTGACCGTAAACGACGTCGGCATGCTCACGCCGGCGGGCAATGTGTCTACCAATTTCGCGGCGTTCAGCGGCCGCTCACCCATATTGGCGTTCACCGTCCAGAAGATGGACTGGGCGTTGAAGGTCGGGTTCGCGGAGCCGGACTTGTCGATGTAGCCGAGGCGCGGCGTATCGACGGAGGCGGATGCGGATGCGCCGCCCGCCGAAACCTGGTTGGTCAGCGGCGTCTTCGACAGATTCACAACGCTCGTCGTATAAACGACGCGGTACGCGGAATGGATGTCGCCGAGCGCCAGCGTGAATCCGGTCGGCGTCACGACCAGATCGGATGCATTATATGTAATCTCACTGCCCAGGACGCTGCCGCCCGTGGCAGTCATGGTCAGGTTATAGAGCTTGAGACTTCCCGTGTCGTAGCTCTGGCCGTCGCCAAGCGTATCCACGACATTGACGCCCGTCAGGCTCTCGAGCTTGCGGTTGACATCCACCGTCCAGGTGATCGTACTGGCGTTATACTTCTTGTCGGCGGTGCCCGATTTGGTCACGGACTGCGTCACGCCCTTGGGCGCGAACATCACCGTGACGGTGCTCGTCTCGACGCTGTGGATCGGGAAGACGATCGGATCGGGGTTCTGATTGCCGATGGCGGATGCGTTGAACCACGATTCTGCCCACGCCTTGCCGCCGACGTTGGCGTAATCAACCGCGTTCTGGTTGAACGTCATCGTCAAAACGCCGGACGTTGAAATCACGTAGGAACCGACGACCAGCGTATTGCCGGCATCGCCATAAAGCGTGCCCGACACGCTGTTGTACATTTTAAGTTCCGCAGGGAGGTTCACCTGCGTATAGTCACCCGCTTGCAGCGTGCTTCTCACCGTGCTGCTGATCGCCCAAGTATACTCGACGCGCACCTTGTCGTCGACCGAGACCATCGTGGAATTGGTCCCGTCGATGATCGTGCCGTCCAATTTTTTGAGAACGACCGACGTAATGGTGTCGACCTGCTTGTTCGCAACAATCATGAGCCTGGCCATAGGCTCCGCGGTCGGCTCAACCGAAGGCTCAACCGTCGGTTCGACCGAAGGCTCCGCAGTCGGCTCAACCGAAGGCTCCGCAGTCGGTTCGACCGAAGGCTCGACCGTCGGTTCGACCGAAGACTCGACCGAAGGTTCGACGGCCGTCGGCGCGGTGGTCGGCGTTGCCGTCGCTGCTGCCGCTGTCGGCGTTGCCGTCGCTGTTGGCGTTGCCGTCGCTATTGGCGCTGTCGGCGTTGCCGTCGCTGCTGCCGCTGTCGGCGTTGCTGTCGCAACCGTAGTGGTTGGCGCAGGCGTACTGTTAAGCTCCTCGCTCAGGCCCACCGCGCCCAACGGAAGCACGCTGGTGATTAAAATCGCCAGCACCACCGTAAGTGCGTATGCCTTCCTCATTGCCTTCTTCATCATGCATATCCTCCATCGCATATTGGGTACATTGGTTTACTTGTCACTTGGGGGGGATCACTTATCGGTCTGGCGTATCAGGGCAAACAACCACTCGACGATCTCCTGTGTATGTCCATGTATATTTCACGGCGTATCCACCGTATGAAAACGCGAATGATCCGTCTTACGCTCAAAGCTACAATCGATGGGAATCGGTTCTTCCATCGCCTTGAACGCGGCAAGAAAGAAAGTCACAAGGAATCCCTGCGGCGGATATCGCCGCGCTGACCTTCCCGCGTGCCAACATACCCTTTGCCTTTCATTGGCCTATTCTTTGTATAATGGTTTGGCCGGGAATCGCCAGCTTCTCGCTCATTTCCGCCGCAGTCTGGCGCGCAAAGGACTCCAAAAGCAAGCGAATTGTATCACTTGCCTTTTTCACTGCATGATAAACATCATTGCAAAACAACAAAACGATACTCAAATACAATCTTGTTTATGCAAATCGATACCGCTCGATTCTTCTCCGGACGATCCGTTTTCATGTAGCCCCACGCAAACGAACGAGCGTGATTCTGGGAACTATTCATTTTTTATCGCACTGTTATTATAACATCATCCATGCCGAATGACACAAGGAAAAAAACTATTTTTTGTTAAATATGTTTTTCAAATGGAAAGGGATTAGATATCATCCGGAAAAGACGAGTGGGAAGAGAGCATGAACAGATTGCGCTTATAGGCCAAGATCCCTTCATGCGCCATTTTGGATAGTTCGGCGGACAGGGCGGAACGATCAACGCCCAGATAATCCGCAAGTTGCTGCCGATTAAAAGGAATTTCAAATTGATAACGCCCCTGCAAAATGGCCTGAAAGGATAAATACGACAGGAGCTTTCCGCGAATGGTCTTGGGAGAGAGATGAAACATCCGCCTTGTGAGCGCAAGGTTCTTCTGCGCCGTGACATTGAGGAGGTTTTTAACCAGCTGATTGTGGTGCGCGCAAGCGGAGGAACAGGTCGTCAGCACGCGTTCGGTCTTCAGAAACAGCGTCTCACACTGCTCCGCCGCGACGACGTCCACCATAAGCTGCTCCCCCGGCACGCACGCATACGCTTCCGCAAACGATTGCACGGGTGCAATGTGATCAATGATGGTGCGGTTGCCCCACACATCGTTTGATTCGATCGTCACACCGCCCGCGAGCACAAGGCCCATCTCCGAGACGGTCTGCCCCATCCGGTAGATGCGTTCGCCCTTTTGATAGGCGCGTATGTGCGCCTGCAGGCACCCGAGCATTGCCTCGATTTCACCCGGTGAAATGCCATGAAACAGCACTGATTTTGATAAACGCATAAAATCGATCATGTTTTTCTCCATTTCGTTGTTTTTACAACGGAATTGTTGTTTGAATTATAGTATAGTCATTGCGGAAAGTCAAGAGAGCGGGGTAAATGAAATGATTCGCAAGGTCATTCAGATAGACGAGGAAAAATGCAACGGCTGCGGTTTGTGTGCCAAGGCATGCCACGAGGGCGCGATCGGCATGATAAACGGAAAGGCCAAGCTTTTGCGCGACGATTATTGCGACGGATTGGGTGACTGCCTGCCCGCATGCCCGACGGGGGCAATCACATTCGTTGCGCGCGAAGCGGCGGCCTATGACGAGGCGGCGGTGCGCGCGCACAAATCGCTCGCAGAGGGGTGCCCGGGCAGCCGGGCGGCGGCGTTTTCCCGGGAACCGGCTCCCGCAGAAGCGCCGCGCGCGGCGTCGGAACTGCGCCAATGGCCGGTACAGATCAAACTCGCGCCCGTCCATGCGCCCGTCTTTAGCGGCGCACACCTTCTGATCGCGGCGGACTGTGCCGCCTACGCCTATGGGAGTTTCCATGCAGATTTCATGAAAAACAAAGTGACGCTCATCGGCTGCCCGAAGCTCGACGGCGTAAACTATGCGGAGAAACTCACCGAGATCATCGCGCGCAACGAGATCAGGGACGTAACGGTTGTGCGCATGGAAGTGCCCTGCTGCGGGGGACTCGAAATGGCGGTCAAGCGCGCACTGCAGGACAGCGGAAAATTCATCCCCTGGCATGTTGTGACCATCTCGACCGACGGAAGAATCCTGGAGGATTGAGAAAAAATGAAACCGAAAATCTACACGATGAGCCCGGCTGTGGGCAAGGTAATTGAACCCGTGGTGCGCGATGAGAACGCGCACATCATGCACATGGTTTTACCCATGGGCGAGGGACTCCCGGTACACGACACGAACGCGAACGTATACATGGCGATTCTCAGTGGCACGCTCAGGATTGCGTTGGACGGCGCGGAACAAACGTACCCGGCGGGAACCCTACTCAACATTCCCATGGGCGTAACCATGCACGCGCGCAACGAAGCGGAGAGGATGCTGGAACTTCTGGTGATTAAGGCGCCCGCCCCGACAAAACAAGGAGGTCAATAATATGAAAGCATACGTAAACGAAGACTGCATCGGATGCGGACTGTGCGAAGGGATGTGCCCCGCCGTCTTCCATATGACGGACGCGAACGTCGCGGAGGCCGTGGGCAATGTGCCCGCAAGCGAAGTGGATGCCGCACGCGAGGCGCAGAGCTCCTGCCCCGTTGGCGCGATCGTGATCGAGGAACAAGAGGAGGACGCATAAATGGATCAGAAAATGTTTTGCTTTCAATGCGAGCAAACGGCGGGCTGCACTGCCTGCACGGGGAACATGGGCGTATGCGGCAAACCCGCGGATGTGGCGAATCTACAGGACGAACTGACCGGCGCGCTGATCGGGCTGGCCCTTGCGGCGGAAGGAAACGCGCCGCGGGAGTCCGCAAATCGCGCGATGCTCGCAGGCCTTTTTACGACCGTGACGAACGTGAATTTCTCCGCCGAGACTGTTTCCGAGATGGCGGATCGCGTGCGCGCGGAAGCCGCGCAATGGGGCGGCACGGCGGCGTTCGACGCGGCTTCGATCTTCAAGGGTGACGAAGACATACGTTCGCTGAAGTCCCTGATCCTTTTCGGTCTGCGCGGCATGGCTGCCTACGCGTACCATGCCATGGTTCTGGGGTATCACGACGAAGCGGTGGACGCTTTCTGCTTTGAGGGCCTGCGCGCCGTCGCACGTGAAAACACCATGGACGCGCTCTTGCCGCTGGTTCTCAAGACCGGCGAGGTCAATTTCAAGTGCATGGAGCTTCTGGATCGCGCGAACACGGGGACGTACGGCACGCCCGCACCCACAACCGTCCCCATGAAGGTCGAAAAGGGGCCTTTCATCGTCATCTCCGGCCATGACCTCTACGATCTCCAGCGCCTCCTCGAACAGACGGAGGGCAAGGGAGTGAACATCTACACCCATGGCGAGATGCT
This sequence comes from Bacillota bacterium, assembly GCA_023421735.1. The sequence goes on along the minus strand of JAEZSP010000079.1, from coordinate 29,547 downwards.
GCCCGCGCACGGATACCCGCAGCTTCGCAAATACAGCCATCTCAAGGGCAACTTCGGCACCGCGTGGCAGAACCAGCAGAAGGAATTTGCGAACGTACCCGGCGCGTTTCTGTTCACAACCAACTGCATCATGCCCGTGCGGGACAGCTACAAAGACCGGGTGTTCACAACCGAGGTCGTCTCCTATCCCGGCCTCGTCCACATCGGCGCGGACAAGGATTTTAGCCCCGTGATCGAGAAGGCGCTGGCATTGGGCGGGTACCCGGAAGACCGGGCATTCTACGGCATCAACGGTGGCGCGACCGTGACAACCGGCTTCGGACATGGAACCGTGCTCTCAGTCGCCGACAAGGTCGTTAACGCCGTTAAGGCCGGTGCGATCCGGCACATCTTCCTGGTTGGCGGCTGCGACGGCGCAAAACCCGGACGCAATTACTACACCGAGTTTGTCAAACAGGCCCCCGCCGACACGGTCGTCCTCACCCTCGCGTGCGGCAAGTATCGCTTTAACGACATGGACATCGGCGAGATCGGCGGACTGCCGCGCATCATGGACATGGGGCAGTGCAACGATGCCTATTCCGCCATCAAGGTTGCCCTGGCCCTCGCGGACGTCTTCGAATGCGGAGTCAACGACCTGCCGCTCTCCCTCGTTCTCTCCTGGTATGAGCAGAAGGCCGTCTGTATCCTCCTGACCCTTTTGTACCTCGGCATCAAAAACATCAAGCTCGGCCCGACCCTTCCCGCCTTCGTCTCCCCGAACGTGCTCAACTTCCTCGTGGAAAACTACGCGATCGCCCCTGTGACGACGCCGGAAGCGGACCTGAAGGAAATCCTGGGCTAACAGAACACACCCGCCCCGCGGCCATTGGGTAAAAAAGGCCGCGCGGGCGGATGCATGTTTTGCGGTTGATTCAATCCGCCACCCGCAAAAGCGCCTTGACGTAGGAAAGGCTCAGCGCAAGATCGTCATAGCTGTCCCGGTCATAGGCGAGATCGTGATCGACCATCAGCCATTCGGGTTCGCACGCATGGATGGCCGGCAAAAGCGCAGGCGTGTTGACCGTGCCGTAGCCTGTGGGACGAAAGGAGAAGCCGCTTTCGTCCACGAACACGTCCTTCAGGTGAACGACCGGTATGCGCGACCGATACCGCATCAGGTACGCCGCCGGATCCTTCCCCGCGACGCACATCCAGCCGATGTCCGGCTCGAACCGAAGCGCAGGCACGGCATCCAGAAGCCGCGCGGCAAGGGGCGCATCTCCCTGCATGTCAAAGTCGTGGTTGTGATACATGGGCGTGATGCCCGCCGCCGCAAGACGCCGCGCGGCTTCCGCAAATTCCGCCGCAAGCGCGTCCGTCGGCTCCCCTGCGCGCTCCTTTGGGAGGGAGAGCGTGATGCGCCGCACGCCGACCGCCCGATGCGCGGCAATCACCGCTTCCGGATCTGCGAGGACATCCGAAACAGGAACGTGATTGCCCAGCGCAGTCAGCCCGATGTCCTCGAGCATATTGCAAGCGCCGCAGGTGCGGCGCCGAAAAACCCCAAAAGTTCCACGCCGTCATAGCCGATTTCTTTGATCTTTCGAAGGGTTCCGGAAAGGTCGCGCTGCGCGTCCTCGCGCACGATGAACAGCCCTGCGCCGATTTGATCTTTTTTCATAATTCCCTCCGCCGTTTTTCCCAATCATAAACCGTTGCGCATTCGGTGTCAACGCGCACAGCCACAAAAACTGGGAAATCGCTTGCGACTTCACTATAAGCGATTGCGGGAAGCCGCGGACCCGATTCGTCGTCGGGTGCGCAAGCGTGTCCTTGGGACGAACCCCTTTTCACCGGCAAAGCCGGCAAAAAGGATGGGACATGGAGGGCTGCGGCCCTCCATGCCACCCGGAAATTTGGTAAGCGATGGTCCTGACACAAAAAACGCCCCCGTACGGGGGCATTTACGTTTTCTACAGGAGCGTTCCCACGGGGACACAGGTCTCTCCCAGCGCTTCTGCGACGTGGGCACAGGTGATCTTGCCGCGATAGGTGTTCAGTCCCGCCAGGAGCGCGGGATCGCGGCGCATGGCCTCCTCCGCGCCGTTTTCGGCGATCGAGATGAGGTAGGGAAGCGTCACGCTCGTGAGCGCGTAGGTTGACGTGCGCGGCACGGCGCCGGGCATGTTTGCAACCGAGTAGTGCACCACGCCGTACTTTTCATAGCAGGGGTTGTCGTGGGTGGTCACGCGGTCGATGGTCTCGACCGAACCGCCCTGATCAATCGCCACGTCCACGATGACGGAGCCTTTTTTCATGGTACGCACCATGGCATCTTTTACGAGCTTAGGCGCGCGCGCGCCCACGACGAGCACCGCGCCGATGAGCAGATCCGCGCGCCGCACCATGTCCGCGACGTTGTATTCGTTGGAAACGAGGGTCGCCACGCGCCCGCCGAATATGTCGTCCAGGTGGGCAAGCCGCGCCTGGTTGATGTCCATGACCGTCACGCGCGCGCCCATGCCTAGGGCGATCTTCGCGGCGTTTGTGCCGACCACGCCGCCGCCCACGATCACGACCTCGGCGGGCATGACGCCCGGCACGCCGCCCAGGAGGACGCCCATGCCGCCGTTGTACTTTTGCAGCATGTTCGCGCCGACCTGCACAGACATGCGCCCCGCGACCTCGCTCATCGGCGCCAGAAGCGGCAACGCGCCCGACGGCGTCTGCACCGTCTCATAGGCGATGCCCGTCACGCCGCGATCGACGAGCGCGGATGCGAGCGGCGCGTTCGGCGCGAGATGCAGGTATGTAAAAAGGGTCTGATTTTCGCGCAGAAGTGCGTATTCGCTCTCGAGCGGCTCCTTGACCTTCACGATCACGTCCGCTTCCGCGAATATCTGCTCGGCGGTTTCGATGATTTGCGCACCCGCCTTCTCGTATTCCGCGTCTAAGATGCCGCTGCCCTCGCCCGCCGCATGCTCGACGAGCACATGATGCCTGCGCACAGAAAGCGCATGGACGCCCGCCGGCATGATGGCCACCCTGTTTTCGTTGTTCTTAATTTCCCGTGGTATGCCGATCGTCATATTGCTGCCTCCCCGGTTGGATTGCCCATTTCGCTTATGAATATAGACTTTTTCGCGCCGCTTGTCAATTGGTTTTGAAGGAAACGTGCCATATCTGCACGGCGGTTGACAAAACCGTAATCATCGGTTATTTTGAAGGCAGGAGGGATCATATGGAACGATTTGCATGGAAGGCGCATCTGCTCCCCGGCAAGAGGGACGAATATGTCAGGCGGCACGACGAAATCTGGCCGGAACTGACGAAAGTCCTAAATGACGCGGGCATTCACAACTATACCATCTGGCGCGCGGGGGACGAGTTGTTCGGCTATTATGAGGCGGATCGCGGCGTTGCGTTCGCGGCAAATGTGCAGGCAAACAGCCTTGTCGTCGACCGATGGAACGCATTCATGAAGGACGTCATGGTCATGGACATCGATCCCGCGACCGGGACAGTATACAGAATGGAGCAGGTTTTTTACCACCCGTAAAACCGACTCCTGCCATTTTCTCGTTCGGAAGGAAGTGTATTTATGCTCAAAATTGAACGCGCAGTTGAGATCGGGGCGGACGCCAAGACAGTCTGGGCCCTCTTTGCCACGCAGGAAGGGCTTCACAGATGGATGGTGCCGAACATCGAGATCGATCTGTACCCGGGCGGCCGGCACAGCCATGTGGGCGGCGAAGATCAGCAACGGATCACCGGAAAAGTGATTGAAATGGTGCCCAGGAAAAGGCTCTCGCTCTCGTGGTTTGAGAACGGCCCGGACGCGGGCTGGTTCAATCCCATCCGCATGTCGTTTGAACTTGAGGAAATGCAGGTGGGAACGCACGTCACATTTGTGATCGACGGCTTCGAGGGAATCGGCACGCCCACGTACCTGCGCACCTACGAGGCGTACGTGCGCGGCACCGATCGGCACCACATCCTCGAAAATCTCAAAGAAGCAATCGCGCAAGATGCCTGACCGCCGCGCAAAAAACAAACAGCCGCCCGAGCCGAGCGGCTGTTTTCATTTGCCGAATTGATTCTACCGCACCGCTGCGAGTGCGTCACGCTTTTTCGCTTCGACGAACTGACGGATCTGAAGGGCGTTGACGTAACTCGTGGCCTGTGCATCGTCCGTCACGACGAGGGTCGGAACGCTTCGGATGTCGTACTTGCGCGCGAGCTCCATCTCGTCCGCCGCGTCGACGAGCCGATAATCCACGCCCGCCTCGGCGAGCAGTTTTTTGGCGACCTTGCAGTTGGGGCAGGTTGCCGTGGTAAACAGCATCGCCTCGCCCGTGGTTTTTTCGGTCTGCAAAACGGCCTGCTGCGCGACGGGTGCCGTGCGCCGGAGTTTCGAGCGCGGAATATCGTAAAGCTTGCGCTCCTTATACTCCTCGGACTTCCCGTCGTTCCAGTTCTGCACCGGGCGGTAATAGCCCGTGATGCGGCTGTAAACTTCGGCCTTTTCGCCGCAGAAGGGACACGCAAACTGCTCGCCCGCGAGGTATCCGTGAGACTTGCAGATGGAATACGTGGGTGAAAGCGTGTAATACGGGAGCTTGTAATTCTCCGCGATTTTGCGCACAAGCCGCGCGGCGGCCTCCCAGTCGGGCAGTTTTTCGCCCAGGAACGCATGGAATACGGTACCGGACGTATAAAGCGTCTGGAGCTCGTCCTGAATGTCGAGCGCCTCGAAAATATCCTCCGTAAAGCCCACCGGCAGGTGGGAAGAATTGGTGTAGTAGGGCGTCTTTCCGTTCTCGGACGCGGTCACGATGTTCGGATAGCGCTCAACATCGTGCTTGGCGAGCCGATAGCTGGTCGACTCTGCGGGCGACGCCTCGAGATTGTAGAGGTCGCCGTACTTTTCCTGATAATCGGAGAGACGGTCGCGCATGTGATTGAGAACGTCTTTCGTAAACGCCTGCGCACGCGCGTGGGTCATGTCCTCTTTGAGCCAATTCGCGTTCAGGCACGCTTCGTTCATGCCGAGCAGACCGATCGTCGAAAAGTGGTTTTTGAACGTTCCCAGATAGCGCTGCGTATAGGGATAGAGCCCCTCGTTCATGAGTTTTGTAATGACCTCGCGTTTCGTCTTGAGCGAACGTGCGGAAACATCCATCATGTGGTCAAGCCGCGCGTAGAACTCGGCTTCGTCCTTTGCGAGATAGGCGATGCGCGGCATATTGATCGTCACGACGCCCACCGAGCCCGTGCTCTCGCCGCTCCCGAAGAAGCCGCCTGATTTTTTGCGCAATTCCCGAAGATCCAGCCTGAGGCGGCAGCACATGCTGCGCACGTCGGATGGCTCCATGTCGGAATTGATATAGTTGGAAAAATACGGGGTGCCGTACTTGGCGGTCATCTCGAACAGCAGCTTGTTGTTCTCGGTCGCCGACCAGTCGAAATCCCGTGTAATGGAGTAGGTCGGGATCGGATACTGGAAACCGCGCCCGTTGGCGTCGCCCTCGATCATGGTCTGGATAAACGCCCTGTTGACCATGTCCATTTCTTTTTTGCAGTCCTTGTACTTGAACGGCATCTCCTTGCCGCCCACGATCGCGTTCATCTCGGCAAGATCCGCGGGCACCGTCCAGTCGAGCGTGATATTGGAAAAAGGCGCCTGCGTACCCCAGCGGCTGGGGGTATTCACGCCGTAGACGAAGGACTGGATGCAGTTCTTTACCTCATAAAAGGAAAGGTTGTCCGCCTTGACGAACGGGGCAAGGTAGGTATCAAAGGACGAAAACGCCTGTGCGCCCGCCCACTCGTTCTGCATGATGCCCAGAAAATTGACCATCTGATTGCACAGCGAAGCGAGGTGCTTGGCGGGGGAGGAGGTGATTTTGCCCGGCACGCCGCCCAGCCCCTCCTGAATAAGCTGTTTGAGGCTCCAGCCCGCGCAATAGCCCGTCAGCATGGCGATGTCGTGCAGGTGAATGTCCGCATTGCGATGCGCGTTTGCGATCTCCTCGTCGTAGATCTCGGACAGCCAGTAGTTGGCCGTAATCGCACCGGAATTGGACAAAATAAGCCCGCCGACGGAATAGGTGACCGTCGAATTCTCTTTCACGCGCCAATCCTCGGCCTTGACATAGCTATTGACAAGCTGCTTGTAGTCCAGGATTGTAGATTTCATATTGCGCATTTTTTCGTGCTGCTTGCGGTAAAGGATGTAGTTTTTTGCCACATCCGCATAGCCCGCCTGTATGAGCACGATCTCAACGCTGTCCTGAATCGCCTCGACCGAGATCTGATCGTTCTCAATCTTCGGCTCGAAATCCGCCGTGACGCGCAGCGCAATCATGCTGAGAATATCCGGATTATGTTTGCGCTGTGTGGCATCAAAGGCCTTCCCGATGGCCGCGCTGATTTTCGAAAGATCAAAAGAGACGGTCTTCCCGTCGCGCTTGATCACCTTATACATGTCGTTCGCTCCTTATCGTATGATGTGTGCTCAGACGCCGCGCAGGAAAACTTCCCCGACATGCGGGGCGGCTGCCGCCATGGCGGCATGCATCTGCGCCTCTGAAAATGAAGTGAATCCCCCGCCGATCAGGTCGCCTGAATCGACAAACTGTTGGATAAAATACCTTTTTGCACCTGCAATCATTTGTGCCGCGCCCGCGATCATCTCAGGCGTGTGAAGCCCGCCCACCGCTGTGGTGCGAAATTCATAGTCCACGCTGCCGGACAACAAAAATGCGATCGATTCTTTGACGGGGGTCACGTCGAACCCCGGTACGCCGACCGTCTCCGCATAGTGCTCCGCGTCGCTTTTCACATCCATGGCGACATAATCGACGAGTCCGCGCGCGCACAGATCCTTCAGCTTGTCCGGAAAACACCCGTTGGTATCGAGCTTCACCGGATAACCCATATCCTTCACCCGCGCGAGAAAATCAGCGAGCCCCACCTGCAAAAGCGGCTCGCCGCCCGTTACGCATACGCCGTCCAGAAGACCGCACCGCTTTTCGAGAAACGCAAGCACTTTTTTTTCCGGTATATCCGGCGCACCACCCAATACGAGCGCCGCATTGTGGCAAAAGGGGCATCTGAGATTGCAGCCGCCCAGAAAAACCGTCGCGGCGACCTTGCCCGGATAGTCGATCAACGTGAGCTTGGAAAGCCCGCAGATTTGTACCGCCATCGTTGCCCCCGCCACAAGATGTAGTATGAATTATAGCATGCGACCACAATATATGCAAGCGGCATTCCATAATGTCGCTGTTTTGTCATCCCTTGTTCGATTATGCACGGAAAGAAAAAACGACGCTCATTTCGGCGCGCCGCGCTCTGCTTCCCTTTTCATTATACCCATTCGCATCGCGGTTGTAAAGCACGGGACGTCGACTTCTAAACATTTGCTTGACAGCGTATTGATTTTTTGGGCATTTCTGACAGCCCGTTTTGATTCAGGGTTGCGCAAAGGAATGGGGGAATTCCATGTTTTGGCCAATCGCGGCAATTGTCATCTCCGTTGTGGCGCTTCTGGTGGCGGGGCTTTTCCACGTGTGGGTAAAGCAGCTTCCGACCGCAGGCGCCGAAATCGAGCAGGTTGGTGCGCTGATCCGGCAGGGCGCGTTTACATTTTTAAGGCGGGAATACCGAACGCTCGCGCTGTTTTGCGCCGTCGCGGGTGCGGCGATCCTTCTTTTCCTCCCGCGCGCAATTTGGCGCGCAGACGCAGTCCCCCTCGAAAACGCGGGCATGCTTGCCGCATATCTGTTCGGCTCCGTGCTTTCGGCATTGGCGGGCGCGGCGGGCATCTCGGTCGCAACCATTGCGAACGTGCGCGCAGCCTCCGCCGCCAAAGACGGCATCGCGCCCGCGTTTACGGCGGGCTTTCGGGGCGGCGCGGTGATGGGCATGGCGGTCGTCGCCTCATCGCTGGCGGGCGCGGCGATCATTCACCTGCTTGCGCCGGGGCGCGCACAATTTGTCGTGGCGTTCAGTTTCGGCGCAAGTTCGCTGGCGCTGTTTGCCAAGGCGGGCGGCGGCATCTTTACAAAGACGGCCGACATCGCGGCAGACATCACGGGCAAGGTGGAACTGGGCATTCCGGAGGACGACCCGCGCAATCCCGCCGTAATTGCCGACAACGTGGGCGACAATGTGGGCGACGTGGCGGGCATGGGCGCCGACCTATTTGATTCAAACGTCGCCGCCATCGCCGCTGCGCTGGTCATCGCCGCGGCACTCAATCGGATCGACGTGATCTTTACCTTTGGCACACTGGGCCTTTTGGCCTCCATCGTCGGCGTACTCGCCGCGCGAATCGGGAAAAGCGGAGATCCGGGGCGCGCGCTCAACGGCGGAACATATCTCACCTGTGCGCTGTTCGCGTGCCTGACCCTCGCGGCAACGCTGACTGGGCAGTTGGGCGCGCAGAGCACGGCGATCCGGTTATGGGGCGCGGCGGTCGCGGGTATGGCGGCCGGCATCGTCATCGGGCTCACCTCCGACTTTTTCACAGGCGACGAGAGCCGTCCCGTGCGGCGCGTGGCGGAAGCATGCGAAAGCGGTCCGGCATTTGCGATCCTCCGCGGCATCTCCTATGGGCTCTATTCATGCCTGCCCTCCATGGCGGGGATTGCGCTGGCCGCCCTGTTTTCCTACCGGCTCTGTGCGCCGCTCGGCGAGGGGTATGCCATGCTCGGAATTGCGGTGAGCGCCATCGGCATGCTGTCGGTGGTCGGCATGGTGATCGCAAACGACGCCTACGGCCCCATCGTGGACAACGCGCGCGGACTTTCTGAAATGTGCGGATTGGGCGAGGAAGTCCTGACAGTCACCGACAAACTCGATGCCGCCGGGAATACCGCCAAAGCCATCACAAAGGGATTCGCCATCGGTGCCGCCGGGCTGACTGTGATCGCGCTTCTGGGCGCATTTCGGGAAACTGCGCGCACGTTCGGCGCGACTGCGGTGTTTGACCTGATGGATCCCCTGGTGTTCTTCGGCGTTCTGGTGGGCGCGGCTGTGCCGGCTGTGTTTTCCGCGATGCTCATCATGGGCGTGGACAAAAACGCCGCGCACATGGTCGCGGAAATTCGCCGTCAATTCCGGGAGATTCCGGGATTGCGCGAAGGCCGAAAAAATGCCCGCCCGGAATACGACCGCTGCATCGCCATCGCGACCGCAGGTGCGCTCAGGCAGCTGATTCCAGCCGGCCTCATGGCGATTCTCGCGACCCTCGTGGTCGGTTTCATCGGCGGCGTGCGCGCCGTAGGTGGGTTTTTGATGGGCAATATCGGGGCGGGTCTTCTCCTCGCGCTTTTCATGTCAAACGCGGGCGGCCTTTGGGACAACGCAAAAAAGCGCGTCGAAGCAGGCGCGCACGGGGGACGCGGGAGCGCGGCGCACCGCGCGGCGGTGATCGGCGATACCGTCGGCGATCCCTTCAAGGATACCGCCGGGCCATCCATCAACACACAGATCACCGTAGTCTCGCTCGTCGCATCACTGGCGGCCTATCTGTTTTGCGCATATGCGCTTTTGGGCTGAAAAAATGCCCAAAATCAATGAAAAAAGGGCAATAGGCCATTGAAACACGTGTCCCACAATGATATAATTGCGTTAATCTAATGTGAACGGAGGGGAAATAATGAAAAAGCTGTTGGCGGTACTGATTGCGATTTCGGTCCTTGCGCTGGGCGGAACGGCCATTGCGGAGCCTTTGGCGGGCACGCTCACCGTGTGCGTATCCGGAGAAGAATGGGGTCCGGCGATTCCCTGGATTGTCCTTTCGTTTGATGCGGACATCGACGCGTCCTCCCTTGCGCCGGAGGACTTCTCTGCGGTGGCGCACCAGAACGGGTTTGTGATGGGCACGGATGTTTCGAGCGAAGCAGACGTCCCGCACACAATTCTGGCCGCGTATCTGTGCGACGAAGCCGGCAACGCCTCGGATGCCGAGAGCGGGAAGTTCGTACGGCTCGACCTGGCAATTCACCCCGATGGGGTGACGAACAAGACCTACGTGATGGGCACATTCCCCGACGGCACGTTCATCAAGGCGGGCGGCGTGAACGTCTGGTATGACGCCTTCACCGAGACCGTGACCCTCGCGGAAGGCGCGACGCTGACCTCGGGCGGCGCGGAAGTCACGGCGATCGACATTGCGCCGGCCTTCACCGTCCTGGAGCCGGATGTCGCGTCCTGGACGCTCGATCAACGCTTCACGGCGGCCGACGGCACCGTGCTCAACTATGCGACATATGCCCCTGCCGAAGATGATGTGCAGAACGCACTCATCGTATGGCTGCACGGCGCAGGCGAGTGCGGATTCGACAGCACCATCGACCTGCTGTGCAATGAGTCCGCCGATATCGCAAAACCGCCCATTCAGGACTATTTCGGCGGCGCATATGTGCTCGCGCCGCAATGCGAAACCATGTGGATGGACGACAGCGATCCGGATGCCAACGGCGATTATTACACGACGTCCGGAGATTCCATCTACACGGCGGCGCTTCAGGAGCTGATCAAGAGCCAGGTCGCCGCAAATCCAGATATCGATCCGAACCGCGTCATCATCGGCGGCTGCTCGAACGGCGGATTTATGACCGTCAACATGCTCATCCATTACCCCGGCTATTATGCCGCCGCATATCCTATCTGTGAAGCGTACATGACCGACTGGATCACAGCCGAGCAAATCGAAGCATTGAAAAGCGAAAACATCTGGTTCGTCCATTGCCTGACCGATACCACCGTCGATCCGCAGGCAACCACCGTCTCCCTCGTCTCCAAGCTCGAGGAAAATGGCGACCTGCCCAACATCAACGCGACATACTTCGACGACGTAAAGGCATCGGACGGATACTTGACGGCCGACGGGCAGCCTTACGTTTATATGTCCCATTGGGTCTGGGTCTACGCGCTCAACGACGAAGCCATAAACGACGGCGTCTCCATGTGGGCGTTCCTCGCAACGCAAAGCAAGTAAAACAGAAACGGTCATACGGCTGCTCCGGGTTTGCGCCTCGGGCAGCCAAATTCGTTTTTGGGGAAAAGAAGCGTCCGCAAAGGCGCCTTTTTTATGTTGGAGATTAACCGACACCGCTGATTTCGCGTACTGATGGAGGGGGCACTCCCCCCATTTTCTCGATAGAGGTGTGTTTATGTCTCGTAATCACGATTCCGATTGGAATTGCAATCATATGAATGGCTGCTGTGATCCGTGCTGCTGCTGCGTCGGCCCGACCGGCCCCCGCGGGCCGCGCGGTGAAGAAGGTCCTATCGGACCAACCGGCCCCAGGGGGGCCACAGGCCCCACCGGCCCCACCGGCCCCACAGGACCCACCGGCCCCACAGGACCCACCGGCGCAACGGGTGCGACGGGCGCCACGGGTGCCACGGGTGCCACAGGCCCCACCGGCGCAACGGGTGCCACAGGTGCCACGGGTGCCACAGGACCCACCGGCCCCACAGGCCCCACAGGCGCAACGGGTGCGACGGGCGCCACAGGTGCGACGGGCGCCACAGGTGCGACGGGTGCAACGGGTGCCACAGGTGCCACGGGCGCGACGGGTGCCACAGGTCCCACAGGCCCCACAGGCGCTTCGGGCGTCAGCAATTATGGCTATGTCTATCATCTTGCAACCGCCAATACCGCGACGGTCGCTGGGGGCGCGGATGTTCCCTTCAGCAACAACGGCCCGCTCAACGGCGTAACCCATACGGCGGGCGCGGCCACAGTCACCGTGACAAACGGCGGTGTATACCTGATCCATTACAGCGTCACCACGCTCATAAACGTGGGTTCCGCCATCGCGATTGCCGTCAACGGCGTCGTGCAGGCGTCCACGAACATTGCGGTATTCGCGACCATTGGTCAGCTCGCAGGCTGCGCGATGCTGCAACTAAACAGCGGCGACGTGATCACGCTGCGCAACAACTCAGCCATCGCGATCTCGCTTTCCCTCGCGCCCAACGTGTCGGCGCAGCTGGATCTCGTCAGGCTCTCCTAAAAAACGAATGTCGCCGGATGCGGCGCAAGCCGCATCCGGCGGCACAACGCCCAGGGAAGGTGTTCGCTTGAAAAATTATAAAATCTGCGTATATGCCATCTGCAAAGATGAAGCCGCCTTCGCCGAACGATTTCTCCTCTCTGTGGGTGAGGCTGACGGCGTATATGTGCTTGACACGGGTTCGTCGGACAATACCATCGAAATCCTGCGGGCGGGCGGCGCGGTGGTTGAGACCGCGCTTTTCGAACCTTTCCGCTTCGATGCGGCCCGCAACCGCGCGCTCGAAATGGTGCCGGCGGATGCGGATCTCTGCGTCTCGGTCGACCTCGACGAGGTATTCGAGCCTGGCTGGCGCAAAAAGCTCGAAACCGCGTGGCGCGAAAATCAGACGCGCGCAGAGTACGATTATGTCTATGACCACGATGCCTCCGGCGCACCCATGACCGTCTATACCCGCGAGAAAATGCACCTGCGCAACGGCTATCGCTGGGTGCATCCGGTACACGAAGTTCTCGCATACGACGGCACGGAGGTCGTCCACTACATCCCAGGCATCGTTTTGCACCATTTCCCAGACGACAAAAAATCCCGCGCGCAATATCTGCCGCTCTTGGAAATTGCGCTTGCGGAAGCCCCGGACGACGATCGTACGGCATTCTGGCTCGGACGGGAATATTTCTTCCACGGACAATATGAGGCGTGCATCCGGACGCTCGTATCATACCTCGCCATGCCGACGGCACTTTGGAACGAGGAGCGCTCCGCTTCCATGCGCTATATCGCAGAGAGTTTATACCGAAAAAGCATGCCGGACGCCGCGCGCGCGTGGCTGTATCGCGCCATTGCGGAATGTCCGGAGGCGCGCGAGCCATACCTGCACATGCTCCGGCTCGCCTACCATTTGAGCGATTGGCCGCTGGGCTATTGCATGGCGGACATGGCGCTTCGGATTTCTGAAAAGACGGGCAGCTATCTCACGGAAGCCGCCGCATGGGGCATGGAAATCTACGACCTCGGCGCGATCGCGGCGTATTGGCTCGGTCTGTATGAAAAGGCGCAGGATTGGGCGCGCGCCGCCCTCGCGCAGGAACCGGAGAACGCGCGGCTTCTCGAGAACCTCAGGCTCATCGAGGCAAAGCTGGGGGTGATCTGATGGCCCTTCGCATCTGCGTCTACGCGATTTGTAAAAATGAGGAGCCGTTTGCGGACCGCTGGATAAACTCCATGTCGGAGGCGGATGCGATCGTCGTCCTCGACACCGGATCGACGGACGAAACCGCCCATCGGCTGCGTGCCCACGGCGCATTGGTCTACGAGGAATCCATCGATCCGTGGCGCTTTGACGTCGCGCGCAACCGCGCGCTTTCGCATGTGCCTGAGGACATCGACATCTGCGTATCGACCGACCTGGACGAAGTCTTTTCCCCCGGCTGGCGCGCGGCGCTCGAAGCCGCGTGGACAGCGGGCACCGTACAGGCACGCTATCTCTACAATTGGAGCCTCACGCCCGACGGGACCCCCGACGTGCAATTTTTCATCGATAAGGCACACGCGCGCACGGGCTTTATCTGGCGCTACCCCGTCCATGAAACGTTGGAATACAGGGGAAATCTGCCCCTGCGCGTCGCCAACGCGGAAATGACGCTTACCCACTACCCTGATCCGCAGAAATCACGCGGCTCCTATCTGCCCCTCCTGGAGCTCGCCGCATCGGAGGAACCGGAATCCGACCGCTGCGCGCATTATCTCGGGCGCGAATACTACTTCCGGGGCATGTGGGATGACGCCATTCGGGAACTCAGGCGGCATCTTTCCCTTCCCGCCGCAACCTGGCTGGAAGAGCGCTGCGCGTCCATGCGGCTGATCGCCCAGGCGGAGCATATGCGCAAGGACGACCGCGCCGCGTATCAATGGTTCTTTCGCGCTGTCGCCGAAATGCCAACGATGCGCGAGCCATATGTCGAATTCGCCCGGCTTGCGCAGGACTTGTCCGACTGGCCGCTTGCGCTTCTCATGGCGGAAGAAGCGCTCAAAATCATCGAAAAGTCGCGCGCCTACGTGAACATGGGCTACGCATGGGACGCCACGCCCCACGACATCGCCGCCATCGCCGCGTATTGGCTCGGCGCGACCGATCAGGCGCGCGCACATGCCGAGGAGGCTGTTCGCATCGCGCCGGAGAACGCGCGGTTATTGAAGAACCTGGAACTCATCCGCGCCCGGCGATGACGGTCGCCCGAAGTACGCGACGGTATGCCAAATCTGTTTGAAAAACTGAAAGAGCTGGGGTTCGTCGCCCAGGTCGCGCCAATCTTCCGGCTCGTCCACGCTCAACCGGGACGCGGTTCCGATGCGCGCGGCGTTCACAAAACCCCCGCCGCCGCACAGCCGATCGATCCGCTCCGCCAGCGGAATCATCATGGGACCGCGGAAATCATCGCCGATTTCCGCGGTCATCAGTCTCCGTTCCGGAATCCAGCAAAGGGAAACGCCGTATGCGGCGCACAGCGCCCGGGCGTGGCGTTCAACACTTGTCCCCCGAAAGGAAGCGTCCAAGTGCAGGGCATCCACGTCGTCCCCGAGGAACACCTCGCCGTGCATGTGCACCTCGATGCTGTTATCCAGGTTTCGCCCGATTTCAGGAACCGGGGACGCCGCGATGACCCCGCATGCGGCTTCGAGGGAGACGTTCTCCCGGTTTAAAAGCCTGCCATTTTCCACAACATCCCGCAGAAGCGCCGCCGCAACGCCGGAAAAAGTATCCGCCGTACACAAAATGTCCGGATTTGACGAGCTGTCTCCGTAGGCGAACGTGCACCGGGAGAGCGCCGCGGGATGCAGCGTCAGAAAGCACGAACCGAACCGCGCGCACGCGCCGTCCAGATCGCAAAACAAATTCAGCGCGCCATACTTGGGCCTGCGCCTGATGTCCTGTGGGTACGCGCCACAAAACAACTTCTGTTCCCAAAGATAGCGGTCGCCGCCCACCCAGGCCGTGCGTCCGCCGTTCGTGGTACCCGTCTCGAACTGCCCCCGGTATGCGCCGCATGCCACGAGACTTTCGATCACCGTTAAGCCGCCCGCGGCATAGCGGTCGGGATGGAAGTTCAGCGTGACTGGGCACGAAAGCATCCGCCCGATGATCTCATCGACGTTCAGTCCGAGTCCTTCTATGTAGGCCAGATGGGCGCCTTCCCGTTCACGCGCCCGCGCCGCGACCCGCGCGACGGCCTCTTTTTCATATGCGTTTCTCTTTTCCATGCAGCCATGATACCCGAGATAAAGGAACTTGTAAAGAAATATCAGTTGACAAATCCGCCGGCTCATGCTAGAATGCCTGTAATTTCATATTCGAAACCGTCGATGCGGAGATAACGGTGACCATGATCCTACAGAGAGCCCGCGATGCTGAGAATCGGGCGGAACCCAAGTCATCAAATGGACCGCGGAGGGCGCAGCCAAAGGCGAAAGCCGAGTATGCTGCGACGTGTGGGCATACGTCAGTTGCCGGGGATATGTTGGTATCCCGCTGAGCGCACGGTTAAATAGCCGTGAAACAAGGTGGCACCGCGAGTTTCGGCTCGTCCTTGACTTTATGTCAGGGGCGGGTTTTTTTGTACGCCCCTGATTGAGAAAAGAGAAAGGGCGTGTTTTTTATGGTCAGTCCCAGCTATCGGGAGGCGAAAAAATTTGCGGATGCGGGGGAATACAGGACGCTTCCGGTCAGCCGCGAACTCTACGCCGATTCCCTCACCCCCATCATGGCGCTCCGGCGGCTCAAGAATGTGAGCAGGCACGTCTTTTTGCTCGAGTCTGTGGAAAAGAGCCGCCGCTGGGGCAGGTACACGTTTTTGGGCTTCGACCCTGCGATGGAGCTCACTTGTCTTTCCGGCAAGCTTACCATCCGCGCGGGTTCCGCCGTCACCATGGACACAAAAAACCCCTCGGACGTCATTCGGCAGGTGCTCGCGGACAACCGGAGTCCCCGGCTCCCCGGCCTTCCCCCGTTCACGGGCGGTCTTGTTGGCTATTTCGCCTACGACTATATCCAATACGCCGAACCGACGCTCCATCTGGACGCGCGTGATGAAGAAGGGTACAAGGACGTCGACCTCATGCTTTTTGACAAGGTGATCGCCTTCGACAACGACCGTCAAAAGGTACTTCTCATCATGAACATTCGCCTGTCGGATGTCGATACGGAATATCGCCGCGCAGAGATGGAACTCGAAAATCTGAAAAATCTGCTGCTGGGCGGCGAGGTACGGCGGGAAACGCCCGGCCAAATGATCTCCCCCGTGCGCGAGCTGATCGGCAAAGACGATTATTGCCGGATGGTCGACAGGGCCAAGGAGCACATCCGCGAGGGTGACATCTTCCAGGTCGTTTTGTCAAACCGGCTCGATGCGGATTTCGAGGGAAGCCTGCTTGACACGTACCGGGTATTGCGAACCACAAATCCTTCGCCCTACATGTTTTACTTTTCGAGCGACGAAATTGAAATCGCCGGCGCATCGCCGGAAACGCTCGTGAAGCTTGAGGATGGCATTCTCCACACGTTTCCCCTCGCGGGGACGCGTCCGCGCGGCAAGACGAACGAAGAGGATCGGCGGCTCGAGGAAGAACTCCTGCGGGACGAAAAGGAGCTTGCGGAACACAACATGCTGGTGGATCTGGGGCGCAACGACCTCGGCAAAATCAGCAAGTTCGGCACCGTCGCGGTCGAGGAACACATGTCGATCGAGCGTTTTTCGCACGTCATGCACATCGGCTCGACCGTCCGGGGCGAGATCAGGCCGGAATTCGACGCGTTAAGCGCCGTCGAGGCCGTGCTCCCGGCGGGCACACTCTCCGGCGCGCCCAAGATCCGCGCATGCGAGATCATCGACGAACTCGAAGGCGTCAAGCGGGGCATCTATGGCGGCGCCATTGGATACATCGACTTTTCCGGCAACCTGGACACCTGCATCGCCATCCGCATCGCCTACAAAAAAAACGGCAAGGTGTGCGTGCGCTCCGGCGCAGGCATCGTCGCGGACAGCGTGCCGGAAAGCGAATACCAGGAATGCCTCAATAAGGCACGCGCCGTGGTGCGCGCGCTCGAAATCGCACAGGGAGGGCTCGACGAATGATTTTGCTCATCGACAATTATGACAGCTTTTCCTATAACCTCTATCAGTACGTCGGCACGATCGACCCGGACGTGCGCGTGGTGCGCAACGACCAGATGACGGTTGCGGAAATCCAGAAACTGAGCCCCACCCACGTCATCCTCTCCCCCGGCCCGGGCTATCCCAGGGATGCGGGCGTGTGCGTGGAGGCCGCACAGGCGCTATCCGGCATCAGGGTATTGGGCGTATGCCTCGGGCATCAGGCGATCTGCGAGGCCTACGGCGCGACCGTATCCCACGCAAAACACCTCATGCACGGGAAGCAATCCGACGTCGCGCTCGAAACCGATTGCCCGCTCTTCAAAGGCATGTCCGCGCGCATCCGGGCAGGGCGCTACCACTCGCTCGCGGCGCGCGCGGAGACGCTGCCGGACTGTCTGCGGGTCGTGGCGCGCGCGGACGACGACGAGGTCATGGCGGTTATGCATCAGGAAAAGCCCATCTATGGCGTACAGTTTCACCCCGAATCAATCCTCACACCCGACGGCATGAAGATCATCAAAAACTTTCTCAGCGATTGACCCTTGAAAGGAGAATCCATATGATCCGCGAAGCGACTTCGAAACTCATCGACGGAAAAAACCTCGCCTATGCAGAGGCCGCCGCCGTCATGGACGAAATGATGAACGGCGCAACCACGCCCGTCCAAACGGCCGCATTTCTCGCGGCACTCTCCGCAAAGGGAGAGACCATCGAGGAGGTCACCGCCTGCGCCGCCGGGATGCGCGCGCACGCAACGCCCGTTTCCCATAATCTCGATCTCACCGAAATCGTCGGCACCGGCGGCGACGGTGCAGGGACGTTCAACATCTCGACCACCGCTTCACTCGTCGTCGCGGCGGGCGGCGCGAAGGTCGCCAAGCACGGCAACCGCGCGGCGTCGTCCAAAAGCGGTGCGGCGGATTGCCTCGAGGCGCTGGGCGTGAACATCGACCTTGCGCCCGACAAATGCGTGCGGCTCCTAAACGAGGTCGGCATCTGCTTCTTCTTCGCGCAGAAATATCATTCGTCCATGCGCCACGTCGGCCCCGTGCGCAAGGAACTCGGCATCCGCACGGTGTTCAACATCCTCGGGCCGCTCACAAACCCCGCGCGCGCCAACCGCCAGGTATTGGGCGTGTTTTCAGAAAAACTGGTGGAACCGCTCGCACACGTGCTTTCCAATCTTGGCGTCGCGCGCGGCATGGTGGTTTACGGGCAGGACGGATTGGACGAGATTTCCGCTGCCGCGCCGACGACGGTATGCGAATTTGCGGAAGGATCCTTCCAAAATTACGCGATCTCCCCCGCCGACTTCGGCCTCGCACAGGCCAAAAAGGAGGACCTCGTGGGCGGCACACCCGCCGAGAACGCGCAAATCACGCTGGACATCCTGCGCGGCGAATCCGGCGCAAAGCGCGATGCGGTGCTTTTGAATGCGGGCGCGGGACTGTACGTCGCCGGGAAGGCCGACACGCTTGCGGGCGGCGTCAAGCTGGCTGCGGAACTGATTGACAGCGGCGCCGCGATGAAAACGCTTCAGGCGTTCATCCGCGCGTCGAATGAAGAGGTCTCGGCGTGATCCTCGATCAGCTTGCGGCACATGCGCGCCAACGGGTCGACGAAGCTTTGGCGCAAATATCTTTCGAGGATATGCGGGACGCAGCGCGCGCGCTGCCGCAGGGCGATCTGCGGTTCCAGAACAGGATTTCGGAAGACGGACTCTCCTTCATCTGCGAAGTGAAGCGCGCCTCGCCCTCGAAGGGATTGATTGCACCCGACTTTCCCTATCTCCACATCGCACAGGATTACGAGGCGGCGGGCGCGGCCTGCGTTTCCTGCCTCACGGAACCCAAATGGTTTCTCGGCTCGGACGACATATTCCGCGCAATTCGCGCGGGGATCGCCCTTCCCATGCTGCGCAAGGACTTTACCGTCGCCGAATATCAGATTTACGAGGCGAAGCGGATGGGCGCGGACGCGGTGCTTTTGATCTGCGCGATTTTAGACGATCAAACGCTCGCGCGCTTCCTCGAAACCGCAACCACCCTCGGACTCTCGGCGCTCGTCGAGGCGCACGACGCGGGAGAACTGCGCCGGGCGGTGGCGGCGGGCGCAAAGATGGTGGGTGTCAACAACCGAAACCTCAAGGATTTTTCGGTTGACTTTTCGAACGCTGCGCGGCTTCGGGACAGCGTGCCGCCGGGCGTCGCGTTCGTCGCGGAATCGGGCATATCTACGCCTGCGGATGTGGCTGCGCTCCAAAAACTCGGTGCGGACGCGGTGCTGGTGGGCGAGGCGCTCATGCGCGCGCCCGACCGGCGGGCGGCGTTGCGCGCGTTCCGGGAGGCGGCAAAGGGATGAAGATTAAAATATGCGGGCTGTTCCGCGCCTGCGACGCAGAATATGTCAACCGCGCGCTGCCGGACTATGTGGGATTCGTGTTCTTTGAAAAAAGCCACCGCAATGTTTCATTTGAACGGGCGCAATCACTGCGCGTGTTGATCGACCCCGCCATCTGCGCCGCAGGCGTGTTTGTGGATGCGCAGATCGACGAAATCGCGCGGCTCTACCATGCGAAGATTATCCAGGTTGTCCAGCTCCACGGAAACGAGGATGCGGCGTACATCGCGCGGCTGCGGGCCAAAATCCCCGACGTGGAAATCTGGCGCGCATACAAAATCCGCACCCCCGAAGACCGCGCTTTGGCGGAAAAGACCACCGCCGACCGGGTACTCCTCGACGGCGGCGCAGGCGCGGGCGCACGCTTTGACTGGCGCCTGATCCACGGCTTTCCCCGCCCGTTCGTATTGGCCGGGGGGCTGACGCCCGCAAACATCCCGGAGGCGCGCGCTGTTAACCCGTGGGCGGTCGACCTGAGTTCCGGGGTCGAAACAGATCGCGTCAAGGACGAAGAATTGATCCGCGCGGCGGTCGCCGCGGCGAGGGGGATATAAATGGTCTTTATCATGAAGCCCGGGACGAGTGAAGCGGGCGTGCGCGCCTTCGCCGCGTCGTTTGAAGAACAGGGCTTTTCGACCTTCGTCAGCGTGGGCACGGAGCACACAGCCGTCTGCCTGATCGGCAACACCGCGTGCGTGGACATGGATCGCGTGGTCGAATTGAACCCCAGCGTGCAATATGCGCGGCGCGTGACCGAGCAATACAAGGCGGCGGGCCGCACCGTGCATCCGGAAGACACGGTCGTATCGGTCGGGGATGCGCGCATCGGGCCGGACACATTTCACGTGATCGCGGGGCCATGCGCGGTGGAATCAGCGCAACAGATCGAACGGATCGCTCAATCCGTGAAGGCGAGCGGCGCCACCATGCTGCGCGGCGGCGCGTTCAAGCCGCGCACATCGCCCTATTCCTTTCAGGGGTTGGGCGCGGCGGGCATTCAAATGCTGCTGGCCGCCAAGCGCGCAACGGGACTGCCCGTCGTGAGCGAAATCATGACGCCCGCGCAGGCGCCGCTCTTTGAGGAAATCGATGTGGTGCAGATCGGCGCGCGCAACATGCAGAACTTCGACCTTCTCAAGGAGGTCGGGCTGATGAACAAGCCGGTCCTTTTGAAGCGCGGGCTGTCGAGCACCATCGAGGAGCTTTTGATGAGCGCGGAATACGTGCTCTCCTCCGGCAACAGCCGGGTGATTTTGTGCGAGCGCGGCATCCGCACATTTGAAACGCAGACGCGCAACACCCTCGACCTCTCCGCCGTGGTGATTTTAAAGCAAAAAACACACCTGCCGGTTCTGGTCGATCCGAGCCACGCGGCGGGACTCAAGTCGCTGGTCGCCCCGCTTTCGCGCGCGGCGTTGGCGGTCGGCGCAGACGGCCTGTTGATCGAGGCGCACGACGACCCGGTACACGCGCTGTCCGACGGGGCGCAGTCGCTGTGCCTTACCGAATTTGATGAACTGATGCGCGATTTGCGGGCGCGCGCGGCGCTCGAACAGCGCAAAATGGGAGGGACAACATGACAAGGGGCAGATTTGGCGGGCACGGGGGACAATACATCCCAGAAACGCTCATGAACGCCGTGATCGAGCTGGAAAAGGCCTACGAATTTTACAAGAACGATCCAGGCTTCAACGACGAACTGACGCATCTTTTAAACGACTACGCTGGCAGGCCGTCGCGGCTTACCGAGGCAAAAAAAATGACCCGGATGCTGGGCGGCGCGCGGATCTTTCTCAAGCGCGAGGACCTGAACCACACGGGCTCACACAAGATTAACAACGTACTGGGCCAGGCGCTGCTCGCCAAAAAGATGGGCAAGACACGCGTGATCGCCGAAACCGGCGCGGGGCAGCACGGCGTTGCGGCCGCGACTGCCGCCGCGCTGATGGGCCTTGAATGCGAAATCTACATGGGCGAGGAGGACACGCGGCGGCAGGCGCTGAACGTCTACCGCATGCGGCTCCTCGGCGCGCAGGTGCATCCTGTCACCTCCGGCACCGCGACCCTGAAGGACGCGGTTTCGGAAACCATGCGCGAATGGACGAGCCGGATTGCGGACACGCACTATGTCCTGGGCTCCGTCATGGGACCGCACCCGTTCCCGACCATCGTGCGGGACTTTCAGTCGGTCATTTCGCGCGAGATCAAAGCGCAGATTCTGGAAGCTACGGGGCGGCTCCCGGATGCGGTACTCGCATGCGTGGGCGGCGGATCAAACGCCATCGGCGCGTTTTACCACTTTATCGGCGATCCGTCGGTCAAGCTGATCGGCTGCGAGGCGGCAGGGCGCGGGATCGATACGTTCGAAACCGCCGCGACCATCTCCACGGGCAGGCCGGGCATCTTCCACGGCATGAAGTCGTACTTCTGTCAGGACGAATACGGACAGATCGCGCCGGTCTATTCCATCTCCGCCGGCCTCGACTACCCCGGCATCGGACCGGAACATGCGCACCTTCACGACATCGGGCGCGCGCAGTACGTGGCGGTGACCGACGACGAGGCGGTCGAAGCGTTCGAATTTCTCTCGCGCGCGGAGGGGATCATTCCCGCCATCGAAAGCGCGCACGCCGTGGCGCACGCCATGAAGATCGCGCCCGAAATGGCGCACGATCAGATCATCGTCATCAATATTTCCGGACGAGGGGACAAGGACTGCGCCGCCATCGCGCGCTATAGGGGGGAGGATTTAACGGAATGAGCAATACGGCAAAGGCATTTCAAAACGGGAAGGCATTCGTCGCATTTCTAACCTGCGGCGACCCGGATCTCGAAACCACGGAGGCGCTCGTGCGCGCCATGGCGGATGCGGGCGCGGATCTGATCGAATTGGGGATTCCGTTTTCCGATCCGACGGCGGAAGGGCCGGTCATCCAGGCCGCGAACCTGCGCGCGCTCAAGGGCGGCGCGACGACCGACAAAATTTTCGACCTGGTATCGCGCATCCGCCGGGACGTTTCGACGCCCCTCGCGTTCATGACCTATGCGAACGTGGTCTTCTCCTACGGCACAGATCGATTCCTCGCCCGCGCGGCTCAAGTGGGCATCGACGCCCTGATCCTGCCGGACGTGCCGTTTGAGGAAAAGGCGGACTTTGCGCCCGCGTGCCGGGAACATGGAATCGACTTCATCTCGCTCATTGCGCCGACCTCCGAAAACCGGATCGCCATGATCGCGCGGGAGGCGCAGGGGTTCGTCTATTGCGTGTCGTCGCTGGGTGTGACGGGCGTGCGCACCTCGATCACCACCGACGTGGGGCACATGGTGCACCTCGTGCGCGAAAACGGGCACGTGCCGGCTGCCATCGGCTTTGGCATTTCAACGCCCGCGCAGGCAGCCGAAATGGGCGCGAAGGCGGACGGCGTCATCGTCGGCTCCGCAATCATGAAGCTCGTCGCCCAATATGGTCGTTCTGCCGCGCCGCGGGTCGCGGAATACGTGCGCGAAATGAAGAACGCGCTGACCGGGGCACGCTGACAAAAATATAGTCCGGAAATGTGCGGTCACGCTGTCATCCTCACTGAAACCGGATGTACAGCGCAACCGCGTCCGTGAACCCATTCGGAAGCGGATAATGGCGCGTATGACATGTATTCACGTCGCTCCGGTTATACAGGAAGCGCGAAACACTGTGATCGTCATGCGTTTCTTCAACGACGACATAGGCGCAATCCGCCCCCGCCTCGTATGTCTCATCCATCCCGTTGATCGCCGCTGAACAAAGCGGCTTGTTCTCTGCGCTCATTTCCACGACCCGCACGGAGGAAAGGGGCGAAACAACTTGCACCGTGATCCCCACCGTGACGGTCTTTTCTTTGGTCACGCCGTTCACCGTCTCGGAATATGTCGCGCTGCCCGAAAAGCCGACGCCGTCCAAAGGCGCGCCGAACGTTTGGGGATTCCCATCCGCGTACAGGCTCCCGTCCGCCCTTTGATAAACCGCATACAGGCGCAAATCAAGAGGCGGCTTCGTCGAAAGCGTGAGCGTACATCCGTTTTCGGCGGCAATCGCCATGAGTTCAGCCCCGTGCAGTTCCAATGCATGCTGGGAAACGTATGCCGTGACATCGCACATAGACTCATTTGCGAGCACCGCGCGCAGCGATTCCACAACATCGCCTTCAAGTTCAACCTCGATGTCGGAAAATTGCGTCTCCGCATCGCTATCCGCAACGAGGAAGAGCATGGCGGACAGCCCATATTCCTCGCTGCGATCCTTGAGGTTATACGACTGGTGAACATTGCCAAATGCACTGCCGATCCGTTGCATGCGATCCTCGCCTTCGACATATTGGAGTAAGCACTGCGCACCCGCGTCCTGCGGATCAAATACCGCCTCATCCGACATATCTCCATACGTCGCCCAATATCCCACCAGAACATTGCCCGCCGCCATGTCCGCCGGGCGCACCAACCGAAAACCCGCAAACCCCGTGAACGCGGCAACGACGAGCACGAGCAAAATCCACTTAATCCTCTTCAACGTTTGACCCCTCGCTTCCATCAAAGTGGAGAATATCGCCCACATCGCACTGAAGGTACAGGCAGATGCGGTTGAGCGTCGCAAACCGGACGCCCTTTGCGCGTCCGCTGCGCAGGATGGAGAGGTTCGCTTCCGTCAACCCGATTTTTTCGCAAAGCTGCTTCCCGGTCATGCCACGCGCTTTGAGCGCCTGATCAAGATTTACCACGATTGCCATATTCGCCGCCTCAAATCATCATTTGGTTTTCTCGGTACACCGCGCAGCCGCGCTCCATGAACCGCGCAAACAGTGCGGATGCCAAAGCGGCAATCAGCTCAAGAAGCGGAACGTTAGCCATGATGGACACGTTCGTCGCCCAATGTGCCAGCATGATTTCCAGCGAGGCTCTACCCAGCATACAGCCCACCGCCACCAGAATCGCCGTCCGCGCGCGCGCCGCAAGCGTACGGGCCAGTTCGGCATTTTCGGCGGCAAACAGCTCGCGCCCGCAGCCCGCAAGCAGCCGCGCGGCTGCCACAAGCGCATATAACAATACCGCCGTGGGCACAGCGTCCGCCACAAACCGAACGATGGCGAGAACACCGTCGGCAGGCGCGGTCGTCCCCGCTCCCAAATACGACAACAACGGATCAGCAGGCACAGTCTCGAACGCGGCTTTGAGTACCGCGAAATCCACGCATGTGACGGAAAGAATCAGCAGTGCGCCCGTCAACCAGACAAGTCCGATCAGACGCCGGATAAGCCCGTCCGGCGCCCGCCGCGTTGCGATCCGGATGAGCACCCAGGAGAGCAGGAGCAGATAGAAAAACCCGACGAGCATCGCTTTGAGCATATTAAGCCCTTCTTCCCCCGCAACCGGCGTGCGAAAGAGCGCCGCGATCTTCGTCGGATTCACCATCATAAACATAAGAAAGAACAGGTATACGCTCACCGCGGCGGGCATTCCGCCGAACCGCCGCCGCAGGAGCATTCCATAGACCGGAATTCCGCACAGAAGGACGTAGAGAAAAAGCGCCAGCGCCTTCCCCGCCGCGCCCGAGAGCGACAGCATGCGCAGCCACATCCCCAGAAGCGAGAACGGCGCAACCGCCAGCGAAAGAACGCGTTCCCCTGTGCCGTCCCACAAGGCCAGTCCGGCGCCACTCAGCGCGACCGCCGCCTAGCCACCCTTCACCCACTTCGACATGTACGCCTCCAATTTATTGTTTTCCGATAATCACATTTGGATTCTAGCACGAAAATTATCGTTTTTTATTTATTTTTGAAGCAGGATGTCAAAAACGACAATCGATCCTATTTCGATTGCGCCCGAAAAAACACGCACAAATCCCGCTTCGTCTCTTCGGAAAGGAGACGATCCGGGATGCCGAGAATCGCTCCCTCGATGCCATAGAGCATGTGCAGGCACGCGCCGGGATCACACATATCCCGGATACGCAAAAACGTTTCCTGCGCACCCGCCGCCCGGAGTTGTTCGGGCGTTTCAATCCCGACCGCAATCAGATGTTTTTCGAGCACCTTGCCCACATTGGGCAGCTTGGAAAGTTCGCTCATTCCTTTTTCCTCCCGATCAAAAGACCGTGCATGGCGTGCCGGGCAACGGCGGGGTCGGTGCACGTCTCAAAATGGCACGCGAGATACGCCTCGTAGGCATCCTCCGTCATGTCGTTGATTTCGTTATAAAAATTGTAGTACACCGGATACGTGGAGACGACCTCCACGGATTCGATGCCGTGGTATGCGGCAAGCGACGTTGCCTCGTCCATGGTCATCCCGTGAAACAGACCGTCCCAGCTTTCCGACTCGATTTGGTCGAGCAGCCGATACGCCGCGACGCGCGCTGCGGTCTCTTCCTTCCGAATCGCGCGCATCAGCTGCGCAAAGTACACACCCGTGTGGTTGATATAGCTCATCGCAAACACGCCGCCGCGCTTCAAGACACGCGCGCCCTCCGCCACGGCCCGTTCTGCCGCATCCCCGCGCAAATGGTAGAGCGCACCGAGACACAGAACGGCATCGAACGAATCGGCCCCAAAGCGCGAAAGATCGGCCGCATCGCCCTCATAGATTTCTCGCAGATTTCCCGCGTCCTTTTCCCGCATCCGCGCGACATGCCGGGGCACGATGTCCCCTGCCGTCACCACGTGTCCCGCTTCTGCAAGCGGAAACGCGTAGGCCCCCGTGCCTGCGCACGAATCCAGAACCGCCGAGTGGGGCGGGATGTGCTTTTCGAGGAACCGCAGAGTGGTGCGATATTCGATTTGGTGGAGGTTGTCGCGGGTGAGCCGGGTTTCCTCATCATATGTATCATAATATCGGTTGAGGGAATCGGTCATTTCGACCTCTCTTTCAGCATCCACCAGCGGTGCTCAAGCATGCACTCCGCATCGTTCGTCACTTTATCCGCCCGGCAGATCCCCACGCGATTGGTGGCCGCCCCAGCCGGATTTTCCAGCGGAATCAGGCTGATTTCGACGTAAGTTGACGCCCCGTCATGCAGCTCCTTCTTCTCACCGCGCGGCGGAAAGGCGCCGCCGCGCAGGACAAACTCAACGGCATATCTCAGCGCGAGTTCACGATCTATGCCCTTCAGCGTCTTGCGCTCAGGGTTTCGGAGATTCAGCCCAGGGGAGATGTCTTCGTCCGGGAAAAGCGCTTTCCAACCCGCGCTTCCATCCGCAAACGTACACCGAACGGGCATGCCGCGCGCCATCCGAACCTTCGGAGTGGAAATATGGCGCGTAATCCAGACATTCCCGATTTCACATGCCCCCGCGTCAAATCCGCGCGCAACGATGTGCAGCTCATATCCGCATCCGATGCCACCCGCCTCCATAAAAACGGTTCTGACAGGATTGCAGTATCCACCCGTGCCCTGCCAAGGCCGAAACGCAGGCGGCAATTCCTGCGGTAAAAAGACCGGAATGACGTGCACCTTCCGAAAGGCAATCGCAAACAGCGGTTCCGCGGCATCTTCCAGATCGTCTGCCGTAAGCACCGCGTTTTCCGCCCGGAAGCCGATGAATCCTTCGATTTCCGAGAGCGCGTCCTCTGCGTACACGTACTTCCGTTTGCGCGCCGCACGAAACGCATCCCAATTTTCCGGGCCTACCAGCTCCATCCAGGGCGCGGAACGAAATGGTCGTGGCTCGATGTCGTATGCCTCCGGATCACCTATGCAAACGTCGTTCGAAGCGCCGCCCTTCGTGAGAGACAAAAGGAGCACATCGCTGTCGATACACTGCGCCGCGATGACGCGCCGCTTGCTCCTTTTTGCCAATTTCTGCGCGAATTCGAGAAGCAGTTCCTCCAATCCTTCCCCGACCAGCACCCAAAACTGATCCTCCGCGCCGCCAAGCACGAAAATCGTGATGTCGGCATCCGCCCCATCCGCCACAGGCGCATATCCCTGCGGCTTGAGAATACACGCGATGTCATCCCGCAGGGTTTCGGGTGCCCCACGCTCGACGATCAGATTGCTAAAAAAACTTCCCATAATCCCTCCTTTTCTTTCCGTACGCAATTCATCGATCAGACCGGCAGAATCTCAAGGAGGTCACGCAGGTTTTCAATGTGATAATCCGCGCGGTACCCGCCGATCAAGTGCGCCATTTCCCAATCGCCCACGATCAATGCGCAATCCAGCCCCGCTTTCTTTGCGCACAGGACGTCCATGGGATGATCGCCGACGTAGAGACACCGCTTTGCCGGCAAATCAAGTTCCCGCAATGCGATCTCCATGATGCGCACGTCCGGCTTTTCAATGCCGACCACCTCGGAGATCACCACCGGATGAAAAAAGTCATTTAATTGCAGCTCGCGCAAACGATCCGCCAGCCACGCATGATGATTTGAAACGATCGCCAGTCGATACGTTGTCTTCAGGATTTTTAATGTCTCAATGACACCCGCGATCACGCGCATTTCCTGTTTCACTTTGGGCATTCGGGCCATCTGTTCCAGATAGCGCGCCTTCATCCCATCGGGAAAATGGACGCAGGATAATGCCGCCTCATTTTTCATCCTTGCGGACTCATCCGTAGTCGCATGCGGCGCACCATCCATCTCATTCAAACTTTGTGCGCCGATGGCCCAGTTAACCGCTCGGCGAATCTCGCACGCCATTTGATCTGTGATCGCAAACCCCAGCGCGCGGAGACGGTCACCGTATATTTCCGCCCAATTGGGATGATATTCAACCAAGGTGTCGCTGACATCAAATAGAATCGCTTGATACGACATGCCAATCCTTTCAGCCGATGAGGGCAAACGAAACGAACTTGTCAACGCGGATGATTATCCCTTATATGCGATTGCATCCACTTGAAAGGTATGTTTCCCGGAATGATCTCGCTCAAATGATTTTCTGGCAGGATACTTCCCGTGAAAACGTTCCTTGATGACCTTCTCCATGATCGGTATATCACGAATGTCGCCGAACAATGCGTCTATTTTCACGACGGATTCCAATGTCAATCCGACCAATTGAAGCCGCTTCTCCAATTGGTCAAACGCTCCTCTTACTTGATCTTCCATTGGCAAATCCAAACCAATCGAGCAATAATTCACAAATACATAATCCCCAGCTTCGACAACGCCGGAATGTGCCCATTCCTCATTCACATCGTATCTTTTTACTTCACTCATCAATACTCCCCCCTTCATCTTTATAAAGTATATCATACTTTTTTGCATTCCAAATGACAAGTGCGCATAATCTCACCAAATTGCAGCATGCCGCACTCGCATGAATCAGCTTTTCACGCCTTTTGCCCGGACTGCCTCATCTTTAACGTCACGGATAAAGCCAGAAAAACAGCAATTTCAGAATCAATGAATCTTGCCGTAAAAATGCCGTATTGAGAAGCTGATGTTGCGCCGACGATTTTGCGGATGATCCATTTTAGACGCGCCAAGAAAGTCATGGCATTCGAATCGTACACAGTTTTTAGCCGTTGCGTACCGTTTACAGAACCGGAAGTACGAATCCTAGCGGGATTGACGTTGTCGGAAGTGTATGCCGGCGCAATGACCCAACAGGGTCTGCCCGCAAGTCCCGTCGGAACGACCTTCCAGAAAAGATTCGAAATAAGCGCCGCCGAAATCAGAATCACCGCATCAAACCTAAAATGGTTCTGATCCGGCAAAAAGGCACTTAAAAGAGCCGATTGTGCAAAAAACAAACTTTCTTTGGTGAACTCCGTTTTTAATTTCCTTATTCCGGCGTATTGTGCACCAGATTGATAACTCAGTTTACCACAAAAATCCCCATACCTCGCCAATTCTTTCCGAGCAGAAAAACGTGAGCCAAAAACAAAAAAGGTGGTTACAAATCTAGTTTGATTTGTAACCACGACTGGCTCCCCAGGTAGGGCTCGAACCTACAACATTTCGGTTAACAGCCGAACGCTCTGCCATTGAGCT
This sequence comes from Bacillota bacterium, assembly GCA_023421735.1. Next base: position 9 of record JAEZSP010000079.1, on the reverse strand, counting down.
ACTGAGGAA